>NZ_JAGZUV010000065.1:0-29310 GCF_018379785.1 Desulfovibrio sp.
AGATTTTTGCGCGCGGGCAAGGAAAATGGCGCTTTTTGCGCGCAGCGTACTCAAGTACGTGAGCAGCAAAAAGCGCCAGATGACGCAGCCAGCGCATAACAGGCTGGTTTTGACGGATTATCACGGCAAATAAGAGGTCTACAAAGGCTGGAATTAGATGCGTCTGCCCTGACGCGCCAGGACGGACTTCTTGTGCCCTGCCTCCGGACATGCTAACGTACACGCGCCCATCACAGGCTGCCCGACGGGCTCCGGCCGCTTACGGCCGCGTTGAAGACACTGCAGCAAAGGAGAATCCATGTCGGAACTGCGTACGCCGCTCACTTCCTGGCATGAGGCCCACGGGGCCAAAATGGCGCCCTTCGCCGGTTGGCTTATGCCCATCCAGTATGAGGGCATTCTGATCGAGCATCAGCACACCCGTCAGCATGCCGGTCTTTTCGACATCTGTCATATGGGCGAATTCCGCATTGAAGGGCCGGGCGCGGATGAGGCGCTGTCCCGCGCGGCGAGCCACAATCTGGCTACCCTCGCGCCGGGCAAATGCCGTTACGGCTTTCTGCTCAATGCCGAGGGCGGCGTGCTGGACGACTGCATCATCTACCGCTTCGGCCCGGACGCCTTCATGATCGTGGTCAACGCGGCCTGCGCCGCCGGGGACTTTGCGGCCCTGCGCGAGCGCCTGCCCCAGAGCGTGGCCCTCACCGACCTTTCCGCCGTCACGGCCAAGGTCGACCTGCAGGGGCCGGAGTCCGTGGATGTGCTGGAAGCCGCGCTCAACGAGAATTTTCATGACCTGCCCTATTTCGGCTTCCGGGAAACGACCTTTGACGGCGCGCCTCTGCTGGTCAGCCGCACGGGCTACACCGGCGAACTGGGTTTTGAGCTTTATCTGCCCTGGGACAAGGCCGAGGCCTTCTGGACGGCCCTGCTCAAGGATGAACGGGTCAAACCCGTGGGCCTTGGCGCGCGCGACACTTTGCGCCTGGAGGCCGGGTTGCCCCTCTACGGGCACGATCTGGACGACAAACACTCTCCGGCCGAGGCGGGCATGGGCCGCATGCTGACCAGCACGGCCGACTATGTGGGCAAGGAAGGCGCGCAGCGCGTGCGCGAGGTGCTGGTGCCTCTGCGTATTGAAGGCCGCCGTTCCGCGCGGCACGGCGACGTTCTGGCTCTGCCCGGCGGCCCGGAAGTGGGCCGGGTGACCAGCGGTTCCTTTGCGCCCTCGCTGGGCTGCGTCATCGCTTTTGCCTGGGTGGACGCGGCTCAGGCCGAACATGCGGATTTCGTGGTCCGCACGGCCCGTAGCGAGCTGGCGGCCCGCCGCGCGGATCTGCCTTTCTACAAAGAAGGCACGGCCCGCAAAAAATTGCAGTAGGCGCGGAGCCTTTGCCCGCGCAAGGCTTTTGATTTCACAAAACCAACACATGTTATGCAGTGTAAAGGGGAAACACCATGTCCAACGCTCCCGCCGATCTTCTCTACAGTAAAAGTCATGAATGGGCCCGCCTGGAAGGCGGCGAAGCCGTCATCGGCATCACCCATTTCGCCCAGGAATCCCTCGGCGACATCACCTATGTGGAACTGCCGCAGGCGGGCGACGCCCTGGCCGTGGACAAGGAATTCGGTTCCGTGGAATCGGTCAAGGCCGCCAGCGACCTGGTCTCGCCGGTGAGCGGCGAAGTGACCGAGGTGAATGCCGTTCTGGAGGATGCCCCGGAAAAATGCAACAGCGATCCTTACGGCGAGGGCTGGCTGGTGCGCGTGAAGCTGTCCGGCAAGCCCGAGGGACTGATGGACGCGGCGGCGTATGAGGCTTTTTGCGCAACAGAGGCTCACTAGGAGCTGTTTCTAAATTGGTTCTTTTGCCTGCCGGCTTCGTCAAACGTCGCTTTTCACTCCGGCCGAATACCATGAGGGTATACTCCCGTCGTAAAAGGCTCGTTTTTCTCGCTGGAAAGGCAAAACTCCCTGATTTAGAAACAGCTCTCGGGAACCTGCTGATCAATGGTCTTTTTGCCCTCTGCCCGCGTCCGGCTCACTCCGTGCGAAGGTCGGGTTTACATATACTCCCTCCGCCCGCAGTTCGCCGCCCTTGGCAGAGAACAAAAATTTTCATTACTCAGCGCTTCCCTTGAGCAGATTCCTTTGAAATGCTCCGGGGCTGTTTTTAAGGAAGCGCTGATGTCATTTTGATTGACCAGCGGTTCCTTTGGATAGGTTTTGTAAAAAACTGTTTGCAAAAGACGCGCAACGTTGCAGGGCAAGCCGCAAGGCAGGTTCAAAAAGGAGTAAACATGCCCTATATTCCCCACACGCCGGACGACCTCCGGGAAATGCTCTCCGTGGTCGGCGTGCGTACCTTGGATGACCTTTTCGCCGACATTCCGCAGGACATGCGGCCCAAAAGCTTCAAATTGCCCAAGGGGCAGGGCGAAGCCTCGGTCTGCGCCTATTTTGAGGACCTGGCCGCCAAAAACCGCCCGGAAATGATCTCCTTCCTGGGCGCGGGCTACTATGCCCACCAGATTCCCAAGGCCGTGGACGCCCTGGCCGGACGCAGCGAATTCTATACCGCTTACACGCCGTACCAGGCGGAATGCTCCCAGGGCACACTCCAGGCCATTTTTGAATTCCAGACGGCCATCAGCCGCCTGCTGGATATGGACTGCGCCAACGCCTCGGTCTACGACGGCGGCACGGCCCTGTTCGAAGCGGCCATGATGGCCGTGCGCGCCACCCGGCGGCGCGTGCTGGTGGTGGACGAGGCCGTGAATCCCATCTGGCGGGTCATGCTCGGCACCTACATGTCCAGCCTGGACCTGGAACTGAAGACCGTGCGCCAGCGCGACGGCGTGAGCGACATGGACGCGCTGCTGGCCGCCGTGGACGACAACTGCGCGGCCGTGCTGGTGCAGAATCCCAACTTTTTCGGCGCGGTGGCCGACTATACGGAGCTTTTCGCCAAGGCCCGCGCGCACAAGACCTTCGGCATCATCTCCGTGTATCCGGTCATGCAGGCCGTGCTCAAAACCCCCGGCGAAATGGGGGCCGACGTGGCCGTGGCCGAGGCCCAGAGCCTGGGCCAGCCGTTGTCCTTCGGCGGTCCCTATCTGGGCGTCATGACCTGCCGCAAGGAGCACATCCGCCAGTTCCCCGGCCGCATCGCGGGCCGCACCACGGATCTGGACGGCAAAACCGGCTATGTGCTGACCCTCCAGGCCCGCGAGCAGCATATCCGCCGCGCCAAGGCCACATCCAACATCTGCTCCAACCAGGCTCTCTGCGCCCTGCGCGCCCTGATCCACATGAGCCTGCTGGGACCGGAAGGCCTGACCCGCCTGGCGGAAAACAACATGGCGCTGGCCCGCTATGCCGTGGAGCGGCTCACGGCCCTCAAGGGCGTGGAGTTGCTCAACGACGCGCCCTTCGGCAATGAAGTGGCCCTGCGTCTGCCCATGCCCGCCGAAACCCTGGTGGACACGCTCACCAGCCACGGCTGCGTGCCGGGCTATCCCGTGGGCCGCTACTATCCGGGCATGGAAAACGTGCTGCTGCTGGCCTGCACCGAGCTCAACAGCCGCCGCCAGATCGGCTTTCTGGCCGAAACCGTGGGAGGTCTGCTGTGAAAACCATTTTCGCCAAATCCGTGCCCGGCCGTCGCGCCTGGGAGATAGATTCCGACGCGCCCAAAGCGGCGCAGATGCTGCCCGCCGGTCTGCTGCGCAAAGATCCGCCGCGCCTGCCCGAATGTTCGGAGCTGGACGTGGTGCGGCACTTCACCGGGCTTTCCAAACTCAACTACAGTGTGGACGCCAATTTCTATCCCCTTGGCTCCTGCACCATGAAGTACAATCCCAAGTTCACCGAATACGTGGCCGCGCTGCCCGGCTTCAGCCGCCTGCATCCGCTGCTGGCCCAGCTCTCGCGCGGGGCGGCCTGCACGCAGGGCGCGCTGCAATGCCTCTATGAGGCCGAGCGCTGGCTGTGCGAGCTCACGGGCATGAAGGCCTTCACCTTCCAGCCCATGGCCGGGGCCAACGGCGAATTCACGGGCGTCAAGCTCATCGCCGCCTACCATAAGGCCAAGGGCCGCAATCGCAAAAAGATGCTCATTCCGGACGCGGCCCACGGCACCAATCCGGCTTCCGCCGCGTTGGCCGGTTTTGAGACCGTGAACATCGAGTCCCGCGACGGCATGGTGGACCCGGACGCCTTGGCCGCGGCCATTGCCGAACACGGCGAGGACGTGGCCGGTCTGATGATGACCTGCCCCAACACGCTGGGCCTCATGGAGCTGTACCTGCCGCGCATCGTGGAAGAATTGCGCAAGGTGGACGCGCTGCTCTATTACGACGGCGCCAATATGAACGCCATCATGGGCAAGATGCGCGTGGGCGACGTGGGCTTTGACGTGGTGCACCTCAATGTGCACAAGACCCTGGGCACCCCGCACGGCGGCGGCGGCCCCGGCGCCGGTCCGGTGGGCGTGGGCGAACGCCTGCTGCCCTTCCTGCCCGCGCCGCGCGTGGCCCTGCGCGAGGACGGCAGCTATTACCTTGATTACAATCTGCCCCGGTCCATCGGCTACATGGGGCCGTTCTACGGCAGTTTCGGCGTTGTGGTAAAAGCCTTGGCCTACATGCTGCGCCTGGGCGGCGAAGGCCTGACCCGTGCTTCGGAATACGCGGTGCTCAATGCCAACTATCTTAAAAAACGCCTGGAAGACGTGCTGGACGTGCCCTTTGCCGACCGGCTCTGCGCCCATGAGTTTGTGGCCTCCGCGCCCGAAGGCACCCGCGCCCTGGACATTGCCAAGGCCCTGCTGGACCGGGGTTTCCATGCGCCGACCATCTACTTCCCGCTGATCGTCAAGGAATGCCTGATGGCCGAGCCCACGGAAACCGAGAGCAAGGAAACCCTGGACGCGTATGTGGACGCCCTGCACGAGATCATCGCCCAGGGCAAGGCCGATCCGCAGAGTCTGGCGGACGCGCCTGTCGGGCTGCCGGTGCGCCGCCTGGATGAAACCACGGCCGCGCGCCGGATGGTACTCACCGAGGATATGGAACAGGGCCGGTAAGTCCGTCTTCACATATTCCCGTTGTTGCAAAAGGCCGGAGCAAACTCCGGCCTTTTCCTGTTTACCTGATTTCTTCCACAACGCCCCCGGCCAACACCCGGCCCCCGGCGTCGTAAAGGGCCGCCACCTGGCCCGGCGCGCTGGGAAGCTGGGGCGCTTCCAAGGTAATCCGCAAGCGGTCGCCGACCAGGGCCGCATGGGCCGGGACGGCCCGCTGGCGGTGGCGCAGACGGGCCAGCACATCTTCGGGCCAATGTTCCGGCGGCACAAGAATGTTGGCCGGGCCGGTCAGGCAGGCGCGCATGCCCAGCAGGGCGCGCGGCCCCACGATCAGGGCATTGTTTGTCCTGTCCTTGCGCAGCACATAAAGGGACTCGCTGTGGGCGATGCCCAGGCCCTTGCGCTGGCCCTCGGTGTAGCGCCAGAGGCCCTGATGCCGTCCGATTTCGCGCAGGTCGCCCGCCGCGCCGCCGGATTCTGAGGCCAGCAGTAGCGGGCCCTCTCCGGGGGGCTCCAGGCCCTGGGCCCGCCACTGCGCCGCCAGAAAAGGGCGGTAGGCGGCATCGCTTTCCGGCACGAAACAGATGTCCTGGCTTTCACGGGGCAGGGGCACGGCCAGGCCTGCGGCGGCCACCAGGGCCACGCTTCGGGCCTTGTCTTGGTCCGCCAGGGGAAAGAGGGCGTAGCGCAGGCGCGCGGCGGGCACCAGGCTGAGAAAATAACTCTGATCTTTGGCCCTGTCGTGCGCGGCGGCCAGAAACGGCGGCGCGTCCTTCTCCCCTTGGCGGCCCGACAACAGGCGGGCGTAATGGCCGGTAGCCAGCTTGTCCGCGCCCAGAGACAGGGCCGCGTCCAGCAGGGCCCCGAATTTGACGGCCCGGTTGCAGTGCGCGCAGGGATTGGGCGTGCGTCCTTCGGCATAGGACTTGGCAAAGGGGGTCATGACCTCGCGCTGAAAAACGGCGCGCAGATCCATTGTGTGCAGGGGGAGGTCCAGGGCGCGGCAGGCGGCTTCAAGGCCCGGCAGTGGATCACAGGCGCCGCCGGGCGGGGGCTGTGGTTGTTCGGGCAGGAAGAAGCCGTGCAGGGCCAGCACGTCGTGCCCGGCCCGGCGCAGGAGCAGCAGGGCGCAGAGGCTGTCCACGCCGCCGCTCACGGCTACGGCAATGCGCACGGACAGCCTCCGGGGGCTGTTTCTAGAGCGGATTCGCTTTGAAATTGTGCCAAGTTCAAAGCTGACGCTGTCCTCAACCTATCGTTGCTGTCGTCATCCATAAGCCGCCCAGCAGCAACGGCTGAAGCGCGGCGGGAAGGTGGTCCCGCCTTGGCTTCCGGCGCGGGCGTCCGCTCTCGCGGCCGCCAGGGCATTTCAACATTTTCAAGGTTGAAATGCCCTAAATGAGGGAGTTTTGCCTTTCCAGCGAGAAAAACGAGCTTTTGACGACGGGAGGATACTCTTGCCTCAGCCGTTGCGGCGAAGGACAGCAGCGCAGTGGTATTCGACCGGAGTGAAAAGCGACGTTTGACGAAGCTGAAAGGTAAAAAAAACAATTTAGAAACAGCTCCTACAGAATCTGGTTCAGAAACTGCCTGAGCCTCGGATGACGCGGCGCGGTGAACAGGGTGTCCGGTCTGCCCGCTTCCACGATCTGCCCCTGATCCATGAAGATCAGGCGGTCGGCCACTGTGCGGGCAAAGCCCATCTCATGGGTGACGCAGATCATGGTCATGCCTTCCTCGGCCAGATTGACCATGACGTCCAGCACTTCGCCCACCATTTCCGGGTCCAGAGCGGATGTGGGTTCGTCAAAGAGCATGATTGCGGGCTGCATGGCCAGGGCCCGGGCGATAGCCACACGCTGCTGCTGCCCGCCGGAAAGCATGGCCGGGTAGACGTTGGCCTTGTCGCTGATGCCCACTTTTTTGAGCAGGCCCAGAGCGCGGGCTTCGGCTTCCTCGCGGGAGAGGTGGAGCAGTTTTATGGGGGCCAGGGTCAGGTTATGGAGCACGGTCTTGTGCGGAAACAGGTTGAACTGCTGAAAGACCATGCCCAGGTTGCGCCGGATGAGATTGATGTTGTTCTCACGGCTCATGATGTCCTGGCCCTGCACCATGATCTCGCCCTTGTCGATCTCTTCCAGGCGGTTGATGGAACGCAGCAGGGTGGATTTGCCCGAACCGGAGGGGCCGATGATCACCACCCGCTCGCCGGGGGCGATATCCAGGCTCACGTCCTGCAAGGCGGGCAGGTGGCCGAAATATTTCCAGACGTGGCTGATGGTGATGATGGGGTCGTGTTCGTTACTTTCCGTCATAGTAGTTCAGCCTGGATTCCATGATGCTCACGGCTTTGGAGAGCACAAGGGTGATGATCAGATAAATCAGGGCAATGACCGTGTATGTTTCGAAGTACAGATACGTGGTACCCACAAAGCTGCGGGCGCGCTGCATGATGTCGGGTACGGCCATGATCGAAACCAGAGAGGTGTCCTTGAGCATGGCGATGCACTCGTTGCCCACGGGCGGCAGAATGGTGCGCCAGGCCTGGGGCAGCACCACATAAAACATGGTCTGGAAGCGGTTGAAGCCCAGGGAGCGCGCTGCTTCGCTCTGGCCCTTGGAAATCGCCATGATGCCCGCGCGGAAAACTTCGCCCATGTACGCGCCGTAACAGACGCTGATGGCAATGACCGCCGAGGTGATGCCGCTGATCTGGAAAAAGCGGGAGAGCGCGTAGTAGATGTAGAAGAGCTGAACCAGGAGCGGGATGCCGCGAATGACCTCCACATAGGTGGAGGCGAGAAGATTGACGGCGCGATTGCGCGAAATGCGCCCCAGGCCGGTCAGCAGGCCCAGGGGCACGGCGCAGCAGATGGACATGACCGTGATTTTGAAGGTGACCACCACGCCGTCCGGCAGGTAGAGCAGAATCCGCAGATAGGGTTCCGGCCAGAGCAGACAGAGCGCGAAAAGAGCGCACACAGCGCCCACCAAGGCAATGGACCAGGCGTTGATCAGACGCCATTCGCGGGGGTCCGGGATGGACGCCCCGTCCGTGACCATGACAATATTGCCCTTGCTGTGAGTGTCGTTGGGTTCGGGCATGGACGCCGCCTTTTAGAGTATGTGGTGGACGCGGGCGGGGGCTGAAGCCGCCCGCCCGCGTGTCAGAGCCGGTAAACGACGGAAACGCGCCGCTTCCGCCGGGAAATCCGAGGATTCCGCCTAGTTGCTCTTACCCATCCACTTTTCAATCAGCTTGGCTTCCAGGCCGGATTCCTTGACCTGCTTGATGCCCTTGTTCAGCTTGTCCACCAGATCCTGGCGGCCCTTGCGCACGGTGAAGCCGTAATATTCCTTGTCGCCGGTCTTGAAGGAAAGGTTCAGCTTGCCGGCGTAGTCGGCTTTCTTGTTCACATAGTACATGGCAACGGGGTCATCGCAGATCACCGCGTCCAGGCGGCCGCCCACCATATCCTGAATGGCCAGGCCCACGTCGTCATATTCCTTGAGGTCCGCGCCCACATCGGCCTTGCGCATCACGAAGATGCCCGTGGTGCCGATCTGGCCGCCCACCTTCTTGCCCTTGAGGTCGGCAAGGCTCTTGATGCTGGTCCCCGCGGGCAGCACCACGGCCTGGACCACTTCATAATAGGGATCGGAGAAGTCGAACTGCTTCTGGCGCTCGGGCGTGATGGTCGTGGAAGAGGCCACGATGTCATATTTGCCCGTGGCTACGCCGCCGAAAATGCCGTCCCAGGCGATATTGCGGACGTCCACCTCAAAACCGGCGGCCTTGGCCACCGCGCGGATGTAATCCGTGGAATAGCCTTCAGGCTGTTTCTGGGCGTTGAGCATTTCCATGGGCGGCCAGGTGCAGTCACTGGCCACGGTGTACTTTTCCGCCGCCAGGGCCTGGCCGCAGAAAAGCGTCAGCACGAGCAGGACAAGGGAAACTCCGCGAAACATAGGGCCTCCTTAAGATTGCGAAATCAACGAGGCGCGCGCCGCGCGCCGGAACATCCCTCCGGTCACAGGCCGGAACATGCCCATCTTTAGCCGGGGGCGCAGCCGTCGTCAAGGGCGCTCCCGGCCTGTAGCCGCCGTCGGGGAGAACGCGTCCGAACGCGGCACGGCCATGTCCGCCGCCCGAGGGTTGGGGACATGGCCGTTTTACTGCCGGGAAATCTCCGGCAACCGCCGTTTACTTCCTTATATCCGCCGCCCGCGGCGGGAAGGCGCGAAGCGGCCGTGATGTTCGCGGCAAGCGCTGGAATCCGACGAAAGTCTCAACGGTTGCCGGGGGCAGGGCCGTCCTCTTCCTCTTCATTGTCCGGAGGCGCTGCCGGAGCGGCGCGGCCGGGCAGGTCGCTGTCGTCATCATCGCCGCGGTCGTCCTTGAGGGCCTGTTGCAGGAACCAATCCTCGCGGATGCGCCAGGAAGCGGCGGCGGTATAGGCCGGTGAGGAATAGCCCACGGAAAGCACCAGGGTGCGCCGGGCGTGTTCCTGCAGACGGATCAGCAGGGGGGTGAAGTCCGCGTCGCCGGACAAAATGATGAATTCGTCAAAATGGGTGGAATGGGAGAGATCGTCCATGCAGTCCATAACCAGATGGATGTCCGTGCTGGTTTTGCCGCGCGAGGTCAACGGCGGACAGTCCACCACCTGAAAGGCGCTGCGGATAAACGGATTGCGGAATTCCTGATAGCGTTGCGGATTCAGATAACACATCCGCTTGAGAATGCGGCGGCGCACGCCTTCGCCGTACAGGATGCGCAGGGCGTGGTTTTCAATCCAGCGAACCCAGCGGTAGGGCGCCGAGCCGAAGGTCCGGGCGGCTTCCGGGTCCGCCTCCAGAAAACGGGTATAGATATTGTCAAAGTCCACATATAACGCGCTGAAAACTTCATCAAAACCGGTAAATCGTGCCATGTGCTCCTCAAAACAAGTCATAAAGTGGATACTGCAGATCACAGCATACTAGTGCCATAGCCCCGGCAACACAAGGGCGCACCGGCTTGAATTTGCCGAGCCGGGCGGCTATGCTGCAACTGTGCGGCGCGGCGACGGCATGGGACGGCTCCCCCGCCGCATGGGAGGAGGTGTGATGCCGAAGATTTTCGCGGCTCCGGCCCTTTGGGCCGCGTCCAAGCTGGAACCGTGGCGCGCCATGCGCCGGGAACGGCCGGGTGAATTCTGGTTTGTCTGTCTGTTCTGGTCTTTCTGGCTCTCGTTGGCTTCCTTTCCCATCGGCTACGGCATGCGCGAGGTCATGCCGGTGTTCAGCTTTATTTTTCTGCTGCTCTATTACCGTCATGAATGGCGGAACAGTGTGCTGCGCCGTCTTGACGCGCGCCCGCTGTTCTATTGCCTGTGGCTGATGATCGTCATCGGCGTCTGCTTTTCCGCGAGTCCGTTTTCCTCCCTGCTGCACGCGGGCACGGGCATCAACAAGGGGTTTATCCTGCCCTTTATCGCCATGGAGTGCGTGCGCGGCGAGAAAGACCTGCGCCGTCTGGTCTGGGCCTGCGTGCTGGCCTGTTTCTGGCAGGGCCTGGACGGCATCTGGCAGGCGCTCACGGGCCGCGACATCATTATGGGCTATGAACTCAATGCCGGACGCTTGACCGGCAGCCTGGGCGACTACACGGTGGGCAATTATATCGCGCTGGCTCTGATTCCGGCCTTCGGCCTCTGGTTCATCCTGCGCCGCAGGCTGGATGCCGTCAGTTCCGTCTTTCTGTGTCTGGCCGTTTTCTGGCCCGCCTTTTTTCTGCTCCAGGGGGCGGCCAGCCGCAGCGGCGCGCTGGCAGTGGCCTCGGCCTTCGGCTTCTGGGCTCTGCTGCGCCGACGACGCTGGCAGTGGCGTATCCTGCTCTGGCCTCTGGCGGCTCTGGTCTTGTTCATCCTCTGCCAGCCGCAGCGCCTGACGCCGGAAAGCGTCGTTTCGGACGGGCGCTGGAGCCTTTGGGAACTGGGCTGGCGCGTTTTCCTGGAGCATCCCTGGTTCGGCGCCGGGGCCGGGCAGTACAACACGGCCTTCCGTGCCCTGAGCCTTTCCCCGGCCAAGGACGACATCACCATCAGCCATCCGCATAATCTCTACCTGGACATGCTCTATGCTCACGGGCTGGTGGGCTTCTGCCTGGGCATGGTCTTTCTGCTGGGCTTCCTCTGGTGGGGGTATCGACGCATCCGCCCGCGCCTGACGGCGGAATGCGCGGAAAAGAGCCCGAGCCTGTACTGGCGGCTGACCGCCTGGTTCTGGATCGGTTTCGCCGGCTGGCTGGTCAACGGCATTTTCGGACATGATTTTTATCGCATCTGGTGGCTGGGCCTGGCCATGAGCCACCTGGGCGTCATGATCGGCGCGGCGGTCAACGGTTCGGTCCTGAGCTCGGATCCGCCGCCGTGTGCTATCAAGGGAGAAAGCAATGTTTGAATCGGCATCCCTGGGCAGATCCTATTCGACCAAGGAATACGACGCCCTCAAAGATGATCTGCGCGGCAGGCTGTTTGCCGCGCAACGCGAGGCGCGCGAATATGATGTGCCCGCACTGGTGATTATTGAAGGCGTGGACGGCGTGGGCAAGGACGCGGTGGTCAACCTGCTGTCGGCCTGGATGGATGCCAAAAACATCCGCAACCATACCTTCTGGCTGGAAACCGATGAGGAGAAAAAACGGCCCGAGGCTTGGCGCTACTGGCGCGCGTTACCCGGCAAGGGCGAAATGGCCGTTTTTTTCGGAGGCTGGTACAGCGAACCTGTCCGGAAGTTCTGCTGCGGCGGGCTGGACGAGAACGATTTCAACCGGCGGATGCAGCGCTGGGCACGGCTGGAACGCGCCCTGGCCGCGTCGGGAACCCTGATCGTCAAATTCTGGCTGCATATCGGGAAAAAAGCCCACAAGGAACGTCTGGAACAGCGCCTGAAGCACAAGGGCCACCGCAGCTTCACGCCTTATGACAAGAAGAGCGAGGAAAATTACGACGCCCTGGTCAGCGCGGCGGCCAAAGCCATAACCATTACCGATCGGGCCTATGCGCCCTGGACGCTCATCGACGCTTTTGACGCCAATTTCCGCAATGTGGCCGTCACCCGCGCCCTGACCGCCGCGCTTTCCAGCGCCGTGGCCGCCCGTAAAACTCTGGTGCAGGATGCGCCTGTTGTGACCACGCAGGTTTGCCCCGAGGGAAGCGGCGGGCCGGAGCGGGACGATGCCGCCGCGTTCAGCGCCCTGGACGCGGTGGATCTGGGCAATGCGCGTGAGCACAGCGAGTATAAAAAGAAGCTGGCCGCCCTGCAGGAGGATATCTACGCCCTGACCTACAAGGCCTGGAAACACGGCATTTCCAGCACGCTGGTCTTCGAGGGCTGGGACGCCGCGGGCAAGGGCGGGGCCATCCGGAGGCTCACGGCGGGCATGGATGCGCGCATCGTGCGGGTGATCCCCATCAGCGCGCCCACGGACGAGGAACTGGCCCACCATTATCTCTGGCGTTTCTGGCGGCATGTGCCCATGGCGGGTTTTGTGACCGTCTACGACCGTTCCTGGTACGGCCGGGTGCTGGTGGAGCGGGTCGAGGGTCTTACGCCGTCCGCAGACTGGAAGCGGGCTTACACTGAAATCAACGATTTTGAGGCCCAATTGCGGGAACCCCACAATATAGTGGTCAAATACTGGCTGCACATTTCCCGGAAAGAACAGCTGCGCCGTTTCCGGGAGCGGGAAAACACGCCCTGGAAGCAGTACAAGATCACGGACGAGGACTGGCGCAACCGGGAAAAATTCCCGGCCTACATGGAGGCCGCGGAAGAGATGTTCGCCCGCACCAGCACGGAAGAGGCTCCCTGGCATATCGTCCCGGCGGAGGACAAGAAATATGCCCGTCTGGATGTGCTGCGCATTTATCGGGACACGCTGAAAAAAGCCCTCAAGCGGGTCTGAGGAAAAGTGAGCGAGAAACGACAGGCCCCGATCCGGCGCCGGATCGGGGCCTGCTGTTTATTCTTCCTCGAATTCGCTGTCGCTGGGGGGCGCAGCTTCCCGCATGCCGCCGCTCAAGGTCAGTTCCCCCAGCTTTCCGTTGCCGATAATATCCCTGGTTTTCATCTTTGGCGCGCCCCGCTCCCGCAGCACGGCCAGCGCTTCGTCCTTGGTGATGATCCGGCCCTTGCAGCGCGCGTTCTGCAAATTGTTTTCCGGGCAATACCCCAACTGCACGCAGTTGGGGCCCGCGCCTTCAAACAGGTCGGGCGCGGCCCGGCGGCAGAGGCGCAGCATCTTCCAGGCCAGATCCCGGATTTCATGCTGGGCGTTGCGGCAGCAGCGGATGGCGAACCAGTCCAGCAGGGCGTGGGCGTTCATGCCGATGATGGCTTTGAATTCCGTGGCCTGCGGCTTCAGATAGCGCAGGTTTTCCTCGGGCAGTCCGGCTTCCAGCCCGGCTTCATACCATTGGCGGGTCAACTCGGCCAGATCCCGGCCGCTGAGCGTGGCCGTGCCGCCGCCGGGCAGGGCTACGGGCGCGGAAAATTCCGCCACCTCGCGCGGATAGACCACGGAGAAGCGCCGTTTGCCGTTGAGCTCCGCCCGGCCCGACTTGATGAGGTAGGAGGCCAGACGCTTGCGCACCAGCTGGGCCTCGGTCACGCGCGAGTAGCCCGCCACGCCGAAGAGAAAATAGTCGAATTCCAGGGCCGCGCGATGCCCGCTGGATAAAATGTTCCGCACGATCTGACGGGAATAGGGCGAGGCCGCGATGTCCTCCAGCTCCCGCTCGCTGCGCACGAAGCGGGCCGCCAGGTCCGTGTATATTTTGCCGCCGCCCGCGAGCAGCAGCACCTTGCCGTTGCCGGTGTATTTTTCTTCAAGCATGGGCTGTTTCCGGTTGAGGTACGCCCGCGCGCGGCGAGCGGAGGATGGCCGCACTATAGGCAAAAGCCGGAGCAGCGGCAAGGCGCGCGGCAGATCGCCCGCTCTTGACATCTCCTTCGCAAAAACGACAGAGTAAGAACCCATTTTTGTGTAAGGAGAGAACAGCATGAGCCAACAATCCGCCCCCAGCGGCAAACCCGACAGCCGGGGATTTTTCGGTGCGTACGGCGGCCAGTACGTGCCCGAGGCGGTCAAGACACGCCTGGACGAGCTGGCCGGAGCTTTTGACGCGGCTTTGAACGACGCTTCCTTCCAGCGGGAGCTGGAATATCTGTTTGTCCATTACACGGGCCGTCCGAGCCCGGTGTTCCACTGCGCCAATCTCAGCCGCATGCTGGGCGGGGCCCGGATCTGGCTCAAGCGCGAGGATCTGAATCATCTGGGCGCGCACAAGATCAACAATACGCTGGGGCAGTGCCTGCTGGCCAGGCGCATGGGCAAAAAGCGGGTCATTGCCGAAACCGGGGCCGGGCAGCACGGCGTGGCCACAGCGGCGGGCGCGGCGCTCATGGGGCTGGAATGCACCATCTGCATGGGCGAAGTGGATATCGAGCGCCAGCATCTGAATGTGATCCGCATGGAAATGCTCGGCGCGCGCGTGCTGCCCGCCAAAAGCGGCCAGCGCACTCTCAAGGAAGCCGTGGACGAAGCTCTGGCCGTGTGGATTGACGATCCGGAGATGTTCTACGTGCTGGGCTCGGCAGTGGGGCCGCACCCGTATCCTTATATGGTGCGCCACTTCCAGTCCGTCATCGGGCGCGAGGCCCGCGCCCAGATGCTGGAGGAACTGGGCCGCCTTCCCGACGCCTGCCTGGCCTGCGTGGGCGGCGGTTCCAATGCCATCGGCCTGTTCGCCGGTTTTCTGGACGACACGGACGTGCGGCTTGTGGGCGTGGAGCCCGGCGGGCGCGGCACGGCCTACGGCGAGCATGCGGCCTCCCTTTGTCTGGGCGAGCCGGGCGTGCTGCACGGCTTTAATTCCTATATGATCAAAAATGCGCAAGGCGAGGCCGGGGAAGTCTATTCCATTTCCGCCGGGTTGGATTATCCCTCCGTGGGGCCGGAACATGCCCAGCTCAAGGATATGGGCCGGGCGGAATATGTCAGCGTTACGGACCGGGAAGCCCTGGACGCCTTTTTCGCGCTGTCCCGGCATGAAGGCGTGATTCCGGCTCTGGAGTCCTCGCATGCCCTGGCCCAGGCCATCAAGATGGCCCCGTCCATGTCCGCGGACAAGGTGTTGCTGGTCAGCCTTTCTGGCCGCGGGGACAAAGACGTGGCCCAGGTGGCTGAGCTGATGCGCAAGGAGAATGCCTGAGGCGGAGAGGGCCCCGGATGTTCCTTGCGGAGGCGCATATGCGCGTTGTGATTTTAGGCGGCACGGGCTTTATCGGCTCGGCCCTGGTCAAGGCCCTGCTCAGGGCCGGACATGATGTGACGGTGAGCAGCCGCCGCGCCCGGCCCCATGCGGACGGCGGACCGGCATACGCCCGGTGGGACGGCCAAAGCCCGCAGGCCCTGGCGGAAATCTGCAAGGGCGCGGCGGCTGTGGTCAATCTGTTGGGCGAGAATATCGGCGCCGGGCGCTGGACTGTTGCCCGGCGCGAAACCATTGTCCAGAGCCGCGTCCGCGCGGGCGAAGCCGTGACCGCCGCGTTCGGCCTGCTGGACAAGGCAGGGGATGCGTTGCCGAAAACCCTGATCCAGGCTTCGGCTTCAGGCTGGTATGGGCTCTGGCCAGACTTGGCGACGGCCCCTGACTGCACGGAAGACGCCCCTGCGGGGTCCGGTTTTCTGGCTGAGGTTGTCCGCCGCTGGGAGGCATCGTCCGCGCCGGTGGAAGCTCTGGGCGTGCGCCGGGTCCGCATCCGCACCGCGCCGGTGCTGGGCAAGGACGGCGGGGTCTTGGCCAGGATGCTGCCCCTGTATCGCTGGGGCCTGGGCGGCCCGGCGGGCACCGGCCGCCAGCCCTTTCCCTGGATTCATCTGGACGATGAAGCCGGGGCCATTGTCTTTTTGCTGGAGCATCCGGAGATCAGCGGCCCCTGCAATCTCTGCGCGCCGGAGCAGACCGACGCGGCGGGCTTTGCCCGCGCCCTGGGCCGGGCTCTGCATCGTCCGGCGTTCTTGCGGGTGCCCGCCGTTGTCCTGCGGCTTGCCTTGGGACAAATGGCCGAGGAATTGCTGCTCAACGGTCAGCGTTGCGCGCCGCGCACACTGCTGAAAGCGGGTTACGTCTTCCGCTGTCCGAAGCTGAGCGGAGCCTTGGCGGCCAGCGTGTAAGTGCCTTCCTGGTATTCTCCCGAATATAAAAACAGCGGGGTTCAGACTGATCTGAACCCCGCTGCCGTGATCAACGCTGTCAGCTTACAAAGCTATCTGGCCGCCACCTTGCCGGAGAGCATCTTATGTTCGCCGGTCAGGGTGCGCAGGAAGGCCACGATCAGGTCGCGGTCGCTCTGGGGCACGTCCAGACCGGCGCAATAGACGCCCATGATCCGCACGGCTTCATCCAGCGTGTCCACGGTGCCGTCATGCAGATACGGGCCGGTCAGCTCGATATTGCGCAGATTGGGCACCTTGAAGCGGCGCATGTCCACGTCGTTCTTTGTATGGTTGTAGCGGCCCTTGTCCGAGCCCAGCGCCTGGCCGCCGCGGTCGGCAAAGTAGTCCTTCTTGAGATCCATGTACTCGTAGGACTGGCCGCCCACGCTCTTGCCCACATGGCAGGAGGCGCAGCGGTAGGCCTTGAAGCGGTTGTAGCCCTGCACTTCCTGGGCGCTGAGGGCCTTGCCGTCGCCGCGCAGCCACTTGTCGAAACGGCTGTCCGGCGTGATCAGGGTCTTTTCGTACTCGGCGATGGCGTCGGTAATATTCTTGCCGCTCCAGCCGTCGGGATAGACGGCCGTGAACTCGGCGGTCAGGGCAGCGTCCTGGGACAGACGGCCGATGATTTCCTCCCAGTTCTTGCTGCCCATTTCAATGGGATTCATGGGCGGGCCGCCGGCCTGTTCCTGCAGGTCGGCCGCGCGGCCGTCCCAGAACTGGGCCAGATTGAAGGCCGCGTTGAACACCGTGGGCGGGTTCACATCGCCGAACTGCTTGCGCACGCCTTCGGAGAAGCGCTGGTGGTCCGTGCCGCCCCGGTCATAAAAGTGGCAACCGGCGCAGGACAGCGTGCTGTCCGTGGAAAGGCGCTTGTCATTGAACAGCTTGTCGCCCAGGGCCACCTTTTTGGCGTCGGTCTTGATCAGACGCGGCAGGGGCTGCAAGGGCTCGTTGGCGTGTTTGGAGGCGGCGTCGGTGGCATAGTGGGCCTTGCGCGAGGTCTTCACCCAGTCCAGGATGTCCTTCTTGTCCTGATCTGAAAGACGGCTGCCCCAGTGCACCACCGCGAATTTGGCCGGAGGCATGGTATCATTGATGATCACCCATTCCATTTTCGCCAGTACGGTTTCGCCGATGGGTTTGCCCTTGTTCTGGATCAGCTCCACATTAAGGTCCATGGCGCGGATGCCGTCACGGTAGTCTTTTTCAATGATCTGGCGGATGCCCGGCACTTTGGCGTAAAAGGGCAGGTCATAGCCGCGGGTGTGACAGGCCATGCACTTGTCCTGCACGACCTGGGAAACCTTGGCGAACTTGGCCATGGGCGGCATGCCGCCGGACGCCGTTTCACCGGTGGGCGCGGCCGACGCGGGCCCGCTGAGCAGTGCGACCATCCCCAAAGCGGCCGCTGCGGCACAGGAAATCCTCATACCCATTCCTCCCTGTTGGTGTGGATTGCAGTTGTGTTCATCTTCACAAACTTCGTTCTTTTGTCAAGAAAAATTATCAATACTGAATAGGCGGGGTAAAGCCCGCTCGCATGGCATGGGCCGCAACTTGCCGGATCGTATCTGGATACTCCGGCATGTTGCCGTTCCGGCAACCCAAAAATTTTTAAACCGCCCCGGACAGGCGTCACATGTCCGAAAACAGGCTCTAATAGGGCATGAGGAGGATGCTTTCCCTGGTCGGACAAAAAAAATTAAAAAAAATTTTCATCCGAAAAAATTTAACAGGCTGATTTTATGGTAAATTTTTTTTTACGCCATTTTTTCTGCCCTAAAGAGTAAAAATTTTTGCACGAATAGACTTGCAATGCAGGCGGGGATTTCTTAAATTCAGCTCGCGGCGGGAAACCGCCCCACAGGCGTTTCCGTTACGACAACCCGTTCCCCTTTAGCGGGGAGCAAAAGAAAGGAAGGTTAACCATGAAAAAGATCGCTACGCTTCTGTTGGCGGCGGGCTTGGTGTTCGGTGCTGCTACCGGCGCCAGCGCCATTGATTTCAAGGCCAAAGGCCAGTGGATCATGAGCTTTGACTATGGCCAGAACGGCGGCTTTACCGGCGGCCACGGCATGACCGGTTACAATAAGGCCACCAAGCAGGGCAAGAATGAAGACGAGTTCAATGCCATGCAGCGCGTGCGCTTGCAGTTGGACGCCGTGGCTTCCGAGTCCCTGTCCGGCACGGTCTTCTTTGAAATCGGCGGTCAGAGCTGGGGCAATGCCTCGAACGGCGGTGCGCTGGGCGCTGACGGCAACAACGTTGTAAAGGTGAAGAACGCCTATATCGACTGGATGGTGCCCCAGACCGACCTGAAGGTGCGCATGGGCATTCAGGGTTTGGCTCTGCCCAGCTTTACCACCGGCACCAATGTGTACAATGACGATGTGGCCGCCGTAGTGGCCAGCTACCAGTTCAATGAAAATGTGGGCCTCACCGCATTCTGGGCACGTCCTTTCAACGACAACTTCGCCGGCTGGGGTGACGCTGGCCACGGCAAAAACTACGAACAGAATTACATGGACAATGTGGACATGTTCGGCTTGCTTGTGCCCCTGTCCTTTGACGGCGTGAAAGTGACCCCTTGGGGCATGTATGCCGCCCTTGGTCCCAATGCTTTTGCGGCGCAGAAGTATGACAAGGACGGCAATATTACGGGCCGTGATTACTTCGGCAATGTGTCCGGCACGTCGGCCAAGTATCCCAGCGCCGGCATGCTTCCGGTAGGCGGCGCCATGCACAAAGATGGCACGCCTGTCAAGAACATGCGCCTGCATGAGTACGGTACCGCATGGTGGGCTGGCCTGACCGGTGAAGTGACCATGTGGGATCCCTTCCGCATCGCCTGGGATTTCAACTACGGTTCCGCGCAGTATGACGAAAGCCGCCTGAACCGCTCCGGCTGGCTGGCTTCCCTGCTCTTCGAATACAAAATGGATTGGGGCATTCCGGGCCTGTACGGCTGGTACGCTTCCGGCGACGACGACAACCCGGCCAACGGTTCCGAGCGCATGCCCAGCATGAGCGTGAACAACGGCAACAACGGCTTCTCCAACTTCGCCTTCAACGGCAACCCCTACTGGACCAACCGTGAAGGTGTGCTGGGTTACAGCATGGCCGGCACCTGGGGCATCGGAGCGCGCATCAAGGACGTGAGCTTTGTGGAAGACCTCAAGCACACCCTGCGCGTGAACTATATCGGCGGCACCAATGCCCCCAAGATGGCCAAGTACATTGTGGGTAATACCGGCCGAGGCTATCCCGGCCTTGATCCTGACGGCATCAACGGCCCCAACATGCAGGCTGTGGGCATGGATCCGCTGTATATGACCACCGAAGACAGCGCTCTGGAAATCGGCTTGAGCAAC
Source organism: Desulfovibrio sp. (assembly GCF_018379785.1). GTDB lineage: Bacteria > Desulfobacterota > Desulfovibrionia > Desulfovibrionales > Desulfovibrionaceae > Desulfovibrio. The sequence goes on from NZ_JAGZUV010000065.1 coordinate 19,727, forward strand.
AGCTACCAGATGTACGAAAACTTCACTGTTTATCTGGACGCCAACTATCTGGCCACATGGCTCGATCACTCCAGATCGGTGTGGGGCAACAGCAAGATGAACGGCAAGGGCGGCAGCGACCAGGAACGCGATCCCTGGAACGTCAACCTGAGCTTCGTATACGCTTTCTAATCTCCAGGGACGCAACAACGTCTTCAGACAGACAAAGGGGAGCCCACAAGGCTCCCCTTTTCCTATGGATTTTACGCATTCCGACGGCACACGTAGGCGCTTATATAAACAAAGAGCCGCGGATCCCCTGAAATCCGCGGCTCTTAACATAAACAAGTACGCAAGGCGCTTACACGTTGTAATCGCCCCGGTTGAATTTGAATTTTTCCGTGGCGGTCATCACTTCCAGCTCGTTCAGCAACGAATCGAAACCGGGGTTTTGGCCGCGCACGCCGGCTGTGCCCTGCTTGAGCTGGGCCACCTGGCTGTCGATGCCCTGCAACAGGGCATAGGCGTCGCGCAGGGAACCTGCGCCAGAGGACGACGAGCCCAGGGTTTTGGCATAGGAATCCCAGAGATCCAGCGTGCCGGAGGCCTGATTGAAGGCTTCCTGCAGAATCTCCGCGTCGGGATCGGCAGCCTGGCTCTGTCCCGCGCCGTTCAACAGCATCTGGCTGATCATCCCGGCCTGCGTCGCTCCGGGTGAGAGCGGACTGGCAGCGGCATTGGCCTGTTCCGCGCCGGTTCCCAGCTGCCGGGCCAGAATGGCGTCAAAACCGCCGCTCTGGCCGGTCTGTCTGCGAGCCGTCGTTGCCTGCTGCTCCTGTTGGCGCAGCAATGCTTCCAATTGTTCGGTATTAATTTCCATATCGCCTCCAGGGTTGGCGTTCATTCCGCACATGCAAGATCTCTGCCACAGGAGGATAGACAGCTAACCTGTTGTTTTTTCAGCCTTCGTCCCTATAAAGAAGGAAAAAATTTCCTGTGCCCAGAGCATATGCTTTGTAAAAGCCCTTGTCTATTATTCAAAAAAACTCTATGCTTTTATACAAGTTACAGGGTTAAAGCGTTCGGTTTCAGGCCGGGCGCGCCTTCGGCTAGGGCGGGGGAAATTTTCCGCCCCTGCCGGGAGCTCCCCAGTCACACTAGCAGCCCGCAGGGGAAATGGAGCTTGCCATGAAGGAAATCAAGAAGATTCTTTGCGCTGTGGACCTCTCCGAGCACAGCAAGGCCGTGGCCGAATACGCGGTTCTGCTTGCCAAGGGTTTGGGAGCCAGTGTCCTCGTCGTGTATACGGCTCCCTCGCTGAGCCAGTATGTGGGTTTTCATGTGCCGCCCAATACCATTGAGAACTTCGTGGGTGAAATTGTCACCGGCGCGGAAAAGTCCATGGAGGCCTTCGTGGCCGAGAACTTCGCCGGCGTGGAAGCCAAGGGCCAGGTGCTCATCGGCTACGCGGCCGAGGAGATTCTGAACCGCGCCCATGAGGAAAAGGTGGACATCATTGTCATGGGCACCCACGGCCGCAAGGGCATTGACCGCATTCTTTTCGGTTCCGTCGCCGAAAAGGTGGTCAAGAATGCCGACATGCCCGTGCTGACCATCCGTCCCACAGAACCCATCGGGGAATAATCCGCCGTGACGGCGACGGGGACCATTCCCGCCGCCACGCAACGCCTGCCAGCCGCCGCGCCAGCGGCGGCTTTTTTTGGGGTGATCATGTCCGATATCAGCGTGCGCCCACACATCCGGGAACTCGACGCCTACGTGCCGGGGCTTTCCATTGCGGAAATCCAGCAGAAATACGGCCTTTCCCAGGTCATCAAAATGGCCAGCAATGAAAACCCGTTGGGGGCTTCGCCTCTGGCCCAGGAAGCCGTGCGCCGCCACGCGCCGTTTCTGTTCCGCTATCCCCAGGGCGGCAATCCGCGTCTGGTCCAGGCCCTGGCCGGACTGCACGGGGTGGATCCGTGCCGGGTGGCCGTGGGCAACGGCTCCGATGAAATCATTGATCTGCTGATCCGCATTCTGGCCGAACCGGGCAAACATTCCCTGGCCTGCTTTGAGCCCTGCTTCAGCATTTACCCCATACAGGGCCGGATTTCCGGCGTGGAGGTCCGCCGCTGCCCGCTGGAAAAGGATTTTTCCTTCAATTTCGACGCCCTGCTCGGTCTGGTGGACCAGAGCACCCGTCTGGTTTTCGTGACCACCCCGGACAATCCCTCGGGCTACTGCCCGCCGCGCGAGGCTGTGGCGGACCTGGCCCGGCGTTTGGCCGGGCTCGCGCCGGACTGCCTGCTGGTAGTGGACGAGGCCTATATGGATTTTGCCGAGGACGAGGCAAGCGCATCCCTCCTGGCCTCGGACATGCTGCCGGACAACACGGCCGTTCTGCGCACCTTCTCCAAAAGCTGGGGCCTGGCCGGGCTGCGCCTGGGCTACGGGGTGCTGCCGCCCGCTCTGGCCGAATATTTCTGGCGGGCGCGCCTGCCCTTCTCCGTCAACATCCTGGCGGAAGAGGCGGCGCTGGCCGCCCTGTCGGACACGGCCTTCCGCCGGGCGACTCTGGACGCTGTGCGCCAGGGACGCGCCACGCTGCGCGACGGCCTCACGAAGTTGGGTTGCACGGTCTGGCCCAGCGCGGCCAATTTTCTGCTTTTCCAACTTCCTCCGGGCGCGGGTACGGCCAGGGACTGCTTTGAGGCCCTGCTCCGGCGCGGCATCATCATCCGCCCGCTGAACAGTTATCATCTGCCGGAGCACTTGCGCGTCAGCGTGGGCGACGCCAAAGAAAACGCGACCTTTCTTGCCGCCATGCGCGACATTCTGACCGGGTCCGAAGGGAGGCGCGCATGAGCGGTCGTCTGCCGGTGGTGACGCTGGACGGCCCTGCGGGCGTGGGCAAGACCACCCTGGCCCGGCGCATGGCCGAAAGTCTGGGGCTGGCCTATCTGGATACCGGGGCCATGTTCCGTTGCCTGGCCCTCAAACTGGGCCCCGGCGCGGAGCGCCTGCCCGAGGACGAACTACGCGAGCGTTGCGGCCAGTGGACTTTCAGCATTGCGGGCACGGGCCAGAGCGCCACGCTGTTCTGCAACGGCCAGGCTGTGCGCGGCGAAGTGCGCACGGAAGAAGTGGGCATGCTGGCCGCGCGCATCGGCACCGTGCCGGTGGTGCGCGACGTGCTGCGCCGGGCGCAGCGGGCCATGGGCGAACACTCGCCCTTGGTGGCCGAGGGCCGGGATATGGGCACTGTGGTCTTTCCGGATGCGCGCTTCAAGTTTTTTCTGGACGCCGCGCCCGAAGTGCGCGCCATGCGCCGCCTGCGCGACCTGGAAAACCGGGGCGAGCATGCGGAACTGACCGCCCTGACCGAACAGATCCGGCAGCGCGACGCCCTGGACCGCAATCGAACTGTGGCCCCTCTGCGTCCGGCTGCGGATGCCTTGATTGTGGATACATCCCAGCTGGATATTGAGGGTGTATTGGGCGTGATGCTGCACTATATCAATGTGCACGGCGGCATGCAGGCCTTATCCTCACAGGCGAAATAGGGAAAGGCGTTTTATCCCTTGTTCTGCTGTCGCCGTCCAGGCGGACCTCGACGGCACCTCTGCGGTTTCCAGTAATTATTACTATCCGGCGAATGGTAAGATTTCGGGACTCCAGCGCAACAGTTGAAATGAAGATTTCCTTTCCGCTGTTTCCCCTTCTTCGTCGCCGTTTCCTATAAAGGCTTGGCCCTGGAGCCATCTTTGGCCCATTTCTATGACTCGGGGCGTTACCTTGGACGACCGCGTGCAGATGTTGCGTTTCCGGCAGCATCGTAGGCACAATCCCCCAATCTTTTTTTCTCCTTTTCCTGTTGAAATGTCCTGTTGGTTGACTTCTGACGTGACGACGCTTTCTGTCCCGCCATATCCCCTCTTTCCCTCGCCGTATTTCCCAAACCCCAGTTCGCCATGACCTCGGCAGAAATTGCCTGTTCACGGCAGAAATTGCCGACGGCCCTCCCCCAGCGCGGCAAGTCTTTGGCGCGTCCATGCCATTACGGCGTATGCATCCCGCTCGTGAGATATTTTTTAGAAAAAATTCCGCTGATTTTATTACCTTTTATTTTGAATGGCACAAGCAGTGCATACAGAAGGACACAAGCCACAGGCGCATACGGCGCCGGTGTGGGAAACAGCCTCATGGGGAGGACAACATGGACAACCAACTGGATTACGAAATCAATAAGGAATTGGGCGAGTGCTATCTTTTCATGGGCGATTTTGACAAGGCCGAGGAATACTACCGCAAGGCCGCCAGCAACAATGCCCAGAGCGCCGCGCCCTACATGGGGCTGGCCACCGTGGCCGTGCAGCGTTCCGAACTGGAAAAAGCCCTGGTGCTCTATCAGAAAGCCGCCGCCGTGGAAGAAACCGACAAGGCCCTCTGCGGTATCGGGCTGGTCTACATGGAACAGGGCAAACACGAAGACGCCTTCAGCCACTTTGCCCGCGCGCTGGACAAATCCGCCGCCAACATTGTGGCATTGAACTGCCTGGTGCGCGAAGCCTATCAGCTGGGCTGCGTGGAACAGGTTCTGCCCTACCTGGAAGCCGCTCTGGCCTGCAGCGAAGAAGCCGAGGCCGTGCGCGTGACCCTGGCCGGCTGCCTGATCTACCTGGGCCGCAGCGACGAAGCCCGCCAGCACCTGGAAACCGTGCTGGGCGCCAATCCGTCCAATAACAACGCCAAGGAACTTTTCGACACCATGGCCGCGTAAGCCAAAGCCGGGCGAAAACGCCCGGCTTTGCTCGCAGCCAGCAGATACTCCCCTCCCCACACGATTTTCCGGCCCCCGGCGGGTGCCTGGGGCCGGAAAATCTCTTCTTTCGGGGAAGCAGCGCCGACGCGGGTCATCCACGTCGGCGTTCTGTTGTCCGTTGTGCGAAAAAAGCGCGAAGACGTGCCCGGAACATCGTCCACCGGTACACAATCCCCCGGCGCCCTCTTCGCAACCCGTCAATGGGCATCATGCATAAGGGAAAAAATACAGTGGCAATTTGAAACCAAAGAGAAAATTTATGCTTGCGCAATAAAAATATTCTGCCGGAGGCATACGACTGGATTTTATCCTTATTGGGAAGGGTATTGAGTGGTGAAGGATGGAAAACTCGTATACTCGGGCAACGGCATACCTTAGCCTTCGTATGGGCATAGAGCAAAAAATCAGTATCTTCCCCGCATCCATACGGTAGTCCAGTTCCTGGCCCCAGGACAGGATCAAAACGAATACCTTCTATCACTTCCTTCCTGAAGAACTGTACACATGTCCCCCCTTGCCGAAACAAACCAATCCGGCCCACCGGTCCTTCTTTAGAGCACGGGGGAGGCATATCTTCGCGGGGCGTCCATACCCCAAGCAGAACGCCGCACTGGGGATGCTTGCAAAAGGCATCCACGACGTTTGCAAGCGTGTCCGGGGCATACCAGCAGTCGTCGTCCGGAAAGGCAATCAATTCCCCCTGAGCCATTGCCAAAAGAGAATTACGGGCAGCGGATACGCCGCGCGAAGACAGCATTATTCTCGTAAGAGGCAAGCCTGAGTGGGATGCCAGCATGTCGTCTAAAAAACCGGGAGGGTTTTGATCCGCCAGCCAGATATGAAAATTTTTGTAGGTCTGCTTCTCCAGCGATGTGAGCAACCGGTCCAATTCGCCTTTGCGTCCAAAGGTTGCGATGAGCAGATCAATGCTTGGGGAATCTGGAAGAAGAGGTAGAGGCATAAACTAACTAGTCAGGCAAAAGGATTATATAGACCGAAACGCATGGCCCGGCGCAGCAGAGCCCGCTGCCAGCGATTTGATTGCCGCAGGGGAACAGGCTTGTCCAAATTTGGCACAGCACGGATATAGGGGGCAGCCTCCTGAATCAGTCGATCCACGCGCGCAAAGACATTCGTTGTCTCCAGCACCCAACGACGGCATTCCCGTATGGCGGGCAGGCAGCGCTCCCACGGGTCGTCCTGTAATAGGCGCTCAATAGCCATCAAATTAGCTTCATCACTGTCCGGCTGCAAGGTCAATAGGCCGCCTGGAGGGCAGCAACGCTCGATGTTTGAGGCACCAAGGTATATGGGGTAGGCATAACCAAGCCAAGCATCAGAAAGTTTTTCCGTCCAGAAATAGTCGCAATAGTTGTTTTCGAGTACGAGGTGATATTTGTATGGCGCAATGGCTGTTTGCTTGTCCGAAATGGGATTCCTGCCACGCCCATAAATATCAACTTTGGAACCAAGGCGGTTCTGGAGCCTCTCGACAAAGGTAATGCGTTTGCGTTGCGCCTCGGTATAGGTTTTGGTTGAGCAGATGACCGAAAGGACTTTATCCTTGTTAGGAACGGGCATGGCCTGCAATTCACTGAGGCTTGTCATTACGCTGGAATAAGTAGCATCGGCCGTTTCCACACCATAGTGCCAGTTGAGGCAAGAATTCTCCACATGCACTGTGCCCAGTAATATACTACGTATGCCGAAGGGAGAAATAATTGTACCAAACTGGCGCAAATAGGACGCCGTATAGGGTTTGACCTCTGGTGGTTCAGTAATAAAAAGCACACGGCGCTCTTTGGGTACTTGCGTAACAGTACAAGAAAGAGGCTCATCAAAAACCGCTAACCAATATGTATCCGGCTCTTCCTTGTTCAACAAGATACGGCAACCGGGCATACTGCCGTTGCCGTCATCGGTTTGCCGCATCCAAGGCCAAGGAATGTGTATCGTGGAAAAAGTACAGGACGGTTTCACGTCAGGCATGAAAATTCTCCTGCCCCAATAATTGTGAAGTAGGTTTTTTGGCTATCTGGCATCAGCCATTGGGCAATTAAAAGCGTAAGAGCTGACGCAGTACCATAAGACCTTTGCGTAAGGGCAGTAAAAAAATATTGATATTCAACGGATCACGCACGATTGCCTTAAAATACCACATTAGCGACTTGCCATATTGGTGCCCCGTAAAAGCAGCAATAACTGCACACCTAAAAGCCAAAGCAGAATTTGCTCTACGCCGGATATTGTTTGGCAAGGCAGGATCGTCCAAATGCTCATACATAATACACAATTCGTTTTCAATGGCAGCCTGACTATCATGACTAGCGGATGTGGCGCGCAGTCGGATGCGTAAAACTAGATTCTTGATTTCCACAGCGGCATTATTCCGCAATACCCGCAAAATAAAATCTCTGTCTTCCGCATGGGTCAAATCTGGTCTAAATCGACAATTATCGGGGAGCATAGTACGTCGCAAGCAAAAAGTACCCATAGGTATGAAGTCATGAACCAGCATATCATGCCATGTACAGCCCGTAGCCAGATAGTTTTTCCAAGGAATATCCTTGACAAGACCAGAGCTGTCTTCAAAACGGAGAGCTCTTCCCCAAGCCAAAATGCACTCCGGCGCGTCCTCTAAGGTCTTTATCCACAGCTCAAACGCATCCGCCTCCAATATATCATCAGCATCCAGAAAAGCCATATAGGTTCCGCGAGACAGGCTTATGCCTAAATTGCGGGCAGCAGAAACGCCAGAGTTACTTTGCCGGACCAGACGAAAACGAGAATCACGCTTGCAAAATCTCCCAGCAATCGCCGCAGTAGTGTCAATAGATCCATCATCTATAATAATACATTCCCAATCGAAAAAAGTCTGTGACAAAATCGAATTACAAGCATCCCCCAGATACTCATTGACATTATATGCAGGAATAATTACTGAAATAGAAACCATATAAAATATTCCAGCCAGAGGGTCAGATATGGAAGGCGTAGACGTTATTATTCCATTATTTAATTGCGCTTCTTTTATTGAGCGCGCCATTATTTCAGTGCAAAATCAACTCAAACCAGTTAGCAAAATAATAGTCATCAATGACGGTTCCACAGATACTGGGCCATTGATTGTATCCAACATGGCAAGGAATGACAAGCGCATTATCCTGCTCAACGGCCCAAACCAAGGCTTGAGCGCGGCTAGGAATAAAGGAATACGCGCCTCATCTGAAGCGTTCATAGCCTTTCTTGATGCGGATGATGCTTGGGAACCAGAAAAAATAGCGAAAGAATTCAGCGTAATAAGTAATAGTCCCTATTCGTTTGTGCACACACAGGCACGTGCCATTGACACATCTGACCAGCTGATCGATGTCAGCCTTTACAAAAGCAATCCAAACATTAGCCCCAGTTTTGACAACATACGGCTGGGCATTTATCCTGTAGTCGGTTCAGCTTCCTCGGTGCTCACCCGTCGAAAATTGCTTTTTGAAGCAGGACTTTTTGATGAAAACCAGCATTTTGGTGGCGAAGACTGGGACATGTGGGCACGTCTTGCCCAATTTGGTCCTGTCTGTCTGATTGATGAACCGTTAACCAGAATACGCATTGTGCCGAGCAGCCTACAGCGCTCTATGAGTGGTGAAGATCGTGCCCGATCTCGTTTGCACAGTAGAATTATGGTTGCCAGTCATTGGCAAAACGATATGGAGTTCCTACTTTGCCATCGTAAGGAAGCTCGCAAGGATGTATGGGCTGTTTTGCGATGGCTTTTGCTCAAACCGACAGCCTTATACCAGTTCTACATTTTTCTGCGCCACCACGACGAAGCTGCAGGGAGAATAATTGTCACTAATATCATAGACTATATTTCACTAATAGTACGGGGAATGATACAGACCGTCATCGGCGTCATAGGGTCACCCGGTGAATGTAAGCGACTTTGGAACCGTTTCAAGACTGAGCGTAACCTCTGACTCACCATTCCTGCCATTCTCCACACATAACAGCCTATCAATATGCAACCATATTTTTCTATTATAACAGCCAGCAGGAATGCAGCTAAAAGCCTTCCGCGTCTGTTAGCCAGCCTTGAGGAGCAAAGTTTTACCTCATTTGAACTTGTTGTACAAGATGCTGCATCAAGTGACGGCACATTGCAGCTTCTTGACAACGCGTCTCAATGGCTTCCTTCAATACAAGTGTCCTCCCAAAAAGATCAGGGCATATATGATGCCTGGAATAAAGCTATCTCCAGAGCAATGGGGCAGTGGCTACTGTTTCTCGGCGCGGATGACCAATTGGCGGCACCGGATGTACTGAAAAAAGTGAGTCACATCCTTTATATGCTTCCGCCTAATGTAAAATTCGCCGCTGGGGCTGTCCGTATGCTGGACAAAGCAGCGCGATGCCGCCTTTATGCCCGGCCTATTCTAACTGGCGGCAACTCCCGATTAAAATATATAGCACCGGTAGCCTTTCCCGGGCTCTTCATCCGGCGGCAGCTTGTAGCGAACAATCCTTTTGACGCGAGCCTGAAGATCAGTGCCGACTATGATTTCCTATGCCGGACTTGGAAAGATCAACAGGCCGTCAGTCTTGAATTTGATATATGCATTATGGAAGAAGGTGGAATTTCTTCAAACCCAGCAAATCAGTTTGCCGCCGCATGGGAAAACGCCCAAATAGCATCACGCCATTTTCAAAACGTATGGGAGATTAAAAGGATAAAAATGCTGATAAAAGCAGGACTTGTAAGTGGCACGTTTCGGATATTGGGACC
>NZ_JAGZUV010000066.1:0-15771 GCF_018379785.1 Desulfovibrio sp.
CCTAGCAGGCGCTCTTGCGATCTGACATTTGCATTTCTGTTACTTGCAGCCCGTAAACGGGCTCCCTGGGTATGGTAGGCTCAACTGATCGCCAAGTTTATCCGACTCCAGCTGATGCTTGATGTAATCCTGAATCTTGGCCTTATTCTTGCCCACTGTATCGACGTAATACCCACGGCACCAAAACTCTCGATTGCGGTATTTGAACTTCAAATCCCCAAATTGTTCATAGATCATGAGACTACTCTTACCCTTCAGATAGCCCATAAAACTCGACACACTCATTTTGGGGGGAATCTCAAGCAGCATGTGGATGTGGTCTGGGCAACATTCTGCCTCCACTATTTTTACATCCTTCCATTCGCACAACTTGCGCAGAATTTCGCCAATGGCGTGCTTCTTTTCACCATAGAACACCTGGCGGCGATATTTAGGCGCAAAAACAATGTGATATTTGCAGTTCCACCTTGTGTGGGCTAAACTTTTGGCGTCACCCATCGTGACCTCCTTTTGATTTGTTGACTCGCAGTTGCCAGACCGCGAGACTTTTTAACAAATCAAAAGGAGTTTTACTGACATGACATGACAAAAAAGGCTGCCCCACTGGGAGGCAGCCCTGGTTGTCATTGGAAGGGCGCTTACTTGCCGAGGGGGATGGTGCGGAAGTACACATCTCCGCGCCGTTCAATCTGCAGCATAATGGCCCCGCGCTTCACGCCCACTTCTTTGACGATCTTGGAAAGGGCTTCCCCGCTGTTCACGGGCTTCAGGTTGGCCTTGAGGATCACGTCGCCGGGGCGCAGATCCGCTTCGGCGGCGGGCTTGTCGGGGTCGACGTCCACGATCAGCAGGCCTTCATCCTTGCCGAGCTTCATCTCGCGGCGTTCCTCCTCCTTGAGGGGACGCACCGAGAGGCCCAGGAGTCCTTCGTTCTGCTGCTTCTGGCCCATGCCGGGACGGCCGTCGCTCTGGCCGCTCTTACGTTCGCCCAGCGTCACCTTGAGGTCGAAGTTCTTGCCGTCGCGCCACACGGTCAGCACAGCGGTGCTGCCGGGTGCCTTGTCGGCAATGGCGCGCAACAGGGCCGCAGCGTCTTCGACATCTTTCTTGTCCACGGCGATAATCACGTCGCCGTCCTGCACGCCGCCCTTGGCGGCGGGCTCATTTTCCATGACGCTGCCCACCAGGGCGCCCGAGGGCTCTTTCATGCCCAGAGCTTTGGCGGTGTTTTCATCCATGTCCTGGATGCTCACGCCGATCCAGCCGCGGCTGATCTTTTTGCCGCTCTTGATCTGATTGATAATCTTGGCGGCCATATTGCTGGGAATGGCAAAGCCGATGCCCTGGCCGCTGGCGATGATGGCCGTGTTGATGCCCACTACCTGGCCGGCCATATTCAGCAGCGGACCGCCGCTGTTGCCGGGATTGATGGAGGCGTCTGTCTGGAGGAAGTTGTCGAACGGCCCGGAGCGGATATTGCGGCCCTTGGCCGAAAGAATGCCCGCGGTCACAGTGTGGTCCAGGCCGAAGGGATTGCCGATGGCCAGCAGCCATTCACCCACCTTAAGCGCGTCGGAATCGCCGAAGGTCAGGAAAGGCAGGGGCTTTTTGGCGTCCACTTTCAGCAGGGCCAGGTCGGTTTCCTCATCGGAGCCGATCAGCGTGGCCTTGAGGGTTTCACTTTTGCCGTTGTCTTCGTCCAGAGTGACGTGGATCACGTCGGCGTCGGCCACCACATGGTTGTTGGTCACGATGTAGCCGTCAGCGGACACGAGAAAGCCGGAACCCAGCGATTTCTGCTTCTGCTGAGGCCGCTTGCCTCCGCGCCCTTTGCCGCCGAACTGGTCAAAAAACTTTTCAAAGCCGGGGGGCATATTGCGGAACATTTCACCGAAGAAATCTTCAGGGCCGCCCCCGGAGGCCTTGCGTTCCGTGCCTATATTGACCACAGCCGGGCCGCTTTTCGCCGCCAGCTCGCTGAAGTCGGGCAGATCCGCCGCCTGCGAAAGCTGGGCCGAAGCCAGAAAGGCCACGGCAAGCAGTGCGGCGAGGTATTTTTTTACAATCATGGAACCACTCCTCATTACTTTTTTTGCATGGCTTTTTGCAAAGCCTGTGCCATGATGCCCATTCCATTGCCGGAAGAGGATGATCCGGCGGAGACATGCTGCTTCCAGGCTTTGTCCTCGGCGGACGCGGCGGCTTCGGAGCCTTCCGGAGCCAAACTGATGCGGCGAGCGGCACTGTCCAGATTTTGAACAATCAGGCTCACGCTGTCGCCCTTATCCAGCTTGCTGAACTGAGCAGCGTTTTTGGCGTTCTTGATCACTCCGGCGGGCAGCAGGGCGGTGACGCCCGGGGCCAGGGTCACAAACAGGCCGTACTGGGTGCGGCTTTCCACCGTGCCGGTCACAGTGGAACCCACGGCAAAGCGCTGGGCCGCGTCCTGCCAGGGATCGCCCTCGGCGTCGCGCAGGCTCAAGGCAATGCGCCGCGTCTCGGTGTTGACGTCCTTGATCTTGACGGAGACGGTCTCGCCCGCGCTGAGCACTTCCTCGGGCTTGTTGACCCGCTTGGCCCAGGACATTTCGGAAATATGAATCAAGCCTTCCACGCCGGGCAGCAGCTCGACAAACGCGCCGAAGGGAGCCAGGCGCACCACCCTGCCCTGCACCACGGCGCCCGCGCTCAAGCGTTCCGGGGCCTCCTGCCAGGGGTCGCCCTCGGCCTGCTTGCGCGAAAGAGAAATCCGGATCTGGCCCTTATCGTTTTTGCTGATGCCGAGCACCTTGACCCGGACAAGATCGCCGGGGGACACCGCCTCGTCCGCCGCGCCCACACGGGACCAGGACAGCTCCGAGAGATGGATCATGCCTTCCACCGCCGGAGCCAGTTCCATGAACGCGCCGAAGGGGGCCAGACGGGTGATCCGCCCTTCCACGGTGTCGCCTTCCTTGAGGGTTTCCAGCAGCTTGTCCAGATTTTCCTGGCGCTCGCGTTCCAGCAGCGCGCGCCGCGAAACCACGATGTTCCGGCCCCGGTTTTCCACCCGGATGATCAGGAACTGCATGCCGCGCCCCACCAGGGAGTCGGCGTCGCCCGAGGAAGCGTCCATCTGACTGCCGGGACAGAAAGCCGTCTTGCCCAGCACCTCAACCGTGTAACCGCCCTTGCAGACGGCGGTCACCCTGCCGTCCACCGGCAGAGCGGCGTCGCGGGCCTCTTCCAGAGCGGCCACGCCGCTGCCGCTCATGGAGCGGGACAGGCGGATTTCCTGCGGGGAGACAGCAATGACCCAGGCTTCCACGCTGTCGCCGGGCCCCGCGCTTTCCTTGCCCTCGGCATCCAGAATGTCCTTGCGCTCCATGATGCCGTCCACCTTGATGCCCATATCCACAAAGACGCTGTCGCCGGTGACGGCAATGACGGTGCCGCTGACCTTCTGGCCCGGCTGCAAGCGGCCGGAAGAAGCGCTGTGCGCCGCCAGCATGGCGGCAAAATCTTCAGTGGCTTCTTCCTGCGCGGGGCTTTCTATTTTTTCCTCAGTCATATTTCCTGCTCCTCCAAACTGGGCGTTTTGTTAAGTTGGTAATCATAGCCTATCCTTTTATGGATGACAATGAAGACACAGGCCGCCCGGCGGCCGGATTACGGCCCGGCATATGGTTTCCGGGGCACAAGGGGACGGAATTTTTTCTAGAAACTGAATGAAAATTTTACACATGCATAATTTTTGACCAGCAGTCGGGCGGAAGAGATCGCAGCAGGCTATCCGGATTTTTCAGCGACACAAGCACACATCCCGTTTTGCGGCAAATTTTTCTTTATGGAAAACTTGAAATATTTTTTTACAACCTCACCATGAGCGACGCTGCTCAACGGGCGGAATCGAACCTGCGCATCAATAGAACCGGCACGGCGGCCACCGCCGCCGCTACCGCCATGATCGCATAGATGGCATTCATGCTCCAGGCGGAGGCCAGGAAGCCGAAAAGAAGCGGGGTCAGCATGTTGGTTATGCCGCGCAGAAAGGAATTGATGGAGAACACGTCGCCGTAGGAGGCGGCATCCCGTACGGGTTCGGTGATGATGGCCTGAATGACCGGAACGGTGCCCTTGGTCACAATGCCGAGCAGCAAGGCGCTACTGACAATGAGGACAAGCTGGTCCGCCATGATCAGAGCGCAGAGCAAAGCCGTCAGCAGCAGTTCGGCGGCCACGAAAACCTTTCGCGGTCCGAAACTGTCCACAAAGCGGCCGCAGGCCATCTTGCCGAGAAAAGAGCCCACCGAAAACCCCAGGGCAAAGGAACCGATGATGGTAGGGTCCACCTCCTTGCCGATCAGCAGCAAGGGAAGAAACGTGAATATCCGGTCGTTGCTGAACGCGTTCAGAATGCTGGCGAACATGGCCAGGAATATTTCCCTGTCCCTGAACATGCCGAACGCGGGAAAATTCCTGCCCCCGGGGGCTTCCTCCCGCGTTTCGGGGCGCTCGCCCCGGCAGGAGACAAAGAGCCAGAACGCGGCAGCGAGCGCCGCCGCGCCGTATGTGATGCAGACCATCCGCCAACCCGGAAAGCCCCCGAATGAATATGCGGCGACAAAGGCCGCCAAGGAAACCAGGGGGATTCTGCCCACGTCGCCTATGGCGGTAAAATCGCTCATGACCCTGCCCAGGCGGCGTCTTTCGGTGTGCAGCGTCAGGTAGGAAAATGCAATATTATGAAAGACATTGTAGCCCGTCACGGCCAGAATGAAGCACAGACCGGCGACCACGATGTTGCCGGAGAAGGTGGCCGCGCAAAATCCGGCCCCGCACACGGCGGTCACCAGGGTGATGGTCTGCATGAAGCCCAGTTTTCGGGCCAGAAGCAACGTGCCCAGACCGGCTGCCGTGCCTGCGGCGGTGCCCACGGAAACGATCAGGCCCACGGCTTTTTCCCCTTCACCGAAGGAAAGGACCATAAAAGCGAGCAGAATGGGAACCGCGTCAAAAAGTCCGTCAATCAAAATGTGGTAAGCATTGAGCAGAATATAGCGGGCGCGGGAAAGCATGGCATCTTCCTGTGCGAAACTGTCCACAAGCTGCCGCCGTTATCGCTCCCCACAGCGCTATCGGCCTGGTGGGTCACAGCTTCGCCGTGAGCGGTTCAGGCAAACCGCGCCGATACGGCTGACGCACGGCAATAACGCGATCTTGCCGTGTGTGTCGCGGGCAGATACGGGCGTCAGCTCACGCGGACGCCCGGCGGATAATTTTTATGTTGATTCGCTCTACCAACCTCACTTTGGCACGGCTGTCAAAGATTTTTTGAACGCGCGGGGAAGTTCGACAGGGTCAAGCCGGTACGCCCGTTGCGCCAAAAACATGATTTTAAGCGAAGCGATTTTCGCCATTCAAAATGACGTTTTCGTGGTACCTTGTGGCAAAGGAAAAGAAAAACCCTGAAAGGTTATGCCGTTCAGGGTTTCCCTGCCCTATTCAGGGCGAAATTTGGTAGCAAGGGAGGGATTTGAACCCCCGACACTGCGGGTATGAACCGCATGCTCTGACCAACTGAGCTACCTTGCCGTATTGCGCCCCCATAGTGGCGCGTCGAATTCTTTATACAATTTGCCGGGGCTTGGCAAGCGCTTTTTGCGCTATCCGTCAATTCACCATAAAATAATAGACAAAGGGCGCGAGCAGCAGGCGGTAGACGGCAAAGGGCACCAGGGTCATCCGCCCCACCAGGGCCACGAAAACCTTGACCGCCAGCAGGGCCGAAATGAAGGAGCCCGCTATGCCCACCACGAAAAAGGGAATGTCCGCCGCAGTGAACAGGCTGAGATTTTTCAGCATGTCAAAGCTCGTAGCCGCTACCATGATGGGCACCGCCGCGATAAAGGAATATTCCGCCGCCAGCGGCCGCTTTGCCCCCAACAGCATGCCGCCCATGATGGTGGCCGCCGAGCGCGAAAAACCGGGCCAGAGAGCCAGGCACTGGAAACAGCCGATGCCCAGGGCCAGACGCGGCGTCATGTCGTCCAGGCTGATGCAGGTGGGCTTGTGCTTGCGCCGTTCCACAAGAATCATGCACACGGCCCCCACCACCAGGGCAATGAGCACGGTGGAAGGCCGGAACAGATATTCCTTGATCAGGGAGTGGAGCAACAGGCCCATCACGCAGGCGGGCAGCGAAGTGAGGATCAGCAGCCAGATGCCGCGCATGCCCGCGAAGCGCACGTAGGGTTGCGGCTGGATCAGGCCCCAGAAGCGTTTCCAGTACAGCACCACCACGGCCATAATGGCCCCGAGTTGAATTACAACCTCAAAAGTGGCGGCCCGCTCCCCTACAAAATTAAGCAGATCGCCCACAAGAATCAGATGCCCCGAGGAGGAGACCGGCAGAAATTCGGTCAGTCCTTCCACGACGCTCAAAATAAGGGCGGTGAGCAGATTATCCATATTGGGTCTCCGGGCGGCCCGCCGCGTTGCGCGGCAGTTCGCTGCTTTTCGATATCCGGCCGTGATACAGTCGTTTACAACGCGGCATTGCCAAAAAACCGCGCCATGGCTATGTAACAGAAAAAGTGAGGACTACCCCGATGCCGACCATTATGCCCCAGAGCGAACTTGTGCGCAAAGCCATTGCCTATCTGAACGAGGAACACAAACGCGACCCCCGCAAAAGTCTGTCCAGCCTGCTGGATGAAGCGGGCATGCGTTTCAACCTTACGCCTGTGGACGCTGAAGCTCTGGAATTTCTTTTCCGTAAAGAACAGAAACGCGACTAGATGTCGAGTGTCAATACGTTGTTCACCCTGTCCTCGTCTCGGCTTGCTGTTGTCGGCTAACTCCGGTTGAGGCAGGGTGAACAACCTGTTGAAACTTTACACCTAGGCGATTTCGCTGCCGTCGGGAACGGCCTTGGCCACAGCCAGCAGGCTGAGCTCGTCTCCGCCCTGGGCGGTGAGCACCATGCCGTGGGACATCAGGCCCCGGATCTTGCGCGGCGTCAGATTCAGCACGGCGCAGACCTGTTTGCCCACCAGATCTTCGGGGGCGTAATATTCCGCCAGTCCTGAAAGAATCTGACGCAACCGCCCTTCCCCGAAATCGATTTCCAGACGGAGGATGCGGTCCGCGTTGGGATGCCGTTCCGCCACACGCACTGTGCCCACCCGCAGATCCAGAGCCTTGAAGTGATCAAAATCCACCTCGGGCCGTCCCGCTGTTGCGGCGGGCGCGGGAGCCGCGGCTTTGGCTTCGTCGGGCTTGTCCGTCTTCTTTTCTTTATGTTTTTCTTTAACTTTCGGCGCGGGCGTCTTGTCCCCGTCCGTACCGGCATTTTTCTTCACGTCGATGCGCGGGAAAAGATTGGACGTTGCCGCCACCTGCGTGCCCGCTGCCAGCCCTCCGAAGCAAATGATTTCGTCATCCAGGTTGGGTATCGGGGGCAGCCCCTCTTCCACGTGCTGGCCCAATTGTTCCAGCATCCGGCGGGACGCGGCGGGCATGACCGGCCAGAGGCAAAGCGCGATTTTACGCATGGCCGCCAGCAGAATATACATGACCGTGGCCAGCCGCTCCATATTGCCCTGCTTGTGCAGGGCCCAGGGGGCCTGGCTGTCCACGTATTTGTTCAGGGCGCGTACCAGCTCCCAGAGGGACTCCAAAGCCTGGGCGAACTGCACGTTGCCGAACAACTGGGAGAAATTGCGCATGGCCGTGGCGCACAGTTCCACCATGGCCTCATCTTCCGGCTCGCGCTGCTTGGGTTGAGGCACGCAACTGCCGAAATATTTGGCTGTCATGGAGAGCACCCGGCTGAAAAGATTGCCAAGGTCATTGGCCAGGTCGGCGTTGATCCTGCCGATCAGGGATTCCTCACTGAAACTGGCGTCCGAGCCGAAGTGCATTTCGCGCAGCAGGAAGTAGCGGAAGGCGTCCAGCCCGAAACGTCGGCCCGTCTCCAGGGGGTCCACCACATTGCCCAGTGATTTTGACATCTTGGTATCCCGAGAAAGCCAGTAGCCGTGCACATTGAGGTGCTTATACAACGGCAGACCGGCGGCCTTGAGCATAGTGGGCCAGAATACGGCGTGCGGCTTGAGGATGTCTTTCGCCACCAGATGTTCACCGGGCCAGTAACGGGCATAGTCAGCCCCGTCGGGCCAGCCCAGAGCGCTGATGTAGTTGATCAGGGCGTCGAACCAGACGTAGCAGACGTAATCCCTGTCAAACGGCAGCTCAATGCCCCAGGTCAGGCGCGTCTTCGGGCGGGAGATGCACAGATCCTCCAGCGCGCCCGATTCCAGCATGGCCAGCACTTCCGTGCGGTAGCGCTCGGGCCGGATAAAATCCGGATGCTGGCTGATATACTCCCGCAGCCAGGGCAGATATTTGGACATGCGGAAGAAGTAGTTCTTTTCACTGATGAATTCCGGCTTGGTCAGATGCTGGGGGCAGAGGCCGTTTTCCAGCTCCTTTTCCGTGTAGAAGCGTTCACAGCCGTAACAGTAATGGCCGCCGAACTCGCCGAAATAGATGTCGCCGGCGTCATACACTTTTTGCAGAAAGTCCTGCACCGTGCGCTTGTGCGCCTCGTCGGTGGTGCGCACGAAACGGTCGTTGGCAATGCCCAGTTGCGGCCAGAGCGCCCGGAAACGGCCGCTGATGGCGTCCACAAATTCCTTGGGGGTCTGTCCCTGCTTTTCGGCGGCCTGCACGATCTTGTCGCCGTGCTCGTCCGTGCCGGTCAGGAAGAGCGTGTCCTCGCCCAGCAGTTTGTGGAAGCGAGCCAAGGAATCCGCCACAATGGTGGTATAGGCATGCCCCAAGTGGGGATTGGCATTGACGTAGTAAATGGGCGTGGTGATGAAAAAGCTTTTCACACAAGGCTCCGTGCTGTTGACTTGAACCCAATTGCCTTTGGCTCCGCCGCTTGCGCAAGACCCCGCTTCCATGCCCGGAAACGGCCTCGCGGCCCGCTTGGTGTGGGGAGTCGCGGAGGCCCGGCAACAAAAGATACTACTCGTTTTCCGGGCGCTGCGCGGGCTTGCGCCGACGCTTGCGGCGTCCTTTGCCCGCCTCGCCGGCTCCCGATGACCCGGACGGCGTGCCGCCCTTCTCTTCCCGGCTCTCAGCAAAATTCACCGTATCCGGCCGCTCCGCAGCCTGCCCGTCCTCATTGCTCCGGCTTTCCTCCGGAGGCAGCAAGTCGTCAAACAGACCAGGGTCTTCCACTGTGTCGGGCGTCACGGAAACCACCAGCAAACCGTCACCCTGGCGGGGCTTGGCGGTCGGCTTGGGTTGGCCGCCCTGCTGCTGGGGCTCGGGACGATGAGGAGCCAGAGCCTGCCATTCGTCCAGGCTCAGTTCCAGTTCCTCGTTATTTTCCGTGATCACGGACAGGGAGTTGCGGAACATATTGGCCCGCAGCACCTTCATGCCGCCCCGGTCGGTCTGGTATTTCTTGCCCAGGCGCGGACAATAGCGGTGGAAATGGTCGTAATTTTCCTGCTCATAGGAAAGGCAGCAGAGCAGACGGCCGCAGATGCCGGAAATTTTGGCCGGATTGAGAAAGAGATTCTGTTCCTTGGCCATGCGGATGGTCACCGGGGCGAACTTGCGCAGATAGCGACGGCAGCAGCAGACCATGCCGCAATTGCCCACCGCGCCCACCATCTGGGTTTCATGGCGGACGCCGATCTGGCGCAGCTCAATGCGGGCACGGTATTCGCGCACCAGATCCTTGACCAGATCGCGAAAGTCGATGCGCGCGGGCGCCGTGAAGTAAAAGATCAGCTTGCTGCGGTCGAAAAAGACCTCCACATCCACCAGTTTCATGTCCAGGCGGCGGTCGCGGATGCATTGGCGGCAATAGGCCGTGGCCTCGCGGGCCAGTGCCTTGTTTTCCCTTCCGGTCTCCATATCCGTGGAGCCCGCCTGGCGCAGAATGGCGGGCAGGTCCCGCTCTTCCATGCCGGGCAGACCTTCAAGCGGGCCGGAAACAACCTCGGCCAGGGTCACGCCCTGGTCGGCCTCAATCAAAACATGGTCGCCGCGCTTGAGCTCCGGCGGGCCGGAATAGTAATTCGTCTGCCCGAGCTCGCGAAATTTAATACCAAATATGGGCATAAGCATCACTGCGGTAAAACGTCAAAAGAATTTGTCCAAGGGATTGCTTTTCGGCCATATTGGTCTTGCTGTCAACAGCGACGGGCCGCGGCGCGCTCCGCTTGACCTTGTCCGGCCATCCGTTGCTGGCCGGTAGGGGGGAGACGGCAGCTCCCCCCGGACACGGCCTCGGCATCCCCGTATTTTTGGGGGCTCCGGCCTTTCCCAATATTGCCGTCCCGTCTTGCCATCGTTGCGCCCCTGTTTTACATTTAAAGCATAAAGGGGGCCTGATGATGATCAAACGAGACGAAGCCCTGAAACTGCTGGCGGACCAGGGCACGCCGGTATCGTTGCTGCAACACGCTTTGGCTGCGGAGGCCATTATGCGCACCTTGGCGCGCCGTTTCGGCGAGGATGAGGATATGTGGGGCCTGACCGGGCTGCTGCATGATCTGGACTACCCCGCTACCGCTGAAGCGCCCGAGCGTCATGGTCTGGAAAGCGCGACCATGCTGACCGGCAAACTGCCGGAAGAGGCCCTGGCCGCCATCCGCGCCCATAACGGCGAAATGAACGGCGCTGCTCCGCAATGCCGTTTCGATTACGCCCTGCGTTGCGGCGAGACGGTCACGGGGCTCATCAGTGCGGCGGCGCGCATGCGCCCCACAGGCCTGGAAGGCATGGAGCCCAAAAGCATCAAGAAAAAGATGAAGGACAAGGCCTTTGCCGCCAGTGTGAATCGCGACAATATCCGTCAGTGCGCCGACGTCGGGCTGGAATTGGACGATTTTCTGGCGCTGTCCATTGAAGCCATGCACGGCAAGGCCGCCGAACTGGGCCTGAGCAAATAGCGTTTTACCTTTTTTATGAGGCAGATCATGGAAGAATGCGCGCTGGATACAAGTATCCGTACCTTGGGGCCCTGCAAGCTGGAATCGCATCTGCCCTACCGCACCTGGGCCGACGACAAACGCATTCAGATTTTTGTGGATGAGGAGTTGAGCGAACACAACGGAGAGGCCTGCTGCGTTTGTTTCGAGGCGGCAGGGCCGCGTAAAAAGCTCTATTTCGACTCCTCCCGCGCCAAGTGCGCCATCGTCACCTGCGGCGGCCTGTGTCCCGGCATCAACGACGTGATCCGCGCTATCGTCATGGAGGCCTACCATGCCTACAATGTACCTGCCATTGTGGGCATTCCCTACGGCCTGGAGGGTTTCATCCCCAAGTACCGGCACGCCCTGCGGGAGCTGACCCCGGACGTGGTGGCCGACATCCATCGCTTCGGCGGCACTATTCTGGGCTCGTCGCGCGGGCCGCAGTCGCCCGAGGAAATCGTGGACACCCTTGAGCGCTGCAACGTCAACGCGCTTTTCGTCATCGGCGGCGACGGCACCATGAAGGCGGCGCTTTCCATCAGCCGGGAAGTGCAGAATCGGGGTCTGAAGATCGCGGTGATCGGCATTCCCAAAACCATTGACAACGACATCAATTTCATCCCCCAGTCGTTTGGCTTTGAAACCGCCGTGTTCAAGGCCACCGAGGCCATTGAGTGCGCCCACACCGAAGCCTGCGGCACGCCCAACGGCATCGGCCTGGTCAAACTCATGGGCCGGGAGTCCGGATTTATCGCCGCGCGAGCCACGCTGGCCCTCAAGGAAGTGAACTTCGTGCTGATTCCGGAAGCGCCCTTCACCCTGGAGGGCGAAGGCGGCCTGCTGCCCGCCCTGGAAGAACGCCTGCGCTCCAGAGGGCATGCGGTCATCGTGGCGGCCGAGGGCGCGGGCCAGCATCTGCTGAAGCACAGCGCGGGCACCGACGCCTCGGGCAATCCCGTACTGGGCGAAGTGGCCGACCTTTTGCGCAAGGAAATCAATACCTATCTCAACGCCCGCCAGATGGAGCATTCCATCAAATACATCGACCCCAGTTACATCATCCGTTCCGTACCGGCCAACGCCAACGACAAGGTCTACTGCGGCTTTCTGGGCCAGTACGCGGTGCATGCGGCCATGGCCGGGCGTACCGACATGGTGGTGGCCAAGCTGCAGGACCGTTACGTGCATCTGCCCCTGCAACTGGTCACTCAAACGCGCCGCAAACTGAACATCTATTCCGATCTCTGGCGCGCGGTGCTGGAATCCACGGGTCAGGGCATGCTCAAAGGCATGCTGCCGCCCGAATAGAGGACGCTCGCCGCATGTCCCGTCTCTGCCAGGTCAAGGCCTCGGCCGGTTCCGGCAAAACCTACGAGCTGACCCGCTGTTTTCTGTTGCGCCTGATGGAATGCGGGCATGCCTCGGGTGTGGCGGCTTCCCCGGCCTGCGCGCTGGTGTCGGAGGGCCGCCAGTGCGGCTGGGGCGACATCCTGGCCGTCACCTTTACCAACGCCGCCGCCGCTGAAATGCGCGACCGCGTCATCCGCCACCTGAAAAGCGCGGCTCTGGGCGCACGCGCGGAAGACATCCCCCTTGATGCGGACGAGGCCCGCCGCTGGGTGGACGTGATCATGCGCGATCTGAGCGCCCTGAATATCCGCACCATTGACAGTCTGCTGCATCTTATTGTGCGGGCCGCCGCCCTGGAGCTGAATCTCCATCCCGATTTCCAGCCCGTCTTTGCTACCGAGGAGGCTCTGGCTCCCTACCTGGACCTTTTTATGGAACGGGCCTGGCGGGAAGACGCGGCCATGCGCGATCTTTTGCGCGAGGCCTGTCGGGCTCTGGTGGTGCACGGCCAGAGCAAGGGTTTTCTGGCCGGGGAGAAACTGCTCCGCCAGCTGCGGGATTTACTGGACGATGTACTGCTGGGGCGTTTTGAAGATCTGACCCCGGAGGCAGTTCTTAAAGAAAAGCTTCAAGAAATGGATGCGGCCGCCGTGCGGGCCGCGCGGGAATTCCTGACCTCCGCGCAGGCCGCCGATTTGCGCTGGAAAAAGCTGGCACTGGGCGCTGTGGAACAACTTTCCTGGGGCCAGGTGGAAAAATGCTCTTCCGCCTTTGCAAGCAAGGAGGCAGCTGAAGAACTCTTTCTCAAAAATACCGTGGTGCCGGAAGCAACCGCGCGAGCCTTTGCCGCCTACTCAGCCCGCGCCCGCCGCCGGGCCGAGGAAGGCGCGCTGATTGTCCAGGCCCTGCGCATCGCCCCCTTTGTGCGCCTGGCACAGGCCCTGGTGGCCGCTTTTCTGCGGAATCAGGAACAGGAAGGCGCGCTGCCCGGCCTGCTGGTGCCGCGCCTGGCCCGCGAAGTGCTGGAGGGCGAACGCGGCGTGCCGGAAGCGCTCTGCCGTCTGGGCACACGCCTGACCCATTTTCTGGTGGATGAATTTCAGGACACCAGCCGCGAGCAATGGCAGGCCCTGCGCCCCTTGCTGGAAGAGGCTCTGTCGCGCGGCGGCTCCCTGACCTGGGTGGGCGACGTCAAGCAGTCCATCTACGGCTGGCGCGGCGGCGAACCGGAGCTGTTCGACGCGGTCTTTGAGGATCAGGGGCTGACGCGGCTGGCTCCCGGCGGTGAACGCCGCAATCTTCCCCGCAACTGGCGCAGCCGCCGGGAAGTGGTGGAGCACAACAACCGGATTTTTGCCCCCCTGGAGAATACGGCCACGGCGCAACGGGTGCTGGCCGCCCTGCTGCCCGGCGATACGCCGCCGGAAGTTCTGACCGCGGCCACGCGACGCCTGAACCGGGCTTTTGCGGGCACGGCCCAGCAATGTCCGCCCAAACCACGGGAAGGCGGCCTGGTACGGGCCGAGGAGATTCAAGGCGCCACGCAGGACGACCTGCGGGATTGTGTGCTGGAGCGCCTTTGCGGTTTGTTGCGGGACGAAATCGGCCCGCGCAGGCCCTGGTCCGACGTGCTGGTGCTGGTGCGCGGCAATGAAACTGCCCGCGTGACCGCCGAAGGTCTGGTGCACGAGGGCATTCCGGTCATCACGGAAAACAGCCTGCTGCTGGCGGAACACCCGCTCATTGTGCAGACTGTGGCCTTGCTGGCTTTTCTGGACAATCCCGACGACGACATCGCCTTTTGGACCATGCTCACGGGTTCCATCGTGCTTGAGCACCCGCAGGCGGCGGAACTCGACTGGGAAATGTTGCACGGCTGGTGCGCGGAGCCGGGCCAAGGACCATTGCATCTGCGTTTCAGGCGGCGCTGGCCGTTGATCTGGCGGAACCTGCTGGCCCCCTTTCACAGTCAGTCCGGCCTGATGACGCCCTATGACACGGTGCTGGAATGGTTTACGCGCCTGGACGTGGAAACGCGCTTTCCGGAAGCCAGGACGTTCCTGCGCCGTTTCATGGAGGTGTTGCACAGCGCTGAAGAAAAAGGCCTGGCTACCCTGTCCACGTTTCTTGAGCACTGGCAAGACAAAAGCGGCGAGGAAAAAGTGCCCATGCCCGAAAACATGAATGCCGTGCGCGTCATGACCATTCATAAATCCAAGGGGCTGGAAGCGCCGGTGGTGATCCTGCCCTGGACCAGCTTCAGCGTGCGCCCGTCAGGGCGTCCCGTCCTGCTGGAACGCGGCGGTCTGCGCCTGGCGGTGCCCAACCGCAAGGCTCTGGGCGAAATCTACTATCAGGATCTGGCGCGGCAAGCCTGCGAAAATCTGGATCTGCTCTATGTGGCCTTTACCAGGGCCAGAGACGAACTGCACATTTTTCGTACCGGCACGCCGGGTCTGGACAATAAAAGCGGCTCGCTCTGCGCGGCCCTGGATATTCTCTGGCAGGAGGCCGATCTGAGTCTGCCCTACAGCCAGGGGACGCCGGTGGGGTGCTCACACGGCGGGGCAATGGACGAAGACTCCCGTCCCGCCCCCACCGCCGCGCCGTTTACCGAGGCGGCTGTGCCGGAACAGGATTGGCGGCCCATGCAGTGGCTGCCGCGCCTGAAAATCTTCCGCAATCCGCTGGGCGGCTTTGCCTTCAAGGCCGAAGACCGCTGCAGCCTGCTTCACTTTTGCCTGGAGCATCTGCGCATTACCGGGCAGGCGGAGGAGGATGCCGGGGCCGCCCTGTCGTTCGGCCTGCGCAACTATCCCCTGCCTGTGCCGGATGACCCCGCCCTGCGCGACTCGCTGGCCGGGGCTCTGACCTGGTTCGCGTCCCAGCCCGAGGCTGGGCGCTGGCTTGAGCGGGGCTGGCCCGAGCAGTCGCTTATGGACGAACAGGGCCATGTGTTGCGTATGGATCTGCTGGTGCGCGAATCCTGGGGACCGCTGGTCATCGACTACAAAAGCGGCCGTCTTGAAGCGGGACACATTGATCAGGTGCGCCGCTATCTGAGCTGCCTTGAGCAAAGCGGCGACTACGGCGGTACGGCGCGCGGCCTGCTGGTCTATCTTGATCAGCGGCGCTTCCAGATGGTGGAGGCGATGCGGGTTTCGCCCCTGTGCGAAACGTGCGCCGAGCTCTTGCCGTCGCCGGCGAGCGGATTATGAGCGGTTCGCCCTTTCTGATTTTTCCCTGGCAGCGGCCTTTTCTGCCGGATCTGAAAGCCGTGCTGGAAGATTGCGGCGACGGCCGCTCCGGTTCCGCTCTGCTGATTGTGCCTCATAACCGCCCCTGGCGTTATCTTTTGCAACTCTATGCCAAGGATGGGGGGCCACGCCTGTTGCCGAAGGTTCTCACACTGGCCGATATGGTCAAAGTCTGGCGGGCC
>NZ_JAGZUV010000066.1:15793-33254 GCF_018379785.1 Desulfovibrio sp.
GTCTGGCGGGCCGCTACCAGCGACGTCCCCCTGCATACGGCCAATATGCTGGACCGCGTGGCTTTGCTGCACGACTGCGTGCAGCACCTGACCGGAGATGACGCGGCTCTTTCCGCCCGGTTCGCGCGCATGGACATGGCGCTTTTCCTGCCCTGGGGCCTGCGTCTGGCCGCCCTGCTGGAGGAAATGCTCGGTCAGGGCCTGGAAGCCGCGGATCTGGCCTATGTGGAGAATGAAGTGGCCGCGCCTGCGGCGGCTCTGCTGGGAGCCCTGGGGCGGATCGGCCGCGCCTATCTGTCGGCGCTGCACGAACGCCGGTGGACCACGCCGGGCCTGGATCAGTACATGGCCGGCCGCCAGGCTTCGCGTATTCCGCCTCTGCTCCTGCCCGGCGCCGAAAGGCCGGTGCTGGTGGCGGGCTTTTCCGTGCTGAACGGCACGGAGGATGTGCTGTTGCGCTCGCTCTGGCGGGCCGGAGCGCATATCTGCCTGCACACTGATCCTGCCCTGGCCGGGAACGAGCCCGTGCATTGGGCCTGCGCCGAACACGCGGCCTGGCTGCGCCGCTGGCAGGCCAGGGCCAAACTGGCTGTGGAGCCCGACGCGCGGGAAGCGGCGCACAAGCCCCGGCTGTCCTTTTTCGCCGGTTATGACTGCCATTCACAGCTTCAGGCCATGCATGACATGTTGGAGAAGGATACGAAGACGAACGCCAACATGCCCTCCACCGCCGTGCTGCTCACGGACAGCGCCCTGCTCATGCCCGTGCTGCACCATCTGCCGGACAAGGACGTCAACGTGTCCATGGGCTATCCTCTGACCCGCTCGCCCCTCAATCGCCTGCTGGACGCTCTGCTGCGCCTGCAGGACGGGCGGGCCGAGGATGGGCGTTATTACTGGCGTACCCTGCTGCAATGCCTGCGGCATCCCTACCTGAATATGTTACGGATAGAGGATGAGGGCGGCCGGAATCTCTTTTTACGCGACGCCTTGCGCCGCCTGGAAACTCTGGTCCGGACGGGCAGCCGTTTTGTGGATCTGGCGGTTCTGGCCGACGAATGCCGCGCCGCCCTGCCCGCTCCGCTGTCCGCGTTGCTCTCCCAGTGCCTGGCCGTCACTGTGGAGGCACCGGCCGCCGCCCGCAGCACGGCAGATATGGCCGAATGCCTGCGCGGCATCTGTGATTTTCTGCTGGCCTACGGCGGCGACATGTGGCGGCATTTCCCTCTGGACGCGGAAGCCATGTTCCGCCTCATGAGCCACGCCACGCCCATCTTGCGTGAAACCTGCTTGGCGCAAACGCCTTTTCCTCCGGCCGAGCTGCACGGCATCACCCGTCAGGTACTGGAACAGGAGCGCGTGCCCTTTGAGGCCGAACCGCTTACGGGCCTGCAGGTGCTCGGCATGTTGGAAACCCGCCTGCTGCATTTTGAGCGCGTATTGATCATGGACGCCACGGACGACAAGCTGCCCGGCAATCCGGCCCAGGATCCTCTGCTGCCGGATTCCTTGCGCCAGGTTCTCGGTTTGCCCGACGCACGGCGGCGCGAGCGCACGGCGGCGCATACCCTCTATCGCCTGTGCGCCGGAGCGGAGGAAGTTCATTTTTTCTGGCAGGAAGGCATCAGCCGCTCAGCCCTTTTTGACGGGAAAAAAAGCCGCAGCCGCTTTGTGGAACAACTGATCTGGGAGGAGGAACAACGCCGGGGCGCGCTGCTCACGCCCGGCGAGGAGCCGCTGGCCGGGGCAAGGTGCACGGTGCGCGCCACCCGGGTCTTGCCCAAAAGCCTGCCGCGCGGCGCGGGCCTGGACGCGGCCTTGCAAAACCTCTTGCGCGAGCCGCTTTCCGCCACCCGGTTGGATGTCTATCTGCAATGTCCCCTGCGTTTCGCCTGGCAATATCTCTGCCGTCTCGCGCCCCAGCGGGAGATCAATGAAGGAGACGATCCGGCGGCGGTGGGGATATGCATTCATAATACCCTGCGCGCGCTGTACGAGCCCTATCTGCATAAGGAAGTAAGGCGGGGCGATATCTCCATGGAAACCGTGCGGGCCCGCTTTTACGAAGCTCTGGAAGCGGCTGACCTGCGCCGCCTGCTGCCGGCGGACAGTTGTCTGATGCTGGAAACAGCAGCGCCGCTGCGGCTGGAGCGTTTTCTGGCCCGGCAGCCTGAAAGCGCGCTGATCCTGGCTCTGGAAGAAAAACTGAACGTGGATCTGAACCTCAACGGACGAAACTATGCCTTTACCGGCACCCTGGACCGCCTGGACCGGCGCGGCGGGCTGCTGTATGTGCTGGATTATAAGACCGGGACCATCAAACGGCACGACGGCAGTCTTTGGACCGACGAGCTTTTTTTTCGGAGGGTGTCCCGGGCCTGCGCCGAGGCGGGAGCGGACGGGCGAGTGGACGCGGAGGTTCCTCTGGACTCCTTGTTTGAGGAATTGCGCGAGCGTCTGCCCAGTCTGCAACTGCCCTGCTATCTCTCCATGCTCAGGGCCAGAAAGATGGGAAATCCAGGCGACGCCGCCCTGGTGGAGCTCAAGGAGGACGGGACGGAAATGCCGCTGTTCGGCGGGCTTGCGGAGGAAGACCTGGCGGCGGCCCTGGGCTACTGCGATCTCAGCCTGGCCCTGGCCCTGCTCCATCTGGAAAGCGCCCCGCGGTTCGCGGCCAGTCCCGGCAGGCATTGCACCTGGTGCCCCTATGCCGGATTATGCGCGTCCTGAGACACGGGCATGAAAAAAACGCTCATATTCCCGATCTGCTGCCTGCTCCTCATTCCGCTCGTCTATGGCCGGCTTACGGCTGTTCCTGAGGCCAGGGACTATAAAAAAAATGATATTCTCACAAACTATGCTCCGCTGATCGAGCTTTGCGGAACGCTCCGCCAGGCCAGCGGAACAGACGCTTTCATTATTGATTCCACAAGCCCGCCGGGCCCGGACTGGGTCAGGATGCGGGAGCTTGCCAACCAGGATATTGAGCGGCTCTCTCCCGGCGCGGATATTCGCGGCGATGTGCGGCATGCCCGGCAATTGCTGCGTATGCTGGATATAAAGCAGATCGCTTTTTCCGCTCATGGCGATGGAAGCGTCTCCGTCTTTTTCAGCCTGAAAGCTGGTGCCTTTGCAGGATATTGGGATATCTTATATTCTTCAAACGGATATACGGAAGAAAATCTCGTTGATTCAGTTAAAGAGAGCCTGGAGGAACACAGAAAATCAAATAGCCCAATGCGATCGGCGCACTATTGCGAAAGACTTGCTGTTAAAAATTGGTTTTTCTGTTATAACCATTGAGGCCCGACATGCTGCACCGGGCGGACAGGGCGACGCGCAGATGAAAAAATTACGATTTCCCGCCCATGTTATTGCGTCCTGTGACTTTTCCCGCTATGCTTTCTGCCAGATGGTTGGGGATAACCGTCCCATGCCGACCGGGGGGGTCGGCGGCGGTAACCCCGCACTGGTTCAAGACGGAGGTCTTGTCATAATGCCCTTCCCTTCTTTGCAAATCGGCAATCTCACGGCTAAAGTGCCCGTTATTCAGGGCGGCATGGGCGTGGGCATCTCTCTTTCCGGCCTTGCGTCGGCGGTCGCCAATCAGGGCGGCATCGGCGTTATTGCCGGAGCCATGATCGGCATGAAAGAACCGGACGTGGCCAAAAACCCTCTGGAAGCCAATCTGCGCGCTCTGCGCAATGAAATTATCAAGGCCCGCGAACTTTCCAACGGCATCATCGGCGTCAACGTCATGGTGGCCCTGACCACTTTCAGCCAGATGGTGCGCACGGCCATTGAAAACAAGGCGGATATCATCTTCTCCGGCGCGGGCCTGCCGCTGGAAATGCCGCGCCATCTGTTGCAGCTTTGCGAGGAAAAGAAGGAAGAGTTCAAGACCAAACTCGTCCCCATTGTTTCCTCGGCCAGAGCCGCCACCGTCATTGCCAAAAAATGGCTCTCCCGTTTCAATTACCTGCCGGACGCCTTTGTGGTGGAAGGCCCCAAGGCGGGCGGCCATCTGGGTTTCAAACCCGAAGAAATTCAGGATCCCGCGCATGCCCTGGAGGTGCTGGTGCCCCAGGTGGTGGATGCGGTCAAACCCTTTGAGGACCAGTACGGCCGCGCCGTGCCGGTCATTGCCGCGGGCGGCGTCTATAGCGGCGCGGACATCAAGAGATTCCTGGATCTGGGAGCTGCCGGCGTACAGATGGGAACGCGTTTTGTGGCTACCCATGAATGCGATGCGGACGAGCGCTTCAAGCAAAGCTATCTTGCGGCCAAACAGGAAGATGTGACCATCATCCGCAGCCCTGTGGGCATGCCGGGCCGCGCCTTGTGCAACGATTTCATCAGCGCCGCGCGCGAAGGCCTGAAAAAACCTTTCAAGTGCATCTTCCACTGCGTGAGCACCTGCCAGCAGGAAAAGACCCCGTATTGCATCGCCCAGGCCCTGATCAACGCCATGCGCGGCAATCTGGAGCGCGGCTTCGCCTTTTGCGGCGCCAATGTCTTTCGGGTGAACAAGATCATTACCGTGGGCGAACTTATGGATTCCCTGCAGCACGAATTCGACGAGGCCATGAACTCGTTGAGCAAAAGCGTGCAGAATGTACAGTCCATGCTGGGCTACGGCAACAAGACGGAACAGACGCTGTAAAACGGTTTCGTAATGAGCAGAAACCGGCAGGATCGGACATGAGAAATTTCATGCTCGACCTTGCCGGTTTTTTATTTTTGCGTCAGCTGTCTCAGACAATAGCGCAATTTCAAAGTGAAATTGTTCTTGCGGCTGGATAAGCAGACACCCGCCGCGTAGGCGCAAGCGTAATTTATTTGCGCTAGCAAGCGACGATCGGCAATGTAAAACGCCGTGGTGCCCTGGGATTGCAGGGGCACCACGGCGTTTTGTGAGCAGTTTCGGCAGACTGGTGATCTTTTCAGTTCTTCAAGGCCAATGACGCAAGCGGAATCCGCAGCAGGTTCGACCTGAAAAATATTCAGACTTACTTGAACAATTCCCGTTCCGGCACGTCATGGTCGATACGGTCTTCCACCTCAATGCCCTTGGGCGGCGTAAAGCTGAAATCCGAGGCCTTGAGTCGCACGTCGGACTTGAAGGAGGTAAAACGTACCTCATTGGTGTTGCCGTAAAAATCCACGATGCTGGCCCGGCGGATGTAACCATTGTCCGGTTCCACCCAGATCACGGCCTCCACCATCTGCGGTGCGGGCTCCTTGGGGTACAGGCGCAACTTGGCCAGACCTTGTTCGCTGCCTTCGGGTTTGACGTCAAAATCCTTGGTCAGCGCCGCCTGGCCGGTGATCACCTGAATAATGCTGCGCGAATCCCTTACCAGACTGGGCGGATAGCGGTAGGCCACTTCTTCGTCAGGCAGATAATCCCAGATTTCCTTGGCCGTCACTACCAGAGTTTCCTCGTGGGGTTTGGCGGTCTGCCAGCGGATCAACAGGGGTTTCTGAAACAAGAGGCTGCCCTGCCGCCGCTCCACCGAGCCGCTTTCCTTATGGGTGAGAGTCTGCTCAAAATCCGCTGAAAAGGATTTCAGGGTCTCGTAGCGCTGCTGGATGACGGCGGCCAGATTCGCCGCATTGGCGGCGGGAGCCAGCCAGAGCAAGGCGCAGAGCGCCGTGCCCGCCGCAATGAACATGCCGGATATACGCATGGAACCTCCGCTGAAACGTCAGCTCGCTATCTGACCACGGGCCGGGGCTTGCTGCCGTCGGCCGGGCCGATGATGCCGTCCTGCTCCAGTTGTTCCACCAGACGGGCGGCACGGTTGAAACCGATTTTAAAACGCCGCTGCACCAGAGATATGGATGCCCGGCCCTGTTCGCTGACAAAGGCCTGCACTTCTGGGTACAGCGGATCCTGGGCCGCGTCGCCGCCGCCCACACCCTGGCCCGTGGCGGTTTCCACGCCCCACTGGGCAAAGTCCACCTGGTAGGAGGGACTCAGGTGCCGCTTCCAGTGGGCCACCACCGACTGCACTTCCTCGTCGCTCAAAAAAGGCCCGTGCAGACGCTGCAAACGGCCGCCGCTGGGCTTGAAGAGCATATCTCCCCTGCCCAGCAGATGTTCCGCGCCCACCTGATCCAGAATGGTGCGCGAGTCGTGCTTGGAGGTGACCTGGAAGGAAATGCGGCAGGGGAAATTAGCCTTGATCAGACCGGTGACCACGTCCACGCTGGGACGCTGGGTAGCCAGAATCATGTGAATGCCCGCCGCGCGCGCCAATTGGGCCAGACGCACGATACTGGTTTCCACCTCGCGGGCGGCGGTCATCATCAGGTCCGCCAACTCATCGATGACAACGACCAGATAGGGCAAGGGCTCCAGATCAGCGAAATCCGGAGGCAGTTCATTCTTGAAGGCCGCCAGCTTCTGGTTGAAACCCGCCACATTGCGCACGCCCAGGCGGGCCATGGCCTCATAGCGACGGTCCATTTCATGCACGGCCCAGTCCAGAGCATTCTTGGCCTCGGCCATTTCCGTGACCACGGGATGCACCAGATGCGGCTCATCAGCGTACACCGCCATCTCGATGCGCTTGGGGTCCACCAGCAAAAGGCGCATATCCTGAGGCTGGGTACGGTACAGCAGGCTGATCAGAATACCGTTGAGGCACACGCTTTTACCCGCGCCCGTGGCTCCGGCCACCAGCAGATGCGGCATGCGGGTCAGATCGGCCATGAAAGGCTTGCCGGCAATGTCCTTGCCGAGAATCATGGTCAGCGGCCCGCATCCCTTGCGGAAAGGCTCGGAGGCGGCCAGCTCACGGAAATTGACGGTCTCGCGATTGTCGTTGGGGATTTCAATGCCCACGGTGTCCGAACCGGGAATGGGGGCCTGGATGCGCACGGCCATGGCCTTGAGCGCCAGGGCAAGATCGTCGCTGAGATTGGCGATTCGGCTGACGCGAATGCCGGGGGCCGGGCGCACCTCATACATGGTCACCACGGGTCCGGGCGTAATGCGTACCAGCTCGCCCTGAATGTCGAAATCCTTGAGGCAGGCCATCAAGGCCTTACCTTTGCCTTCGCGGTCCTCACGGCTGCCGCCGTGGGCGGCCTTGGGAGGCGGCGCCAACAGATCCAGAGCCGGCAACGGCACCGGGGCTTTTTTACCCAACGCGGCGGAGATCAGATTGCCCCAGACACGTTTCTCGGGCGCGGCCTCACCCTTCCTATTTGCCGCCTTGTCCACCTGAACGGGCTGGTTGGCTTCAGGAGCGGCGGGCGCGCTGTCCTCCGGCGCGGCTTCCGGTTCTTTTTCCGGGTTCGCCGCCGTGGAGACAAGGGGCGTGCCGCCCAAGTCTTCGGCCACGGCAAAGGGATCATCACTGTCGTCATCCACGGACGCAACAGATACAGTGACCGGCTCGGTTTTATCTGCCCCGCTCTTGGCGGGATGTTTTTCCTCATAGACTTCGGGCAGCGAATCTGCCATGGGACGAATATCGCCCAGTTTATCCCGCCATTGGATCAAAAAGCTCCATTGCGGCAGGCGCAACCGGGGCAACCTCCAAGCGCGGCGCGGCATTTCAGATTCAGAGCTTTTTTCAGTACTCTTGAACTTGCCGTCAAAATGTTTGTCGAGCCGACCGCGCAACCAATGCCCGAAACGCGCGGCCAGACTGAACCAGGAGATGTTGCAGGCCAGTTGCAAACCCACCAGCAGGACGAACAGCCACAAGAGGGCCGAACCGCCGGGACTCAGATACCGGCTGGCATTGTCGTGCAGGGCGCTGCCCACCATGCCGCCGCCCCAGAGATCGCCCAACGAAAGATCCCAGGCCGCGCCCATGACCAGCAGACAGATGGTCAGCAGGAAAAAACCGCACCAGCGCCACCAGTGCAGGGCATAGGCAGGAGAAACGTAGGCCGCCCCCAGCGCGCCGAAGACCAGCGGCCAGAGAAAGGCGGCCACGCCGAAGACATCATTGAGAAAGCCCGCCGCATAGGCACCGAACAACCCGGCTTTGTTCTGCACTTCCACGGAGCCGCTGACCACATGATTAAGACTGGGATCATTGGCGTCGAAGCTGGCAAGACTGAGCAGCAGCAACAATGCCCAGAAGAGCAGAAAAAGGCCGAACAGTTCACGGCTGAATTTGTGGGCGTCCGTAGGGCTACCCTCCCGGACAAAGAACGGCTGCAATCATTCCCGGCCCAAATATTCCTTGGTGCGGGTGTCCACCTTAATTCGGTCGCCGGTGTTCACGAAAATCGGCACCTGCACCGTGATGCCGGTTTCCAGTTTGGCGGCCTTGGTGACGTTGCTCACCGTGTCGCCCTTGGCGCCGGGTTCGGTTTCCGTGACTTCCAGCACCAGGCTCAACGGAATGTCGATATCCAGAGGGCTGCCCTTATAAAGCAGCACACGGCATTCCTGGCCGTCCTTGAGAAAACCTTCCTTGCCGCCGGTGGAGGCGACAGGCATCTGCATCTGCTCATAGGTGGTCATGTCCATGAAAATCAGCTCGTCGTCCTGGCGATAAAGAAACTGCATGTCGCGGGTTTCCATGTCGGGTTTGCCCACTTTTTCGCCGGAACGAAAAGTGATGTCCTGCATGCGTCCGGTAAGGATATTGCGCAGCTTGGTGCGGACCATGGCCCCGCCCTTGCCGGGCTTGAAGTGCTGGAAATCCACTATTTCGTAGGGCGTGCCTTCCACTTCGATTTTAAGGCCCTTGCGAAAATCGGTGGTTGAATACATGCGTTCCTCCTGCCGTGCCGCGGCATGTTCTGTATTGGCAAAATTGCGCCGGTCTCAATTGCCAAGCGGCGCGAGAGCGGCTACCGTATGGCGGAAGTGTTCTTCCGCGAACATGTGTAGTTCCGAATTGGATATATTTGTTGAAAACAGCCGTATTGTCAAGATACAAAGTTCAAGTTATACATGAGGTTTTATATGGCCATCAGTCTGACGCTTGAAACCACTGCCTATACCCTGGATCAGCTCCTGGCTCTGCCGGAAGCGCAAATCGCCCTGGCCGGACGTTCCAATGTGGGCAAATCTTCTCTGATCAACGCTCTGGCCGGACGCAAAAAACTTGCCAAGGTCAGCGCCACACCGGGGAAAACACGCTCCGTCAATTTTTACCGGGTGGAGCCTTACAACTTTTATCTGGTGGATTTGCCCGGCTATGGCTACGCCAGGGCCAGCCATGAGGAGCGCCGCAAATGGGCGAAGCTGCTGGAGCACTACCTTGCGGATTGCAAGACCCTTAAGGCGCTGGCCTTGCTGCTGGATTGCCGCCTGCCTCCGCAAAAGCTTGATCTGGAACTGGCATCCTTCGCCCGTGGCTGCCGCCTGCCCCTGCTGCCCGTGCTGACCAAGGCCGATAAATGCAGCCAGCGTGAACGCGCCGCCCGGCAAAAAGAATGGCAGGAGCTGCTGAATGTCAAGCCGGTTCTGACTTCCTCCAGCAGCCGCCTGGGTATGGAAGAACTCTGGCGTGCCCTGGCTGCGGCAGCCGGAACCGAAGCAAATGGAGATGCAGCCGGAGAGCCGGAAGACGGCATTCCAACCATGTCGGACTAGGATCTGCTGACACTATGCCTTTTTGCCCGCCTGCTGCGTCAGATTTCACCTGCTTTTTCGGTCGAGTAGCAGATCGCTGCTGTCTTCATTCGTAAGCAGCTTCGCTGCAACGACTGAGGCAAGAGTACACTCCCTCAAAGCAGGCTTATCTTCACTTGCAGGCGAACAAAAATTCTATAGTGCCAACAGATCCTAGGGCAGATTACCTTACCGTGTTCGGCGTTAGAGCATTTCAAACTTGAAATGCTCTAACACACGCCCGGGTCAGTCCGCCAGCTGCTCCGCCGAGGCAGCATCCGGCTCCATGTGAATGATGATCCTGCCCAGCAGCGGCACGGCGACGCGCAGTTGTTTTTCCAGGCGCACGCAGATATTATGGACCTCCACCACGCTCAGCTCGCCGCTGATGCCGCAATGGAAAGAAATGCAGATGCCCTGCTCCGGCAGCTCATAGGTGGAAAATCTGTGTGGATCGCAGACCAGCGGTTCTTTTTCCACCGCCGCATGTACTTCCCTCCAAGCCAGCTCGGACAGCGGCACGGAAACGGCGGCTCCGGCATGCAGCGCGCTGGCCGCGCCCTCAGGTTCCAGATGGCTGACCACTTCCGCTCCGGGCAGGGCTTGGCGCAGGTCTTCTTCAAAGGGACGCACCCGCGCATAGGCCTCGGCAAAAGGCTGGTCTCCGGGCAGTTCCACATGCAGCTCAATGTGGAACAGACCTCCGGTGCGCAGCACATGTACGTTATGCACCGCCAGGCCATGCTCCGAAGCCGTGCGCTGCACCAGAGAAAATGGATTCTCGTCCTTTCGGGAACGGGAGCTTAAGGGCTCCACATGCACGGTCACATCCGAACCGGGCAGGATGGCGGCCACGGCCTGTTCAGCGTCATGAGCCAGCTTATGGCCGTCGCGGACGCGAATGCCCGGATCCACGCCCACGGTCAGATCCACAAAGGTCTGCGGGCCGCTGTTGCGCAGGCGCACCCGCCGCACAGCCGTGATGCCGGGCACCTGCCGCACAGCCCTGACGACCGCCCCCTGTTCCTTGGTTGAGCCCGAATCCATCAGCGTGTTGATGGATTCCACAGCCATGCGCAGACTGGCGCGGAAGATAAGCAGGGCCACCATCAGGGCCGCCACAGTGTCGGCCTGGGCCAACACCCTGTAGAGCGGCTCCGGCAGATTCAGAGCAGCGGCCAGCCAGACGGCCAGCACGCCGACCAGAACCACAGCCGAGGACAAGATGTCCGTGGAGAAATGCAGGGCATCGGCCTCCAGAGCCTGGCTTTTATACTGGCGGGCCACCTTCCGCAGGATACGCACACGGTTGATGTCAATGCCCATGGAAACAGCCATGACGGCCACGCCCCAGAGCGAAGGCGTTATGGGACTGACCCCTTCCATCAGTCGCTGCACGCCTTCATAGACCACCCAGAAGCAGGTCAGGAACAACAACATGGTTTCCGCCAGGGCGGAAAGATTTTCAACCTTGCCGTGTCCGTAGGGATGCCGACTGTCGGCCGGGCGGGCCGAGATGCGCACCGCCGCCAGGGTCATGGCCGCCGCCAGCAAATCGAGGCCGCTGTGCAGCGCTTCGGAAAGAATGCCCAGACTGTTAGTGTACAGGCCCACGGCCAACTTCAAGCCGGTCAGGGCAAAGGCAGCGAACAGCGAGGCCAGCGCGGCGCGGTGTTTTTCGGCGGCACCGTCTTCGTGCCGGTGGCTCTCCATAACTACTCCCGATAAAAAAAGCCCCCGGAGGGGCTTTTTCGCTTTCTTTGGCGCGCCGTTACAGCCAAGTGAACCATTCCCGCCAAGAACCCTGACGCTTTTCACGCGTTTCTGCGGCCTGCTCCTCGCGGTAGTTATGGTAAGCGGCCAAACTTTTTTCCTTGGCGTGTTCCGCCACTTCCGGCACATCCTTGAAGTTTTCCATAATGAATTCATACCGCCGCCAAGCCGGACCGTATTTCTTCATGTGCCAGAACACGTCTGCAATGTACAATTCGTGTTCGGCCATGAGTTTGCGGCAGGTATGCATGTGCTCTTCCGCGCTCTTGGCGTAGGGCGAATCGGGATACATCTGACAGAGGCGGTTAAAGTAGTCGTAAGCCTCCTGCAATTCCGTGGTAGCCCTGTCAATGGAGCGGAATTGCTTCATGAGCGACATGCCCGTCTGATAAAGCACATAAGGTATAGCCTCATGGCGGGGATGAAGCGACTCGAAATCCTTGTAGGTTTCGGCGGCCAGCTCGTATTCCTCATCCAGAAAATAGGCGTCGCCCAACGAAAGTTCAGCGTCAATGGTATAAGGGCTGAACGGATATGCATCGCGCAATTTGTTGTACAACTCCACGGCGCGCACATAGTTCTTTTCACTCATGGCGTCGTTGGCGGCTTCAAAGATCTCCTGCGCGGTATCTTCAGCCGGCGGCAGATAGATCATATCAATGATGCCGCAACCGGACACGGCAAACAAACTGACGGCAAGCACAAAGCAGCGAAGCAGTTTTTTATGCATGGAGCTGTTCCAAAAAGACAAAAGCCGCTTGCGCAGCCGTTGCGCCGTCACCGGCAGCGGTGATTACCTGACGGCAGAGTTTGGAGCGAATATCCCCGGCGGCGAAAATACCGGGAATACTTGTGCGCATTTCCGTATCCGTTACGATGAAGCCTTGGTCGTCGCGCTGAAGGTCCTGAGGCAAAAAAGAAGTTACCGGAGCAAATCCCACATAGACAAAGAGACCGTCCACCGGCAGTTTTTCCTCAGCGCCGTTCTGTACGTTGCGCAGACCGAGGCTTGTCAGCTGTGCGTCGCCATCCAGGCTTGTGATGACTGTGTTACGATGGATTTCCACCTTGTCGGGCATGCTCTCCAGCCTGTCCTGATAGACTTTAAGGCCTCGGAAACCCTCGCGGCGATGGATCAGATGCAGCTTGTCCACAATTTTGGCAAGGTACAGCGATTCTTCCAGGGCGGCATTGCCGCCGCCCACTACCGCCACCGTCTGTCCACGAAAAAAATTACCGTCGCAGAGGGCACAGTAAGAGACGCCGCGTCCCACCAGACGATCCTCATTCTCCAGTCCCAACTGGCGATGACGAGCACCGGAACAGACAAGAACGGTTTTGGCGGCGTATTCCTCGCCGCCTCCGGCACGCACACTGAACCGGCCTGCCGCGCCGGAAACGGATTCCACGGCGCCGGTAGGCCGGTCAATGTCGAGGCCGTCCAGATGGGCGGCAAAAAGATCAGCCAGCTCATAGCCCTTGATGCCCTGGGGATAGCCGGGGTAATTTTCAAGGGATTCGGTCTGCAAAACCTGGCCGCCCGGAGTCAGTTGCTCAAAGAGCGATACAGAACAACCGGAGCGCGCCAGATAAAGGGCAGCCGTAATGCCGGCCGGTCCGCCGCCGATAACAACGGCGTCATATGCCTTCATGCCAGGACCTTTGAATCAAGCAGTTCCTTCATAGCCGCCTTGGTAACGGCGCCGGTGATCTGTTCCACCGTTTCGCCGTTTTTGAAAACCACCAGGGTGGGGATGGCGCGGATGCCGAATTTTGTCGGCGTGGCGGGATTCTCATCCACATTCATTTTAACCACACGCACCTTGCCTTCATATTCCTTGGCGAGTTCGTCAATGATCGGACCCACCGCGCGGCAGGGACCGCACCAGGGAGCCCAGAAGTCAAGCAAAACCGGCAGATCGGATTTCAGAACAAGGCTCTCGAAAGTGGCATCAGTGACCTGTTCAGCCATATGATTACTCCTTGGGTTGCTTAAGATCGCGCACATCGGCTCGGCAATACCGCTGGCCGCACGACGCGCGTTGCACAGGCGAACCGCCGGGGGCCGCGTCCGCTTCTGTACCCGATGAGAGTAGATATCTAACGTCCCGGTGTCAAGACAATCTGCGCGTTTCAGGCGGGTTTCCCGGCCTGTGCCGCATCCGCGCAACGCACCATATCCTCGGGCACCGCCCTGCCGCGCGGAATGGTTTCCATACGCAGGTCATGGCAAAAACCGGCCTTGCCCAGCAGCCATCCGGCATAGGCCGTCATGGCGGCATTATCCGTACACAAGGTCGGGCTCGGTATAAGGATGTCCCCGCCCCGCCGCCGCATGACTGAACTCATGCGGCGGCGCAACAGCGAATTGGCAGCCACCCCGCCGGCTACAATCAGCGTGCGCAGATCCGGCTGTCGGTCAAGAGCGCGCTCAACCTTGGCGCACAATGTATCCACTACCGCCAGGTTGAAAGATGCGCAACAGTCCCTGAGAGCATCAGGCGCATCTCCAACGTTCCGTAACGGATGCGGCCAGAGCCCGTCCAGATGTTGCTCAATATAGGAGGCAGCCGCTGTTTTCAGGCCGCTGAAACTGAAATCCAGATTGTCGTTGTCAAGATACGGGCGCGGAAAAAGTCCGGCATCCGCTTTGCCGGCGGTGGCCAATGCATCCATCAGACCTCCTCCGGGATAGGCCAGCCCCAGCAGTTTGCCCACCTTGTCAAAGGCTTCGCCCGCCGCGTCATCCAGAGTTCGGCCCAGCGGCAGACAGCGCCAGGGAGCCTCAAGTCGGTAAATATGGGTGTGGCCGCCGGAAACCAGCAAACCTAAACAGGGAAAACTGAGTTCCCGCTCCAGCCCCACCGCCAGCAAATGAACGTGCAGATGGTTGAGACCCAGGAAGGGCACCCCCAAACCCAAAGCCAGGCCCTTGGCAAAAGCCACGCCCACCAGCAGGCTGCCCAGCAGACCCGGGCCGCGCGCCACGCTTACAAGATCAATGTCGGCACTCCGGCATCGGCAACGACGCATCAGTTCGTCGAAAAGCGGTCCTATATAACGGTAGTGCTCTCGCGAGGCCAATTCCGGCACCACTCCGCCGAACAAGGCGTGCACGTCCGCCTGGCTGGCAAGAACCGAGGCCAGAAGTCGACCATTTTCCACCAGAGCCAGAGCCGTCTCATCACAGGAGCTTTCAATGCCGAGACAAAGCATGGATCACAGCCCACGCGTCGCGTCTTCAGGCTTTGGCATGTTGTGCATACGTGCGCTCCACGGCTTCCACATCCTTGCGCGAACCGATGAACAGGGGCGTACGCGCATGCAGACGCTCGGGCTTGCGCTCCAGAATGCGTCCTCGTCCGTCGCTGGCCTTGCCGCCCGCCTGTTCCGCCAGAAAAGAAAGAGGCGATGCCTCGCACATCAGGCGCAGCTTTCCGTCAGGCTTGTGAGTGTCCGGCGGATACATGTAGATACCGCCGTAAATCAGGGTGCGGTGAAAGTCCGCCACCAACGCGCCCACATACCGGGAAGAATAGGGTTTGCCGTCCTGACTCTCGCAGGTGTGGAACCAGTTCACGGCTTCGCGTGTGGCTTCGTCCCAGTATTGCCAGTAGCCTTCATTAACGGAATAGATATGCCCCTGTTCCGGAATGCGCATATCGGGATGGGAAAGCAAAAATTCGCCCACGCCCGGGTCCAGCGTGAAGCCATGCACTCCCTGGCCGGTGCTCAACACCAACATGGTTGACGGTCCGTACAGAATATAACCGGCCCCTACCTGCTGCACACCCGGTTGCAGCACTTCATCAAGCGTTACTTCACCCGTATGTCCCT
Source organism: Desulfovibrio sp. (assembly GCF_018379785.1). Classification (GTDB taxonomy): domain Bacteria; phylum Desulfobacterota; class Desulfovibrionia; order Desulfovibrionales; family Desulfovibrionaceae; genus Desulfovibrio. The sequence goes on from NZ_JAGZUV010000066.1 coordinate 30,993, forward strand.
CAGGGCGACGCAGGATGGAAAAAATGGTACCCACATTGATATTGACGTCGATATTTGAGGAGCCGTCCAACGGGTCAAAAATCAGAATATAATCGCCACGCGGGAACTCCGGGCTGACCCGGATGAGCTCGGCCTCTTCCTCGGAACTCATGGCGCAGAGCGCGCCGCAACGTTCCATGCGGTAAATCATGATCCGGTTGGCAATAGCGTCCATTTTCTGAACATTTTCTCCCTGGACATTCACTTCGCCGGTGCCGCCCAGGATATCGAGCAGTCCGGCCTTGTTGATGCGACGGGAAATGGACTTGCCGGAAAGAATGAGATCATAAAGCAGACCGGTGAACTGCCCGGTAGCCTGCGGCGTACGCTTTTGATGTAGCAGAAGGTGCTCGGTAACCGTGATGTCAGCCATGAGAGCCTCCTTGATAATGGCCCGGAAACGGGATGCCCCGGGACCGGAAAGGCATGCGCCACCCTGGGGGCGGCGCATGCCGGCATTCTGCGATATATCAGTTCCGTGGGCCGAAAGGACTCGGCCGTCCGCCCGGCAGTATTGCGGGCGCTTGCGGTGCGCCTTCCTTTTCCGGGGCCGGAGCCTGTTCCGTCGCGGTTTCATTTGCGGCGGGCGGCTGTTCGGCGGACGGGGCCGCTTCCTGCTTCGTCTCCTGGGTCTGAGTCGGCGGCGTTTGCGCAGGAGCTTCTTGCTTTGTCGCGGGAACGGCCTCTTCACGGGCAGGCGCGGCCGGGCTTTCCGTACGGGGACCGAAGGGGCTCGGGCGCTTGATGACCGGAGCTTCTTCACGCGGGCCGAAGGGACTTGGACGGCCGCCCGGCAACGTGGGCATATCAGAGTCCGGAACCAAGTCCGGAGACGGCATGCTGCGGCGCGGCTGCGGCGGCGCGGCCTTTCTGGGACGCTGCACGCGCTCCACCGGTACGTTCTCGCCTTCCAGCTGACGTTCCTGCACGCGCGACTTCTCGGCACCCTTGCCTTTCAGCAGCATACTGTCACGGCTGCCCGGCTGAATTTCATTGGACGGCTTGCCCGCGGTTCCGCCGGGCGTACCCATGTTGGCGGCCGGCGCTCCCTCTTCCGCCGGAGTGCCGAAACTCGGCGCGCCGGACATCTCAGTCTTATTCTTATGCTCCGGCTGCGGCGGAGGCGGCAGTTTTTCACGTTCTTTGGGGAAGAAAGGCAGGCCCTGCTCCAGATCGCCCTTGCCTTCGGGGAAGGTGCCGGATTCAGCCACGGCGAACACCAGAGGCAGATTGCCCAGATAGCGTACCATGTAATAGAAGGAACCCGTGGCGTTGGTGCAGGTGCCAGACGAGCTCTTGGTCACCACTTCGGACCAGTCAACGCCCGCCAGCGGCGTGGCGGCGAAATCGTACTTGCCGGGCCAGAGCAGAGCCTGAGGAGACAGAATCACCATATTTTCCGGACTGCCGGAATACTGCATCAGGGCCCGCATGTCGAAATAGGCCACTACCACGCCCAGGAAATCCACACCGTCATACAGCGGCGCGGCCAGCATGACCTCCGGCCCCAGCGGCGTATTCTGCACATCGGCGCGCAAGGCGCGGCTGTTCTGTTTTTTATCTTCATAGAGCAGCGGAATAAAATCCAGCTCCTTCATGGAAGTGGCCGGCTCCTGTCCCAAGATGGTACCGTCATACTTGACGCCGGCAAAACCGCTGATCCAAGGGAAGGAGGCAAAGAAATTGCTGATCCATTCCCGCGTCGGGGGTTTGTCCGCGTTGAGCATGACCCGCTCCAAGCGGCCCAGTTCCACGTCGATGCCCATCATGCAGTTGGTCAGGGCCAGAGCGCGGGGAGAAAGATCGCCCTTTTCGTCATAATCCACGCTGGCCGGGGGACTGACATAAGTATTCCAGAAGCCCTTGGTGCTTTTCCAGGCGTTTTTGGTGGGCTGGTAGGAACTGCAGCCAGCCGCCAGAGACACGGCCATCAGCAGCAGAAAACAACGCAAAAAAGAATTCGACACCATATTCCCCCGTGCATTAGAGCATTTTACGCTTGTGACACTTGCGCAACGGCGGACCGCGCCCGCCCATATATAGCTCGGTGAGGATTTAAGGGCAAATCATCACCGAGCAGCTCAATATTGCGAAGTTAAACCACTCAAGAGCGGATTAACTTTGAAATGCTCTAGGGCCTGTTAACACTAATTGTCAAAACGTTCTTCATGGGTTAACTTTGCCCTATGAAGATATCCAAAGAACAATATGAACGCATTGCGG
>NZ_JAGZUV010000067.1:0-16798 GCF_018379785.1 Desulfovibrio sp.
CATAGCAACTCGATATGACAAGCTGGATGTCATTTTCCTTGCTTTTATCGTTTTTGCTCTCATCGTCGAGGCTCTCAAATAGTGTTAACAGGCCCTAGTCTTGTGCCCTGGCTTCCACGCGCTCCGCCAAAGCTTCAAGCATGCTGATCAGCTTGTCCTTGCCGCTGGCGGACTCCTCCTGCTGCGGAGGCTGTTCCTGTTCCATCTCCTGTGCGCTGCCAAGACGTGCGCTCAACGTGGCAATACGCTGCTGCAGATCGGCGCTCTCCTCCGGGGCCACCGCCACCGCAGCCAGCTCATGATAAATATCCAGAGCTCCTTTGATATCTCCCTGTTCCGCCAGCACTTCGGCCATAGAACGGGTGCGCAGAGAAAAACGCTCTTCGCTGTCGTCAGCGTCATCGGCCAGATGTGTTTCAGCAGTGGGAGCCAGAACCTTCACAGCATCAGACTGCTCCCTGTCCGGCGTTTCCAAAGGCTCCGGCAGGGCCTCGTCTTCGGCCATGGCTGTGTCGGGATCAAAGCCTTCTCCCTCCGCTTCCTCAAAAGGGACGTCGTCGTCTTCAACCACTGTTCCGGCGGAAAATTTCTTGAGAGTCAGGTCAAGCTTCAGATCATCTTCCTCCGGCAACAACGGCAGAGGCGCGTTTTCAATCGGGGGCGCGTCCAGTTCCGGAGCAGACTGATCCGACATTTGCGCGGCGGCGTTCACTGTCTGGGGCCGGAAACCGGAAGAAGCTTTCCGCGCTTGCGTCTCATCCAGCAACGAGGCAATGCCCCGGTCCAACACTTCATGCAGGGAGATGGGGCCACGCATGAAATGAGCGGCCAGAAAGCGCAGTATTGAGGCGGTATCCGGCGAGCCGTCCGACGCGGACAGGCAGGCGGCCCAGGCCTGCCAAAAACCCGCATAAGCGGAAAACATGGAATTGAGTTTTTCTATTTGTCTGGCGCAGGCCTCGCGGCGCCCCGTTTTGTGCAGAAGCTCAATGAAAAAAAGACGCGCTTCCAGGAATTCGTCATGGCGCTCCAGTCCATGTTCCAGCACGGCCACGGCTTCGTCAAGGCGCCGCTCCTCCGCCAGCATGCGCGCCAGAGGGAAAAAAACCTTGGAATTGGGTTCCAGTTCCAGAACCTCTTTATACCATTCAATTTTTTCCGTCATTGTCTGCGGCTCCCTGTCCGGTTTTGGCCGACTTTCCAAAAAGGTACAACACTTCGTTATCCCGCACGTAATGCAGGCGCTGGCGAATCATTTTTTCCACATACTGGTTATCGGACTGCAACAAACGGATTTCCCGGCTCAACGCCAGATTTTCCGCGTCCAGGCCGGCGACCTGCTCCTGCAGGGCGGCATACTGCCGCTTGAGTTCGCGGTATTCCATAAGGCCGGTGGGCCCCCAAATCATGCGGCTGAACAGAACCACATTGATGAGCCCCAGAGCCACGAGAATGAACACACGCCAGAACATGATTACTGCAAAAGACGTTTCTGTTGCGGCTGTCCCCTGCGGGAAAGCCTGAGTTCAGCGAGAAAACTGGCCGTGGCGTTTTCAAGACGTTGCACGTCGTCCTCCGCCAGATTCATACGGTCCACGCGCTGTAAATAGTCCTTGAGGGTGGAAAGCTCTTCGTCGAAATGCCGCCCCCATATCCCGGCGCGCATGTCGGGCTCCAGATCCAGAATGGTCTGGATGCAGTTTTTGAGGCGGATCTGCAACGTGCTCATGCAACTTTCCCGGGCTGAACCTTATCGCAGGCATGCCGGTAAAAATAATAACAGTAGTTGACGCCGGAGATCAGGGCCAGAGCCAAGGCCACATAGAGCAGCACTTCGCCGATGGGCCAGAGCGCGACGCCGAACAATGGATAATGCAGGATCAAGGGCACGATGGCCACGATCTGCAGCACGGTTTTGGCCTTGCCGAACTTGTCGGCGGCCAGCACGATGCCCTCATCAATGGCCATGGCGCGCAAGCCGGTCACCACCAGTTCCCGGCAGACGATGACGATCACCACCCAGGCCGGAGCCCAGCCCAGCTTGACGAACATGATCAGCACCGAGCAGATCAGCACTTTGTCGGCCAGCGGATCCAGAAATTTGCCCATGCTGGTGACCATGTTTTCACGCCGGGCGATGTAGCCGTCCATCCAGTCGGTTATGGCGGCGAAAATAAAGGCCAGTGCGGCCAATATGCAAAATGCGGGGCCTTCGAAATACAGCAGAACAACGACCAGAGGCGCCATCAGAATGCGCAACAAGGTAATTTTATTGGCAAGGTTGAGCATTGTTCCTCTCTGGCGTTTCCATCGGAATTTTTTACTTTTCTAGCACAAAAGCGCGGGGGAGAAAAGAAGAAATATCCCGCCGTGCGGCGGGCTCGCGCGGTCTCGGCATGAAAAAGGGGCCCCTCCGGCTGAAGGGGCCCCTGAAGCTCAGGAATTAGGGCTGGACAGGGCTTCCAGGCTGTTGTCCGCCGCCTCCGCAATGGCATCGGCCAGAGCCAGGAAGGCCGACTTGGCCGGGCCGTCACTTTCCAGGTAGACCACGGGCACACCCCGGTCGGCGGCCACCACCGTGGCCGGGTCCAGGGGAATGGCTCCCAGGAACTTGAGCCCGTAACGCCGGGCCAGCTCCGCGCCGCCGCCCTTCTTAAAGAGATCAATCTCCTTGTGGCAATGCGGACAGACCAGACCGCTCATATTTTCCACCACGCCCAGCACGTTGGCATTGGCATACTGGAGGAAATTCACAGCCTTGCGTACGTCGGCCAGGGAAATCTCCTGCGGGGTCGTCACCACCACGCAGAGCGCGTCGGGGATGCTCTTCAGCACGGTCATGTGCTCATCACCGGTGCCGGGAGGCGAATCGATCAGCAGGAAGTCGAGATTGCCCCATTTCACGTCCGCGAGGAACTGACGGATAGCGGAGGATTTTTTAGGGCCGCGCCAGAGAATAGCCTGGTCCTTGTCCTGCAACAGCGAGTCCATGGAAATGACGGACAGATTCTCATTGTAGGCGGCGGGCAGCATCAGCTCGCCCCCGGCATCCATTTCAACGGTACTGGTGAGGCCCAGCAGATTGGGCACGCTGGGACCGTGCATATCCACATCCAGGATGCCCACTTTGAAGCCGCGCCGGGCCAGAGCGGCGGCGGTGTTCACCGTCACCGAGCTCTTGCCCACGCCGCCCTTGCCGCTCATGACGAAAATTTTATGGCGGATATGCCCCAAAGTGGCGGCAATGACCCTGTCCTGGCGGGCCATCAGATCATTGCAGTTCCCGTCGCCCCCCTTGCCCGTGGAACTGGAGCAGGATGAAGCGGAAGAACAGGAAGAACAGGAAGACATGACATCTCCTTCATAATGTTAACGGAATTCCAGAAACTCAACGGGACGACGGTTGCCAGCCGTGGTCGCCCACCAGATCCACAAAAATGACCGAACCGAGATCTTCGCTGCGGATGCGGCCCTGTTCTTTGCGCAGGCGCATCAGCCGTTGCGTGCGCGGCCGCGTGCCCACGGGGATGAGCAAAATGCCGCCCTCATCCAACTGCTCCAGCAAGGGACGGGGAATCTCCGGCCCGCCCGCGGTAACAATGATGCGCTCGAACGGAGCCGCCTCAGGCATGCCCAAGGTGCCGTCGCGTCGCTGCATGTGGATACCGCGAAGACCCAGTTGCCGCAAGAGGGTGCCGGTATTCAGATAGAGTTCGCGCAGACGCTCCACGGTAAAGACGGTACAGCCCATGGCGGCCAGCACGGCGGCCTGGTAGCCGGAGCCCGTGCCGATTTCCAACACGCGCATGCCCCGTTCCACTTCCAGCAGTTCGCTCATCAGAGCGACAATATAGGGCTGGGAAATAGTCTGACCATGGCCGATGGGCAGGGGGGTATCCTCATAGGCCTGGGCGCGCAGGGCCTCCTGCACGAAAAGATGCCGGGGCACGGCGGCCATGGCCGCCAGCACGCCGGGATGGCTGATTCCTCTGGCCTCCAGCTGCTCACGCACCATCCGGCGGCGCAGGCGTTTGGGGTCCACCTGCTGCTCCCGCGCGCCTTGCGCGTTGGGGAAAGCCTGACCATATGGATATCTGCCGCTCTGCATACTGCGGAAGAAGAAACAGATTTTAGCAGTCAAGTCAATGTGCGGACACGCGGACGGGCAGGGGCGTTTCATGCATGGTCAAGAAAATATCAAGACTTTTCCTTGAAAATCGCCGTTCTTTGTGCAAACATTTCAAACACCGTCACGAGGAGTTCCTGATGCGCAAAAAAGGCATATTTTCCACAGTATTAGTTCTGCTGGTCGTAGCCGCCCTGGTTGTCGGCGGCTATACTTTTTTTAAGGATATGGACGGCCCGGCCGTCCAGGTTTCGCCTAATACCGGCAGAGTCTCGCCGGCCACGGTGCTGCAGATCCGCATGGACGACCCCTCCGGCATCCGTGCGCTGACTGTGGGCATCCGTAAAAACAACGTGCTCAATGTAATCTTCAACAAGCATTTTGAAGAATACCTGCCTGAGCGGGTGGTCAACGTCCCCCTGAAGGACGCCAATCTGCGCGAAGGTGCTTTTGATCTGGAAATCCGTGCCACGGACGGCTCTCTGGCGGGCTTCGGCCAAGGCAACACCCGCACCGTGCAACTGCCCATGCGTCTGGACACCCAGCCGCCGCGCATTTCCGTCAAAACCCTGCCGCCCAACGTGCGCCGGGGCGGGGCGGCGGTGGTTCGCTATACCATCGATGAGGACGTAAGCAACAGCGGCGTGCTTGTGGCCGGTTATTTTGTGCCCGGCTTCCTGCAAAAGGACGGCAGCTACCTCTGTTTTTTCCCTTTCCCGTACACCATGACCGCCCGCGACTTCAAAAACGCGGTGGAGATCACGGCCACGGACCTGGCCGGCAATGTGACTAAAAGCCGCCTGACGGTCATGGCCTTTGAGCGCAACTTCAAAAGCGACAGCCTGGAACTGAAGGACGATTTTCTGCTTTCCGTGGAGAACAAGTTGCGCAATCTGGCCCCCAACGCCGCCAATCCGCTTGAATGCTACCTCTATATCAACAATCAGGTACGTGCCGCCAATGTGCAAACCCTGCGTGAAATCGGCAAGGATACCGCAGCGGCCATGCTCTGGAGCGGCACCTTCACACGACTGCCCCGCTCCGCCGCCCGGGCCGGTTTTGCCGACCATCGTTTCTTCCATTATCAGGGCAAACTGGTGGGCGAATCTTTCCACCTGGGGTTTGATCTGGCTTCGGTGCGCAATGCCGACGTGCCCGCCGCCAACAGCGGCCGCGTCGTCTATACGGGAGATCTGGGCATTTACGGCAACCTCGTGGTTATTGATCACGGCCTGGGGCTCATGTCCCTGTACTCGCATTTGAGCGAAATCCAGGTCAACAAGGGCGACGTTGTCAAGAAAGGCCAGACCATTGCCCGCACGGGCAGCACCGGCCTGGCTTTCGGAGATCATCTGCATTTCGGCATGCTGGTGGGCGGCGTTGAAGTGACGCCTTTGGAATGGATCGACCCCAAGTGGATACGCGACAACATCACCGGCAGACTGGAAGCCGCTGCCAATTAAGGCAAAGAAGGACTCCGTGCGGACGACGACGTAAGCATGCTCTTGCCGCAGATGCCGCCGGGCGGATTGCATAATTTCAGGTAATGACAACAGCCCGGCTGATGCCTGCCTGCATCAGCCGGGCTGTTGATTTTTCACCGCAATCAGTGAGTCAGGCCGGAACACAGATACGCGCCCTAGCCATATGCGGCGGAAGAGCAGAAATTATTCGCGGGGAGGCAGTTCGCGACCGCCTTCCTCCAGGCGCTGCAGGAATTTGTCCCGACAGTCGTAGCTGCAAAAGCGATATACCTTGTCGCCGTCGCGCACGGAGATATTGCCGTCCACTGAAACATAGGTCCCGCATTCAGGATCCTTGACCATTTCACCGGCGGCTACCTTGCGTTCCAGGTCTGCGGCGCTCTCTTCCTTGTTTATCTTTTTTTTCTTGAGCACGTCATTGGCGAAGAGGCGGTACAGAACATAGATCGCCACGATCAGAATAAGCCATTTCAACATTCGTTATGCTCCTTTCACCGTTCCGACCACGCTGCGCCGCAACGGAATATGGCGTGTGGTTCGCGCGGAGCTTGCGCTCCACGGCTTTCGGGCGTCATGCCGCTTCGGACCGCTGCCGATATTAGCACAGAGAGGGGGACGCGTCACTGAAAAATTCTGCACCCGTCCAGCCTGTAGTTCAGACGCGCCAGCCATTGTGCCGCGGCGGTTCCCTCAACGCGGATCTGAGGCGCGATATCCAGAAGAGGCACCAGAACAAAGGCCCGTTGCGTCAGGCGCGGATGCGGCACGCGGCAGGCGGGATCGGAACAATGCTCCTCGCCGAAAAGCAGAAGGTCCGCATCAATGGCCCGCGGGCCGTAACGCAAAGCCGGATCCGGGCTTCGGACGCGCCCGAGGGCGCTTTCCAGCCGGAGCATGGCCGCCAGCAGACTCTGTGGACGCCATACCGGCGCGAGCATGAGTTCCACCACCTGATTCAAAAACCAGGGCTGTTCCGTATATCCCTGCGGTTCCGTGCTGTACAAGGGCGACGCCGCGCTCAAGCGCAGTTCCGGCAGTCGGGAAAGCCCTTCACGAGCCCGCGCCAGCATGTCCTCCGCCTCCGGGCTGTTGGAGCCCAGCCCCACATACGCCCGGATCTCTTCATGCTGCGCCGTGTGATTTTCCGTCATGGGTATTGCCGCAAAGGTTCAGAGCAACTGTTTCATGGCCCGCTTACGGGCGTAAAGACGGCTGTCCGCCCGCTTGATGAGGTCGGAAAGCGTATGGTCCTGGCCTTTCTTGAAAAAAGCGTGCCCCGCCGCAAAGCTGAGGCGGGTGGTATTGGCCGTGTTGTAGGCTTCCTTGCGGTCTTCCAGCTCCCGCAGCGCCCGTTCCAGAACGCCATTGTCGGCATCGGGCAGAAAAACCGCAAACTCGTCGCCGCCGTAACGGTATAGCTTGGCCGTGGCGGGCATGGACTCCCTGAGCAGGAGGGCGAAACTGCGGATCAACTGATCGCCGGCAAGATGCCCCAGACTGTCATTGATCAGCTTCAGGTTATTGAGATCAAACAGAACCATAGCCAGCGAATCTATTTCCGGCAGGTGCCCGGAAAGCTGTAACAGATCGGTTTCATAAGCATTGCGATTACCCAACCCCGTGAGGCTGTCGGTAAAGGCCAATTGATGTGTACTGGCTATATATTCATAGGCTTCCTTGCCGAAACGGAAAGGAAAATACTCGTCCGGGTCCGTAACCTCATAAGGATGGGAAAGGTGCATATGCACCACTTTAAGTCTGTCGCCGAACAAGCGGTAGAAAAAACTCACCCGTTGGTGGCAGCGGATGAAAAGTTTGGTCTCCGGGTCCGACGTCACGTAATAACAGCCGGACACGATACAGGATTCCGCATCCTCATAGGGCACCAGATACTCTTCCTGCTCCATGGTGAAGGTTATGTCCTTCTCCTGATCCAGAAGCGCTTTGGCCTTATCCAGGCCGGTGACGAACTGGGAACGCAGGGGGCCGATCCACATCACATTTTCCACAAGCTGGTCCCAGACGAATGCTTCGTCCCGGACATAGTGACGGTTCATGATCTCGCTGGTCAGCGCCACGCCGCGCCGCCCCAGAGCGCCAACACTTGCTTCATCGTGAATGGTATACATGATATTTCAAGCATAGCCGATTCGTCGGCCGGAGGGAAGCCCGCCAGGCCCCGGCAACCGTTTTTTCTACCCGGGGAAACTACTGTCGCTGCGACAGCCGTTGCCCGTAGACTTGCGGGTGGCGACTGCATGTGCAACGGTGCCGCCGCGATGGTACTCAAGCCGTCTTCAAGCGTAGTTTCCCGCGCCCACAATGCTTGAAGCATCCGCAAGCAGGCAGAGCCCGTTAACGGCTACCGCGCAGAGCGCTGGCTCATTCCATCCCTGAACGGCTCAAAAAGGACACTTGCCCGGCGCGGACAAGGCGGCTAGCATGGCGGGCATGGAACAATCGCAAGCTGTCCCTCCCTTCTCCAATCAGCTCCCCCCCTGGCTGGACTATTTACTGGCGCAACGCGGTCTCTCGCCCCGGACAGTGGAAGCCTACGGCCAGGATCTGGAAAGTTTTTTCCTGTTTGAGGAAGAACTGGCCCAAAGCGGCGGTCGTGCTTCCTGTCCGGACGAGCAGGAGATTTTTCTGTATCTGGCCTGGCTGCGGGCCAAGGGCAATACCGGGCGCACGCTGGCCCGCCGTCTTTCCGCCCTGAGGGCGTTCTTCGCCTTTGTCGTGGAAGAAGGGGGACTGAAGGCCAACCCCGCGCTTTTACTGGAAAATCCCAAATTACCCCAGCATCTGCCGGAAGTACTCAGCCGCGAGGAAATGGAAAAACTGCTGGCCCTGCCGGACATGGACGAAAAAAGCGGCCGACGCGATCGCTGCATGCTGGAACTGCTCTATGCCGCCGGTCTGCGGGTGTCGGAACTCTGCAATCTGAGTGTGGCCGACCTGGACCTGCAACGGGGGCTGGTGCGCGTATTCGGCAAAGGGGCCAAAGAACGCCTGGTGCCCCTGCATGACATGATTCAGGATCTGCTGGGCGATTATCTGCGCTCCTGGCGTCCGCTGTTTTCTCCCGGCGGCAATCAGCTTTTCGTCAACCGTTCCGGCCGGGCCCTGAGCCGTCAGTACATCTGGAAAGTGGTCAAAAAATACGCCCTGCTGGCGGGTATCCGTCGAGCCGTCTCGCCCCATACTTTCCGGCATTCCTTTGCCACGCATCTGCTGGAAGGCGGCGCGGATCTGCGCGCGGTACAGCTCCTGCTCGGGCACGCGGACATCAGCGCCACGGAAATCTATACTCATGTCCAGGCGGAACGCCTGCGCGGCGTCCATCATCAATTTCATCCCCGGAGCCAGTTGTGAGCGCCGCTACGGCCACGTTGATCACCTGTCACGCCAATGCCGATTTCGACGCCTTTGCGGCCATGCTGGCCGCACGGCATCTCTATGCGCCCTGCGTGCTGCTTTTCCCCGGCAGCCAGGAGCGGGGCTTGCAAAAAGTATACGCCAATCTGAATCCCGCCGCCTATGGCTTTGCCGAAGCCGCCGACCTGCACTGGGAGGATTTCGACCGGCTGGTACTGGTGGACACCCGCCAGCGCAGCCGCGTGGGACATGTGGCTCCCCTGCTGGAGCGGCCCGGCGTGCGCATCGAAGCATGGGATCACCATCCCGACTCGCCGGACGATATCGCGGCGGATGCGGTACACTTGGCCCAGGTGGGCGCGGTGACCAGCCTGCTGGTCCAGAACCTGGAGGCGCAAAACGTCCCACTGGGCAGCGACGAGGCCACGCTGCTGGGACTGGGCATTTACGGAGACACGGGTTCGTTCACTTACTCATCCACCACTGCCGAAGATTTTCAGGCCGCTGCCTGGCTGCTCGGCCAGGGCATGGACGTCAATCAGATCAATGAGATGGCGGCCCATGAGCTGACCAGCCTGCACATCCAGGCCCTGAACAGCCTGCTGGAATCAGCGCGCACCTATACCATCAATAATACGCCGGTGGTCCTGGCCGAAGCCTCCATGGAACACTACCTGGGGGACTTCGCCTATCTGGCCCACCGGCTGATGGAAATGGAAAAATTTTCCGTCCTCTTCGCCATCGGGATTATGGGCGACCGCATCCAGGTGGTGGCGCGCAGCCGCAGCGACGCTGTGAACGTGGGCGACATCTGCGCGGAGCTGGGCGGCGGCGGCCATGCCTATGCGGCGTCGGCCTCCATCCGTTCCATGACCATTAATGAGGTGCGCGAAACCATTTTGCGCCGTCTCTACGATCAGGCCAATCCGGACAAAACGGCGCGTGAATACATGTCCACGCCCGCGGTGGGCATTGAATCCGCCTCCAGCATTCATGAGGCTGACGAACTGATGCTCCACTTCGGGCTTAAGGCCGTGCCGGTGTTCAGGCCGGGCACGCGCTCCTGCGTGGGCCTGCTGGATGCCCAGACCGCTTCCCGGGCCAGCGCCCATGGCCTGGGCGACTCGCGGGTGGAGGATTATATGCAGCGCCGGGTGCGCACCTTGCCGCCCGACGCCAGCCTGAAGGAGCTCACCGCCGTCATCGTGGACGCGCGCCAGCGCCTGGTGCCCATTGCGGAGAACGAAAAAGTGGTGGGCGTGGTCACGCGCACGGACTTGATCAATGTTTTTGCCGACGAGCCGGGCCGACTGCTGGACCGCAAAAACCAGAACAGCAAGGAACGCAATATCGGCAAGCTCATTCAGGACCGCCTGCCGGCTGAAATCCGCGAGCTTCTGCATCTGGCCGGGCAATTGGGCAGAAAACTGGGCCTGCCGGTCTACGCTGTGGGCGGTTTTGTGCGGGATCTGCTGCTGGACAGGCCCAATCAGGATATCGACCTTGTGGTGGAGGGCAACGGCATCGCTCTGGCCAAGGTCCTGGCGGCCGAATTGTGCGGCCGGGTACGCGAACATCAGAAATTCCTGACCTCGGTGGTTATTTTTCACGACAGCAAGGGCGCCGAATCGCGCATCGACGTGGCCACGGCCCGGCTGGAATATTATGAATATCCGGCGGCTCTGCCCACGGTGGAACTTTCCTCCATTAAGATGGATCTCTTCCGGCGAGATTTTACCATCAACGCCCTGGCCGTGCGCCTGGACAGCACGCCCTTCGGCCAGCTGGTGGATTTTTTCGGAGGTCAGCGCGATATCAAGGAGCGCGTCATTCGCGTGCTGCATACACTGAGCTTTGTGGAGGATCCCACCCGCTGCCTCAGGGCCGTGCGTTTCGAGCAGCGCTACAAGTTCCGCATCGGCCCGGGCGCGGAAAAACTGATCAAGAACGCCCTGTCCCTCAAGCTCATGGGTCGCCTTTCCGGGGCGCGCCTGTTCAACGAATACCAGCATATCTGCGATGAGGAGGATCCACCGGCCTGTTTTTTCCGCCTGGACGAACTGGGCATTTTGCAGGCCATAGCCCCCCAGCTCGGACTGACGCCCAACAGGCGGAATCTTTTGCACCGCCTGAAGGAAATGCTCACATGGTACCGTCTGCTCTATTTCGACGAGACGGCGCAGGCGTGGCTGGTCTATTTTCTGGGGCTCAACCTTAACATGAACTATGCGGATACTGCGGCCCATTACATGCGCCTGGGTCTGCCGCAGGTAAAAAAGGCTGAAATTCTGGGGCAGCGCGAACAAATGCGCGCCGTGCGCGGCAAACTGGAGGCATGGCAACGCCAGGACGACATGGGCACGGCCAAAGTCAGCGCTCTGTGCGCCCTGTTGCGGCCCATTGCCCTGGAGTGCCTGTTGTATATCATGGCCTCCACGGACAATCCCGGCCTGCAGAAAAACCTCTCGCGCTACATCACCCAATGGCGACGGGAAAAAGCCGACATCGGCGGCGCGGAGCTGCGCCGCCTCGGGCTCGCACCGGGGCCGCTGTATGGCCGCATTCTGAAGGCCGTGCTTGTTGCCAAGCTGGACGGCGAAGCCCCCAACGTGGAAAGTCAGCTGAACCTGGCCCGACGACTGGCGCGGAACGCGTCCGAAAACAACGGCAAGCACGTGTGACCGGAGCATGCGCGAACAATCAACGCTTGCTCCCTCCCCCCATGCGGTGTATACTTGTCTGGTCATGAAACAACTTTGGGCGCCTTGGCGCATTGAATACATTCTCGGGCCCAAGCCCGATACCTGCGTTTTTTGTCTGCCCGATGCCACGGGCGAAGACGAGGAACGGCTGGTGCTCTATCGCGGTACGCGGGCTTTTGTGATCATGAATAAATATCCCTATAATAACGGGCATATCATGGTCTGTCCGTATCGGCACATTATGGCTCTTGCCGATCTGGCCGCCGAGGAAACCCACGAAATCATGGATCTGATCCAGCGCTGCACGGTGATCCTCAAGGAACACTTCAACTGCGAGGGCATCAACGTAGGCCTTAATCAGGGCCAAGCCGCAGGCGCGGGCATCCGGGAACATCTGCATTTTCATCTGGTGCCGCGCTGGAACGGCGATTCGTCCTTCATGGCCGTATTTGATGAAGTACGCACCATGCCGGAACATCTCAGCCGCACCTATGCGGCCTTGCGGCCCTATTTCAGCCGCGACGGGAAAAAGGCCTGATCGTCCGCTCTTCTTTGGTCGAGGCCGGATGGAATTGAACGCGTCAAGGGGCACGAATGGACAGCGCTTCCGGCGCGCCTGACAGAACAGTTGAATCTTAATCCGCTTACGATGTGCTCAGCGCTTTGCCTGACGGCAAAGCGGTTTTCTCAAAATGCCTTAGAGAGCAATTCACGCTTGAAAGAAGTGAATTGCTCTGGTGCCCGTATGAGCGGACACCAGAGCCCAAGTGCAAGGAAGCGACCGGAGGCGGTACGGCCCCGAGCCGGTCAGCCCCAAAGAGCTTACGGGCATCGACAGCAGCGCTAAAAACCGCGTTTCAGCATTGTTCGGTATCCGTACGGTTCAAAGACTCGCCAATGGCTATCGTTTCCGCGACACGCGGGCGGCATGGAGTTTGAAATGCGTAACATTTCAAACGCACAATGCTCTGTAAAAGAATTTTGGGACAGCTTGTAGCCTCGAGGAGTATATCTATGCGGTATGTCAAGGTTCTGTTGCTCGCCATCCTTTTTTTCCTGGCTCTGGTCTTCTTTTTCCAGAACCAGAACGCCCTTTCCCAAAATCTGGTGTTGACGCTCAATCTTTTCTTCCTGCCGCCCATGGCCTCCATTCCCCTGCCGTTCTATTTCCTGATCGTGGCGGCCTTTTTTGTGGGCGCCGTGCTGGCGCTCGCCTTCCTGGTCTGGGACAAGGTCAATCTTTCCGCGCGCCTTATGAAGAGCAAGTGGCGCGTCAGCAGCCTTGAGCGCGACGTGGAAAAATTGCGCAAGCAACTGGGCGCGGAAACCTCGCGCAGCTCGTTTTTGCGCAAGACGCAGAGTTCTTCGCCCAATGCCGACAAGCCCGCGGGGGAAAACAAGCCCACAGCCGCACCCTGTACTCTGCCCGAAGACGTTCAGGCTCCTGATCCCGACAAAGCTTAATTGGTCCCGCCTGACCGCGTCCGGTCCACCCGGACGCGGTTCTCTGTCAGGGCAGACGCATCTAATTCGTTAACTATTTGAATTAGTAATATATAATAAGTTACATTGGTTATTCGTAGCAAATAATTTCAAATAGTTAGATGCTACGTGCGTCTGCCCTGGGTTCTCTGTTTTATATGGTTTACGCGATGGCGCAAATCGGTTATCGTTTATAACTAAACGATTGCAACACCTTTTAGCGCAGCGTAACTACCATGTCCGAAACTCCCACCAAACTGACGCCCATGTTCGAACAATACATGCGCATCAAGGCTGACTACCCTGATGCTTTGCTTTTTTATCGTATGGGCGATTTTTATGAATTGTTTTTCGATGATGCCGTGACTGCGGCGCGCGAATTGCAGATCGCACTGACCAGCCGCAGCAAGGACAGCGAAAATCCTGTGCCCATGTGCGGCGTCCCCTGGCATGCGGTGCAGAGTTATGTGGCCCAGCTTATCGATAAGGGCTTCCACGTAGCCATCTGCGACCAGACCGAAGACCCCAAGGCCGCCAAGGGCCTGGTCAAGCGGGCCGTCACCTGCGTGATCACGCCGGGAACGGTTCTGGAAGACGCCAACCTGAACACCAAAAGCCATAACTATCTGGGCGCGCTTTGCTACGATACGGGCCAGGGCCGAGGTGGTTTCGCCTGGGCGGACATTTCCACCGGGCAGTGGTCGGGCGTGGAGTTCAAGCGTCAGGCCGAACTCTGGCAATGGGCTCAGAAGTTGGCCCCGCGCGAACTTCTGGTGCCGGAAGGACTGGAGCTGCCGCCCCACTGCCTGCTGGAAGGCGTGCGCATGGTGCGGATGCCCGGTGCGCATTTTGACCACAAGCGCGCCACGGAGCGCGTTCTCCGGGCACAGGGCGTACAGGAAGCCGGGGCGCTGGGTCTGCAAGGCAAAAACGAACTGATGCGTTCCTGCGGCGCGCTGCTGGTCTACCTGGATCAGACCCAGAAGCGCGATCCTGATCATCTCATGCCTTTCAAGCCGCTGGACCTGAGCCGTCGCCTGCTGATCGACGAAGTCACCGAGCGCAACCTGGAAATTTTTACCCGCCTCAACGGCCGCAAGGGCAAGGGCACGCTGCGTCACGTGCTGGACGATACAATGACGCCCATGGGCGGCCGTTTTCTGGAAGATATGCTCCGCCATCCTTGGCGGGAGGCTGGCCCCATCGCGCGCATTCAGGAAGCCGTGGCCTTTTTCCATGACGATGACAATCGCCGCGCCGTATTGCGGGAAGCCCTGCGCGAAGTCTACGATCTGGAACGCCTTTCCACCCGAATCAGTCTCAATCGTGGCGGTCCGCGTGATTTCATTGCCCTGCGCAACAGTCTTGCCGCCCTGCCCAAGGTTCATAACGCCCTGATCACAAGCACGGACGGCAGCTACGCCACAGAGGCCCAGTCTCTGGGGCACGAATTGCCGCAAAGCCTTTACCAGATCGTTAAAACCTGGGACCATCTGGAGGACTGCGCAGCCCTGCTGAGTGCGGCTCTGGTAGACAGCCCTCCCACGGTGATTACCGACGGCGGCCTGTTCAAGAGCGGCTATAACGCCGAGCTGGACAAACTGCTGGATCTTGTGGAGCATGGCGAACAAAAACTTCAAGAATTACTTGAAGAAGAACAGAAAAAAACCGGCATCGCCAAGTTAAAAATGGGTTATAACCGTGTATTCGGTTATTATTATGAAATAACGCGAGCTTCCCATTCCGGGCCCATGCCGGAACATTTCATCCGCCGCCAGACCCTGGCCAATGCCGAACGCTTCACCACCATACAGCTCAAGGAGCTGGAAGATGAGCTGCTTTCCGCCGCGGACAAGCGCAAGAGCCTGGAATACAAAATGTTCCAGGATCTGCGGGAGCATATGGCCCGCCAGCGTGAGCGTATCGTGCATATGGCGGATCTGGTGGCCCAGCTGGATTACTGGCAAAGCCTTGCCCAGGTGGGACGGCAGAACAACTGGTGCCGTCCCCGGCTCACGGACAGCGCCCATCTGGATATCCGCGAAGGCCGTCATCCGGTGGTGGAAGGCATGCTGGGCAGCGCCAACTTCGTGCCCAATAATTTTCTCCTGGACCAGAAACGCCGCCTCTGCCTTTTGACCGGCCCCAATATGGCCGGCAAGTCCACTGTGCTGCGCCAGGTTGCCATTATTTGCCTGCTGGCCCAGATGGGTTCCATGGTCCCGGCGGCCGAGGCCACGCTGGGACTGGTGGACCGCCTCTTTTCCCGCGTGGGAGCTTCGGATAATCTGGCTCAAGGTCAGAGCACCTTCATGGTCGAGATGATGGAAACCGCGCGCATTCTGCGCCAGGCCACCCGGCGCAGCCTGGTCATCCTGGACGAAATCGGGCGGGGCACCAGCACCTATGACGGCGTGGCCCTGGCCTGGGCCGTGGTGGAGGATCTGGCCAGGCGCGCCAGCGGCGAGCTGCGCACGCTTTTCGCCACGCACTACCATGAGCTCACGGCGCTGGAGGGACGCATTCCCGGCGTTTTCACCATGAATATAGCCATTCGTGAGTACAACAACGACATTCTTTTCCTGCATAAGCTGGTGCCCGGCCCTTCGGACCGCAGCTACGGCGTGGAAGTGGCCCGTTTGGCGGGCGTGCCGGTCCCCGTGGTGCAGCGGGCAAGGGCCATTCTGGCCGGTCTGGAGCGGGGCCGCGAAGGCGCGCGCAAAGCCGTGTCTGTGGCGTCCATGTCCCTGCCCGGTTTGGATCTGCCGAAAACGAAAGCTGACGCCGAGCTGCCGGAGATCAATGCCGCGCCGCCCGCAGCGGAACATCCCCTGGTTCGCTTGTTGTACGATCTCACGCCGGAGACGCTCAGCCCGCTGGACGCGCTTAAACTTCTTATGGAATGGAAAGATCTCTGGGGCACGAAGCCGAATACGGATGCCGATCCCGGCGATCGGAACGAGGAAGCATGAGCGACGCCAATCCCTGGTCCGTCATTCAGTTCATCGCTGAAAAGCGTATTGAAGAGGCGCAGTCCAAAGGAGAATTCGACAATCTCCCCGGCCGGGGCCGGCCTCTGGAACTGGAGGACATGAGCCATGTGCCCGAGGAATTGCGCATGGCCTATAAGATCCTGCGCAATGCGGGCTGCCTGCCGCCGGAACTGGCCGAGCGGAAGGAAATCAGCCGTCTTGCGGATATGCTGGAACACTGCGAGGATGAACAGGAACGCGTGCGCCAGATGCAGAAGCTGCGCTTCATGATCCAGCGGGCCCAGATGCGCCGCCAGCGCTCCATCCAGATTGAACAGGATGATCCCTACTATGCACGACTGCTGGAGCGGATCACTGTTCTGGACAAGCGGCATTAGGAGCAACCTTTCTTTGAAATTGCTCTAATGTCTGATTGCAAAAATTTCGAGCATCTGTATGCTCTCAATTTTTGCAGAATCGTCAGCGAAAAAAATGTTGTTTTTCGCTGTGTTATGGCGGATGCGCCGCCATAAGATCCTACGGTTCTATGCGCCTGATTAGAAGTCATTTCATAAATCCCTGATGACTTTTCTGAGTAAAATCATGGAAAATGCGAGATGAACAAAAGCAGTAAAGTTTTCATGGAATCTATCCCAC
>NZ_JAGZUV010000068.1:0-16731 GCF_018379785.1 Desulfovibrio sp.
GTCGAAGGTGTAATCCGCGCCGATGGCCACGCCGCCCAGGCCGCCGCTGAAGTCCATGTCGAAGTTCCCGGCCTTCATGCCGTAGCCGTTGCTGCTCTGGTACAGGGGCATGATCCACATGGCGAAGCCGGTCCTGGCGGCGTCCCCGGCGGAAGCGCCGGTTTGCATGGAGCCGTCCAGGGCCACGCTCTGGATGGCGTTGCCGCCGGGCCGGGCCAGGCTGGTGCGCTGGGTCACGGCATTGCCCGCCGCATTGCTGGCGGCCATAGTCATCTGCGGCACCGCGCCGACGAGCGCCATGCGCGCCGCGCTTTCAATGGTCACGGCGGCCTGCCTGGCGTCGCCGCCGATATAGTCGCGGCTGGTAGCGCGGGACAGGAAACGCACACCTTTGGCGTCGGCATTCACGTATTTGTCAGCGGTCCCGATCTCGTGATTCAAGTAACCCGCATCCAACACGTCGGCCAGTTCATTGTCCAGCGAGGGCAAAACGTTACGGGCCGAGTTGAGAGAGGTCTTGATGGTGCCGGTAGCAGCGTCAAACGCGCCGCCCGCCACCATCAACGAGTCGGTGCTGAAGTTGGCGTTTGTCCAACCGTCGCCGGTAATGGTCAGATTAGCGTCATTCATATTGCTGCCCAGAATCGTGTAGGTCTCGCCTACCTCGGCTCCGGCAATGCGCAGTTTTGCGCTGGCAGCCACCGTCGTGGCCGTGGCTGTGGTGGCGGACAACGCGCCCGCCGGGTCAAGGGCCGCGTCGGCGCTGACCACCAGCAGAGAGTCGGCAGCGAAATCGGCCTTATTAGCGGTAGACAGATCCGTGGTAAGGGCGGCATTATCCTTGCTGCCATCCACAATCAGGCTGTAGCCGGTACCAGCACTGTCGCCCAATACTTGAGCTTCTTTCAAACCCAGTGCGGCGGTAATGCCGTTCTGGTTCAGGCCGCCAAGGGCATCGACCTGCCCAGCCAGCCAGCTCATATCCCTGGTGCCGATGGTCAGCATGGAATTTTGCCCCACGCCGATGCCACCGTCGATATTCGCACCCGCCATGCCGCCAATGGCCACATGGTTGGGGCCGTCAGCGGTCCAGTCCGGGTCGATCACCAGTTTGCCGCCGTTGAGAGCAAGTTCATTGGCCGTTACGCTGCTGGCTTTGTCGTCATTGGTCGAACCCACGGCAATGACTTGGCCGGAAGCTCCGCTCAGACTGTCCACCGAAACCTGCGCGCCGTTGCTGATTTCGCCGCCGCCGGACAAGGTCACGTCCCCGCCCGTGAAGCTGCCGCCCTCAATGGTGGCCGCGCCGGTCACGTCCAGATCGCCCACCTGGGTTTGCGAGTTGGTGAGCCCCAGCGTGCCGGTGATGGTGCTTTTATCCGTGCTCTCGCCCGTGGCGACCAGCACGCCGTCGGTCACGGTCACAGCACCGCTGGTGGTCAGGGTTTTGGCCCGCACGTCGGTGGCGGTGACGTTCTGCGCGGCAATCGTGCCTTTCTCGGCGGAAAGGGTAAGATCCTCGTCAGCAGCGGCAGTGATATCCTTACCGCTGGCCGTGATGTCGCCCGTGTCGGCGACAATCGCGCCGCTGGCGTTGCTCGCGCCAGCGGTCAGGGTCACGTCGCCGGTGGCGGAATGGATTGTGCCGTTGGTCAGGCTGCCGGTCGTGCCGTCCATGGCGTTGGTAACAGTGATGTCACCTTCGGCCCTGACTGTGCCGTTGTCGGCGGTCAGAGCTTTGGTGGCAATGGAGTCGGCGTTCAGAATGCCGTTGTTGGCATTGACGGTGCCGACCTCGGTTCCCACAACGCCGATAACTCCGGCATTCAGGACCGCGTCAATCGCATTGACCGTGCCCACATTGGGACTGCCAACCGTAATATCGCCGGTGCTGAAGTCACCGTTGACAACATTCAGCACATCACTGGCGGAGCTCAAAGTTATGTCACCGCTCAGGTCGCCGTAGGTCTTGTCTCCGGCCACGGTGCCCAGATTCAGGATGCTGCCGTTGTCCACCACCAGATCGGCTGTGCCGCCCGCGTCCAGATCAAACTCCCTATCCGTCGCGTCGCCCTTGAGGGTCAGCACTGTGGTTGTGCCAGTGCCCACAGTGATGACCGTTCCGCTATCGGCTACAGACAGGCCCTTGAGGTCGGTGCGGTTGCCGTCAAGCGATACTGTGGGATCGGAGACCGAAGCCACCACGTCTTCCAGGCCGGTGAGGCCTGCCGCATTAGTCTGGCCCGATGTGGGCGCGCTGTCCAGCGTGGCCCCCTCGATGCCGGTGATGTTCAGGTTATCCACGGCAATGCCGACCAGCTTGCCGTTATTGCCCTGGAGCGCCGTGGTCATGGTTTTATAGTCGGCCAGCGACATTTCAGTCGTGCCGGTGTCATTGCGCAGGGTCAACAGACCGCTGCCCTTCACCGTGCCGAAACCATCCGCCAATGACTGCCTGTTGACATTGTAGGCCGTGTTCAGATCAGTGACCACCTGGCCGAGGTCGCCGATGTTCAGGTTGTCCGTAGCGGTTGCGACCGTGCCGTCCAGCGCCAGGGTGCCATTTACGATATCGGCGGAGCCGCCGCCTGTCTTGGTGTCAAAGGCTCCGGTGACCGTCAGATCGGCCTGCCCGGTAGTGGCAGGGGTGCCGCCCACGGTCAGCGTGCCGTTCGTGCCCACGGTCAGGTTGGCCATCTGCCATGCACCGCGCTGCACGTTCATCGTGCCCGCGGCCACGTCAATCTTGCCCGCAGCCACTGTGCTGGTTCGTGTGGCGACCTGAGTGAGATTCAGAGAGCTATTCGCGGTCAGGGTCAGCGTGCCCGTGCCGTCGCCCACCGTGAGGCCCGCAGTGTAGTCAATCGGAGTGTAGCCGTCAAAAATCGTAACGCCCCCATGGCTCTCCAGTGTGCCCTTGGTCATGGTGAAGTCGGTCGTGCCCAGCGTGAGGTCGCCGCCCTGAAGCGTGGAGCCCGCGTCGCCCAGCGCAAGGCTGTCCCCTGTAAAGGTCAGGCCCTGATAGGCGCGCACTGTGCCCGCGCCGGAAATCACGATTTTCCCGTCCTGGGAGGATGTGCCGTCGACCAGTAGGCTGGTCAGGTCCACAGCGGAATTGAAGGCCAGCATGCCCGTGCTGACATCCACCTTGCCCTCAATTTTGCCCGCACCGAAGGCGTCCGTGCCGTAGAGCGACAGGCTGCCGTCCGCCTCGGTGCGAGAAGAGCCGGGAACGCTTCCGCCTACGGTGATCGTCTTATTCTGGGCCAGAACCAGGGTGCCGCCCTGTTTCACTTCAAGGCTGCCGCTTTTTGTGAGATCGACATCGGAGGTGGTGAGCGTGCCGCCCTGGCTGACCGTCAGTGCCGCGCCCGGCATGTTCTCGCCGCCGCTCAGGGTCAGCTTGTCGGTGAACGTGGTTGCTCCCTGCTGCACAAAGATCGCACCGCTCTTGAGTTCGGACGCAGCAGCGATCTCAGCCTCGCCCTTAAGCCACATGACCCCGCCGTTGTTGGATTCGCCGGAGGCCAGACTGTCCGCCGTCAGCTTCGCGCCGTTTGCCAGCGTGAACTCGCTGCCGCGCGTGTCGCCCAGGGTCAGGGCATTGGTCACATCCAGCGTGCCGGCGTGCACTTCCACGTTGCCGCCGTTAATTGTCAGCGACTTCAGAGAGGTGGTATCGGTCTCTTCCTTGCTGATATAGACGTCAAGATTGCCCCCCGTGGCAATGACGTCTCCGGTAACGCTGGCTTTGGCCAGACGCGCGTTGCCGTTGGCGACGGTCAGATCGCCGTCAAGGGTGCTTGCATCAACATCGAGAGAGAAAAGCAGGGGGTTGGTGACAGCGTCGTTCAGCGTGAGGTTGCCCGTATAGGTGCTGCCCTTCTCAATCCGCATGAGAGCCATCTTTGCGCCGTCGTCACTGCCGATGCCGTCAATGGTCACGTCATTGGCGTTGGTCAGCGTGGCCTCTTCGCTCAGCTTCAAGGCTCCGGCCACCAGCTTGCCGTCAGTCGCTGTCACAGTCACGGCCACCGGGCCGGAAATGGTCATACCGGCGAGCTTGCCGTCGGTCGTGTATGCGCCCAGCGTGCCCTTGGTGACATTGATGGTGGCGAGGCCCGCGCCTCCCTCTGCCACTGATCCTGTAATGGTGGCGGAGCCGATCATCTCGCCTGCCGGAACCATCATATTCACGGCGGCGTCAGTGCCGTTGATTTCCAGCGTCGCGTCGTTGGTGGTGATGACACTACCAGCGGCGAGCTTCAGGCCGTTGTTAACGGTCATGTCCTGGCTGTCGCCCACGCTGAGCTTGCCCGCGCCGGAAACAGCGTTGATTTCCAGACCCTTCGCGGCGTCAATGGTCACTGTGCCGGTGCCCGTGATTGCGCCGTCGGCTTTGGTGACGACAACCGTATCAGAGGCTCCGCCGGAGGTGGAATCATAGCTTGTACCGGCCGTGAAATTCCCCATCTGGTCATAGGGGACGGCCCCGGCCATGCCCGCCGCGCCCACAGTCAAAGCCCCGGCCAGGGCCAGGCTGCCAAAAATGTTAAGCAGGCCGCATTTTTTGAGTACGGCACGATATTTATTGACAAGGTTACCGATAGCGCCCTTCGTAAGCATAGCATACCTCCCGGGAGCTTTCGCTCCCCCTGAATTTATACGGAACCCAAGGCTCCAGGCATCGCTGACAGATGCACTGTCGGCTTTTGGGGGAAACAGGTGGATTTGGAGGAAGGCTATCTCGATGAAATAATAAAGACTTTTATAGAGCAAAAAATTTTGAAAAACTTTACATAAAAAATTCTATTGCACATTTATCCTGTTGACAGTATTCTGTACCAAATGTTCATTGACAGTGCATCTGTCAATGAACACTTGGCATACGGCGCGCCAGCGCCCATTTCGGCGTTCATCAACGTCGGACAGACAAAGGGGAAAAGTTTTTTTTCTGTTTTTTTGCCTGTCAGCCCCGTTTATTTCGTGTTCTTTCTCCCTTTGTCCGGGACCAGAAAGCAACTGACGCTCTGGGCCGCCGCCAGCAGGGAGGCCTGCCCCAGATGGGCGTAGCGCATGGTTGTTCTGGGATCGCTGTGCCCCAGCAGTTTTTGCACCTCATAGAGCGAGTGCCCGGCATTGACCAGAAAGCTGGCAAAGGTATGCCGCAGGTCATGGATGCGTACATCGGCAAGGCCCAGCCCGCGCCGCAGCCCGTCCCAGAAAAGATAGACGTCGCTGAGCGGCTTGCCCGGCGCATGACCGGGAAAAAGCCAGGGGCAGCCCGGCCCGCGCGGCAGGTCGCGGATGACGGCCACGGCCGCGTCGGACAAGGGGAGGTGACGCGGCTTGCCGGACTTGGACAACGGCACGGTGAGCAGGCGCAGGTCCAGGCGCACATTTTCCCAGCGGGCTTTGAGAATTTCGCTCTTGCGCGCGCCGGTGAGCAGAAGCAGCCGGATGGCCGCGGCCTCGGGCCGCGCGGAGCGCTCAAGCTCCCGCATGAGCCGTTGGGCTTCGTCCGGCGCGAGATAGCGTTCCCGTTGCAGATGAATTCTGAAGGGCGGCACGTCCGCGCAGGGCGATTGCCCGGCGGGCAGGACGCCATGCAGCACCGCCAGAGAGCAGACGCTCTTGAAGACGGCCAGAATACGGTTGCAGGTGGCCGGGCACAGCCCCTCCTCCGCCAGATCGCGCAGCCAGTCTTCCACTTCGTCGCGCCGGATGCCGTCCAGTCGCCGGGCTCCGAAGGCCGGGGAAAGGCGCTGCCGGGCAATGCGTTCGTCCACCCGCCAGCTCCGCTTGCGAAGCCGGACGTGGGGCAGATAGACGGCGGCGACAAAGGCATCGAGCCGCCGGATGGCGGCCCGCGCGCCGTTGCGCCGCCGGGAGTTTCCGGATGGGCGGTTTGTGGCGGAGTGACGCGGACGGTGCTGGGCCATGCTGTTTTCTCCTGCAAAAGAGTTATGGGGAACGGGAGTATAGACAAAGAGCCCCCGCGGAAGAGCGGGGGCTCTATATACATGGTCTTATCTAACTATTGGAAAGGTTTTCAGAACAGATGCACGCGGGGAAGAATACGCGCAAACGACCAGCCGCAAAGTCAGCTTTTTCCATGTGGACGCGTTATACCATGGGAATTTGCTTTGCTGTATTGAAATACAGATTAGCCTAATTTCCTCGTGCCCCGCCGTCAGAAAAAATTTTTATTTTTTGCGGATGACGTCGCAATGGAGCCGGAGGAACCTCAGGGCAGGCGCGGACCCCGCGCGCCCAGGTTGAAGAAATTGCGGCCCGTGCGGCCCGCGCTGTTGAGCAGGGTGGTGGTCAGGCCCAGATAATCGGTGTTGCCGCGCCCGCGCAGGTATTGCGCCTCAAGGCTCGCGCTCTCGGCCTGGTTGCGCAGGCCCCAGGCCCGCAATTGCTGGTTGTAGGCCGCGTCCGCGCCCTGCTGTTGCAGGGAGAGCGCGTCCAGTTCGCCTTTTTCCGCCGTGTCCAGCACGCGGTCCAGATTGCCGCCCGCGTCCACCCGCGCGCCCGAGGCTCCGGCTCCGGCCCGTTGCATCCCTATGATCCGGGCCGTTTCCTGCCGTTTGCGGGCGGCGTCCTCGGTGCCCTCCTTGCGGGCCGCGCGGGCTTCCTCGTCGGCGACCCGGGCGTTCTGCTCCGCGATTGCGGCATTGCGGGCCGCCAGTTGTGATTGATAGCGGGCCTGCTGTTTCTGGTTCAGCGTCTGCCGGGCGGCGCTTGCCGCGCCCGCCGCCGTTCCCGCCAGGGCCATGGCCGCGCCGATGATGGCGGCGGTGCCGGTTGCAATGGCCATTTATCGCCCCTCCTTTGAAATGTGTAATATTTCAGACTTAAAATGCTGTAAGGGTCTTGTGCCAGACGCTCTCGGTGTGTCGCGTTCCCGGCAGCCGTCGCAGGAGCGGAGCAGACGGCGGCACTCGTCACGAGCCTGCCGGGCCAGGTTCTGCACCCAGCGCAGAGAAACGCCGTGATTGGTAATGCCGCCCGGATCGGACGGGTGATCGGACAGGCCGCCCTCCCAGCGGGCGGTGAAGGCATGGGCCAGTTGAAAGGCTTCGGACATGGTGCGCTCCTTGGCGGATTGGGGTTGCCGCCGTGAGTTCCGGCGGCCGTGAGGAGAACATGCCAAAAAGTCCGGCGCGCGTAAGAGTGAAAGGTTTCAGTAAGGCCAAAGCCTTGCCCGGCGCTGGTCAGCGCGTTTCAGGGGGGCCGACTTCCCCGGAAATCCAAAAAAAAGCCCACGAAATCGCGGGCTTAAAATTTTTTTAAGGTTGGTTTTTCTTGAGATCAGCAATGATTACAAACTGTTGTCCTCATTTTTCGCGTCGGCGCCGGTTCCGGCCAGGGCCGCGGAATCGCCCAGGCGGTAAAGCACACGGGCCTTGGCCGGGGCCGAGGCTTCCTTTTTGAGGATCTGCCAGATGCGCCGGTCGGACATGTCGTGGCGCTGGGCCAGGGCCGCCACGGCGGCCGTGCTGCTCAGGCCGTGGCTTGTATGGCGGCTGAAGCCTTCAATGATCTCCCGCTGGCGCAGCTTGCCCAGCAGGGCGTTGCAACGGGGCACATAGACCCGCGTCCCTCCGAAAGCGGCCATGAGTTTGCGCAGGCAGCGCAGGCCCAGACGGCGGCGCAGAGGGTTGTTGCGGTCCGGTTCCTGCCGGGGCACGCGCAGGTCCTGGCCGCCGTAAGCGTGCAGCACGCGCCAGAGCTGGCGCGTATCGCGCAGGGCGTCCCAGAGCTGACGCACGTTGTCCGGCAGGTGGAGGAGAATTTCCTCCCATTCCCGCTCCTCCCGGGAGAGGCGCAGAGCATGGCCCCAGGAATCGCGACTCCGCGCCAGAGGCGGGCGGCCCGGGCGGGATGCGGCCTTACTGGCGTACATG
Organism: Desulfovibrio sp.; assembly: GCF_018379785.1. Taxonomy (GTDB): domain Bacteria; phylum Desulfobacterota; class Desulfovibrionia; order Desulfovibrionales; family Desulfovibrionaceae; genus Desulfovibrio. The sequence goes on from NZ_JAGZUV010000068.1 coordinate 7,914, forward strand.
GCAGTCCTCCGTCACGGCGGCGGGCCAGGGTGCGCCCGACGGCGGGATCGGCGCGGCGGGATCGGCGGTTTCTCCGTATCCGCATTCTTTCAGCGTTCCGGCGAGCAGCCGCAAATGGCTGCTTGCCAGCCGCAGCACGGGCCGCTGGCCCGCGCCGGCCTCAGCCTGCAAAAGTTCCAGCACAGCGCTCAGGTTTTGGATTTCATCGTGTAGTTCGGACATGCTATGCTCCCTCATGAAAGTTTCCTGATATGCAAAACTGTTTCCATATCAATTATAGATTTTTGTGTTATATTTCAAGAAAAATGTTTAGTTTTAAAAGAAAAATTTTAATTTTTAAAATAATTCCATCTGATATGGGGGCCTGGGCCTCGGTCAAGCCCAACCCGGCAGGTTGCCTTCGGGCAAAGACACGTGGCTATTTCAAGGGAAACCTTGCGTTACAGGTAAAACAGGTTTATTCTCGCTAAGAACAATGCCTATTCTAATATATTTTTCCGATTTTTTTCAAAGGAAAAATTGTTAATCTTCTCCGGAGGTTTTCCCTAACTCCCTTGGGTCGTTAGAGCATTTAAGTTTGAAATGCTCTGACGCCGAATACGGCGAGGCGCGCCGCGAAGACCGACCCGACGGGCGGCCCGTAGGGCTTCCCCGTTGGCGGCAACTGGGCCATGCGGGGATCGACAGTTCCGGCTTAAAAACGAGAACACCATGAATACAACCTCTCTCTCTTCCGGCGGCCTGCACAGCGGTTTCGCCGAGCGTCTGCGCCGGCGCCGCGTGCAGCTCGGCCTGCGCAAGCAGGATCTGGCGGCCCAGGTGGGCGTGAGCCTGACTACCATTCAGCAATATGAAAACGGGCAATTGCCCAAGGGCGAATTTGCCGTGCGCCTGTCCGAGGCGCTGCGCTGCTCCCTGGACTGGCTGCTGGCGGGCAAGGGCGACGCCGACGGCGACGTTCTCGACACGCCCGAGGCGCGGCTGGTCATGGTGCCCATGGTGGAGGCCAGGCTTTCGGCGGGCACGGGCAGCTTTGAGACCGGCGGCGAAATCCTGCGCCATTACGCCTTCCGCTGGGATTTTCTGCACCGCAAGGGCAATCCCGCCCGGATGGTGCTGTTGCGCGTGTCCGGCGACAGCATGCAGCCGCGCATTCTGCACAATGACGTGGTGCTCATCGACCAGTCCCAGAGCGACCCCGTGCCCGGACGGATTTACGCCGTGGGCGTGGAGGACATGGTCTACCTGAAGATCGTCAACGCCATGCCGGGCAAGCTGATCCTGACCAGCGTCAATCCGGACTATGCCCCCATTGAGGCGGACACCTGCGAACAGCTGGCGGATCTGGTGCGGATTATCGGGAGGGCGGTGTGGGTAGGCCGCGAACTGGACTGAGAGGCAGCCCGTTGCGCGACGAACGGCTGTTTCCGGCGGCGGCATGAGAGAATCGGGCAAGGATTGGAGAGGATCGGATATCCATTTCGTTGGCGGACAGTTGTAATGTCGGTGCTGTAAATGCATTCCGGGATGCTCCGGCATCCCAAAGGAGACAGGTATGAGCAAGCACCACGAATGTTCCGTCAATACGGCGCGGCGGCGTTTCTGCAAGCTGGCCGCCGCCGGGCTGGGCCTGCTGGCCGCGCCCGCGGTTCTGGGTTCCGGCGAGGCCTCGGCCGCAATTCCACAGGGCGGCAGGCATCTCATTGTCTACTTTTCGCGCACCGGCAACACCCGGACCATCGCCGGGCAGATTCAGGCCGCGGCGGGCGGAGAACTGCTGGAGCTGCGCACGGTTGCGCCCTATCCCGAGGACTACCGCGCCACCACGGAACAGGCCAAAAAGGAGCTGGCCTCGGGCTACAGGCCGCCGCTGCAAACCGCCACGCCGGACCCGGCGGCCCATGACGTGATTTTTGTGGGATCGCCCAACTGGTGGGGCACCATTGCGCCGCCGGTGATGACCTTTCTGGAAAGCGCGGATTTCTCCGGCAAGACCATCGCGCCCTTTGTCACCCACGGAGGCAGCCGCCTGGGCCGCGCCGTGGAGGACATCAAAAAGCTCTGCCCCAAAGCCACTGTACTGCCGGGCTTGGCTGTCTACGGCGAGAGCGTGGCGGATGCTCAGGAAATCACGGCTGCCTGGCTGCGGCGCAATGGCCTGGCGGGCTGACCGGACAATGCGCGTCTTTTCCCCTTCGGGACGCATTGTCGAACTGCCCTGATCAGGGTATACTGCACCTCCCTGATCAATGGGGAATCTGTCCCGTATTCCGGCCGGGCCGCACGGAGCTCTTTTTGCTCCGGCTCCGGCCGGGAAGCGCAACTTTGTCCTGTTGGGGGAGGCATAATGAAGCTCTGTCCCGTGATTTTATGCGGGGGCACCGGCACCCGGCTCTGGCCGCTTTCTCGCCGTCTGTATCCCAAACAGTTCATGGATCTGGGCGGCCATACGCTGTTCGGCGACACCCTGAAGCGGCTCGGCGGCCTGCCTGAACTGACGCCGCCGCTGGTGATCTGCAACAAGGAACAGCGCTTTCTGGCCGCCGCCCAGATGCAGGAGCAGGGCCTGGACCCCACGGGCCGCGTGCTGCTGGAGCCCGAGGGGCGCAACACCGCCCCGGCCATCGCCGTGGCGGCCCTGTCCGCGTTGGCTTCCGTGGATGAGGGGGACGGAACGGCCCCGGACGGGGACGACGTGCTTCTGCTGGTGCTGCCCTCGGACCACGTCATCGGCGACGCCGGGGTGTTTGCCCGCGCCGTGGCCCGGGCCGCCGCCTGCGCGGCGGAGGGGCGGCTGGTGACCTTCGGCATTGAGCCCGACGGCCCGGAAACCGGTTACGGCTACATCCAGCGCGGGGACGCGCTGGACACGGGCTTCGCGGTGCGCCGCTTTGTGGAAAAACCCCGCCGCGACGCGGCCGGGGCCATGCTGGCCGAAGGCGGTTATTACTGGAACAGCGGCATGTTTCTGTTCCGGGCCTCGGCCTTTCTGGACGAACTGGGGCGTTACGCCCCGGCCATGCTGGAAGGCGCTTCCGCCGCCTGGCGGGAGCGGAGCGAGGAGCGGGATTTTGTCTGGCTGGGCAAGGAGTTTGCCGCCTGCCCGGCGGATTCCATCGACTACGCGGTAATGGAAAAAACGCCGCTGGCGGCCGTGGTGCCGCTGGACGCGGGCTGGAGCGATCTCGGTTCCTGGAATTCCGTGTACGAGGCGGCGGCCAAAGATGCCGACGCCAACGTGCGGGTGGGCGACGTGCTGGCCGAGGACGTGTCGGGCAGCTATCTGTATTCCAGCGGCCGTCTGGTGGCGGCCCTGGGCGTCAGGGATCTGGTGGTGGTGGAAACCGGCGACGCCGTGCTGGTGACGCGCAAGGAATGCTCGCAGGACGTCAAAACCCTGGTGGCCCGGCTTACCCAACACAGCCGCCCGGAAAAGGACACCCATCTGCGCGTGTTCCGGCCCTGGGGCTGGTATGAAACCCTGGCCCTGGGCGAGCGCTTTCAGGTCAAGCGGATCATGGTCAAGAGCGGCGCGTCCCTGTCCCTGCAACTGCACCACCACCGGGCCGAGCACTGGGTGGTGGTCAGCGGCGTGGGGCAGATCACCGTGGGCGACCAACTTGTGGAACTGCATGCGGACCAGTCCACGTACATCCCCATCGGGGCCAGGCACCGTCTGGCCAATGCCGGGCCGCAGGCTCTGGAGATCATTGAGATTCAGAGCGGTTCCTATCTGGGCGAGGACGATATTGTCCGCTTTGAGGATAATTACGGCCGCTGTTAGGGGCTGTTAAGTTTTTCTTTTCCGCCCGGCCGGTTCAGTCCGGCCGGGCGATTCCCCCCACCGCATTTCTCCCTTTCTCCCTCCTCAGCCTTCGAGGCAGGATCAGGCAATTTTTTGCGAAAATTGTGTCTTTAAGTCTGCCCGTCCGGCGGATATCCTGATTGCAACGGATGTAACTCCGGCAACGGGAGGAAAGTATGAAAACACTGTTTGTGTTCCGCGCCGTCTGTTGCGCACTGGCGCTGACCATCACGCTTACGGAGGCGCGCGCCATGAACGAAGCTCACCCCCTGGACGCCCGGCAACGGGGCATTGTGGCCATCGCGGCCTTCACCGCCAACGGCGACATGGAAAAGTTGAAGCCCGCCCTGCACGCCGGTCTGGAAGCCGGTCTGACCGTCAATGAGATCAAGGAAGTCCTGGTGCAATTGTATGCGTATACCGGTTTTCCGCGCAGTCTCAACGGCATCGGCGCCTTCATGGCCGTCATGGACGAGCGCAAGGCACGGGGCATCCGGGACGAGGAAGGCCGTGAACCGGGCCCGCTGCCCGCGAATCTGGACCGGGACGCCTACGGGGCCGGGGTCAGGGCCGAGCTGGCCGGGTGGAAGAGCATTCCCGCGCCTTCCGGCTATCAGCTCTTTACGCCCGCCATTGACGCCTTTCTCAAACAACATCTGTTCGCGGATATTTTTGCCCGCGACAACCTGGACCGTCAGAGCCGGGAACTGGCGACCATCGCGGCCCTGGCCGCCATGCCGGGCCTGGGCGCGCAGCTGGGCTTCCACCTCGGCGCGGCCATGAATACCGGGCTCAGCCCGGCGCAGTTGCGGGATTTCGTTGCCGTGCTTGACGCCAAGGTCGGCAAGAAAGAGGCCGCCGAGGCGGGCAAGGTGCTGGACGCGGTGCTGGACGCGCGCTCCGCCCAAGCCCGGTAGCGGCCAAATTCGGGAGCAACCAGAGGGCAGACGCTCTCTCGGGAGGACATCATGAATGAATTTTCACGACGCGATTTTCTGAAAAACGGGACGCTGACCGCCGGAGCGCTGGCCATGGGCCTTTCCCTGAAGGGCGGCCCGGCTCTGGCCGCGCCTCCGGCCAAGGCCAGGGTTTTTTTCACCAGGGATCTGAGCGCCGAGGGCCTGCTCAACATCTACGCCAAGGTCAATGAAGGCATGACCGGCAGGGTCGCCCTCAAACTGCACACCGGCGAACCCAACGGGCCGAACATTCTGCCCCGCTCCTGGGTGCGGCGGCTCCAGGCTTCCATTCCCGGCAGCGCCATTGTGGAGTGCAACGTGCTTTACGAAAGCCCGCGCCAAACCACGGAAGGGCATCGGGAAACCCTGAAAACCAACGGCTGGACCTTCTGTCCCGTGGACATCATGGACGCCGAGGGCGACGTCAGCCTGCCCGTGCCCGGCGGAAGACGGCTCAAGGAAGTGGCTGTGGGCAAGCATCTGCTCAACTATGATTCCCTGCTGGCGCTCACCCATTTCAAAGGGCACGTCATGGGCGGCTTCGGCGGTTCGCTGAAAAACATCGCCATCGGCTGCGCCTCCGGCAAGGTGGGCAAGGCGCAACTGCACCGCGAGGGCAACCAGCTCTGGTCCGGCGGCCCCAATTTCATGGAGCGCATGGTGGAGGGCGGCAAGGCCGTCACAAGCCATTTCGGGCCGCGTATCGCCTACATCAACGTGCTGCGCAAGATGTCCGTGAGCTGCGACTGCGAAGGCGTCAACGCCGCTCCGGTCACCCTGCCCGACCTGGGCATTCTGGCCTCCACGGATATCCTGGCCGTGGACAAGGCTTCCGTGGACATGGTCTACGCCCTGCCGGAAGACGTGCGGCGCGATATGGCGGAGCGCATCGAATCCCGCAGCGGCCTGCGCCAGCTTTCCTATATGAAGGAAATGGGCATGGGAAGCGATCAGTACGAACTGATCACAATCTGAGCGGTGAAAGCTGTTCCCGGCGGACCGGGAGCCGCTTCGCGGCGGCATAGAGAGAAGAACCGTCATGAAAAGGCGGCGGGTTGCAAAAGGGCGGCATCCATCGTGCGGATGCCGCCCTTTTGCGGGTTTTCCGTACCCGGAGCGTCAGGCGTGCTCCGCCTGTCCTTGCGCCTGCTCCCGCGGCGCCTGCGGCACCGGTTCCGGATTGTCGTTGAAGTCGCCTTCCAGGCGCGAGACCACCAGCGCGCCGAGGCTGTCGCCCAGCACGTTCATGGGCGTGCGGGCCATGTCGAGAATGCGGTCGATGCCCGCGATCAGGGCCACCCCTTCCAGCGGCATGCCCATCTGCACAAAGACGATGCTCATCATGATCAGGCCCGCGCCGGGAACGCCCATGGTGCCCACGGCGGCGAGAATGGACATCAGAATGACGGTCAGTTGCGCATCCAGAGGCAGGGATATGCCGTAGAATTCCGCCACGAAAATTGTATTGATGCCCATGTACAGGGCGGTGCCGTTCATGTTGATGGTGTTGCCCAGCGGAATGCCGAAGCTGACCACCGTGCGCGATGCGCCCAGCGCCTCGGTGCAGCGCATGTTTGAAGGCAGGGCGGCCGCGCTGGAGCAGGTGGTGAAGCCGATCATGAAGGGTTCCAGCATGCCCTTGACGAAGCGCATCACCGGAATCTTGACCACGAACTTGACCAATGGCAGGAACATGAAACAGTACAGGATGGCGCAACCGGCGTACATCAGCAGAATGACCTTGCCCAGGGGCAGCAGCACGGCAAGGCCGTGTTTGGTCACGGTAAAGGCCATGAGGCCGAAGACGCCGACGGGCGCGTAGTACATCACAAAGCCCGTGACCTTGATCATGACCTCGCCGCAGGAATCGAAGAAACGGTGCAGGTGCCGCCCGCTCTCACCCAGGGAGCTGATGCCGAAGCCGAAAATGATGGCGAAGATGATGATCTGGAGCATATTGCCCCTGGACATGGCTTCCACCGGATTGATGGGGATCAGGTTCATCAGCGTGTCGTTAAGGGCCGGCGGGGTCACCGGCTTGACGTGCAGATTGTCGGTGGGCAGGTTCACGCCCGCGCCCGGCTGCACGATGTTGGCCAGCAGCAGGCCCACGGCCACGGACACCGCCGTGGTGATCAGGTAGTAGAGCAGGGTCTTGGTGGCCACGCGCCCCAGTTTGGTGGTGTCGCTGATGCCCGCCGCGCCCGCTACCAGGGTGGCGAAGACCAGCGGCACAACCACCATGCGGATCAGGCGGATGAAAATATCGCCGAGAAATTTGAAGATGGTGCTGCCCAGCGCCCAGTCCTGCGCGACCACGCCCACAAGCACGCCCGCGACCATGCCGATGCCCATCTGCATGGGCAAGCCTATTTTGATCTTTGCCATACCATTCCCCATCAGTAATATTTCCAGGCAACAGCCGTGCCCATGCCGTTTTGCCCGTCGGCGACGGCGACGGACGCGGTCGCGCCGGATATGTGGAACGCCCGGAGGCCGGGCGGTCAGCCGGGCCGGTTCAGGGAGATAATGGTATTTCGCGGCCGGGTCAATCAGAGGGCCGGGATTTGCGGCCGTTCACAGCAGCGGCAGGAAAAATTACTGCCTCTCAGTAAAAAGGTCTTTCACTTTGCAGCCAAGGGAAGTGCTGATTAATGAAGATTTTTGTTCTCTGCCAAGGAAGGCGAACTGCGGGCGGAGGGAGTATATCCAAACATATTCGACCTTCGCACGGGGCGAGCCTGACGCGGGCAGAGGGCAAAAAGACCATTAATCAGTGCTTCCCAAGATGCTTGGCGATTGTTTGCAGCGTATATAACCGGCATTCCACGATGTGCTCATTCCGTGTGCGCAGGATCGTTTTGTCTGACAAGCCTGACAGCGCGACCAGGGCACGTATCGTTATCTTTCTGTCAGCCATAATCTTTTTGACGTTGCTTGTTATCATGCGACACCTTTTATTTTGTCTCCCCAATAAAGCTTTTTCAAAGAGTCTTTATGCCACGTGGGAAAATTTTTATATCATTCATATATGGAAAAATTAATTCTCTTCACTCGTTAAATTAATACTATATTCTGGTAAATCTGACACAATTGCTCCATTGCATTGTTGCTTAATATAGATAAATTTAACTTGGCTTGATGTATTTTTGCAATGCTTCATTATCTTGACTGGAAAAACGAAGTGTGCTTTTCTCAATCTAGGTGCTCGTAAAACACCTTCCCGCGACGGCTACCATCCCGACAGTATGGCTTTTTTGCGCCCTTTGGCTGGCGCTACTGGCTATCTATTGCCGGGTGTTGTGGTCATGTCCAGGCCGAAAGGCTAAAAGCCACAAGCCGCTCGCGGGCGGTTTACGACACCCGGCGTTGTCATCGTAAGGCAGCGCCAATGTAAAAACCCGCGAGGTGCCTTATGTCCCATCATTTCCCGAGCGCTGCTCCGCAGCCGCAGTCGTCAACGCCCCCTTCTCAAAGTCATTCCGAACTGACGGAACGGATCGCAAGATTCCGGGCCGCCGCCCAGGACCTGTTGGCCATGTATGAACCGGCAGGGCAGGGCAGTAGGCCCAATCCGCGTCCCAGTCCGGATTCGGACGGCGAAACCCGCTGCTATCACCTTTCTGCGGGAGCGGTGCAGCATGAGCGCAAACTTTTGAAACACTACGGCGCGGAAGATTTTTGCGATCTGCTGGCGGAAACCTATATGCTTCTGGTGGGCGTGGTCAAAATAATGAAAAGCACGCACCATGACGTGCGCGTGAAAGGCTATGTCATTGCCAGCCTGGGCTGCCTTCTTGAGCAGGCGTCCAACCTGGTGTTGCGGATGCGGAACGTCTACGACAGGATGGAAAGGGTCAGCCGGTAAGCAGCTCCCAATCTCTTTTTGTGCCACTATTTCTTCACGCAAAAAGGCCCTCGCGATCTGTCATCGCGAGGGCCTAAATTTGCCTACTCACAGCAGCTTGGGCATGACTTATCCCGCTTCACGTCTGCCTTGGTCAGGGCCAGACCCGCTTTTGTGCAATGAGGTACTCGAAGATTCAAAATCTCA
>NZ_JAGZUV010000069.1:0-16668 GCF_018379785.1 Desulfovibrio sp.
GGCCGGGCGCGCAGATCGTCCACGAAGCGCATGTCCTCCAACAGATCCGGATGGCGGGCAAAGGCCTTTTCCACAGCTTTGGCGTCCCCGCCCAGGGCCACGGCATAGAGCTTCTGCACGGTCTTGGGGCCGATGCCGCTGTGCAGTGCCGCCACCCGCGCGAAGGCGGGCAGATCCAGGGGGTTGAGCACCAGACGGGCGTAGGCGATGACGTCCTTGACGTGCGCGGCCTCGGTATAGCGCAGGCCGCCGTATTTGCGGAAGGGAATGCCCGCCTGGTTCAGGGCCATTTCCAGGTTGTAAGAATGGAAGCCCGCGCGGAAGAGCACCGCGATTTCGTGGGGCAGATGCGTGTCCAGCAGTTCCTCGATGCGGCGCACCACCAGCTTGGCCTGGCTCATGTCGCTGAGCGGCGTGACCAGACGCACCGGGCCGCCGCCTTCCTTGCGGGTGAACAGAGTCTTGCGGAAGGATTCCGCCGCGTGGGCCAAAAGGCTGTTGGCCACGTCCAGTACGGGCTTGGTGGAGCGGTAATTCTCCTCCAGGCGGATGATGCGCGTGCCCGGAAAGAGTTTGGGGAAATCCAGAATGTTGCGGACATTGGCCCCGCGAAAGGCATAGATGGACTGGGCTTCGTCGCCCACGGCCATGACGTTGCCGGTTATGGCCGTGGTTTCCCTGCCGTCCGCGTCCTTGTCGGGCGGCCCGGCAAGCAGGCGCACAATGCGGGCCTGGACCAGGTTGGTGTCCTGGTATTCGTCCACCAGGATATGGCTGAAGCGCAGGCGCAGGGCTTCGGCGGCGGCCTGGTTTTCGCGCAGCAGGGTTTCCAGCTCAAAGAGCAGGTCGTCGTAGTCCAGCAGGCCCTTTTCGCGGCGGTAGGCGGTGTAGGCTTCGCCCAGAGCCGCGAGGGCTTCGGTGTGGGGCAGAAGGTGGAAGGCCTCGCGCCGCAGCACCTCCTCGAGGGACAGCTCCTTGTTCCGGGCTTTGCTCAGCAGGCCCACGATGCTCTGGGTCTTGGGAAAAGAGCGGTCGCCCCGGCCCAGTTTGAGCTCGTCCTTGCAGTATTTGACCGCCGCCGTGATGTCCGCCGAATCCATGACCGTGAAGGGCCGCTCGCCCAGCCAGGCGGGTCGCCAGCGGCGCAGCACGCCGTAGGCGAAGGCGTGGAAGGTGCCGCCCTGCACGCCGGAAAGGCCCTGGTCCAGAAGCATGCCCGCGCGCTGGAGCATCTCCTGTGCGGCCTTGCGGGTGAAGGTCAGCAACAGGATGGACGTAGGCGCGACGCCGTGCTCGGCCAGCCAGGCCAGACGGTAGACGATGGTGCGGGTTTTGCCGCTGCCCGCGCCGGCCACGACCAGCACGGGACCGTCGCCGCTGGTGGCCGCCGCGTACTGGGCTTCGTTCAGGGCCTGGGCGTAATCGATCATGGGAGGAGCTTAGCATAAGCCGTGTGCACAAGCCAGAGCCGCGCGCAACCCCGCATTGACGCGGCCTGTGCCCGCGTCTATTATTGAAAATATTTGCCTAGCGGAGGAAAAATGACATGCCTGAACAACAGGAACAATTTCAGAACGCGGTTTTCCAGGTTCTTGAAGCCGTGATGTTCGAGAACTGGCTGCGTTTTTATTTCATCAGCGAAAAGCCGGACGCGCCCGCCGGGCCGGACGGCGAGACGCCGCTTTTTCTGGCCGTGTCCGAGAAGGGTATGGAGCGGATCAAGGAACTCTATCCCCATCTGCTGCCGTTGGCCGAGGATATGAACGGCCGGGAAGTGGATTTTGAAACCTCCCGCCGGGCCGTGTGCACGTTCGTGCTGGACAATCTGGACGGCAAGAGTCTGCCCAAGGACATGACCTCCACCATTTTTGAGAGCGCCACCTTCCAGGTTCAGATGCAATTGTTCAATGCCTGGGTGCAGATGCACGAGAGCCAGCTGGATCAGGGTTTTCTGGAATTCGGGGCCTGGCGCAAGCTTTTCACCCAGTGGCGGGAAACGCCGGGTGCCAAGGAACTGGCGAACAGGCTGGCCATGTCGGGCCAGGGTTCGGCCGTGCAGAGCAAAGACACTGTGCATTAGAGCGGATCAGCTTTGAGAATTGACTTCTCAACGTTGACGCTGCCTTCAGTCTGATCGTTGCCGTCTTGATCCGAAGCCGTGCTTTCCTCATCTGTATACCGCCTTGCGGCCGCAGTTAAGGCAACACGGCTTCGCCGTGAACGGCTCAAGCAAGCCGGCAGCGGCAACGGCCGGCGCCAGGTTCCGGCGTCAGCTTTCGTAGCCGCCAGAGCAAAGTCACGTTGAAAAGTTACTTTGCTCTGGGTGCGCCATTCCTGTTGCTGCCGGACGCCGCCTGTGGCAACGGCCGACGACTGTCTCTTTCCGGAGCGGCATGTATCCGCTTTCTGTGGCGTGGGCATCAAGGCCGGCAGCCCGGCGGTGTTCCTTCATGTACGTCTTGCTCTGAAGGCCGGTCCTGTTTTTCCCGACGTTGCTGTCTCAAATGGAGATAATTTTTTGTACGTCCACATGTCTGTACAGCTGGATCTGGCTTGCCGGTGTATAAAATTTTTTACGCAGCGGCATAGCGGCTGAAAATTTTTTATATTATATTTCAAAATGTTAAATAAATTTCCGAGAAAATCTAATTTGGCATGCCAGTTGCAATATAGAAAGTACCTTCCTTTCTTTTGCTGACAGCCTCCTCCAAACAAAACGGCCTGCCTCCCCAAGCGGGCCGTTTTTTTATTGCCTCCTCTCTGTGGTCGGCTGTCACGCCGCCAAAGCGGATTCATCCAAAAATGTCGTCAGGATATATAAAACTAGATTTATTTCAGATGGTTACTAATTATAATCCGACCTCCCCACGGCATTGAGCAAATCCTCCTTTGTTCCGCCGGATTCTCACGACAGGCAACGATGATGGGGAATATGGATTTTGATACGCCCGCCCCGGCGCGCCGCGCCCGCCCGTTTACGGATGCGGGCGGCGGCGTTATGCTGAGGGCGCGTGGATACCGGTGTGCGGGCCAGAAATTGCGCTCAGCCTCGCCATGAAGCCGCGCTGAGGACGGGAGATATGGATCAGCAGAATTTTCTGGCTTCGGAGTATGCTCCGGCACGGCCCGAGGACGCGGCCTTTCACATCATCCCCGCGCCGCTGGAACGCAGTGTTTCCTACGGCGGCGGCGCGGCCCGGGGCCCGGCGGCCCTGCTGGACGCCTCCCGGCAGCTGGAAGCCTGGGAAAGCGGACTTGCGCCGGGCGAGTCAGGTTTTTATACCGCCCCGCCCGTGGACTGCGCCGGGCCGGTGGAGGGGGTGCTGGCCCGCATTGAGGCCGCCACGCGCCGGGCTCTGGACTGCAAGGCCGTGCCCGTGCTGCTGGGCGGCGAGCATACCGTGAGTCTGGGCGCGTTGCGGGCCCTGGCCTGGCAGGCGCGGGAAAAGAAAGAACCTTTCGGCATCGTCCAGTTCGACGCGCATGCGGACCTGCGGCCCGAATATGAGGGCGATCCCTATTCCCACGCCTGCGTCATGCACCGTGCCGTGGCCGATCTGGGCCTGCCGCTGGTGCAGTTCGCGGTGCGCGACATGAGCCGGGAGGAGGCCGAGGTACGCAAACGCTACAACGTCACCCATTATGACGCCTATTTTCTGGCCCGCGTTGGTCTGCCAGAGCAGCCCCTGCCCGAGGATTTTCCGCGCCGCATCTACATCAGCTTTGACGTGGACGGCCTGGACTCGTCGCTGATGCCGGCCACGGGAACGCCGTCGCCGGGCGGCATTTCCTGGCGCGAGGCCCAGTTCATTCTGGAGCGCTGCACGCGGGAGCGTGAAATTGTGGGTCTGGACGTGGTGGAACTGGCTCCCATTCCGGGCCTGCACCACGCAAACTTCACCGCCGCCAAACTGACGCATCTGCTCATGGCCCTGGCTCTGCAGGGCCGGACGGGCACGCAGGGGGAAAAGGCATGAAAAACACCGTCGCCACATTCAGGCAGGCCAAGGGCCGGGAAAAACTGGTCATGCTCACGGCCTACGACTACAGCACGGCCAGGCTCATGGATCGGACCGGCGTCAACGCCCTGCTGGTGGGGGATTCGCTGGGCATGGTCATGCTGGGCTGGCCGGACACCCTCTCCGTCACCTTGGAGGACATGATCCGCCATTGCGCGGCCGTGGCGCGCGGCTCATGTTCGGCCCTGGTGGTCTGCGACATGCCCTTCATGAGCTGCCAGGTTTCCGTGGCCGACACCGTGCGCAATGCCGGGCGGCTGGTCAAGGAAGGCCGGGCCCAGGCCGTCAAGCTGGAAGGCGGCGCGGCCTTCTGCGACGAGGTGCGCGCGCTCACGCGGGCGTCCATCCCGGTCATGGGACATCTGGGCCTGACCCCGCAGTCGGTCAACGCTTTCGGCGGTTACAAGGTGCAGGGCAAAAGCCTGGCCGCCGCCCAGAAGCTGCTGGACGACGCCCGCGCTTTGCAGGAGGCCGGGGCCTTTTCCCTGGTGCTGGAATGCGTGCCCGCCGCCCTGGCCGCCCGCGTCAGCAAGGAGCTGGAAATACCGGTCATCGGCATCGGCGCGGGACCGGAGTGCGACGGCCAGGTGCTGGTCTGGCAGGACATGCTGGGCCTCTGCGATACTGTGGCCCCCAAATTCGTCAAGCGTTTCGGCGAGGTGGGCGAAGCCATGCGCGCGGCCTTCACGGCCTACGCGCAAGAAGTCAAGGACGGAACCTTCCCGGCTGAGGAACACTGCTACAGCCTGGAGGGCGAGGCAGAACTGCTGGAAAAACTCTATTAGAGGATGCCGTCACGAGCGCTTTTTCGGTTATCTCCGCGTCGGACATTGCCTTTTATTCCGGTCGCGCCGACCGTTCACGGCCTTGCTGTGTCGCCTCAACTGCAGCCGCAAAGCGGCGTACTGATAGGGGCCGCAACGCTAACGGCTTGCTCTCCTTGATAGAACACGAAAATCCATCTCGTGACGACGCCCTCTGGAGCAGTGTAACTTTTCACTGTTATTTTGTTCTAAAAACCGTCCCTTTCCCGGCAAGCGATTGCCGGGAAAGGGACGGATAGAAGGTTATGCCGGGCTCTCCGGGAAGAATGCCGGGGAGTACTGCAGCAGGCCGGGCAGGCGTTCCGCGCCGCCTCTGAGGTTGATGGCCATAAAGGCTTCCTCCGGCACCTCAAAAGGGGAAACAATGCCGAAAGAAGCGGCGGACTTGTAGCCGAAGCGCGGGTAATAGCCCGCATGCCCCACTAGGATTACAAATTCCCAGCCCAGAGAACGGGCAATCTCATGCCCGCGCCGGATAAGGGCGCCGCCTATGCCCCTGCCCTGGTGCGAAGGCGGCACGGCCAGCGGGGCGAGGGTCAGGGCCGTCGCCTCCCCGACCTTCAGCCTGGTGAACATGATGTGGCCGACGATGCGGCCGTCTTCCTCGGCCACCAGGCTGAGTTCGGGAATGTATTCCCGCGAACCGCGCAGGCGATCCACGAGAAAATGCTCGTCGCCGCTTGCATATTCGGCGTTTTCAAAGGCCGTGCGCACCAGGTCATGGATAATGGGGAAATCCTCGGGGCATTCCGGGCGGATAGCGATAGTCATGGTTGACTCCATGGAGAGGTGAAACATCAGCGGTTATCGGTCTGGGCGCGCACGGCGCTCAGGCCTTCCGAAGTGATGCGGTAAGGGAGACTGTTTTTCGAGCTGATAAGCTTTTTGCTTTTCAGCTTCTTGAAGATCTCCGGGGTGCAGTCGCTGAGCAGCCAACCCTCGCGGGTATAGCATTCCACCTCAGCTATCTTGCCGGAACTGTCGCGGATTATCAGGATTCTGCCACCCTTGGCCAGGGTGTGAAGAGTTCTTTGCTCAAGACGGGAAATGTTCACGGGATACCTCGTGTCAATGGATAAACGACAAGACGCCGCGCGGGGCGGCCGGCCATGTTCGCGTCCCGCCGGCCCTGCGGCCTTAGCGGAACTTACTTATCCAATGATTACGGTATCCAGCATCCAACATCCGTTAAAACAAAGTAACGAAGCACTCTACACGTAAGGCCGCCGCACTGTCAACAGAGCCTGGCCGCACAGCCTTCCGCACACTGCCGCCAGCCATAACGCGCCTGGCCAGAGCACGCTTTCGTCAAAGTCGAAATGCGGCGTATGGTGGCCGCCCGCCAGATCAGCGCCCAGCAGAGCATACGCGGCCTGGCCGCCGCCCAGCTGCACGGCTTCCATCAGGGTGGTCGCGTCTTCGCTGGCCGCCATGCGTCCCTCGGAACATATTTTGCCCACTGCGAACAAGGGCCGCCCGTCCGGGCCCGGCGGCAGTTCCAGGGCGGTCCGGGCCAGCAGCCGGGCCAGCTCCGCATCGCTGTCCGCGCAGCCCGCGCGGCCCTGAATCGTGATTTCCAGGCCCAGTTCCCGCTCGCGCGCAATGCGCCCCAGAGTCGCGCGGGCCCCGGCCAGCAGGGCATTGTCCGCCTCACGGTCAACGCAACGCGTTTCGCAGGCCATGACGGCCTGATCCGGCACGATGTTGCGGGCCGAGCCGCCCGCAAGCAGGCCCACGTTGATCCGGCCTTTTGGGGTCGCCTGTTCCTCCTGCCCGCTCTGGCCCGCCTGGCCAGGCAGGGCGTGCAGGGCCAGCAGCGCTTCGGCGGCCCCCTGAAGGGCGTCGCGTCCGGCCTCGGGCGCAAGCCCGGCATGCGCCGCGCGGCCCGTAAAGCGCGCGTCGAATTTGGTTGTGGCCAGAAAGCCCGACAGCCCGGTAACCAGGGTCCCGCTTTCCGGCGCGCCGAGCCCCAGGTGCACGGCCAGAAAATGGCGCGCGCCCAGCACTTGCTGGATCAGCGAGGACGCGCCGCGCACGCCTTCCTCCGCCGGTTGGAAGAGCAGGCGCACATTGCGCGCCAGGCGCGTTGCGTCCCGCCGCAGCAGAGCGGCCAGACCCAGGCCCAGGGCCGTGTGCCCGTCGTGGCCGCAGGCGTGGCAGAGACCGGGGTGGCGGGAGGCGAAACCCTCCCGCGCCGGGAGATGCCCGGCGTCATCGGCCTCCGGCATTTCCAGGGCGTCCAGATCGAAACGCAACACCAGATCCGGCTCCCGGCCGGGATGCAGATCCGCCACAAGCCCGGTGGCCGGGCCCATGCGCTCAAGCCAGCGGGGATCGGCGCCCTCCTGGACGGCCCGCTGGCGCGCCCGCTTGAGCACGGCCGGGGCGGGCAGGCCCATGCGCTGGTCCGGATTGAGGATTTCGCGGCCCACGCGCGGGGCATAGCCCAGGGAGTGCAGGACGTCCGCCGCAAAGGCCGTGGTCCAGAATTCCGTCCAGCCCGTTTCGGGATGCCGGTGCAGCTCGCGCCGCCAGGTGATCAGGTCCGCCGCCAGTTCCGCATCCGTTCTGTTCATGGCCGTTGTCCGAAATCCACGGGCACGCGCACACGCTGCCCGGCCTTGTTGGTGAACAGCAGATAGCCCTCGCGCAGGCCGAAGAGATAGAGGCGGCGGGTCAGGTCCACATCCTTGCGGCAATAGGCCGCGATTTCCTCGCAGCGGCCTTCCTTCCACCATTGCAGGGCCTGCAGGCCGTCGGCGCTTTTGGGTTCGCCGAGCGTGGCCTGGCCCAGGTTGTCGAGCGAAATCCGATAGTTGAGGCGCTCCTTGATGCGCTGGAGCAAATCCAGGCTGGGCAGGGCGCGCAGCTCAAAGGGCGCGAAGGGCGTGAGCACCGCATAGTCGAAACGCAGGCTGTTGAAGCCCACCACGGTCTCGGCGGCGCGCAGGCGCTCGAACAGGGCGGGCAGTTCTTCCTGGCTGTAGGAAAAATAGTCGTCGGCCAGGCTGTCGTAGAGCACGGTGACGCTCACGCCCATTTGTCCGGCTTTGTGCCAGCCGCCGACGTCAGCCGCCGAGCGCCGGGTTTCCACGTCAAAGACCACATAATGCCGGGGCGGCGGCACGGGAATATGGACCGTGAGGCTGTCGGGCACGGGGGAAGCTGCCGGAGTCGCGGGCCTGTTTTCCATAATTTTCTCCTGGCGCGGGGCGTTGGCGAACGGCGTGCCCGGCGTTTCTCGCGGACGGATATCCGGGGATGCTTCCGGCCCGGCGTTCAGGCTCGCCTCCAGGCGGTCATTCGGGTGGTCGTCCAAATGTTCGGGGGCCGGGCTGATTCGCAGCTCCCGGCAAAGGGCGTCGCCTTCGCCGCCCGGCGCGAGCAGTTCGTCCAGCAGGGCCAGAGCGCCCTGTTTGCTGATGGGCCGGTTGCCCGAGCCGCATTTGGGCGAATGCACGCAGGAGGGGCAGCCGTCCTCGCAGGGGCAGGCCCCCACAACCCGGCGCGTGGCTTCCAGCAGTTCCCGGGCTCCGGCAAAGGCCTGGCGGGTGAGGCCCGCGCCGCCGGGCAGGCCGTCGTATACGAAAACGCAGGGCAGTCCCGTCTGGGGATGCAGCGGAATGGAAATGCCGCCGAAGTCGTTGCGGTCGGCCATGACCTGGAGGGGCAGCAGGCCGATGATTGCGTGCTCCAGAGCGTGGATGGAGCCCATGAAATGCAGGAAGCGCTCCTCCAGCCCGGCCCGGACAGTGTCCGGAATCACGTACCAGAGACCCTCGGTTTCAAAGACCTGGGGCGGCGCATCCAGAGGCACGATGGTCAGCAGCCGGTTGCCGGACGTCGCGCGCTTTTCATAGCCGGTAATGCGCTCGGTGATCCGCAGCCTGCCCCGGCAGACCAGGCAGCGGCCGATGTCAAGGCGCTCCGTCTCTTCCAGGATGTCCGTGCTTTTTTGCCCGCGCGTGCGCGTGAACCAGGAAACATTGGTTTCTTTGGCGCGGATCGCGGCCCGGCCGGGGTCCACTTCCTCAATGACGTACGTGCGGCCCCGGTGCAGGTAGACCGCGCCGGGATGGGTTTCGCGCCAGGCCCGGAAGCCGTCCACCGAGCCGATGACAGCGCCCTCCTGGTCCTCGATGCTGTAGCTCTGGCCCGTGCCGCGCAGGTCCACCAGGCGCTGGGGCCGTTTGCGCGCGGCCAGCCACTGCCTGCCGTCGGCGGATTGCAGCAGCAGGCTTTGCCTGCGGAGCTCGCACACGGCCCGGCGCGCGCCTGAGGATTGCAGCCAGGGCTCATCCGCGCTCAAGGGCAGTTCAGCGGCGGCGCATTCCAGATGCCGGGCCAGGATGACCTCATTGTCCGGGTTGACCACGGCCTTTTCCGGAGGGCGGCTGAAGAAATCCTCGGGATTGCGGGCGAAATACTGGTCCAGGGCGTCCTCCCCGGCCACCACGATGACCGCCGATTCCTGCTGTGCCCGGCCCACCCGGCCGCCGCGCTGGAGGGTTGCCATGACCGTGCCGGGATAACCCACCAGAATGCAGACGTCCAGGCCGCCGATGTCGATGCCCAGCTCCAGAGCGCTGGTGCTGACCACGGCCAGCAGCTCGCCCGAGGCCATGCGGGCCTCGATGCTCCGGCGCTCCTCGGGCAGAAAGCCCGCGCGGTAGGCGGAAATGCGTTCTTTGTACGGGCCGGACCGGCTGCCCGCCCAGAGGCTGACCAGCTCGGTCATCCGGCGCGAGCGGCAATAGACGATGGTGCGCAGATTGCGGGCCAGCGCCGCCTTGAGCAGGTCGATGGCCGCCGTGGCCGGGCTCTGCTCGGGATTGAGAAACACGAAATGGCGCGGTCCCTGGGGCGCGCCCGACGTGTCAATGACGACAGGCGCGCCGGACGCCGTTGCGCCGTCGCCCGCGCCGATAAGTGCGCTCGCCAATTCGCCGGGATTGCCCACCGTGGCCGTGCAGAGCACATAGGTGGGCCGCGCGCCGTAGCGCCCGGCCAGACGGTTCAGCCGCCGGAAGACCTGGGCCATGTGCGCGCCGAACACCCCCCGGTAGGTGTGGGCCTCGTCCACCACCACGTGGGTCAGGCCCGCCAGAAAGGCGGCCCATTGCTCGTGGTGGGGCAAGATGCCCAGGTGCAGCATTTCCGGATTGCTGACCAGCACCGTGGGCGGATCGCGCCGGATCTTGCGCCGGAAATGGTCGCTGGTGTCGCCGTCGTAGAGCGCGGCCGTGGGCCGGGCCGCCTCGGGCCAGGTTGCGGTCAGGGCCGTGAAGGCCGCCAGCTGGTCCTGGGCCAGGGCCTTGAGCGGAAAGAGATAGAGCGCCCTGGCGTCGGGATCGTGCAGATGGCGCTCCAGCACGGGCAGGTTGTAGATCAGGCTTTTGCCGCTGGCCGTGGGCGTTGCCGCCACCACGGAATGCCCGGCGCGGATGTGGTCCGTGGCCAGGGACTGGTGGCTGTAGAGGCGCACGCCGCGCTCTTCCAGCAGTTTGTCCACGGCGCGCGGCCAAGGCAGGCGGCTGGGCGCGAACACAGGTTCCGCGCCGGGCAGCAGGCGGTGATGGGTGACCTGGCCGCCCATTTTGGCTGAGGCCAGCAATGCGGCGATATATTCGCCGACGCCCGCGGGGGCTCCTCTTCCGGCATCCATCTCAGGCTTCCCGGCCTTCTGAGCCGGGCATGGCGTCCTCCGGGCCCAGGCGGCGCAGCACGCGCGCGGGCGCGCCCGCGGCCAGGCAGAAGGGCGGCACGTCGCGGGTCACCACGCTGCCCGCGCCGATCATGGCGCCCTCGCCGATGCTCACGCCCTTGAGAATCAGGCAGTTCATGCCGATCCAGGCGTAATCGCCGATGTTCACCGGCGCGTCCCGTTCCAGTCCCGGTTCCGTGGCGCGGGCCTCGGGCGGCCAGGGGGCGTGGAAGTCCGAATCCACGATCACACAGTTGGGGGCCAGCAGAACCTGGCGGCCGATGCTGATGCGTTGCGAGCGCGCGGTGACGGACGTGCCGCTGAGCTGCGCGCCCTCGCCGATCTCGATGGCCGCGCCGGGCCCGAACACGCGCAAGCGCACGGGCGCGTACAGGCTGGCCGCCGTGGCCCGCCGCCGGGAGGAAATCAGACTGGCGCGCGCGCCGATGCGGATGCAGCCGCCCGGCCAGCGCAACAGGCCCACGGGCCCGTGCGCGCGCGTGCCCGGCCCCACGGCCACGCCCAGCAGGGCGGCCTTGCAGCGCAGGCGCGCTGTGCCCCAGAACGCGCCCCAGAGCCGCATGCTCTCCAGGCAGAGATAGCTGATGATATTGCTCGGGGTCAGGCCCCGTTGCAGAGCTTTGCGCAGGATGTTCATGAAACGCAGGATAGCGCCTTGGCGGCGGGGGGGCAATACGCGCGGGGCAGGGTCATTCTGTTCTCCTGCCGTCGGCAGAGTGATTTTGTATTTAGAGCGGGTTATTTTTCAAAGGTACTTGTTCTATGGGCTTGTCATGCGGATGAGGTACTCCGGGCCCTGCGGACACGGAGGATTCACGCCTCCGGCCCCTGCCCGCGCCGGAGGCGGCCCAAACGGCGGCACGCCGTAAGCCTTCGTACCCGGAGGGCAGAATAACACAGCGGACGGAGAACAGAATGACCCTAGGGGCAGGCAAGGCTACCCGCCCCGCAAGGCCTCCCGTATCCGGCAGACCCCGCAGAGATCGCCGGAAGAGGTGGGGTAGCCGCACTGCGGGCAAGGTGCCAGCTCCACGCCCTCCTCGGCCTCGCGCCGGGCGAAGACGGGCCGCCCGCGCGCCAGAAAGCCCTGGTAGAAATCCAGTTTGCGGCCGGGCATGGCCGTTTCCAGACGTTGCAGCAGACCCTTGAGCACGGTGAAGCTGGCGCCGGGGCTGTAGGGGCAGGGCGCGTAATGGTTTTCAATGCCCATCAGAAAGGCATAGTTGGCTGTTTCGAATTCCGTGAGCCGCCAGAGCGGCTTGACCTTGCGGGCAAAGCCGTGCTCGCCGGGCAGCAGGGGGCCCTGATCCGAAAGGTAGGCCGTGTCCCAGCGCAGGGTATTGCTGAACAGGCGGGCCGCCTCGTCGTCCAGGTTGTGGCCCGTGGCCAGGGCGTCAAAGCCTTCGTCCAGGGCCACCTTGTTGAAGAAGTGGCGCTTGATCTTGCCGCAGGCCGAACAGATCGGCCGGTGCAGGCGTTCCTTGACCGCCGGAATGGGCAGGCCCTCGGCGGCCATGTCCTTGATCAGCAGCTTGAGGCCGTGCTTGGCGCAGAAACGCTCCACCACTCCACGCGCCGCCGCCGAGGAGCCGGGAATGGCCAGATCGATGTGCAGGCCGGTGACGTCATATTCCTGGCGGGCCAGCTCCAGCATCAGGGCCAGGGAGTCCTTGCCGCCGGAAAGGGCCACCAGAATGCGCTCGTCGCGGGTGAAGAGCTTCTGGCCTTCAATGCCGCGCGCCACCTGGCGGGCGAAGAAATCCTTGTAGCAGTCCGGGCAGAAGGCGGCATTGTGGCTTTTAAGGGCCACGGCCGCCGGAGCCTTGCAGATTTTACACTTCATGGGTGTCCTGAAAAAGGCTGGAGGTTAGAGCAAGTTCACTTTGAAATTGCTCTGGCGGCTGCGTGAGCAGACGCCCGCCACGGAGGCGTAAGCGCAATTTATTCGCGCCGGTAAACGGCGAAGCGGGCGTTGCGCAAAAAGACTCATTGTGGAGTATCGCAACGGTAATCCGCTCTACGACGATTCGTCGCGCTGGGCCGCCGCAGGCTCCCGCGTATCCGGAGTTTTCTCCGCCGGGGCGGGCGCGTCGGTCCCCAGAGCCCGCAGCCAGGCTTCGAACAGGGCGCAGGCCTGGTCGGCCATGTGTTGCAGGCCCGTGGCCGGGGCCAGCGCGCGGCCGCATTGCGCCAGTTTGTGCCGCAGCTCCGCATCCTGCATGATTTCGATCATGGCTTTGGCCAGAGCCTGGGGATCGTTCTCCTCCACGGCTGAGGCCGCGTCCTGTGCCTGGCCCGGGCCGCCCAGGCGCTCCAGGTGCAGGCCGCTTCGGCTGCAAATGACCGGCAGACCCGCCGCGAAGCCAGACCAGAGCGTCTCCGGCGCCTCCTCGGGAGAGGATCCCGGCGCGAGCCAGGCGTGGCAATCCCGCAGCACATCCGGCGCGTACTGTTCGTTGAGCAGGCAAAGGCGCGATTCCACACCCAGGGCGGCGGCCTCTTCCAGCACTTCCTGAAAACGCGGGCCGCCGCCCAGCATGCGTACTTCCCAGGGGGGCAGGTCGTCGCGCTGCCAGATGGCGGCCATGGCCCGCGTCACCAACTGCGCGCCGGATCGCGGCGCAAGGCTTTCCCCCATGCCGAAAATGAAGTGCCGCCCTTCTTCCTCCCGGAAAGGAGCAGGCGGATCAAAGCCTTCCAGGCAGATGCCCGGCGGCAGCAGGGGCAGGGCGTCTTCGAGAGCGATGGCGGGCGCGGCGGTATCGGGCGCTTGTTCCCAGGCGGCCAGAATCCGGCTTTGCACGTGGTTGGAACCGCAGAGGATATAGCGGGCGGCGCGCATCTCTTTGCTTTTGCACCGTTCGGGCGCGGGCGGCCGCAGAAAGAAGGCGTGCGCGAGCAGCGCGCTGCCGGACGGGCGCATGCGCAGCACGCGGCGGCCCAGAGCCAGGGCTTCCTCGCCCACGGTCTGGATCAGCAGCTTGTTATGCCGCCGTTGCCGGTTCCAGAGGCGCAAGAGGGCCAGGGGATTGCCCGTGCCGCTCATGGCCAGCAGGGGCAGATTCAGGGCGCGTGCGCGCTCGTGCAGGCGCGAGCCCTTGAGGCAGACCAGCAGAGGGGCCAGGCGGCCTCCGTCACGCATGGCTCTGACCAGGGCCAGGGTCTGTTCCTCCTCCAGCCGCCGGACCCGCGCGCGCGTGGAGCCGGCGGGCGCGGCGTCCTGATTTTCGTCCTGAAGGGAGAGCAGCAGGATACGCATTAGTAAGGCGTGCCCTGGGCCAGCATCTGCGCGAGCAGGGCGTCTTTGAGCCAGAGGGCCGTGGGGCCGGGGCGGCCCCGGTAGTCCCCCTGGCCCACGGGCCTGCCGTCAAAATGAGTGACGCCCACGCAGAGCGTGGCGCTGGTGAACAGCAGCATTTCGCGGGCCGTGGCGATATCCTCTTTGTGGATGGGCGCCTGGATGACCGGCATGCGTTCCTCGGCCAGCTTGAGGGCCGCCAGCAGGGTGGTGCCGGGCAGGATGCGGCGCAGTTCCGGGCTGCGCAGGCGGCCCCGCGCGTCCACAATGCCCAGGTTGGCAATGGCCGCTTCGCCCATGAAGCCGTTCTCGTCAAAGGTCACGGCCACGTCCATGCCTTTTTGGCGGGCCTCCACGGCCATGAAGACGTTGGGCAGATAATTGGTGTTCTTGATCCGGGCCAGATATTCCTGCTTGGGCGGAATGGCGCTGCTGAAGGCCGTGAGCCCTTTGCGGTACAATTCCTCGGAGGGCAGCCTGGAGGCCAGGGCCACAATGTACAGACCGGCCTGCGGGCATTCCTGCGGGGAAACGCCGAAACCGCCCGGCCCCCGGCTGAGAAAGACGCGCAGGTCGCCGTGGGCCCGCCCCGAGGCGCGGGCCACGTCCAGAATGCGCGCGCGCATTTCCTCCCAGGAGCAGGGCGGCGTGATGTCCAGGGCCTGCGCGCCGTCGCGCATCCGGGCTAGGTGTTCGTCCAGGACGAAAATCTTCCGCTCCCGGTAACAGATGCTCTCGAACAGGCCGTCGCCGCGATGGCAGATGTGATCGTCCAGGGGCAGGAGCAGGAGGCGCGGGTCCGTGCCGATGCATCCCACCCGGTGATCGTAAAAGGCCAGGAATTTGTCCGCCCCCGGACGGGGGGCGGACAAAAGGGCTTGCAGATAGGTGTCGGAATCCACGGCCTGCATGGCATATTTCTCCGCGCTATCGCATGAAGACATTCTTGTCCGGCACGCGGACCAGATCGCGCTTGAGCAGTTCCTCGGCGATCTGCACGGCGTTGAGCGCCGCGCCCTTGCGCACGTTGTCGGCCACGATCCAGAGGTTCAGGCCGTTTTCAATGCTTTCGTCCTCGCGGATGCGCCCCACAAAGGTGGGATCGTCGCCGATGCAGTAGGCGGGCATGGGGTACATGAGTTCGCGCGGATTGTCGAAAACCTTCACGCCCGGAGCCTGGGAGAGCATGATCCGGGCTTCCTTGGCCGTGATCTTCTTTTCGGTTTCGATATTCACGGATTCCGCATGGCAGAAAAATACCGGCACGCGCGCGCAGGTAGCCGTGACCTTGATCGAGGGATCGTCGAAGATCTTCACGGTTTCGTTGACCATCTTCATCTCTTCCTTGGTGTAGTCGTTGTCCAGGAAGACGTCGATGTGCGGCAGGACATTGAAGGCGATGCGGTAGGGATACACCTTGTTTTCCGGGTCGCGGGCGTTGAAAAGGTCGCGCACCTGGCGTTCCAGTTCCTCAATGCCTTTCTGGCCTGTGCCGGACACGGCCTGATAGGTGGAAACCACCACGCGGTTGATGTGTGCCGCGTCGTGCAGGGGCTTGAGCACCACTACCATCTGGATGGTGGAACAGTTGGGATTGGCAATGATGCCCTGATGCTCTTCCAGGGCCTCCGGATTGACTTCCGGCACCACCAGGGGACAGCGTTCGTCCATGCGCCAGGCCGCGGAATTGTCCACCACCACGCAACCGGCATGGGCGGCGTGCGGCGCGAACTTCGCGGACGTGCCGCCGCCGGCGGAAAAGACGGCCAGGTCGATGCCGTCAAAGACATCTTCCTTCAGCTCTTCCACCGTGAGTTCCTCCTCGCCGAAGGGCACTTTGCTGCCCGCTGAACGGGCCGAGGCGAAGGCCCGTACTTTCGTGGCCGGGAACTGCCGCTCGTGCAGCGTCTTGAGCATTTCACGACCCACGGCGCCCGTGGCGCCCACAACGGCAACAGTCAACGTATCGCTCATGGCTTTTGGTCTCCTTGGTGGAAAAGAGGCGCGCGTTTTCCGCGTTTGTGAGCACGCATCATAACCGCCCTTATCCGAAAAGTGAAGCCGGGGCTGACAGCGTCCCAGGGCAATCGAATGAATAGGATGAGTATTTTTTGTGTCCGGAGTGAAAAAAGAAAAATACTTTTGCGTCAGCCTTCCTGTACCTTTGCGGTTATTTTACAAAATCCGCCTATTCCGCGCGGACGGCGTCATTCCCCGGCCCGGCCCGCGCCGGTCGCCGCAATCCATCGTTTGGTTCTTCAATCAGGCATAATTTGCGGATATGTTTTATTTTTTTATGAGGCCACCGCTTGACATTTTTTTCTCAATGTGGGAGTGGGGAATTGCGAGCGAAAGTTGCAAGAGAGCACCCGCGCACAACCGGCATGCCGGACGTTGCCACGGGGTCGCCGAAGGGGCAAGGCCGCAAGGCTGAAACTCTCAGGCATCAGGATTGCAACCGGACGCATCTCTGAACCGCCCAGCGCGCGACAGAGCCAACGCAAACGCGGGAGCTTTGCTGTGGCCGGTCGCGCGATTCTCATTACCAACAATCCCTCTTTTCCGTCCCGCGTTCCGGCGGGTGTGGACGTTCTGTTGCTGGACGGCGGCGCACGCGACGCGCTGACCATGGCGCGCGACCGCGTGCATCAGGGCTGGCGGCTTGCCAACCACCCGTTGTACGGCAATTTCCGTCCGCATCAGCAGCCCTACCGTTCCCTGCTTCTCTTGCCGCCCTCCCCCTCCGGGACGGTGGACTCTGACTCTCTGCATTTTCTGGAAGAAGCCCTGCAGCTTTATCAG
>NZ_JAGZUV010000070.1:0-712 GCF_018379785.1 Desulfovibrio sp.
TATTACACGGAAAGTTTTTTATGCCGGGATTTCAGCTTCGGATCAGGTTCATTTTTGTCTTCCGGAAAGTGGAATCGTCGTTATTCCACAGTCAGCGATAATAATGGAAACTATAAAATAGAAGTACCAATAGAAATGCAGAGTTTCTTTTGCAAATGGGTAAACCAAGGCATACTTATTTATTTTGCCCAAAAATCAGCAAACACTGAAGATAGGTCGCAATGGAACGAAATTATAGATATTTATTTTGATGGAAACAAGAAAGAAAATCAATCAGACGTCGAATGCATATCAACATACTATATATCAAATCTTGCCAATAAAAAAAATATATATAAAATAATCTGTAGAAATAAAGATACATACAATAAATATGAACAGATACTAGAGAAATACGCCAATGTTGTTTTTAATAGTAGTGAAACCAATTTATATCTTAATATAAGAGTTAAAAATGGTCCTATATATAAACTTATGAATGATGAAACCAAAGAAATTCAGCATCTCTGGGATGAATTTGATGCTTATTATAAAATATATAGTAAATAATAAAATTGCAATTTATACAATTAAACATGCTTTAAATGACATATTAATTACGCTATTAAAATGTATTATAAAATTAATTTTTTCAATAACAAAAACTATACTATCTATTCAATTTAATTTTGTCTTTCCTATCCACAGCTATAATACTCGATCACCTTACAGA
>NZ_JAGZUV010000070.1:726-20816 GCF_018379785.1 Desulfovibrio sp.
CTTACAGAAAGAATACTAGATGATGTTTAATTTTGCATGCCTTTCCTATGATAATGATGGTGGGCATCTGCCATACTTGAGCAGTGACTCCCACAAATTCCACTCTTCACGCCCAACAGCTTGCACCCTTATCCCCCTCTCAGCGCAGTTCTTCGGCTTGGTCCCCTTCCCCGCAAAGGCCTGCAGGCGGGCTTTCAGTTCAATATAATAGATAATCTTATAAAATTTCAAAAATAGACTTGCAACTAAAAATGAAAAGTGTTATTTTAAAGTCAATACAAATAGTTGTAAACAATTACAGCGATCAATTGGCTTTTTATTTGCTTTCCAGGCGGTTCGCGACCGGCACGGCTCAGAGTCAGGGCAATGACTTTTGAACGGTTTCGGCACGCGTTTGCAGTCGGCCGTATCTTGCGCCGGGGGCGCACAAGGGCGTTATCAGAGCATCTTGCAAAAGCGTGGAAGGTGGTCCTGCCTGAAAACGGGCCCTGTGGGGAAGACGCCCGTTTTCTCCCGGAGTTCGAGGCGTTGCGAAATGAATCTGTACATGTTTCTGCTTGTCGCCGCACTGCTCCGGGTTCTGTCCGGTTACCAGCCAAAACCTCAGATAACACGGTCGCTCCGGACTATATCCGCTTTAAAAATAACGAACACCGTCGGCATGCGCCTGGAAGAAGTTATTACGCCGGCCAGGCGCTCCCCTCAGATGCTCCTGATGCACGGTACCATAGCGTTTTGGTTAGTTGTTGCGAACCTGAAGATATTTTCTTGCGGCATGCCTCGGGCATTTGTGACGGCGAAGGATGAAGACAGAGAAACAGCAAGGCGATGTTCCGTCGCGGCGGCAGTTCGCAAGGCCTCAACAAAATTGCCAGGCAGCAGCCAACGGAACACAGGCCCCGGCTTTTATTTCGCCGGTCCGTGCCCGCCCTCTCCGCAACCGTTAGGGCTGCTCTCGCCGCCTCCCCCTCAAACCGCCTCTGGCATAAATTGAAATTTTATATACCATATTACATATAAATAATGGCCGGAGGTCCTATGGCGGACAGTGCGCGCGGCTTTCCCGTGACTCTTGAATCCTGGGGATGGAGCCAAAAGGGCGATATGTGCCCGGAAAACCAGGATTCTTTTCTGAGCTGGAACGAACGCCTGCTCTGGGCCGTGGCTGACGGCGTGGGCAGCAGTGCGCACGGCGGCGAGGCGGGCAGACTGGTCACCCGTATGCTGCTCACAACGCCCCATGCCGCCTCCCTGGACGAGCATGTGAACAACGTGAGCGGCATTCTGCGCCAGGGCAACGGCATGTTGCGCGCACGCGGCGGCGCGGCCCAAGCCTCCAGCACAGTGGTGGCCCTGCTGATGCACGGCGGCGAGGCGGCCTGCCTCTGGGCGGGCGACAGCCGCTGTTATCTTCTGCGGGACGGCGTGCTGTACCAGTGTACCCGCGAGCACACCCTGCGGCAGGAAAAAATCGACAACGGCGAACTGACCGCGCCCGAGGCCCGGCGCATGGTACGGGGCAACATCATCACCAACGCCGTGGGCGCGCGCGACGCCCTGCGCCTGGACGAAGTCCGCTTTTCCCTGCGGGGCGGCGATAAATTTCTGCTCTGCTCCGACGGTTTGTCCAACCTTTTGGGCCCGGACGCCCTGGCGGCGCGCCTGGCAAGAACTTCAGCCAGGGAAGCGGCGGAAGACATGGCCCGGGCCGTGGACGGCGTGCCCCAGCCGGACAACATCACTCTGGTGGCGGTTTTCGTTTCCTCGTTGAGGTGAGCCATGGCGCTTCACAAGCATCTCCGGCCTGTTCCGACGGCAAAGCCCTTACGCGGCCCCCGGCGTTTTCCCGCGCCGCACAATCTCCGCAAGGGCATGTCGGGCACGGAGCACAACGGACGCTTTCTTTTGCAACAATTACTGGGCTGCGGCGGCGTTTGCGAAGTCTACGCCGCTCTGGACCTGCGCCGTGTGGAATGGAGCGATGCCTCGCCCCAGGTGGCGGTGAAACGCCTTTTGCCGGAACTGGCCCGGAACTATCAGGCCCAACTGGCCCTGGCGCAGGAATTCTGCATTCTGCGCCATCTGGCCCACCCCGGCGTGGTCCGCGTTTTTGACCTGCACAACGAGCCCTTCGGCCTCTGCTACAGCATGGAGCTGCTGCAGGGGCGCAGCGCGGGCGAGATCCGTCCCGGCGATCTGCCCGGCGCTGCCCTGGCGACCATGGCCGCACGCTTTTTTGATGCCCTGGCCTTTCTGCACGCCCAAGGCATCGCCCACGGCGACATCAAGCCCGCAAACCTTTTGCTGAAAAGCGGGGAGCGCCCGGTACTCATCGACTTCAACGTGGCCGCCGCCAGTGTGCGCAAGGGCGGCGCACCGGCAGCCGTGGGGCTGCGCGAAAGCCTGCGCGTTCCGGCCCACAGCCTGCTCTACTCCAGCCCCGAGCGCCTGGAAGGCGGGTCGCCCTCCAGGGAAGACGACATTTTTTCGGCCTGCTGCACGGTGCATGAGGTGTTCAGCGGCGCGCATCCCTTCAAGCGGCTTTCCTCGACCGAAGCCCGGCAGCAGGACATGGTTCCGGGCAGGCCGTCCGGCATCCCGCCCTTTCTGTGGCCCATGCTGCGCCGGGGTCTTGCCTTCCAGGCCCAGGCCCGGCCCGACGCCGCAAGCCTGCGCCGCGCTTTTGCCGCCTGGAGCGCGCTCTGCAACTGCACAGGCCAGGTTCGTAATTTTTTCACTCCCTGACCGAACGGAGGATTGCCGTGGCCCTGCCCAAAGCCCTGCTCTGTGTTCTTGGCGAAGATCCGCCCGACCAGCCTCCCGAGGAAGCCGGTCTGCGCGCCGTGGGCTTTGCCACAGCCACCGTGCCTTGGCGGCAAACGTCCGCGCAACGGGGCTGGATGCAGCTTCTGCCCATTCTGGACGACCCGGCCGTGCAGGCCTGGGTCTTTTGCGGCGCGGCGGCGGATTTCACCCCCGCCGTGCTGAACCGCCTGGCCATGCTGACCCTGGCCTTGAGCCGCCCCAGCCCGCCCCTCACGGCCTGTCTGCTCACTGACGGCGGCCCGGAACCGGAACTGCCCCACTGGCTGGGAGAAGTGCGCGTCTTCCGCCGGGACAAGAACTTTGCCGCCAAGCTTATGGCCGCTCGCCTGAAATCCCACTCGCTGCCGCCGCGCCCTTTTCACCTGGCAGCCCATTTGGACCCGCTCATCGGCCAATGGCTGGAAGCGGGACCGGCGGAAGGCGCGCAATGGCCGGGTTTCATGGCCGGAGCCCTGGGAGCCGAGATAACAGCCTTCGGCGTGGGGCCTCGCGGCGTGCTGCCGCGGAAATGCACGCTTGAGCACCCGTTGCGCGGCATCCGGGGAGACTGGGGAGGACGGGAATTCAGCGCATGCGCGGCCCGCAACGTCATCGGGGATGACAATGCCTGTTTTCTGCGCGTGGAAGGCGAGCCGGAGGCCATTTTCATCGCTCCTTACCCCGAAGGGGATGGCCTGGAAACGCTGAACGAAAATGCGGCATACCTTGAGTTGGCATAGTCACGGCCCTGTTTCCACGTCCGCGCGGGCGCTCCGTGCCTGCCATGCGAAGCATTTTGCTCCACCGTGCTGTTTCCCGAAACGGCCGAAGTCTCCCGAAAATGCCCTCTGGCCTAAACTTACAAATTGATATAAGATATACTATAATACACATTTCACCATCCCTTTCCCGACAGAGAAGAGGCTATCCAGGCGAAAGGCTTGGCGAAATGTTTTGAGTCCGAAAATTGAGCTGAAGGGATCAGTTCGCGCCCGTCGCGTTCCCGGCGGAAAATGTCGGTTTTTGATCCGTGTAGTTGAAGGGAAGAAAACGCATGAGAAAATCGCTTTGGCTCCTGTTCCTGGCCGCCTGTATGACAGCCGTGGCCGCTGATCCAAGCAGGGCGGACGGCTTCTCCGCCGACGGGAATTTTCTGACGACCGATACAGAGCCGGACAGCGCCCGCCTGCCGAAAACCGTACCGCCCGTGGGCCTGGACATTGCCCGCCCTGATGACCAGTATGAGAGCCTGTATGACGACGCCCGCTTCATTACTCCGGCTTTCAAACGGGTGGAGCGGCTCTACAGGTCCGGCAAAATCCGCGAGGCCTACGCGGGATGGCTGCAACTGGCCTGGCAGGGGGATATGTTCGCCATGGCCTCGCTGTCTGTGGTCAGCCGCGCGCACGCCGACCAGACCTGGCCGGTGCCGCCGGAATTCTGGGAGGGCTGGCTGCTTGCCCTGCTGGGCAAGGGAGAAGGCGGTTATGTACTGGGCGTGCAGTACGTCATGCTGGCCGATCACTACGAAGCGGGTCCCAGGGCCCGGGACTTTTTTCTGCAAAGCGCCCTGACCGGGCATTGGGCCGGTATGTACGGAATCTTCGCCACTGCCGGAGAACGGGAGGACATACCCTTTTCTCCCCCCGCCATGCCGCCGGTCACGCCCATTCAGGCCCGCTTTATGGAAGATCGCAACGACGAAGCCCGCTACTGGCTGACCAGGGCGGCGGACTCCGGCTATTGGAAGGCCGCCGGGCTTCTGGCGGCATATTACGCCAATCCCCGGGAAGGAGCGGCGGATTATGCCCGGGCGGAGCACTACGCCGTCATCTCCGCTGAAAACGGTTCCGTGGAAAACGCCCTGACTCTGGGCACCGGCTATGCGGATGGAACGTTCAAAAACCATCCGCAGTGCGAAGGTTATTACAATTACATGCTGCTGGCGGACAGGCTCCGGTACAACAACGAGCCGAGCATTGAACGCATCGGCCGATTGATCAGGCATATCAAGTCCAATCCCGAATGTCAGAAGTCCGATGCCGTTGCCTCCGGCCTGGCCGAAAGCAAACAGCTCTATGAAAGCTGGAAAGCCCGGTACTCCGAGAGGCTGCAACACAGGAACGGGCTGTACGCCAGGGCCCGAGCCCGACTGCCCGAAGTCGGCGCCGCCCATGAAAAGGCTTTGCTGAAGTCCGCCCCGGCGAACTAACGTGATTCGCGTTTGAACTGTTACACGCTTCAAACCTGAATGGCTCTGACGTCTCCCGTGACTTCGGCCACGAAAGCGCCAGTATGCTTTTTCCGGCATCCGGCCTTGTTTTTTGACGCATTAGCGGGCAAGCTGCCTGGAATACGCCGGGAGGGTTTCATGCAGCTTCGCGACCTGATCATGGTGTTCTCCTCCTTCGTTTCCATGGCAGCCGGGGTGTTTCTGCCCGGGCTGGCCGGTCCGCTTGAAGCCATGCCCCGCCTGATGCTGATGGTCATGCTCTATCTCAGCTTTCTGGCCGTAGGGGCCGGAGCCCTCTGGGACGAACTGCGCGCCATGCCCGGCATCGTCTGTCGTCTTACGGCCCTGCGCCTGCTGGCGCTGCCGCTCTTCGTCTTTGCCGTCTTCCGTCTGGTCATGCCCGAATTTTCCCTGGGGGCCCTGTTGCTGGGCGCGGCTCCGGTAGGGGTCATGGCCGCCGTTTTTTCGCTCATGCTCGGGGCCAACACCGCCCTGATTCTGGTGGGCAACATCGTCACCTCCCTGCTGCTGCCGCTCAGCCTGCCGCTTCTGCTCTCCTGCACGGACGGCGCCCTGCGCGCCCTGGGCACGGGCGGCCTGGACCTGCCGGAAAACTTCTCCCTGGGCGGCATGACCATTTCGCTCTGCATCACCATCCTGCTTCCCTTTGCCGCAGCCTTGGGCACCCGCGCCCTGCCCCGGCTGACCGGGGGCATTCTGCGACGCCACTTCCCCCTGCTCACCACGGCCGTCATCATTTCCAATCTGGGCATTTTCAGCAATTACGCCGGGGTGCTGCGCCAATCCCCGGCCCTGATCCTGCACGCCCTGCTGGCGTCCTGCCTGCTCTGCGTGGTCATGACCGCGGCGGCCCTTCCGGCCACGCGCGGCATGCCCCGCCAGGTGCGGCTGGCCTTTCTGATCTCCTTCGGGGTCATCAACAACATTCTGCTGATGATCGTCAGCAACGAATTCTTCACTGTCAATGAGGCTCTGATGGGCGCGGCTTACCTGGTGCCGCTGTACATCCTGCTGTTTTATTACCGTTATTGCAGCCGGACTCCGGCCCGCTGAACGCGAACAACTCAGGAGCAATGCACATGGGATTTATTTTTGCCCTGGGCGGTCTGCTTATCCTGTTGCTGGCCCTGCTGGGAGCTTTTTTCTGCATCCGCTGGCTTTTTTTTCGTAACCGGCCTCCGGTACATCCTGATCGAAAGGAGGTTCACATGAGGGAACGGGATACATCTGAAAGCAACGCCTCAATCCCGAACGATCCGTCAGCCCCGCCGCAACCGAATGCGGACCGCACGGACACCGGCAACCGGGAAGAAACATTTCTCCAGCCGGGGGCGCGTCAACGCCCGATTGCCGCCAGACCCTCCCTGTTGGACTCTTCCCTGTCCCGTTTCGCCATTGTGGCGGCCATCGCTGTGGCGTTGCTTATTCCCCTGCTGTTGGTTCAGAACCTTGTGGACGAACGCGCCATGCTGTACCGCAGCGTAGTCCGGGACATCAGCCGGACCTGGGGAGGTCAGCAGCAGTTGACCGGCCCTATTCTGCTTATTCCCTACAGCGAACGTCAGCTCACCCAGCGCAGCGTGCCCAGGAAAAAGGAAAAAGACAACGATATTCAGGAATACGAAACTGTTACCGAGAGCCATCTGGTTCTGGGCTACTTCGTACTGCTGCCCACCCGGATCGATTTCAGCGGCGGCATGGTTCCACAGGAACGTCAGCGCGGCATCTACCGCTCTTTGGTCTATACGGCCGACCTGCATATTGCGGGACACTTCAATCTGCCTTCTGACGAGGCTCTGAAGAGAGTCGCCCCGGCTCTGGAAAGCGTAAACTATGCCGGAGCCTATCTGGTCATGGGACTTTCCTATCCCAACGCCCTGCGCACAGTGGGGCAGCTCATCTGGAACAAAGCCGAACTCAGCGCCGAGCCAGGCATTCAGCCCTTTTCAAAACTGAAAAACGGGTTCCGGATTCCGGTGCGGCTTTCGCCCGAAGTCAAAGAATATGCATTTTCGCAAAATCTTGTCTTCAACGGCAGCAGCGGCATCCGCTTCACGCCCGTGGGCGGCGTGACCAGGATCACATTGGAATCGCCCTGGCCGCATCCCAGTTTTCAAGGCGACATCCTGCCGGTATCCCGCGAGGTTTCGGACCAGGGCTTTAACGCTTCCTGGGACATCCCGTCTTTGGCACGCTCCTATCCCAATCTCGGCACTCTTGAAAACTGGCCGGAGAATTTCACCACTTTCAGCGCGGGCGTGGAGCTTTACGAAGCGGCCACGCATTACCATCTCATTGAGCGCTCGGTAAAATACGGCATTCTGTTCATCGGGCTTACCTTCCTGGCCTTCGTCATTTTCGAACTGGGTCTGAACGCCCGCCTGCACCCCGTGCAATACGGCCTGGTAGGCCTTTCCATGGTGGTCTTTTATCTGGTGCTGCTGTCGCTTTCGGAGCATCTGGCCTTTTTGCCCTCCTACGCGGCGGCTTCGGCCTGCACCATTCTGATGATCGCGCTCTATGTCGGCGCGGCTCTGCGCAATATCAAGGAAGGCATGGGCGTGGGCGTCCTGCTCACGGCGTTGTACACGCTGCTGTATGCTATTCTGCAGATGGAGGACTACGCCCTGCTGATGGGCACAGCCCTGGTGCTGGTCGCTCTGGGCGCGCTGATGGCGGTCTCGCGCAATCTGGCCGTTGAACGGCGATAAGAAAACAGGGTCCGTTCTCCGGATCAGAGAACGGACCCTGTTTGTGATGGCATGAAAGAGACGGCTCAGGTCCTAATCCGGATTCATGGACAGGCCGAAAAGATAACGCCGCAAAAGGTCCAGAGCGTGGCTGGCGGCCCGGTTGCGGGTCCAGTCCCGGCCGAGATAACGCCCCTGGGGACGCATGACGCGCAGCCGGACGCCGTCCACGGCGCTGAGGGCGATATAGACCAGACCCACCGGCTTTTCGGGAGTGCCGCCGTCCGGTCCGGCAATGCCCGTGATGCCCAGGCCGAAATCACTGTTGTAGCGCGTGCGCGCATTTTCAGCCATGCAGCGGGCCACCTCCGGGCTCACGGCCCCGTGCGCGCGCAGCATGTCCTCGGGCACGCCCAGCAGACGGGTTTTGGCTTCATTGGCATAGGTCACCAGGCCCGTGCCGAACACCGCCGACGCTCCGGGCCGGTCCGTGATCCGCTTGGCCAGCAGGCCCCCGGTGCAGGATTCCGCCGTGGTCAGGGTCAGCCCGCGCCGGATCAGCTCCGGCAGCACCACGCTTTCCAGGCCGGCGACGTTCACGCCGTAAACCACATCCCCCAGACGTTCGCGCACAGCCTCCACCAGGGGCGCGGCCAGCGCCTCGGCGGCCGCGGGGTCGTCGGCTTTGGCCGTAACCCGCACGAACATTTCCCCCTCGGTGGCGTATGTGGCGGCCGTGGGATTGGCCCCGTCCGTCAGATCCTTGATACGCATGGCCGCCGCGCCTTCGCCGATGCCGAAGGTGCGCACCATGAAGGAAGCGATGGCCCCGTGAGTGTAGCGCCGCAAAAAGGGCGTCACGCCCGTCCGCAGCATGGGCAGCAGTTCCGACGGCGGGCCGGGCAGCAGAAGCACGAACTTCCCGTCCCCGGCGGGCACGGCGCAGCCCGGCGCGGTGCCTACGCCATTGGGAAAGGCCACGGCCCCGCGCGGCAGAAAAGCCTGCTTGCGCTGATTGGCGCCCATGGGGCGGCTGCCGAAATACTCTTTGAGCCGCTCCAGGCTGTCCGCGTCTTCCTCCAGCGGCGCGCCGGCCACGCGGGCCACGGTTTCCTTGGTCAGATCGTCGTCCGTGGGCCCCAGGCCGCCGGTGGTGATGACCAGATCGCTGCGGGTGAGCGCCTCGCGCAGCACGGCTTCCAGACGCCCGGCATTGTCGCCCACCACATGAACGTGCAGCAGATCCACGCCCAAGGCTGAAAGTTCGCGCGCCACATGGGCCGCGTCGGTATTGATGGTATGGCCGAGCAAAAGCTCGGTGCCCACGGAGATGATTTCCGCCTTCATATGGCCTCGCTTGCTTCTGAAAACATTTTCACAATGAAATTCTCTCCGCTGTTAAAATGCGCGGCCTTGTAAAACAAGACCCGCAGGATTTCCGCAGGCGGCCTTTGCCCTTGCGGAACTCCCAAGCGACCATTCAAGCATGATGCGCTTAAGTGGTCCGCGCCGCACTTCTGCCCGGCGACTAGTCTACGCCTCAGGCCCACTGGCCGCAACGCCCGGAAGCCGGGGGGGGGCCGCGCTTTTTCCTTGACAGGACGTCGGGTTCCGGTGAAAATAATTCTTATTTATTTACTAAGATATAAGCACTGAATTTTTGTCCCAAACCCGCCTTTTTCGGAGCAAGCCCATGAGCGCCACCCGTCCCCTGCACTTTGAAACCCTGCAAGTACATGCCGGTCAGGAACAGGCCGAT
This sequence comes from Desulfovibrio sp., assembly GCF_018379785.1. Classification (GTDB taxonomy): domain Bacteria; phylum Desulfobacterota; class Desulfovibrionia; order Desulfovibrionales; family Desulfovibrionaceae; genus Desulfovibrio. The sequence goes on from NZ_JAGZUV010000070.1 coordinate 10,235, forward strand.
CCGGCCAGCGGCGCCAGGGCCGTGCCCATCTATCAGACCACGTCCTATGTGTTCGACAACTGTGACCACGCCGAGGCCCGCTTCAATCTGAGCGAGCCCGGCAACATCTACGGCCGCCTGACCAACCCCACCCAGGAGGCTTTCGAGCAACGCGTGGCCGCCCTGGAAGGCGGCGTTACGGCTCTGGCCACGTCCTGCGGCGCGGCGGCGGTCAGTTGCGCCCTGCTCAACCTGGCCGGAGCGGGCCAGCATATCGTGGCGGCAAAAACCCTCTACGGCGGCCCCTACAATCTGCTGGCCCCCACCTTGAAAACCTGGGGCATCACGACCACCTTCGCGGACCCGGACACGCCCGGCTCCTTTGCCGAAGCCATCCGGCCCGAGACCAGAGCCATCTATATCGAAAGCCTGGGCAATCCCCACAGCAACATCGTGGACATCGAAGCCCTGGCCGCTCTGGCCCACAGCCGCGGCATCCCCCTGGTCGTGGACAATACCTTTGCCACGCCCTGGCTCCTGCGTCCGCTGGAATACGGCGCGGATATCGTGGTCCACTCGGCCACCAAATTCATGGGCGGCCACGGCGCGGCTCTGGGCGGGGTGATTGTGGACGGAGGGCGCTTTGACTGGGCGGCTTCGGGCAAGTTCCCCCAGTTCAGCGAGCCGGACCCCGGCTACCACGGCCTGAGCTTCACAGAGGCCGCCGGGGCGGCGGCCTTTGCCGTGCGGGCTCGGGCCGTGCTGTTGCGGGACATGGGCGCGACAATCGCTCCGCTGCACGCCTTTCTTTTTTTGCAGGGGCTGGAAACCCTTTCCCTGCGTGTGGAGCGCCATGTGCGCAACGCCCTGGCCGTGGTGGATTTTCTGCGCGCGCACCCGTGCGTGGAACGGGTCAATCACCCCGGCCTGTCGGAAAGTCCCAGCCATGCCCTGTACAAAAAGTACTTTCCCAGGGGGGGAGGTTCCATTTTCTCCTTCGAGGTCAAGGGCGGCGCGGCCGAGGCCAGGGCCTTCATCGACCGGCTGCGCATCTTTTCCCTGCTGGCCAATGTGGCGGACGTCAAGTCTCTGGTCATCCATCCGGCGTCCACCACCCATGCCCAGCTCAGCCCGGCGGAGCTGGCCGAAACCGGCATCCGGCCCAACACCGTGCGCCTGTCCATCGGCATCGAGCATATCGACGACATCCTGGCCGATCTGGACCAGGCCCTCAGAGGCCAACGCCTGTCATCCGGAAACGAACCGGCGGGGCATGCCCCGGGACGCCTTGCCGTCCGTTCCGCCAAAGTATAATATACTCTCCGGCCCGCCATACGCGGGCCGCTTTGTTTCCAGCCCCTCAGCCCAAGGAGTCCGCCATGTTCGCATCTCTGGGAGCTCTGCCCTTTGCCCTGCCCGCGCCCGCCTTTCTTATCGGCAGTTATGACCGGAACGGGCGGCCCAACATCATGACCGCCGCATGGTCCGGCATCTGCTGCTCGCGCCCGCCCTGCATCGGCGTGGGCATTGCCCGCGAACGCTGGAGCCATGTCGCCGTTCAGGAACGCCGCGCCTTTACCATCAGCATTCCCTCCGCCGCCATGGCCGCTCAGGCCGATGCCGCCGGGATGCGCTCCGGGCGGAATACGGACAAGTTCGACCTTCTGGGCCTCACGCCCGTCAAAGGCGGGCTGGTGGACGCGCCCTATGTGGCCGAATGTCCGGCCGTGCTGGAACTGCGCCTGCGCGAACAACATGAACTGGGCACGCACACCCTTTTCATCGGCGAAGTCCTGGACGTGAAGATCCGCGAGGATTGTCTGGACGCCGAGGGCAGGCCGGACCCGGCTCTGATCTCCCCGTTGCTCTACGCGCCCGTGAGCAAAAATTACTGGAGCCTGGGCAAAGAGCTGGGCAAAGGCTTCTCCCTGGGCAAGGAAGCCGCCGGTCTGGGCTCAGCCCTCATTAAAACGCCGTCCGCGAAAAGCTGAATTTTTTCGGGCAGCAAGGCGCAAAGGAGAAATCGGGCGAAGCTGTGCTTTAGCCGTAGGCGAACTTGTGAGCCGTACGGATAAAGACAGCAGTCAGGCACACGAAAACCTGTCCGGAGAAATCGCTGTCGCTATCCGTAAGCCGCTTTGCGGCAACGACTACCGCATTGAACATACCGCAAGGTCAATTTCTTTTTTGCAACGCAGCCGCACGGAAAAAGGCGGCTTTGCAGCAGGCGCTTTAATGAGGGCTGAGCCTAGGATGGTCCTGAATCAGACGGTCCCGGCATACTCCAATTTGAAAAATCAGACACACAAAAACCCGAAGGGGTTTGCGGCGGCGCAACCGCCGTGAGTCAGCGAAGAACCGGCTTTTTTTCGCAATCAGACACGCGAGAGCTTATCTTGTCATTTGAACAGGCATTGGATAAACTTATACAAGGCCCGGCGTCCGGGGCCTTGGCGCGGAACAAAATGTTTTGTCCGCTGCCGCGCAGCGCAGACTGCCAGCCGATTTGCAGGCGCATCATTCGCAGGAGAAATTTTCATGTTGAAAAAATTTGTGGCCTTTGTGTTCGTCATGCTGCTGGCCTTGCCCGCCATGGCCGAGGAGCTGAGCACCAAATATTTCACGGTCAATGTGCCTGACGGCTGGAAGGCCGTCATGCCGCCCACGGAAAATCAGGGCATGACCAGCGCCATCTTTGCCAAAGCCACGAGCGGCGTTTCCGTAACCATGGTGGTGGGCCCCAGCAGCGGTTCCGATGCCAAAACCATTGCCAGCATGTTCGCCACCCAGTTTAAGGCGGAAAAGCCCCCGGTGGAAAAGAACGGCCAGTATACCTTCAACTTCATCCAGCAGGGCGTGCCCTGCCAAGCCTGGGTCGCCACCCAGGGCGACGTGTTCATGGTCACCTCCCTGGCCGGCAACCACAAGGAAGCGCTGGACTTCATCAAAAAGAATGTCAAAAGCGCCGACTTCCCCAAGCTGCTTCCGCAATAGGCGAAGCAGCCGCAGCAGCGAAAAGCGCCCCGCAAGGGGCGCTTTCTTTACGCGGCCTCCCCGGTCAGCCGACGCCGGAAAAGGGACCGCCCGGCACGCCCAGGCACATCTAAAGAAATGCCATCCATGTATAATAATTCTAACTAGTTAATAACTATACTGACCGTGCTGCGGCGTTGAGCGAAGCGCAGGCGGATTGCCGGTGCCGGGAGAATCCTAAAAACTAAGATTTTTGCGCGGAGACCGACCGGAGACGGCCCAAAGGGCCGTGCCCGTTGGCGAGCAAAGCGAGCCTTACGGGCATCGAGAGCAGAGTTGTACACAAGTACGCGAGCAGCAAAAAGCTCCGGGTGACGCCGCCAGCGCGCAACAGGCTGGTTTTGACGGATAATCCCGGCAAATAAGAGGCCAGCAAAAATCGGCATTGGATGCGCCTGTCCTGGATTCACTGCAAATACTTATTGCTACTTTTTTAAAATTTGTGTTACTCATAGATTCGCATACGCACTTGGGCGGGCCTGAGCCGGTATCCGCCGTCATCACAAGCCATAAAGGACAAAACTATGTGGAAAATCTGTTGCGCAAGCCTGGCCCTCTTGCTCTGCGTCGCCGCGCAGGCCGAGGCGCATTTCGGCATGGTCATTCCCTCCACCGCCACGGTGACGGAGAAAAAAGACGCTGATCTGAAACTGGATATTTCCTTTTCCCATCCTATGGAAATGCAGGGCATGGATATGGCCGTGCCCAAGGCCGTTACCGTCACCCTGGACGGCAAGAGCGAAGACCTCAAGGCAAGCCTCAAGCCCGCCACCGTCATGGGCCATAAGGCCTGGCAGGCCGTCTACAGGATCAAGAAGCCCGGCGTCTACCAGTTTGCCGTGGAACCCGAACCCTATTTCGAGCCCGCTGAAGATACCTACATCATCCACTATACCAAAACCGCCGTGGCGGCTTTCGGCGGCGAGGAAGGCTGGGACGAGCCTCTGGGCCTGAAGACGGAAATCGTGCCCCTGACCCGGCCTTTCGGCAATTACGCGGGCAACGTCTTCCAGGGCCGCGTGCTGCTGGACGGCAAGCCCGTGCCCGGCGCGGAAGTGGAAGTGGAAAGCTTCAACAAGACCAAGGGACATGTGGCGCCCAATGAATATTTCGTCACCCAGGTGGTCAAAGCCGATGAAAACGGCGTGTTTTCCTACGGCGTACCCTGGGCGGGCTGGTGGGGCTTCGCGGCCCTGAATACGGCCAAGGAAAAGCTGGACTACAAGGGCGAGCCCAAGCCCATTGAACTGGGCGCGGTGCTCTGGCTGGAATTCGCGGTTCCCAAAACCAAATAATTCCAGGCGCGGTTTTTACAAGGAATTGTCTGCAACTCCTTGCCGCGAAATGCGAACAGGCGGGCGTTGCCTGTCGTGAACGAGCATTTCAGGTTTTAACTGCTCTAGGCTCAGCCTAAAGATGTGCCGCAAGCCCGCGCCGGGCCGGACGCTCCCTCCCCGATCCGGCGCGGGCTTGCTTCAAGGAAACAGCATGCATATCGCGGAAGGCGTTCTTTCCCCCGCCGTACTCGGCGCGGGTGCGGTTCTGGCGGCGGCAGGCACGGCCATCGGCCTGCGCAGGCTGGACTACGACCGGTTGATGACTGTGGGCATTCTTTCAGCCGCCTTTTTTGTGGGCTCACTGATCCACGTGCCCGTGGGCTTTTCCAGCGTCCATCTGATCCTCAACGGGCTGGTGGGCGTACTGCTGGGCTGGGCGGCCTTTCCCGCCATTCTGGTGGCGCTGCTCCTGCAGGCTTTGCTCTTCCAGTTCGGCGGCCTCACGGTGCTGGGGGTGAACACCTTTACCATGGGCTTTTCCAGCGTGCTGGCCTGGTATTGCTATCGGGGCATCGTCCATATCTGGCCCGGCCCGGCGGGCATCCGCGCGGCCGCCTTCTGCGGCGGCGCACTGGGCGTGGCCCTGGCCGCCGTACTTACCGCCCTGGCCCTGGCCTTTACCAGCGAAGGCTTCTGGGCCGCCGCGCAACTGCTGCTTCTGGCCCATCTGCCCATCATGCTGGCCGAGGGGCTGATCACCATGTTCACCGTGTCCTTTATCGCGCGCGTACGGCCCGAGATGCTCCGGTCCGCGCGCCGGACCGCCGCATCGGAAGGAATTTTATCATGAACAACGCTCCGTTTCTCGCCCCATGCCGCCCGGCGGCCGCGTTTTTACCGCTTCTGCTGCTGGCCGTGCTGGCTGCGGCGCTGCTGGCCCCGGCACCGGCCCTGGCCCACAGGGTCAATATTTTCGCCTGGCTGGAAGGCGGCGACGTAGTCGTGGAATGCGGCTTCAACCGTAGTTCGCCGGTCAAAAACGGCCTGATCACCGTCTTTGACGCGATGGACGGCAAAGAACTGCTGCAAGGCCACACCGACGGCAAGGGACGATTCAGCTTCCCCGTGCCGCAGGCGGCGCGCGACGGCCACGGCCTGCGCATCCGGATCAACGCCGGTGAAGGGCATCAGAACGAATGGAGCATGGACGCCTCCGAATTTTCCGGCGCGGCCGCACCCACGGCAAGCCCCGCGGAAAAGGTGAACGGGACGGAAAAGACTGAGGGCGCGGCGGCCCCTGCCACAACCGCCGCGCCTTCCGTCCCGGCGACTCAGGCCGTTTCGGGCGCCACGCCGGATCAGGTGCGCGCCATCGTCAACGCCGCTCTGGACGCCAAGCTGGGACCCATCCGGCGGGATCTGGCGGCCCAGGTCAATGCCGGACCGGACATTCAGGAAATCATCGGCGGCATCGGCTGGATTCTGGGGCTGGTGGGCATAGGTCTTTACTTCAAGGGACGCCGCGGGTAATGACCATTGCCGACGGCTTTTGCCGCGCGCACTGGAAACATGCGACGGGACGCCGCAAGCGGCAGATACTGATTGCGGTACGCGACTTTTATTGAAAATTCGCATAGAAAGAATGCACCGTGTTCGACCAGCCCTTTGTCCGACCGTCGCCCCTTCAGGCCATTGACCCGCGTGTGCGCCTGGCGCTCGCCGCGCTGACCGCCGTGTGTCTGGCCCTTTTGCAGAACCTGACGGCCTGCTGGCTGGGCCTGGCCCTAGGGGCGGCCCTGCTGGCGGCTGCACGCCCACCGCTGCTGCCCCTGTTGCGACGGCTGGCGACAGTAAACCTCTTTATTCTTTTTCTCTGGTGCGTGACGCCCTGGACCACGCCGGGCACGGTTCTGGCCCAATGGGGCATCTTTGCCGTCAGCGTCGAGGGCGTGCGCCTCTCCCTGCTGGTGAGCATCAAATCCAACGCTATTGTCTGCGTTTTTCTGGCCCTGGTCGCCAACATGGATTCTCCCACTGTGGGCCATGCCATGGAACGGCTGCGCTGCCCCCGGAAACTGGTTTTTCTCTTTCTGTTCACGGGCCGCTATGTGCACGTACTGGCCACGGAATGGCAGACGCTCAACGTGGCCGCGCGCCTGCGCGGTTTTACGCCGCGCACCAATCTGCACACCTACCGCACGCTGGCCTCCCTGCTGGGGCTCCTGCTGGTGCGCAGCTATGAGCGCTCCTTGCGCGTACGCGAGGCCATGCTGCTGCGCGGCTTCGAGGGCCGTTTCCGGTCCGTGGCCGTATTTCGCGCCCGCCCCGTGGACGCGCTGTTCGCCCTGGGCCTGCTGCTCTGTCTGGCGGGCATTGTCTGGACGGAGTATGAAGGAGGCCTGCATGTCTGACATTCCTCTTTCCGACGCTTGCGAATCCGCTATCTTCAGCCTGGAGCAGGTACACTTCGCCTATGCCCGTGAGGGCGAAGCCCGCACGGTGCTGCGCGATGTGAACTTCTCCCTTTTCCCCATGCAAAAAGTCGGCCTCTATGGCCCCAACGGCAGCGGCAAGACCACTTTTTTCCGCTGCATCACCGGATTGGCCCGGCCGCAACAGGGGCTGATCCGTTTCCACGGACACATCCTGAGTTCTGAAAAAGACTTTCGCGAGCTGCGCTGCAAAGTGGGTTTTGTGCTCCAGCACGCCGAGGATCAGCTTTTTTTCCCCACCGTGCTGGAAGACGTGGCCTTCGGCCCGCTCAACCTGGGGCTCACGCCTGATAAGGCCCGTCATGCTGGACGAACCCACCAACGGTCTGGACAACGACGCGCGCCAACGGATCATCGACATCTTGAGCGGCCTTTCCACGGCCCGGATCACCATTTCCCACGACTGGGATTTTCTGGCCCAGACCTCCGCGGAATATCTGACCATTCTGGACGGACGCCTCACCTCCTGCGCCCCTTCCTTCGCCCACGCCCATATGCACGCGCATCCGCTGGGCAACGAACCCCACGAGCATTAGAATAGACTACCTTTGAAACGCCTTGCGTTTCAAGGTTCATTCAGCCGCCTCGCAGTCCAACATTTCAAAGTTGAAATGCTCCAACGCCGCAGAGTTGCTCTCGATGCCCGCAAACGTCCCCCTGTAGCCCGGCGTCTTATCGGCTGCCCTGTAATTCTTTTCTGGACTAGAACGCCTTTTACGCATAATATTGAGATATAAGTCCCATAGTCGCTGCGATAATCGTCCTGTTCCGCGAAATAGAGTCTCTGAAGGCTTGCCCGGCGCGGAAGTTTACGATAGAAAGTTGCCCTTTCCTTACCCTGTTCTCCAAAGCCGGAAGAGGTTCCTGCCATGGTCCACTCGCCCCGCCCCACAGGCTGCCAGATACAACTCGGCTCGCCCGACCCGTTGTGGGAATGGCATATTCCCACAGACGCGCTTTTTCTGAGCGAGGGCGCCCGCCGCAAGCTGCGTCTTGAAAAAGATGTTCCGACCACCATGGCGGCTTTTGCGGCGCACATTCCGCCGGACTGTCTGCCTTCGCTGCATGAATTGCTGGAAGGCGTGCTGAGCGGAGCCAGCGGGCCCATGCTGGAACTGGTTTACCCCTTTGACGACCTGCTGGTGCGCGCCGGTCTGCTGATTGTGGAACGGAATGCCGAAGGCCGCGCCGTGCGCGGCGTCGGCCAGTACAGCGTCTCCGAGACCCTGGCCTACCGCCCCCCAGTGACTACCGGCGCAGGCATGCCGGACATGGGCTACTGGCAGTGCTCCCTGACGAAGCGGACCATTCGCATGGACAGCCGCTGTGGCGCCCTGCTCGGCTATGCCGATCCCCGCCCGGTGGTCATCAGCCCGGAACAGTGGCGGCAGCGCCTGCACCCGGAAGAAGGGACCGCCTTGAACTGCCGCTATCAGCTCACCTTGGAACAGCCCCAGTGGGGCGACAGCATTGAGGACGTTCTGCGCATCCGCCTGGAAAACGGCGAATACGCGCGCTTTGCCCTGCACGGCACCGTCCTGGAACGCGACGCCGACGGCCACGCCAGGGAGCTGGCCGGCAGCCTGCAACGCATCGACGCCGCCAGCGCCCCTGCGCGGGACAGCTCCCAGGATGCGGGCCGCCTGCTGCTGGCCATCAACGCTGCGGGCGACGGCCTCTGGGATTGGGACGCCGCCACTGACGAAGTCTATTACAGCCCTCGCTATCTCTCCATGCTGGGATATACGGCGGAACAGTTTGCCGGTGATCTTGAAACCTGGAAAAAGAAGATCCATCCGGACGACATCCACAAAATCGTGCCGCCGCAGGCGGCTCTGGTGGAGTCGCCGCGCTACGGCGATTCCTTTGAATGCACCTACCGGCTGATGCGCGCCGACGGCACCTGGGCCTGGATACTGGGGCGCGGCTATGTAACCCATCGCGACGCCAACGGCAGGGCCACGCGTCTTGTGGGCCTGCATACGGACATCACCACTACCCAGGGCGACAGGGCCAAGCTGGAAGATCTGGTCAGAAACGACGCCCTCACCGGCCTGCGCAGCCGCACCTTTTTCAATATGGAAGTGGAACGCATCGAGCAGAATCATATCCGCCCGGTGAGCGTCATCGCCTGTGACGTCAACGGACTCAAACTGATCAACGACTATTTGGGCCACGCCACCGGCGACACGCTGCTGGCGGACGCTGCCCTGCTGCTGCGCCGCTCCCTGCGGGCCACGGACTGCATTGCCCGCATGGGCGGCGACGAATTCACCATTCTGCTCCCCAGCTGCCCCGAAGAAACCGCCCTGAAAATTCTGTTCCAGCTTCAGCGCACCTTTGAGGAGCACAACAGCTCACCCGACGCCATGCCCCTGCTCCTGGCCTTCGGCTGCGCCAGCGTGAAAAGCGCGGACATGCCGCTTTCCCGGATTCTGGTGGAGGCGGACAGGGAAATGCTGCGGCAAAAGCACGCCCAGCGCGGCGAGGCCCATGAAAAAATCAAAGAATGGATCGAGCGCAACAAAAATGTAACCGTCTGTCTTGAGGACTGCCGCTACATCTGACGCCCCGCGCGGAGCATTGTTTACCCCGCGGGAAGATCCGGCGCGCAAGTCCTCTTGACGACGGGAACGCCTTTGGGCCACAATCCCGTCATGTCATCGGACGATACCCCCTCAGATCCCGACCCCGCTCCTGACAGTCAGGACAGCCCCGTGGTGGGCCAGGCGGAAAGCGGGCAGAAAATACTTCAGTTCCTGCAACGGCGGCTCAATCTGCCGCCGACCCTGTTGCACCGCTGGATCCGTACCGGCCAGGTGCGCCTCAACGGCGGCCGTTGCAAACCTTTTGCGCGCGTGCAGACCGGCGATGTGGTCCGCCTGCCGCCCTTTGCCCTGAAAATGGCTGCCCAGAGCGGAGCCGTGCCGGCCCGGACCACGGACGCGGTCCCCGAGCCTCCGGCGCGGCCCCCGGCCCTGGGAGCGTCCGCGCCCCTGCCGCCCGTGGTGGGCGCGGAAGGCCCGGTCTGGGCGCTGTTCAAGCCCGCGGGCCTGCCCACGCATCCGGGCACCGGGCACAGCGACAGCCTGGCTACCCGTCTGGCCGGCCATTATCCCCAGGCGGCATTCAAACCCACGCCCGCCCACCGGCTGGACAAGGATACCTCCGGCATTCTGCTGGTGGCCGCCACGTTCGCGGCTCTGCGCGAGCTCCAGGAGGCCATCCGCCAACGGACCCTGGTCAAGGAATATGTGGTCTGGGTGCGCGGGCGCTGGCCCTGGCCCGAAGCCCGCCTGCTGCGCCACCAGGTGCGCAAGGGTCTGGAACGCGGTTTTGAAAAGATGCGTGCCGTGCTCTCCCCCGCCGGGGGGGAACGCGCCCGGGAAGCTCTGTGCCTGGCCCGGCCCCTGCGCGTGCGCGAGCATGAAAGCCTGCTGCTGATCCGCCTGTTCACGGGCCGGACGCATCAGATCAGAGTGCAGTTGGCGAGCCTGGGGCATCCCGTGCTGGGCGACGTCAAATACGGGCCGCCGGGACAGCGCGTTGGAGCGGGGCCCATGTACCTGCACGCCCTGCGCGTAATCCTGCCCGGGGGCCGGGTTTTCGCCTGCCTGCCGGACTGGGGCGGAGAGCATGCCGTGGACGTCCTGCCGGAAGTCATGCCCGCCACGGCGGAACACTGTCCGGAACTTCTCGATGACAAGGCCTTTCCTTTGGCCATGAATGAGGATAATTACAATCTGTTGCATTAGAGCGGCAGTACGCATTTCATGCGCGATGCTTGCAAGGGGTTGTTTG
>NZ_JAGZUV010000071.1:0-16415 GCF_018379785.1 Desulfovibrio sp.
GCAGGCGTCAAGCCTTTTGGTTTCCATGCCATCCGGCACTTGTCAGCCACGATATTGGCCTATGAAGGAATGGATATCCCCTCTGTGCAGGCCGTGCTTCGGCACAAGAACCCCAACACCACGGCTCGATATATCAAGAGTCTCGGCGTGCAGCCGGACAAGATCGAAGCCGCCTTCGCAAAAAAGAAGGGGGCGAAGGTCGTACCCTTCGCCCCCCTGGAAAAAGCGATTTGCACATAAATTTGCACATGCTCAAATCGCAAAACCTGGAAACTTGGCGTCACCAACGGGATTTGAACCCGTCTTAGCGGCTTGAGAGGCCGCCGTCCTAACCGGATAGACGATGGTGACAGCTCGTTTGTAATAGTCGGAACAGGCCGCTTTGTCAAGCGCCCGCGTGAGATATCCGGTCCGCAAAGAAGGCGTTGCCGGAACAGCGGCCCTGATGCTATGTATGCTCTTGGCCCGAACGGCGGCCCGCAATCCATCTCGCGTGCGCCGCGTCATTGCTTTTCCCGTCAGAGAAGGAAACAACGCCCATGAAAACAGTCCTCCGCCTCCTCCTTTCCGTGTTCTGCCTGATGCTGCTTGCGGCCTGCGGCGGCAAACAGGTGCCCACCCGCGAGGGAGAGCTGCCCCCCTGGATGGGCACGCTGGCGGATCTGCGCCAATTTCCGCAGGATCTGAACGTCTATGCCAAGGCCGCCGGTCCGGACAGAGCCCTGCTCGACGCCGGAGAACAGGCCGCACAGGACGCGCGCTTCAACCGGATTTTTTTCGGCCCCTGGGACATGAGCAAAACTTCCATGCGCAAGCGCGATGTGGCGGCCATTTTCCGCCGGGCGCGCGGCTTCAAGCGCGACGACATCCGCTGGTCCCAGACGGAATGGGATCAGATAAGCCGCAACGCGCATCTGCGGACCTTTCCCTCGCGCGCGCAGGCCGCCATTACCGTACGCAATACGGATCTGCGTGAAATGCCCACCCACGAAACCCGCTTTTCCGAGCCCACGCCCGATTCAAGGGCCAACCCCTTTGATTATTTCCAGTATTCTCTGCTGCCGCCGGGCACGCCGCTGCTCATCGCGCACACCAGCCTGGACGGACGCTGGCATTTTGTGGAATGCCCGGTGGCTGGCGGCTGGGTGGACGCCGAAGACGTGGCCCTGGTGGATCAGGAATTCAAAAACGTCTGGCGCTCGGGCCGGTACGCGGCCCTGCTGCGCGACAAAGTGACCCTGCCCGGTGGCGGACCCGACGGCCGTGACGGCCAGGCCAACATCGGCACCATGCTGCCCCTGAACGGCGAAAGCGCGGAAGGCGGCCTGCGGGTGCTGGTGCCGCTCAAGGGGCCGGGCGGCATGGCCCGCAGCGCGGAAGTCGTTCTCGCCAAAGGCGACGCCGCGCCCAAACCGCTGCCCCTGACCCCCGGCAACGTGGCCATGGTCGGCAATGTGATGATGGGCCAGCGCTACGGCTGGGGCGGTATGTTCGGCGACCGGGACTGCTCCGCCCTGACCCGAGAGTTGTTCACGCCCTTCGGCCTCTGGCTGCCGCGCAACTCCGGGGCGCAGGCGCGCATGGGCGTGGTACAGCCCCTGGAAGACCTGAGCTCCAAGGAAAAGGAAGCCCTGATTCTGAGTAACGGCGTGCCGTTTTTAAGCCTGGTGGGCATGCGCGGGCATATCACTCTCTATGTGGGCAAGTACAAGGGCCGGGCCGCCATCTTTCACAACGTCTGGGGCGTGCGTACCATTGAGGACGGCAACGACGACGCGCGCTTCGTCATCGGCCGGGCCGTGGTCACCTCCATTACGCCCGGCGCGGAGCTGAAAAATCTCTACCGGCCCATGACCTTTGCCGACCGGCTGCGTACCCTGTCCACCCTGGCGGGATCACGCCCGTGAACCACATTGAGTTGCTGATCACGGCGGACACGGCCGGGCGACGCCTGGACCGCGTCCTGCGGGACGCCGCGCCCGGCCTTTCGCGCGCGGCCCTGCAAAAGGCCGTGCTTGCCGGGCACTGCTTGGTGGACGGCCTGCCCGTGTCCCGGCCCGACGCCAAAACCCGTCCGGGTCAGCGCGTGCTGCTGGAGTTGCCGCCGACGGAAAACGCGCTCAGCCCCGAGGAAGGACATCTTGAACTGCTCTGGCAGGACGAAAGCCTGGTGGTCTGCAACAAGCCCGCCGGGCTCACTGTGCACCCCTGCCCTTCCTGCCCGGAACACACCCTGGTGCAGCGCCTGCTGGGACGCTTTCCGCAACTGGGCAGACTGGAAGGCCTGCGCCCCGGCATTGTCCACCGTCTGGACAAGGATACCAGCGGCCTTTTGCTGGTGGCCCTGACCGAACCCGCGCGCCTGGCCCTGAGCGCGGCTTTTGCCCGGCGCGAGGTGCGCAAGGAATATCTGGCCCTGGTCAGCGGCCTGCCGCCGGAACAGGGGGAATGCCGCGAGCCCCTGGGGCGCCATCCCACGGCCAAGATCAAAATGGCAGTACTGCCCGAAACGCGCGGCGGCAAGCCCGCGCATACCACCTGGAAGCGGCTCTGGAATACGCCGGATCAACGGGTTTCTCTGCTGGCCGTGCGCATCCATACCGGGCGCACCCATCAGATCCGCGTGCATCTTGCCCATCTGGGCCATCCCCTGCTGGGCGACAAGCTGTATGCGCCCGCGCCGGTGCGCGATCTGGCCCCGCGCCAGATGCTGCACGCCTGGCATCTGGCCTTCAACCATCCGGACAGCGGAGAGGAAATGCATTTTGCTTGCCCGCCGCCCGAGGATCTGCCCCAGGCGGGTCTGACGGCCTGCCGCCGGATGCGGCGGGTGATCGTCACCGGCAATCCGGGCAGCGGCAAGTCCGCGCTCACCCGGCATCTGGCGGCACAGGGCCTGCCCTGCGTCAGCACCGACGCCCTCGTGGCCGGGCTGTATGCGCCGGGCGGTGAAGTCGCCGCATGGCTGGAACGACGTTCGGGCCGGGACCTGCTGGCGGAGAACGGCGGCGTGGATAAGACGGCCCTGCTGGCGGCCATGCGCGCAAACCCGGCCCTGCGCCGCGAAGTGGAAGAGCTGGTGCACGCTCTGGTGCGCGTCGCCATTGAGGATTTCTGGCAGGCGCGGGAGGCGGAGGGCGCTGCTCTGGCCGTGGCCGAAGTACCGCTGTATTTTGAATGCGGCTGGCAAGCGGCGTTCAATCCCGCCCCCCTGACCGTGGGCGTGCACTGCCCTCTGCCCCTGCGACTGCAACGGATCATGGCCAACAGAGGCTGGAGCGAGGAAAAGGCCGCCGCCCTGGAAGCCTGGCAATGGCCGGAAGCCCGCAAGGAGGCGGCCTGCGATCTGCTGGTGGACAACAGCGGTTCGCCGGAGGCGCTGGAAAATGCGGCCGAGGATCTGGCCGGCCGCCTGGAGGACCTCCGTCGGGAAGAGGAAACGGCGCGGCGGCGCGCGTTGGAAGCGTTCTGGCAGTGATGCCCACCGGTTAGGGGCTGTTTCTCAATGTGGATTTTCGTTCTCTGGCCGTAAAGGCGAGTCCCGGGCGGCGAGGTGTGTTCAAACCCGCCGCCCAAGGCGAGCGACGCAGCCCGCGGACAAAAGAACATGGCGGCGGGTTAAGAAGGGCTGACCTTAGGCAAGCGGGTCCGGCAAGGGTTCGCAGCCGCCGGAAAGCTCCATCCGGCCGATTCTGGCCTCAAGGCGGGCCACGCGTTCGCGCAGGGCCGCGATTTCCTCCATCAGGCTGTCTTTTCTGGCATAAAGCCGCCGATTTTCATCCATCAGTTCATCGCGCTGACGTTCCACGCGATCGAGTTTTTCCTCCAGCCTGGCACAGCGGGAACCCTCCTGAACCCAGGCCGCCGGGGCGGCGGCCGGTTCGTGCGGCTCCGCCCGCACTTCCCCTGTCCGCATGGCCCCCAGACCGGTCAGAAGCCATTCGATATTCACACCGGAAACCGAGCAGATTTTTAATACGACCTCGCTGTTGGGCAGATTTATGTCCCTTTCATAGAAACCCAGAGCCCCTTTGCTGACCTGTATGGCCTGGGCGAAGGCACCCTGTGACTGTTTTCCGCGAGCTAGTTTTATGCGCTTCCCAAGTGTAGAATTCATGGGTAAAAGTTCCACCGCTCAAGAGATATCCTCAACAATTCAAGTCAGAATATTAATAATATTCTGAAATAATTGAAGATAATGTCTCAAACAGAATTTTAATATTTTACCCACAATTCTAATTGAAAAAAGCAGAATTCTATTCTAAAGAAGAGTTGTGGGCGGTTGAAGTTCTGACACATCGCACCTTGGACTTTAGCCGCCTGCCTTTTCAAAATCAACGTCTGAGCCATATGGGAGTTCAATCTCGCCCAAATAACAGTCTTTCATAAATATCGGCTTGTTTATTTCACAAACGAGTTCCATCTGGTTGACGCACAAGTAGTTTTCCAGAAAAATTATCCGCTTGACATGGCCTCATCTGGCCATCTATACTTCCTACTTTGTTACTAGGAAACGCAGTAAACTCCTTGTGGTGAATATATGCCGACTATCGCGCAGTTCCCGGGGGAACCATATTCCAATCCGCTGGCCCTGGCCCTGGAAATATCAAGCTCCGCCCTTCTGAACGACCGCAAAGAGCCTTTTCTCAAGACAGCTCTGGCCAATATCGGCGAATCACTGCACTGCGGGCAGGTTTGTCTTTTCGAGTACGAAAATAAGACCTGGCGGGAGCCGCTCGTCTGGTTCAATCAAGTTTTGGAGAAAGCCCACGGCGCTTCTCCACCCGCTGACACGGAACTTCTGGCGCCCATTCTCGACATCCTGCTGCAACGTAAAAGTCTCTGCGCCACGGACACCAGCCTGATGCCCGCCGGTCCGCAGCGGGATCTCTTACTGAAACTCCAGGTCAAATCTCTGCTCTGCCTGCCCATTCTGCACGACGGCCAGCTCTTCGGGGGCATCTGCCTGCTGCATCGCGTGGCCCCGCGTCAGTGGACGCCGGAGGATGCCGGCATCTGCCGTTTACTGGGCAATATGCTGGCCATCACTCTGACGCATTTTCGTCTCTATGAGCGCCTGCGTCGCAAGCACGATCAGTTGTGCGACATTCTGGATGCCTTTGTGGACCCGGTCTATATCATCGATATGGAGAGTTACGAGCTGCTCTTCCTGAACAAGAGCGTGGAGGCCAGCTTTCCCAAACCGGAAGGGCCGCTGGGCAATATCTGCTACAAACGCCTGCAGGGGCGCGACAGTCCCTGCCCCTTCTGCACCAACGCCATCATTGCCTCCAGGGACGCCCCCTACCAGTGGACCTATGAAAACGGGCTCACCAAGCGGACATACACAGTGGTGGACAAAGTCATCCATTGGGATACCGGCCGTCCCGTACGCCTTTCCATAAGCACCGACGTCACCGGTCTTCTGCAGACCCAGCATGAAAAACAGGCGGCCGTGATCGCCTCTCAGGCCAAAAGCGAATTTCTGGCGCATATGAGCCATGAAATCCGTACGCCCATGAACGGCATCATCGGGCTCACCCACTTGGCCCTGCAAAGCGATCCTTCGCCGGAACAAAAGGACTATCTGCGCAAAATCCGCTCTTCCGCCACCAGCCTCCTGGCCATCATCAACGACATCCTGGACCTGTCCAAGATCGAGGCCAACAAGATGGTCCTGGAAAACGTCAATTACAGCATGGAAGAGGTTCTGGATTTCGTCTATACCTCCATCCGCTTCCCACTGGACCAGAAAGGGCTGAAATACAGCTGCGAAGTGGCCGACGACGTACCGCCCAAACTCTGGGGCGACGGTCTGCGCCTCAAGCAGGTGCTGCTCAACCTGCTGAGCAACGCGGTCAAGTTCACGTCCAAGGGCAGCGTTCAGCTGCGCATCCGGCGGGAAAACAGCGGCGGCCGGGATCTGCTCCATTTTATGGTCACGGATACGGGCATGGGCATCAGCCGGGAATACCAGCAGCACCTCTTTGACCCGTACACCCAGGCCAATGCCAGCATTGCCCGCCGTTTCGGCGGCACGGGCCTGGGCCTGACCATCTGCAAGCGCATCGCCGGCCTGATGCACGGCAACTTATGGTGTGAAAGCGAGCCGGACAACGGCAGCACCTTCCATCTGATCATCCCCTGCATCCTTTCGCGAAAGCTTCCGGGCGCCTGCCCGCCCGGCCAGAGCTCTCTGCCCCTGCCTGACGGAGCCCGGATCCTTCTGGTGGAGGACAATGAAATCAATCAGGAGATCGCCCGCGCCATGCTGCACCAGTTGGGCCTGGATTGCGATCTGGCCCAGAACGGCAAGGAAGCCGTAAGCATGGCCCTGGCAAAGGACTATGATCTGCTGCTCATGGACGTGCGCATGCCGATTATGGACGGGCTGACAGCCACCCGGCTGATCCGCCAGAAACTGGCTGCCAGGGAAAAATCCTCCACCCTGCCCATTGTTGCCATGACCGCCGCCACCCTGCCCGAGAATATCGACGAAATCCTGGAAGCGGGCATGGACGACCATATCTCCAAACCCTTTGACGCGACCGTGCTGCGCAACAAGCTCGCCTACTGGCTCAAACGCCGCTGAGCCCCGGATTTCCTACCCATGCCCGTTGTCAAGATCCCCAAGACCAATGCCGCCCGTCTGTTGGAAGGGCTGGGAATCCAGTACAGTCTGCACCGCGCCGAAGTGGACGAGGAAGATCTTTCCGCCGTGAGCATGGCCCGCAAACTGGACGCCGAACCGGAACGCGTGTTCAAAACCCTGGTCGCCAGGGGTGACAAGAGCGGTGTGCTGATGGCCTGCATTCCGGCGGCCGCGGAGCTGGACCTCAAGGCCCTGGCAGCGGCTTCGGGCAACAAGCACGCGGAAATGGTGCCGCTCAGGGAAGTTCGCCCGCTCACCGGCTATATCCGGGGCGGCTGCTCCCCGCTGGCCGCCAAAAAGGCCTATCCCGTCCTCATTGACCAAAGCGCCTCGGCGCACGAACGCATCTATGTCAGCGCCGGTTTGCGCGGCGTGCAGATCCAGCTCAAGCCCAACGACCTGTTGCGCGCCACGCAGGGTGCCTACGCGCCGCTGACCCGCCCCGCCGACTGAGATATATGGACCATACCCATCTCCGCGCCGAAAGAAAACAAGCCCGCCGGACATGCGCCAGGCAGCGGGATTCCCCGACCAAGAACAGGACTGTCACCGGCCCCCCCCCGCCGCGTGCGATACGTACGGATGGCGCATTGGGAGAAGTTTCCCCATGCAAGGGAAACCCGCGTACAGCCTGCGACGCCTTGGTAAAAGCGTGTTTTTTTTGCGCGGAGAGTGTTCCCTAAGTTGACGCGCCCTCTTTCAACGAACGGATAATGCTCTGCAACTGACCGGCAAGCCGGTTCAGTTCCTGCATGCCCTCGTCCGCGGCGGTCATGGCCTGGGCCACATCCCTGGCAATATGGCTTACGGCTTCCGTATTCTTGTTCACCTCTTCCGAAGAGGCCGACTGCTGCTCGCTGGCTGCGGCAATGGCGCTCACCTGGTCCGCCGTGTGCAGGACCATCCGCTCAATGCTTTCCAGAGCCTGACCGGCTTTGCCCGCCAGCTCGCGGGAAATGGCCACTTGTTCCACCGACTGCCGGATAAAGGCGCTGTTGGCCTGCGCCCCCTCCTGAATATTTTTGATGGCCGCGCCCACGCTTCTGGTGGCTTCCATGGTCTTTTCCGCCAGTTTGCGCACCTCGTCGGCCACTACCGCGAAGCCGCGTCCGGCGTCGCCTGCCCGGGCCGCCTCAATGGCCGCATTGAGCGCCAGCAGGTTGGTCTGGTCGGCAATATCGGTGATAAGATTCATGACCTGGCCGATGTCTGTGGCCTGTTGCAGCAATTGCTCCATGCTCTCGTTGATTTTTTCAGTGAACGCGGCCACCTGATTGATGCTCTGTACCACATCCTGCACTTTTTCCTTACCGCTCATGGATTCCCGGCGGGCGCTGGCCGCGATTCCCGAGGCATCGGAGGCGTTGCGCGCCACCTCGGCCACCGCGCCGTTCATCTGGCGCATGGCGTCCGCCGTTTCGGTGGTGCGCGCCAGCTGGGTATCCACGGCACCGGCAATGGAACTGGTCCGCTCGCTCAGATGCGAAGACGTGGAATCCAGCGCGTCCACCACGCCCGCCAGCTGCTCCGCAGTCTGCAGTACGCCCTCGCGTCGGGCGTTTTCTGCCTCCCTGCGCGCCTGTTCGGCTTCGGCCAGAGCAGCTTCGCCCTGCCGCAACGCCGCCTCCGCCTGGGCCGTCTTGCTCTGGGCCGTGCTGATGAGCTCGCGCAACTGATCCACCATGCGCAGCATGTCGGCGTGCAGGCCCTTCAACTCTCCGTGAAAACAGTCTTCACGCGGAATGGCGTCAAAATTTCCGTCGGCCACGCCCCGGGCCGCCGTGCCCAGCCTGCGCAACGGGGAAACAATGCTGCGCGAAATCAGCAGGCCCAGCAGGGCCACGACGGCGGCCAGGCCCAGGCCGGTATACAGCATGTTCCGGACGGCCTTCATGGCGTTGTCCAGAAGCTCGGCGCGGTCCACCAGGGCAATGAGATGCCAGCCGCCCTGCGTCACCTGGCTCACAGCCACAAAGGTCTTGCCGTCATAGCTCACTTCGCCGCTGCCCGTGCCTTGGTCAAAGGCCGCCACCAGGCCGGGTTCGCCCACGTCCCGGATGTTTTTCAGAACACGCTCGGGCCGGGTGGGATTGTACAAAATCAGGCCCGTATCCTCGGTGAGCAGCAGACGCGCGGTTTTACCCAGCTTGAGGGTATCCAGAAACGTGCTCAACGCATTGAGATTGATGTCGATGCCCACCACGCCCAGCAATTTGCCGTCCCGGCGCACGCTCTTGGCCACCGTGGTGACCAGATTGCCGTTGTCGGACTGATAGAATTCGGTCAGCACCACGCCGTCGCTTTTTTGGGCCGCCTCATACCAAGGGCGTTTGCACGGATCAAAGCCCGCGCTCAGCGTGTCGTCCGGCGCCTGCACAAAACCGCCGTCCCGCGTGCCGTAATAAATCAACTCGAACTGCGGGTAGACCTTGGTGAAGGTGCTGAATTCGTCATAGAGCACGCGCTCCGGACCACTGAGCTCCGCGCCCAGCGGTTTGACGCTCTCGGTGTTGGCCGCATAGGACGTCACCTGTCCGTCGGCATCGGCCACGGACGGCAATTGGGCAAGGATGTCCACAATGCCCTTGGAATTGCCGATCATCTCGCTCAGATACTGTCCGGCCAGCCGTAAACGGCCGCCCGCGTTGGAGCTGAAATCCTCCACCGCCGCCTTCCGGCTTTGCCAGAAGGCCAGCAGAGCACAGCCGACAACGGCCACGCAAACGGATACAATGATGGAAATCAGAATTTTGTTACGGATAGTCATGTCATCTCTGCCGGTTATGAATAGGTCTTGATAACTTATCGACCTACAGTGAATTTTTCAAAAGGGCAAGAAGGGAAATACTGTGGTATTTTCAAAGGCACAAAAAGGAACCCCCCGGCATAGCCGGGGGTTCTTCATATGCGCCTGTAAGGCTTTCTTACCAGTGCGCCCTAGCAGGCGCTCTTGCGATCTGACATTTGCATTTCTGCTGCTACTTGCGGCCCCGTAAACGGGCTTCCGTATGGTAAGTTCAACTGATCCCCAAGTTTATCCGAATCCAACGGATGCTTGATGTAGTCCTGAATCTTGGCTTTATTCTTGCCCACTGTATCGACGTAATACCCACGGCACCAAAATTCTCGATTGCGGTATTTGAATTTCAAATCCCCAAATTGTTCATAGATCATGAGGCTACTCTTACCTTTAAGGTAGCCCATAAAACTCGACACACTCATTTGGGGGGGAATCTCAAGCAACATATGGATGTGGTCAGGACAGCACTCTGTCTCCACTATTTTTACATCTTTCCATTCACACAGTTTTCGCAGAATTTCGCCAAGCGCCCGTTTCTTTTCACCATAGAACACCTGACGGCGATATTTGGGCGCAAAACAATGTGATATTTGCAGTTCCACCTTGTGTGGGCTAAACTTTTTACGTCACCCATCGTGGCCTCCTTTTGATTTGTTGACTCGCAGTTGCCAGACCGCGAGACCTTTGAACAAATCAAAAGGAGTTTTGCTGACATGGGCAAAGCTATAAGCTTTTTAGACCCCCCGCCAGCGGGGGGTTTTCGATCATAAAAAAAACTTCCGGTCCCGAAGGACCGGAAGTCAGGTATCGTCTATTCAGAAAGGAAGATGCGTTATACTTCCTCGCTCAAGCGGCGGAAGCTTTTTTTGGCGGCTCCGCAGACCGGGCAGCGCCAGTCGTCGGGCAGATCCTCAAACCTGGTGCCGGCGGGAATTTTATGCCGTTTATCTCCACGGTCGGGATCATACATATAGCCGCAATTAACCATCTGACAACGCCAGATATCCTTGGGATCAGCCATACGGACTCCGGCGTTATTCGGCCTCGGCGCCGTTCACAAAGCCCTTGGACGGGCCGATGTCGGAAGGCGTGCCCGCGATTTTGGCCAGGAAGGTGTCGCCCAGCGTCTTGATATGGTTGGAAGTGTTTTCATAGTAGTTCAAATGGATCTGCTCTTCGTCGATGATCCGCTCGAACAGGCGGGCGGTCACGTTGTCGCCTTCTTCCTCACAGACCTTGATGAACTGATTATACGCCTCAATGGTGTTGTCCTCAAGGTTTACGTCGTCTTCATAGATCACG
This sequence comes from Desulfovibrio sp., assembly GCF_018379785.1. GTDB lineage: Bacteria > Desulfobacterota > Desulfovibrionia > Desulfovibrionales > Desulfovibrionaceae > Desulfovibrio. The sequence continues at coordinate 10,755 of NZ_JAGZUV010000071.1, forward strand.
GGCACGGCCTGACCGCCTTTCACGCTGCCGTCTTTCTGGGCCGTGGGTTCGCCGCCCAGTTCCTTGATGCGCTCGGCGAAATCTTCGGCGTGGCGCATTTCGTCAATGGCGATCAGCTTCATGTTGGCGGCCAGTTCGCCATAGTCCTTGTCGCTGAGGTTGTAATGCTGGTTCATATACTGATGGATGGCGAAGAGCTCCATGCTGCGGGCTTTGTTGAGCACTTCGATGACTTTTTCTTTACGGGTCTTTTTATTGGCTGCCATGATATTACTCCTTGGCGGGTTGAATATGTGAAACACGGATATGCTAACCTTATTTGTACAAAAGGCAAGTCGCCACACCGGCCGGGAAAAAATTTTTTCCCGGCCGGAAAAGCGCGGCCCGCCCGGTCGGAAGCAACTATTGCACGTCGTTCCGGCTGCCCGCGCATTCATCGCAGATGCCGTCAAACTCAATGCGCGAACCCACAATGGAGAAAAAGCCCTCCACCTGGATGCCGTCCACCGGAGGCGTGGCCAGGGGCTGCATCACATCGCCGATACGCCCGCAACGCAGGCAGCGCACATGCTGATGCCAGGAAATGTCCCCGTCAAAACGCTTGGTGGAACCGGCCGCTTCCAGACGGCGGATTTCGCCGCTGTCAGCCAGAAAATCAAGGTTGCGGTACACAGTGCCCAAGCTGATGCGCGGCAGGCGCTCGCGTACAATGCTATAGAGCTCATCGGCAGTGGGATGGCTCTTGGTTTTGCGTAATTCTTCTAAGATCACGGCACGTTGCCGTGTCATCCTGGTCTGGACTTGAGCCATAACAGCCTCCATAATTTAGTAAAAATTACTGTTATCGGAGCGGGCTGTCAAGCCCCGGCCAGTGCCAATGTAAAAAAACAGACGCCCAAAACCCGCAGGATGTTGCGGCCGCACAATGGCCGTGCGTCAGCGGACAACGTTCTTTCTCCGACGATCCCGCGAAAAGCGGGAACATAATCCCACTCGAAATTTTTGCAATCAGGCATCAGCCATCCGCAAACAACTTTCAGCGCCGCCCGCAAAAAAGAGCCGCGTTCAGGGCCGGTCCACCAGCAGCACGGCCAGATCCATGACATTGGTGCGGGTGGGCCCGGTGATCAGCAGGTCGCCGCTCAAGGCCAGGGCCGCGTTGCTGTTGTTTTCGGCCAGCAGGGCGCGGGCGGTCTCCCGGCCTCCCATTCGGGCGACGCTGTCGCTGAAGGCAAAGCCTCCGGCCGCGTCCGTGGGGCCGTCCGTGCCGTCCGTACCCGCGAAAAGGGCGCAGACGCGCGGCTGGCCCTCCAGCTCCAGAGCGGCGGCCAGGGCCATTTCCTGATTGCGGCCTCCCCTGCCCCGGCCCTGAATGGTCACCGTGGTTTCTCCGCCCGCCAGCAGACACAGGCCCTTGCCGCCCGGACCCGGAGCTTCCGCCCGGCGCCGGGCTTCGGCAGCCAGTTCCACGGCCTTTTGCCGGGCCTCGCCCGTCAGCCGGTCGGTCAGCACGCAGGGAATGTAGCCGCGGGCCTCGGCGGCGCGGGCGGCGGCATCCAGGGCCTGGCGGTTGGTGGCCGCCAGAATGTTCCGCACTCGGCCGAACAGGGGATCGCCCGGCTTGGGCGTTTCCGGCGCACGCCCGGCAAGGCCCGCGCGCAGATAGTCCCGCACCGCCGACGGCAAGCGGGACTCCAGACCGAAACGTTCGAGTATTTCGCGGCAATCGTCAAAACTGGAGGCATCCGGCGCGGTGGGGCCGGAGGCGATGACGTCCAGCGGGTCGCCCACCACGTCGGAGACGATGACGCTGAGCACCGTGGCGCGCCCGGCGGCGCGGGCCAACTGCCCGCCGCTGAAGATCGAAAGATGTTTGCGCACCGCGTTGAGTTCATGAATGGTCGCGCCGCAGTCCAGCAGCAACCGGGTGGTCCGCCTGAGATCCGCAAGACTCAGGCCCGGCGCGGGCGCGGGCGTCAGGGCGCTGGCCCCTCCCGTGAGCAGGCAGATCAGCAGATCCCGCTCCGTGGAGGTCCGGGCCATCTCCAGCATGCGGCCGGTGGCCCGCACTCCGGCCTCGTCCGGCACGGGATGCCCGGCTTCGGCCTGACAAATGCGCTTCAGAGGCAGGCCGTGGTCATACTTGACCACCACAAAGCCCTGGTCCAGGCGTTCGCCCAGCATGCCTTCCAAGGCCTGGGCCATGGGCGCGACGCCCTTTCCGGCGCCCAGCACCCGCACCCGGCGATCCGCCAGGTTCCAGCGGCGGCCGTCGGCCACAAGCTCGCCCCTGCCCGCGCCGTCGAGGCGCACATGGCGCAGCAGCGCGGCATCCGGAGCCACGGCCTCCAGAGCCGCGTCAAAGACATGCCGCAAGATTTCACGCTGTCCTTCCATGCTCTTCCCGCCTGGACAAAACACCAGAAAATGTAACACGTGAAATGCTCGCTTACGGCGAGCAAAGCCCGCCTGCCCGCATTTCGCGGCAAGGATTTGCAGGCAAACCCTTGTAGAGCAGTCGACGCATTGCATGCGTGAACTGCTCCCCCAATGGGTTTTACGCCCGTGCGTAAACCCTCGGACCGGCGTTACCGGCATATGAATGGATGCGTTATACTTTAAGAAAGGTTTTCACAAGCGTCAAGACGACGCCAAGCGGGGGGAGGACTCCCGCCCGGCGTCGTCCGCGCGCCGACCGCGGCGCTCCGGTGTCAGCGCCCGAAGGTGCATTTGGGGAAATCGCAGCTTTTGCACTCCAGACAAAGACCGCCATGCCCCAACAGAGCCAGATCGGCCCGGCTCATGGGCACATTGGCCAGCAGGCGCGGCAGCATCAGATCCAGGGCCGTGGTCTTGTAGAACAGCGCGCAGGCGGGCACGCCCAGCACTTGGGCTCCGCCGATGCGGCCCAGCAGGGTCATGGTTCCGGGCAGCACGGGCAGGCCGAAGCTCAGGTCCGTCAGCCCGGCGTCCAGCAGGGCCTTGCGGGTCACGTCGTCCGGGTCCACGGACAGACCGGCGGTGGTGATGATCAGATCCGCGCCCAGATCCAGCAATTGCGCGAGAGCAGCGCCAATGGCCGGAGCGTCGTCCGGAGCCACTCGCTCGCCCACCACGGTGCAACCCAGGTTTTCGGCCTTCTGGCGGATAATGGGGGCAAAGCGGTCCTGGATCAGACCCTGAAAAACCTCCGTGCCCGTGACCAGAGTGCCCACCCTGGCCTTGCGCATGGGACGCACCCGGAACAGCGGGCCGCCGTCCAGCAGGCTCAGGGCCTTGAGAAAAACCGGCCGCGCCAGCAGCAGCGGAATAGCCCGGCTGCCCGCCAGACGCGCGCCCTTACGCACCACGCTCATGCCGTGACGCGTGGCGCACATCACGTCCGGCAACATGTTGAAAGCCGCGAGCCGCTCCCGGTCCACCTCGAACAGGCCGTCCCGCTCGGCGCAAAAATTGATTTTGCCCTCACTGGGCTCGCCCTGGGGCGTGACGCCCTCGCCGGGCATGAGTTCGGCAAAAGCCCTGACCGCCGCGTCCTCGTGCACGAAGTCCGGATTGTCCCCGGCGGCCTCCTCGGTATAGACCCGGAAGCGCCCCATCTGCTGCAAGCGGCAGATGTCGCCCACATCGATGTTCTGCCCGGCCCTGAAGACCGCGCCCTTGGACTGTTGCGGCACAATTTTGGTCATGTCGTGCAGAACGTGCTGGCCCACGGCCTGCTCCACGGGCACCGCCGTGAGCCGGGGCTCCTGGAAGGCCAGACCGGGGCCCTGCTCATAGGGGCTGTCGCCCTGGCAGGAGCGGCAGATCCGGCCGAAAGCCGCCGGATACCACTCCCCGCAGAGCGGGCAGCGCACAATGGCGCCCTTGCCCTTGCGCCGCAGCAATTCCGGCCTGATCTGAATTTTGCTCAGGCTGAGCATGTCCATGGCCGCTTCGGCCATTTCCGCGCGCAGCAGCTCCGGCTCCTGCTCGGATTTGGGCTTTTCCTTCAGCAGCCAGATGCGGGTGTGCGGCCAGCGGTCCAGCTTGTCCACATCCAGACGCACCCGCACGCCCTCGCCCGTGTACTTGTCATAGAGCGAAAGCGCGTAAATGCCGAAATTGCAGATGCGCAGCCAACCGTTGCCCACGGTACAGGGAGTGAGCATCTGCACGGCATCGGGCAGGCATTGCACGGTTTCGGAGACGGCGTCGAAAAGAATGCCCTCGGGCAGGGCGCGGCGGGCTTTTTCCACCATATAGCCGCCGATGATCACGCCCGGAGCCGCGTGGCCGTGAAACTTCAGCACTTGCGCAATAAAATCTTCATGCGACCACTGGCCGATACTCATAGTTTATTCCTTGTATGTTCCTTTGCAGGCAAAGAGAGATGCCGACAGCGCGCACCGCCGGCTGAAAAAATCCGTTACCCGCCGTTCCCGCCGCCGTCTTTCGACCCGTGCCGAAACGCGGCGCGCAGGCTCCAGCGCAATGCGCCGCCATGCGCGGCGCAGGCCTTGAGGCAGTCGCCGCACATCACGCAATCCCGCCGGGGCGGTCCGGCCGCCCGGCGCGGATTGAGCGCCAGAGAACAGGCCGCGCGGCAGGGCGTTTCGCCCTTGCAGGTACAGGCCGAAGCCCGCCAGGTAACGCGCAGGCCCGGCGTGACTTGCGGCAGACAACGCGCGGCGAGGCCCAGCAGCACGGACTGGGGGCAGACGTAGCGGCACCAGAACCGTCCGCCGCCGAGCGCCTCCAGCGCAAGCGCCGCCACGGGCAGGGCCAGGGCGGAAAGCAGAATCAGCCCGGCCGCCCTGCCCGCTTCCTGCCAAGCAAGCAGGGGAACCAACGAAAGCTCGCCGGGCATGGAGAGCAGGCTCAGCAGGGGAAAACCCAGCGCCGCCGCGCCCACAAGGCCCAGCAGCACAATGCCCGCCCTGCCCATGAAAGCCGCATCCCGTCTGTCCCGCCGCCGGGAATCAGGCTCTCCATGCCCGCCGGACACGCCCGCCGCGCGCCGCCGCAGGCTGGACACCAGTTCGGAGAAGAAGCCGTAGGGGCAGATCCAGCTGCAAAATACCCGGCCCAGCAAAAGAGCCAGGCCCAGAGACAACACGGCCCCCAGCAACAGGCGGGACGCGGGCGCGAAACCGCTCACGGCCACCTGCAGGGCCGCCACGGGATCGGCAAAGGGCAGACCCCCGAGATCAAGGGCGAAAAGGCTGCCGCTGATCAGGGTGAACTGGTGCGCGCCCGGAGCGTTGAGCCAGGGGAGCAGGCAGAATACTAACGCGGTCAGCGTTTGCGCGCAACGCCGCATGCCGACATAGATTGCCGGGGAAGAGATCATGCGCCGCCTCCGGGAGCCTTGAGCGTCGGCGCGGCCGTGGGCGGCAGGCCCGATGCGGATGCGGGCAGCACTTCCACGGCCTTGACCGGGCAGACATATTCACAGACGCCGCAGCCCACGCAGGCCGCGGTTACGGCCGGAGTAATGCCCCCGGACAGGACCACGGCCGTACCGCGCAGGGGGCAGCGGTCATAGCAGGTCATGCAGATGGTGCCGTCCGTGTAATTATGGCAGCGGTCCCGGAGAATATAGGCCCGCCCCATGCCCGCGCGGTGCATGTCCGTGATCGAGGGGTCCAGCGCGCCCGAAGGGCAGACCGGCGGGCACTT
>NZ_JAGZUV010000072.1:0-16060 GCF_018379785.1 Desulfovibrio sp.
CTGTGCGCTTTGAGGTGGGTGGCATCAATCATCAGTCGTGTTGCAGGGCCATTTTGCTCAACAAGTTCCGCAAAAATTTTGTTGAAAATACCCAATCGGTTCCATCGGATAAAACGGTTGTAGAGAGTTTTGTGTGGCCCATACTCACGTGGGGCATCTTTCCCTTGCAGGCCGTTCTTGATGACGTAGACAATCCCACTGACGATACGGCTGTCATCAACTCTGGGCACCCCGTGTGACAGAGGAAAATAGGGTTTGATACGCGCAATCTGCCCGGTGGAAAGATAAAACAGTGTGCTCATGACTTACCTCGGGCGTTATAAATACACTGATACAAAATGATTGGCAATTAACGAGTCCTGAACCTAACTAATCATGTAAAATAATTTATTAATTTTATTCAATATTCAGCCTGGAATCAAATTTTATACACTATTTTCTCCACATCTCCATTGAAATCCTGAAATGACATCAAAACTGGCGCATGAATATCCATTCCCGTCTTTCAAACAACAGAACGAGAGACGGTCATTCACCATACCCTGCTTCGCGCTGGTGTTTGAGGGCCAGAATAAGCACGTTCTCTCCCTGCACCTCGTAAAACAAGGCATAGCCGGAACCACCGAAGGGAATCAGCAGTTCCCGGTGCTCCGGCTCCAGATCATCGGCGGGCCGCCCGGCATGGGGGAACTGCTCCAGAACATCCGTGGCCGCCTCAACGGCATCCAAGGCTTTTTGCGCCGCCTCGGCATCCACTTCCGCCAAAAAGGCATGCACCCGCACAAGCCCGACCAGCGCGTTGTCCGTCCAGCGCACTATATATGACATATGGGAGCATCCGTCTGTTTACCCTGCCGAAGCCGGGCGATCCAATCTTTCACTTCCGCCTGGGTGACATGCAGCCCCGTCCGCTGGTAGTGTTCATGGGCGGCGATGCACTCCTGCCGGATGGCTTCGCGCTTTTCCTCCCGCTCCACAAAGGCCGCCACGGCCTGCACCACCAGAGCATTGGTGGAGCGTTGGCGCATGGCGGCAAGGCCCTGCACCCGCGCTTTCAACTCGGCAGGCAGACGGATGCTGATGGGGCTGGAATTGGCTTGCGTTTGCATGAATGGCTCCTCTCTGCTTGTAGCTTAGATAACTACTTATGACTACAAAGTCAAGCTAAGCACACTTCGAAGGACGCGCTACGTTCGGATTAAACAAAAAGGCCCTGAAATTCGCTTCATTTCTTGATTTCAGGACTTCTTCAATTTTGGGTGGGATTCGATTATATAGTTTATCTATAGCGAGCTAATTAATAAATTGGCTGAAAAAAAATATTGAGTATCGTCTTGAAGAGGTAGATTTCTCTTCCCAATCTTCATGTTGGAAAACTATAAAGAATTATTTTGACTCGCAAAAAATTGGAAAAAATGTACTTGTTGACATTACAACTATGCCTAGAGAGATAATATGGTATATATTTCTGCTCTTAAAACAAAAGAAAGCAACTGTTCAGTATTTGTACCACAAGCCAGATAAATATGGTGATTGGCTCACAGAAGATACAGACGTTCCACGATTTCCGCTAAAATTATCAGGTTTATCTGATATATCTAAGGAAACATTCCTAATAATAGTTACAGGCTATGATTATGCTCGGGCTGAGCAACTTTGTAACTATTTTGAACCAGACCTGGTTTGTTTTGCTATTCAAAGTGGGAAACAGTTTAACAACACCACATTGAATTTGAAGGCGCATAAGTCACTAATTGAAGAGCTTGATGCTTTAACTATTGATATAGATTGCTATGGTGGCGATTGTGGCGAGAGCCAGCTTTCAAAAATAATTGAAGAATATATTCCATCGCATAACTTGATATTAGCGTCATTAGGCCCTAAACAATCAGCGGTTGCATTATTTAGGTTGGCTATGCAGTATCCAGAAATTGCTCTTTGTTATGCACCGTCAAAAAAGATCAATATGCAGTATTCATTCGGATGCGGTGAAAGCTTTAGAGGGCCAGTAATTCCTTAGCGGCTCAAGATATTTTATAGGGAGGCAGTCTGTTCAAAATGGACGCTATAAGTCAGACTGTGAAAACGGGAGATTTATGGAAAAACTCAGACGGATTCGATATACACAGGAGTTTAAGCTGCAAGCCGTCAAGATGGTGGATGAAGACGGGCTTGGTGTGGCTGAAGTGGTGCGAAGGCTGGAGATGGCCCAGAAAATCCGGCAAACTGGATGACGATCTAGCGCAGGGATGACATGCTCAAATCCAGACAAAAGTCTTTCACGCCGAGCAGAGGAAATTTCCCGGCTGTGTCAGGAGAATTTCGAACTTAAAATAGAGTGTGAGATATTAAAAAAGCGGCGACGCACTTCGTCAAAGAATCACTTTGAAGCACGTCGTCACTCTATCTTAGCAACGTGAGCACCCTGTCCGGCTGATATGTCAGCTGTTGATGGTTTCAGCTAGTGTTTTTTACGCGTAGATGAAGCGTCAGAAAGAGAACACCGATTCTCTCTGCGCTTTTGAAAGTGGCTATTTTGATTCTCCATCGTAAAAGTCGTGAAACCTATGGCGCGGAACGCATCATACCGCCCTGCGACATGCCGGAGTATCCGTTGACTTGTTTGTTTTTCTGTGGACGCAAAAATGGCGGAGGGGGTGGGATTCGAACCCACGTACCGGCTATTAACCGATAACTCGATTTCGAGTCGAGCGCGTTACGGCCGCTTCGCTACCCCTCCGCGTCGTATAGCGGAGTCGCGCCGGGCAACTTGCCACAGCGGAATCGAAAAAAACTTCTAGCGTACTTTCGCGTGAAAGGCAACGCCGCGCGGGCCTTTTTCCGCCGGATGTCCGGCGTCCGACCGGCATGGCCACACGGCGTCAGAGGCCTGGGGCAGCGCATGCAACTTCTGTGCGGTTGCGTGCCGAACGCCCGCCCACGCCCCCATGGTTACTTTTTGTCCAGCTCCGCCATGACTTCCAGGGCGTCGGCCTGCCGCGGATCGGCCTGCAGGGCGCGCAGGGCCGTATCCTCGGCCTGGGCGCGCCGATGCCACTCCAAATACATTTTTGCCATTTTGCCGAAGGTGGAGGGATGGCCGCCGAAAGTGCGCAGAATGGCCTTGTAGACGTTTTCGGCCTTTTCGAATTCGCGCAGTTTCAGCCAGGCGGCCACGGCTCCGGTGTAGGCCGCCGCTTCACGGGGTTGGGCCTGCATGGCTTCCTCATACATTTCGGCGGCTTCCGTATATTGTCCGGCGGCGGTGAAAATCTGGCCCAACTGGATGCGGATGCCTTCCTCGTCGCTGAATTCCACGACCACGCGTTTCAGAAAAGCGCGCCCCTTGGCGGGCTGGCCTTCGCGTATCAGTTGCACGCCGGTCCGGATCAGATTTTTTTTGCGCTCCAGGCGCGCTTCGGCTTCCTGCCGGATGGAACTCTCCGCCTCTTCCCGCAAAATTTTGGCCAGGCCGTCCAGCACGGTGGCCAGGGCGCTTTCCTTGCCCTGATGATAGAAAATCTCGCGGGGGATGCCGCTCTGGGCCGGGTCGAGCAGAGGCTGCATGCTCTGATGATGGACCAGGGCGCTCAGAAATTCGCTGATCTGGATGTCCAGCTCCGCCCTGGCCGCGCGCGTCAGCTGCAGGCCCGCGTATTGGCGCAGGGCCGCGCTCATGGAGGCCAGGGCGCGTTTCACTTCGTTGCGGCGCAGGTAGCCGTTGGCGCGGGCGATGTTTTCACGCACTTCCTTGGGTGCGACGGTGAGCATGGCTATTTTGCCTCCTGCCAATGCGCCGCGATGGCCTGTCGGTGGGACTGCAAGAGGTTCAGCGCGGCTCTCGGCACCAGGTAATCCACGCTGCGTCCGGCCAGCCAGAGCTCGCGGATGCGCGAGGCGCTCACGGCCAGCCAGGGCAGCGGCAGAAAATGCGCCAGCCCGCCGCCGGGCAGGGCCATGCAACAGCCTCCGGGCAGAACCGGCGGGTGTTCGCGGGCCTCGGGCCAGAGAGCGCCGGCCATGTCCGTGAATTCCTCGGCTGTGAGATCGCCGCGCGGCACCACCACGAAATGACAGAGCCGGGGCAGCTCCAGGCCCCGGTGCCAGGTGGGCAGCAGGGCGAAATCCGGGCTGCCCAGCAGAAAATAGAAGTCCGTGTCCGGTTCCGCCGCGCGATAGGCCTGCAAGGTGTCCCAGGTGTAGGAGGGGCCGTCCCGCAGGGCTTCCAGACGGTTGCAGCGCAGCCAGGGCAGGGGGGCCAGGGCCGCCTCCAGCATGGCGGCGCGCAGCTCAAAGGGCAACAGGTGCCCGGCCTTCTTGTGCGGCGGCTGGGCGCAGGGCACCATATCCACGCCCCGCACCAGGTCGCCCAGTGCCTCGCGCGCCTCCACGGCCAGACGCAGATGACCCACGTGCGGCGGATTGAAACTGCCGCCCAGAATGGCCCGGCCCGGACGCCGGACGCCGTGCGCCGTCATTTACTGCCGTACCTGCCCCTGGCCCAGCACCACGAATTTGGTGGTGGTCAACTCCTGCACGCCCATGGGGCCGTAGGCGTGCAGCTTGGAGGTGGAAATGCCGATTTCCGCGCCCAGGCCCAGCTGGCCGCCGTCGTTAAAGCGGCTGGAGGCGTTGACCGCCACCATGGAGGCGTCGGCCTCGCGCAGAAAACGCATGGCGTGGCCGTAGTCGCGGGTGCAGATGATTTCGGTGTGATTGGAGCCGTAACGGGCGATGTGGTCCAAGGCCGCGTCCAGATCGTCCACCACGAGCACGGCCAGGATCAGGGCGTGGAATTCCTGGCCGAGATCCTCGGGCTGCAGGAGCACGGCTCCGGGGCCGAGCAGGGGCAGGGCTTCCGGCGAGGCCCGGAATTCCACCCCGGCAGCGCCCAGTTTCGCGGCCGCCAGCGGCAGAAAGTTGGTTGCCGCGTCTTTGTGCACCAGCAGGCATTCCAAGGCGTTGCACACGCCGGGCCGCTGCACCTTGGCGTTGAAGACGATCTCCAGGGCCTGATCCTGATCCGCATCCGCGTCGATAAAGGCATGGCAGACGCCCTTGAAGTGCTTGAGCACTGGCATGGTGGCCGCTTCGGTGACGGCGCGCACCAGGCCTTCGCCGCCGCGCGGGATGATGACGTCGATGTACCGGTCCTGCTTGCACAGGGCCGTTACCGCCGCATGGTCCGTGATGCCCACCAGTTGCGCGGCCTGGGGCGGCAGGCCCGCGTCGGACAGGGCCGTTTGCAGCAGCCCGGCCAGCGCCGTGTTGGAGTGCAGGGCCTCGCTGCCGCCGCGCAGAATCACCGCGTTGCCCGCCTTGATGCAGAGGATGGCCGCGTCGATGGTCACATTGGGCCGGGCCTCGTAAATCATGGCGATGACCCCGAGGGGGATGCGCATGCGTCCCACCAGCAGACCGTTGGGCTGTTGCCACTGCTGTTCCGTGACGCCCACGGGATCGGGCAGCTGGGCCACATGCAGGCAGGCCGCGCGCATCTCGGCCATGATGGCCGGGGTCAGGGTCAGACGGTCCAGACGCGGAGCGTCCAGGCCCGCGGCGCGGGCCGCGTCCAGATCCTTGCGGTTGGCGGTCAGGATTTCCTCTTCCCGCGCGGCCAGCTGGTCCGCCAGTCCGATCAGGGCCCGCGTCTTGGTCTCGGCGCGGGCCCGGCTCATGGCCCGGGCCGCTTCCCGGGCCCGCGCGGCCAGGCGTTCCATTTCTTCCGCAGGCGTCATGGCTGCTCCTTTGCGCCGCCGTGAGCGGCGGGGATATTTATTTTGACAGGAAGACCGGCTTTGGCCTATGTAAATAGTTCCGTCAGGAACAGCCTGCCCGCGTCGCGGGCTTCCGGCTTTGGGCAGTTCCGTCTCCCTAAGGAGTTTTTGATACATGAATCCGCAAAAGAATCAAGGCGAGGAGACTTCGCCCCTGTTTCGCGATCTGCAGGCTGAAGTCAGTTCCGAAAGCGCGCCCCTCCTGCAGTTCATGCTGCGCCATGCGGGCATTATCGCCGGTGTGGTGATCCTCTTTCTGCTGGTCCTGGCAGGCACGGGCATCTGGCGCTGGTACAGCGGCGGCAAGAACGAGGACGCCCGGCAGGAACTGGCGCGCGTCAGCATGACCATGCAGGGGCAGGAACGCCTCAAGGCCCTGGCCGCCCTGGCCGACAAGGCCCCGTCCGATGTGCGCCTTTCCGTGCTGCTGGCCTGGGCCCAGAGCGCTCTGGAGAGCGGGGACGCCGCTGTTGCCGCCGAGGTTTACGCCAAGGCCGCCAAACTGGACGCCGACGGCGCGCTGGGCATGGCCGCCGCCCTGGGCGAGGCCGGAAGCCTGCTCAAGGCGGGCAAGAACGCCGAGGCCCTGACCTTGCTGCAGGGCCTGGAAGCGCGCCTGCCGGGTGAAAACCGTTCCGTCCAGCTGCGCCAGATGCTGGCCGAAGCCGCCGCCAGGGCGGGACAGAAGGATCTGGCCGCCAAGACTTACCAGGCCCTGGCTCAGGAAGTGAGCGGCCTTGACGGAGACTATTTCCGCGTCCGGGCCGAGGCGCTGGTTCCCGCCGCCGGGAGCGCGCCTGAAAAGCCGGTCCAGAACTAGTACCATGTCACACAATAAAACTTCGTTTTCTGTGTGAAGATCGCTTCGCCGAAAAACGCGGTTTTCGGCTCGTTCACGCCGCCTTCGGCGGCGCGACACCAGTGTCTGATTGCAAAAATTACGAGCGGAGGTATGCTCGCAATTTTCGCGGGATCGTCAGCGAAAAGACGTGGTTTTTCACTGACTCACGGCGGCTATGCCGCCGCAAAACCCTACGGGTTTTGGGTGTCTGATTTTTCAAATCAGACACGAACACGCCGTAATGCGTGCCGGACGCCGACCGCGCCCGGTGACGCCGGGGCGGAAAAGTCCGGCTGGGGGTATCCATTTGCGGCCCGCGCGGCACGCGCGCGAGGTCTGGAGGAAGCATGAGCAACGATCCGTTGTTGCGCGGCGCCCGTGGGGAGCGCCATCTGTTATTGGGCAATGAAGCTATTGTGCGCGGCGCTCTGGAAGCGGGCGTGCATATGGTTTCCTGTTATCCGGGCACGCCGTCCTCGGAAGTGGCCGACACCTTCCTCCGCCTGGGCGGTGAGGGCCGCTACCGGCTGGAATATTCCATCAACGAGAAGGTCGCCATGGAAGTGGCCGCCGGCGGCGCCCTGGGCGGCGCCATGAGCCTGGTGGCCATGAAGCATGTGGGCCTCAACGTGGCCGCCGATCCCTTGTTCACCTCGGCCTATATCGGCCTGCCCGGCGGTCTGGTGGTGCTCACGGCCGACGACCCCGGCTGCCATTCCAGCCAGAACGAGCAGGACAACCGCCATTACGCCCGTTTCGCCTCTCTGCCCTGTTTTGAGCCCGTTTCGGCTCAGGAAGCCAAGGAAATGACCCGCGAGGCCTTTCGTCTGGCCCGCGAACTGCAACAGCCGGTCATGCTGCGCACCACCACCAGGGTCAGCCATATGCGCGGGCCCGTGGATTTTGACGATCTGCCCGCGCCCCAGCCCAAGGTGGCCTTCAAGCGCGAGCCGGGACGCTTTGTGCCGGTGCCCGCCGTGGCCTGCCGCCGTCATCTGGCTCTGGACGCCAACCTGGAAAAGGCCCGCCAGATCGCCGAGGGCAGCCGCTTCAACGTGGAGCGCGAACCCGCCGGACAGACCCGCCTGGGGATCATCGCCAGCGGCGTGGCCCGCAATTACCTGGCCGACGCCTTGGCCAGCGGCGGTTGGGAAGACCGCGTGCGCGTGCTGGAACTGGGCATGACCTGGCCCCTGCCCAGCGAAATGATCGTCGCGTTCCTCCAGAAATGCGACCGGGTGCTGGTGCTGGAGGAAGGCGCGGACCTGCTGGAACAGGACGTGCGCGCCCTGGCCCAGCGGCGCGGCCTGAACGTGCGCATTGAGGGCAAGAATGAAAATCTGACCGGCCAGGGGGAATATTCCACCACCCTGGTGCTGCGTCGCCTGTCCGCCTGGCTGGACTGCCCTTGTCCGGCCAAGCCCGCGCGTCCCGTGGAGGCGCAGCTGCCGGGCCGTCCGCCCAACCTCTGCCCCGGCTGTTCGCACCGCGCCGTGTACTATGCCGTGCGTCAGGTATTCGGGGACGAAGCCATCTATTCCAGCGACATCGGCTGCTACACGTTGGGCCTGCTGCCGCCCCTGCGCACCGCGGACTTTCTGGTCTGCATGGGCTCGTCCATTTCGGCGGGCAGCGGCTTTGCGCGGGCTTCGGGCAAGCCGGTGGTGGGTTTCATCGGCGACTCCACCTTTTTCCACTCCGGCATGACCGGCCTGGCGAATGCGGTCTTCAACCACCACGATCTGCTGTTGGTCGTTCTGGACAACGGCACCACGGCTATGACCGGCCATCAGCCCAATCCCGGCATGTTGCAGGAAATGCTCGGCGACATGAGCGTGCATATGGATATGGAAGCCGTGGTGCGCGGCTTGGGCGTGACCGAATGCGTCAAGGTAAAGGCCTTCAATCTCAAGGCCGTGACCAAGGCCCTGGAGGAAATGAAGGGCAAGTCCGGGGTGCGGGTGCTCATCGCCGAGGAGCCGTGCGTGCTCTATGCCCGTCGTCGCCTCAAGAAAGGGCAGCCCCAGGTGGCCCAGGTGGTGCAGCAGGGCGAGGAAGCCTTGCGCTGCCTGGAGCAGCTGGCCTGTCCGGCCTTTTATCGCCAGGGCGACAATCTGGCGGTGGATGAAACCCTGTGTTCCGGCTGCATGATCTGCCTGCAGATCGCTCCCACGGCCTTTAAAGCCAAAAAGCGCTGAGTGGTGAAACAATGAAAGCACACGACAAGCAAAAACGGATGCGGATTTATTTCACCGGCGTGGGCGGCCAGGGCACGTTGACGGCGACTACCCTGCTGGCGCGTACGGCTCTGCAGGCCGGTCTGGACGTGGTGGCCGGGGAAGTGCACGGCATGGCCCAGCGCGGCGGCGTGGTGGAATCCGTGCTGTTGCTGGGCGGCTGGCGTTCGCCCAAACTGGACTTCGGGGAGGCCGATGTGCTGCTGGGCTTTGAACCTCTGGAAACCCTGCGCGGCCTGCCCTATCTGCGGCCCGGCGGCACGGTGTTTTCCAGCAGCGATCCCCTGCCGCCGGTCAGCGTCTCCCTGGGACAGGCCGGCTATCCTGACATGGCCTATATCGAGGAACAGACCCGGCTGGTGGCCGGGCAATGCCGCTTCATTCCCTGCCGCGAGCTGGGACTCCAGGCCGGTTCGGCCCAGAGCGGCAATACCGTGCTGCTGAGCGCGGTCTGCGCCTCCGGCGTGCTGCCTTTCGGCGTGGACGCCTTGGAAGCGGCCATCAAGAAGTTTCTGCCCGCTAAGCTGCAGGAGTCCAATCTTAAGGCCTTGGAGTTGGGCAAGACGGTTCTGGCCTAAGTCTGTTGGCAACTACGGCCCTTTCGCCCTCTGCCTGCGTCAGAAAGACTTTTTATTCCGGTCGAGTACCACAAGAGTACACTCCTTCCATAAAAAGTCTTCCTTCCTTGGCAGAGAACAAAATTTCTCGTAGTGGCCAACAGACTTTGAAGAGTAACAGCCCTGTAAAACAACAGCCCGCCGTGGTGAAAACCATCGGCGGGCTGTTTGCTTTTCAAATGCCGGAATCCGGGATTACTCTGATTGCAAAAATTTTGAGTATAGTTATGCTCTCAATTTTCGGAGGATCGTCAGAGAAAAAACGTGGTTTTTCGCTGAGTTACGGCGGATGCAAGACCCTCTGGGTTTTGTGTGCCTAATTTTTTAATTAGACACTACATGCCCAACTGGGCCAGCATATCGTCGATGGCCCCCTGAGAGACGCCTTTCTTGGGACCGTTGAGCGAGGAAACGACCTTGCGGTTCTGGCGGAAATCCTCCACAGCCTTGCTGGCTTCCTCTTTCAGGGCCTGGGCGTTCTTGGCCGGGTCTTTTTCCGCGCCGTCCATGATCAGGCCGGAAGAGACATAGAGCTCCACCACGCTGTTTTCAATCTTGTTCAGAGCCGCCACCACCCGTTTGATCCGCTGGCCCGTGATGTCCTGAAAACTCAGGGTGGTCAGCAGGCTGGTGAGATCATCGCCCAATTGGCTGTTGATCTCGGCAAGGCGGGCCTTCTGGCTTTCCGTGGCCGTGCCTTCCCGCACGGCGGCCAGCAGTTCCGCGCTTTCGGCTTGGAGATCCAGATGCTTCTCCACGATTTCCATGATGCTCATGGTGGCTGTTTCCGTGGCTTTGAGCACTTCCCCCAACTGGTCCGAAGCCTCGTGGAACAGGGCGTCCGTTTCGGGCACGGGCGAAGCCTGATCGCTGGAAGCCGTGGAAATCTGCTGGTAAATATCCTTCAGCCCCTGGCGCATGTCCGTGCTCAACTGTCTGTACACGGTCGGCTCATCTGCGTGGTCCGCCATCCCGTTCCCCTTTCCGGCCCTGCCGAAAGGTTAGAGTGTTGCGAGTAGGGGGCCGGGCCCCTCAGAGTATGTACCACTTGTCATGACAAGGGGTTGGCTGCAAACCCTTGCCGGAGCGGTTCACACATTTCATGCCTGAGCCGCTCTCTGCCGTGAAACGTTTTGCCGCCGGGACAGGCCCGGCGGCAAAACACGCTCCGGACGAAAATGACCGCTTACTTGTTGGTCTTCAAAAAGCTCTTGGCGCGGGCGGCTTCCGGTGAATTGGGGAACTTCTTGATCAGTTCCTGCATCCGGGCTTTGGCCGCGGCCCCCTGGTTGATTTTGCTGAAGCTGATGCCCTGCTTCAGATAGGCGCCGGGCGTGCGCGTGGACTTGGGATATTTTTTGATCACCGTATCATAGGCCAGGGCCGCGTCCGCGAACTGATTGCGCTGGAAGTAGCACTCCGCCAGGTAGTACTGGGCTTCCGGGGCCAGGTTGTGGTCCTTGTAATTTTTCAGAAAGTCCGTGAAGGAGCGCTGGGCTTCCTCGTACTTGCGGGCGTTGAAGGCATTGACGCCCGCGTCGAAGAGGGCCAGGGAAATGTCCTTCTGCGGGGCCTGCACCACGGGCTGGGGCGAGGGTTGGCCCCAGGTGCTGGCGTTGGGAGCCTGGGCGGGCTGGGCCGCCTGCTGGCCCTGATAGGGCTGCGTGCCCGCAGGCACGGCCGCCGTGTAGCCGGGACTGCCCGCGGGCATGCCGCCCTGGGCCGGTTGGCCGTAGGTTGCTTCGGGCTGGCCGTACGACGGCGTGTTCGCGGTCCCGGTCATGGGCACGGCCGGAGTCGTCGGCGCAGCCGCCGACACGGGCGTGGACGGCAGGGGATCGCCCAGATTGAGATTCAGGGCCATGCTGCTCTCCACCTGGCGCAGGGCCGCATCATGGCGATTGACGCGCTCCACCAGGGCGCGCGCGCCGCCCGCATTCTGCAGATCGTCCATCTGGCCC
Organism: Desulfovibrio sp.; assembly: GCF_018379785.1. GTDB lineage: Bacteria > Desulfobacterota > Desulfovibrionia > Desulfovibrionales > Desulfovibrionaceae > Desulfovibrio. Next base: position 11,434 of record NZ_JAGZUV010000072.1, read on the forward strand.
TTGAGGGTGTTCAACTCCTGCCGCATGGCCTGGAGCTGGTTCCAGGCGTCGGCCTGGGCGGGCTGCAATTGTCTGAGCTGCATGTCGTGCTGCTGCACCTGCTGTTCCAGATTCAGGGTGCTGCCGCCGCCGGAGCCGCTCTGCACGCAGGCGCCCAGCAACAGACTGGCGCAGCCCAGGAGCAGGAGATGGGAAGAACGGGATCTGTTCATGATAGCCTCGTTTCAGCGTTGAATTTTTCCACAGGCCTTGGTGCGGCCCGTAAATATGTAGATGATGCCGCCCAGTACCGGCAGAAAGACCACCAGCACCAGCCAGAGCGCACGTTGCTGGGGCGTCTCGAACTCATGACTCCAGATGTGCCAGATGCTCCAGAAGCTGGGAAGCATGGGAATCAAGGCTACCAGCGGATGCCACCAGGCAAAGGTCATGCTTTTCTCCCCGTGCCGGACGTGTCGCGGTCGGACGCGCCGTCCCGCGCGTTTTCCGGCGATTTGCGCCAGATGACCAGACAGGCCAGAAAGGCGCCGATACAGATGGCCATATCCGCCACATTGAAGGCGGGCCAGTGCCAGTCGCCCCAGTAAAAATCCAGAAAATCCACCACGGCCCGGAAGCGCAGACGGTCCGCCAGGTTGCCCAGAGCACCGCCCAGCACCAGGCCCAGCCCGGCGAAGAGCCAGGGTTGATGGCGTGAGCCGCGCACCAGGGCGATGATGGCCCAGGCCGCCACCACGGTGGCCGCCAGGAAGAGCCAGAACTGCCATTCAATGTCCGAGCGGTTCAGAAAACCGAAGGCCGCGCCCCGGTTGCGGATGTTGATCAGGTCGAAGAAACCGGGGATCACCACCACGGGCCGGTGCTCGGGAATGGCGGTCATGACCCACCATTTGCTGAGCTGGTCCAGCACAAAGGCCAGCGCGGCCAGGCCGCCCAAAATCAGATAGCGCCGTCTCATTCGGCCGCGCGTCCTTCCCGCTCCCCGAGGGGAAGGTTTTTGAGCACCGCCGCGCAACGCGGGCAGAGCGTGGGATGGGCCGGGTCCGTGCCCAGTTCCGTGCTGTAAATCCAGCAGCGCTCGCACTTTTCGCCGTGGGCCTTTTCCACGCCGATGGCCAGGCCGGACACTTCGCTGTCACTGTAGGCATCTTTCGGAGCCTCGGCCAGGGGGGCCAGTTCCAACTGGGAGACGATGCAGACCGCGCGCAGGTCCGTGTTCAGGCTTTCCAGGCGCTCGCGCAACTCGTCGGCCAGGTAGAGCGTGACCCGCGTATCCAGGGAATGGCCCACCACGCCGTCGCGGCGCAGGGGTTCGATGGCCCTGGTCACCGCGCCGCGCACGGCCAGCAGCACGTTCCAGTCGTCGCGCCGGCCTTCGGGCAGCAGAAATTCCTCGCCGGACACGGCCTGCAGGGCGAAGACCGTGGGCTCGGGCCCGCGCAGGTCCGCCGGAAGGTGGCTGAAGATTTCCTCGGCTGTGAAGGAGAGCACCGGGGCCATGTCGCGCAGCAGCAGACGCAGAATGTGCCACAGGGCCGTCTGGGCCGAGCGGCGTTCCCGGCTGGTCGCGCCCGAGGCGTAGAGGCGGTCCTTGAGGATATCCAGATAGACGGAGGAGAGATCCGTGACGCAGTAATTGTGCAGGCTGTGGTAGACCTTGTGGAATTCAAAGTCCGTGTAGGCCTGCTGTACGCGTTCGTGCATGCGTGCGGCCACGTCCAGGGCAAAGCGGTCCAGGGGCAGCAATTGCTCCAGGGGCAGCAGGTCCGCTTGGTTCAGGCCGTCGATGTTGCCCAGGATGAAACGGCAGGTGTTGCGGATGCGGCGGTAGGCGTCCACCAGACGGCCCAGGATCTGGTCCGAAATGCGGATGTCTTCGCGGTATTCCACCGAGGAAACCCAGAGGCGCACGATCTCGGCCCCGAACTTCTCGATGAGTTCCTGCGGGGCGATGACATTGCCGATGGATTTGGACATCTTGCGGCCTTCGCCGTCCACCACGTAGCCGTGGGTCAGCACCGAGCGGTAGGGGGGCCGCCCGCGCGTGCCCTCGGACACCAGCAGAGAGCTGTGGAACCAGCCGCGATGCTGGTCCGAGCCTTCCAGGTAGAGGTCCGCCGGGTAGGAGAGCTCTGGCCGCGCTTCCAGCACGGCCGCGAAGCTGGTGCCGGAGTCGAACCAGACGTCCAGAATGTCGCTTTCTTTTGTCCAGTGGCTGCCGCCGCAGTGCGGGCACTTCAGGCCGTCGGGCACAATCTCGCTCAGGTCCGCCTCGTACCAGTAGTCGCAGCCCGTGGGGTGCTTGGCGAAGCGGTCGCTGATCTCGCGCATCCAGGCGGGATCGTTCCAGGCCTCGCCGCAGTCCTCGCAACGCAGGGCCAGGATCGGCACGCCCCACTGGCGCTGGCGCGAAATGCACCAGTCCGGCCGGGATTCGATCATATTGTAAATGCGGTCCCGGCCCCAGGCCGGAATCCACTGCACGTCCTTGTCGATGCTCTCCAGAGCCCGCTTGCGCAGGTCGTTTTTCTCCATGCTGATGAACCACTGGGTGGTGGCCCGGAAAATCACCGGATTTTTGCAGCGCCAGCAGTGCGGATAGGAGTGCTGGATCTTGCCTGCCTGGAGCAGCGCGCCCTTTTCCTTGAGCTTTTCAATGACCTTGGGGTTGGCTTCGGTGACCGTGAGCCCGGCGAAAAATTCCACTGTGGGCAGAAAACGGCCCGCGTCGTCCAGGGGAGAATAAATGTCCAGGCCGTACTTGAGGCCCACTTCGTAGTCCTCGCGGCCGTGGCCCGGCGCGGTATGCACGCAGCCGGTACCCGTGTCCAGTGTCACGTGCAGGCCCAGAGTCAGGGGCGAGGGACGGTCGTAGAAGGGATGGCGGGCCACCAGGCCTTCGAGCTGCGCGCCCGTGGCCCGGCCCAGAATTTTGGGATCGTTCCAGCCGAACAGGGCGGCGCAGGGCGCGAGGCGTTCCTCGGCCAGCAGATACTGGCTGCCCCCGGCCTCCACCAGTACGTAGCTGAATTCCGGATGCAGGCAGACGGCCATGTTGTCCGGCAGGGTCCAGGGCGTGGTGGTCCAGATGACCACATGGGCGCGGGAAGGGTCAGCCTGCGGAAAGACCTTGCTCAATCCCGCGTCGGGCAGGGGAAAACGCACGTAGATGGAGGGGGAAGTGTGGTCGTAGTATTCCACCTCGGCTTCGGCCAGAGCCGTATGGCAGGAGCAGCACCAGTAGATGGGCTTCTTGGCGCGGATCACGCTGCCCTTTTCCACAAAATCGGCCAGTTCGCGCGCCGTGGTGGCCTCATAGGCGGGCTTCATGCTCATGTAGGGATCGTCCCAGTCCCCGAGCACGCCCAGTCGCTTGAATTCCTTGCGCTGCACGTCGATCCATTTGGCCGCGTAGTCGCGGCAGAGCTTGCGCACCACATGCGCGGGCAGGGTCTTTTTCTTTTCCTTGAGTTCCTGCTCCACCTTGTGCTCGATGGGCAGGCCGTGGCAATCCCAGCCCGGCACATAGCGGGAGGCGTACCCCTGCATGTTGCGGGATTTGACCACAATGTCCTTGAGAATCTTGTTCAGCGCCGTGCCCATGTGAATGTGCCCGTTGGCGTAGGGCGGACCGTCGTGCAGCACATAGGTGCCCCGGCTGCCCGAAGCCTCGACCATGGCTTCGCGGGCGTTGATCCGGTCCCACTTCTTGAGCGTTTCCGGCTCGCGCTGGGCCAGATTGGCCTTCATGGGAAAGGCGGTTTGCGGAAGATTCAGGGTTTTTTTGTAGTCACTCATGCTGGCTCCCAGCGGCTGTGCCCGGCCCGAGGGCAGAAGAGGATGCGGGCGAAAGAAAAATCGCTCTAGTGTGGGCAAAGAGCGCCCTAAAGTCAAGAAGGCCGCTTTTCTGCGGCCTTCTTGGGCGTGGACTTGTCGGCATACATTGCGCGGAGAGGCGGCCTCGGAGCAATTTCAAAGTGAAATTGCTCCGGCGTCTGCTCACGCAGACGCCCGCTACGAGCGTCGTCCGTAAGGCGGCATAGCTACGCCGTACGGACATCGAGAGCAGAGCGAGCGTTTTAAAACTTTGGGAATGACAATTCTCAAAGTTAATCCGGGCTAGAACGGGGCAGGCGTGCCCTCCATGGCTTCGGCCAACTCGCGCAGGGCCGCGAGGCTGTCCTGAGCCTCCTGGGGCGTCATGGTATGCAGGGCGAACCCGGCGTGGAGAATGACATAATCGCCGATCTGCGGCGGTTCAGGCAAAAGCATGACGGAAGCAGTCAGAAAGGTCTGGCTTTCGCCCACGCGCACGCGGGCCATGCCTTCTTCCTGAAGTTCCACAATCTGGGCGGGAATGGCTAGACACATGGCGGGAACCTCACTGCACTGAAGAATAAGCATTCATGGCGCAACGGCAAGACGCGTCGGACGCGCCGCCGGAAAGCTGTCGGCTGGGCAGGGAATCAGCATAGCAGGGGAGCAATGGCGAAGCAAGGGCGGTGGCGAACCCAGGGCAGACGCATCCAAAAAAGTCTTTATTCCCCGATAGATCGGAGAACGAGCAAAAAGGGGCGAAGCCACCTTTGCTCCGCCGGAGCGAAGCGCAGGCGGATGGCTGGTGCCG
>NZ_JAGZUV010000004.1:0-74577 GCF_018379785.1 Desulfovibrio sp.
AGTTGCCGTTGGCGTCCACGCTGAGCGTGCCGTAGCTGCCCGGCGCATTGCTCAATGGCGTGAAGCTGACCGTATCGTGCACATCCGCGTCCGTGGGCGTGGGCAACGTACCGCTGGCAACGGCGCTGTCTTCGGCGATATTCACGGTTGTGGCGGCCAGCACGGGCGCGTCATTGCTGCCGTTGATGGTCACGGTCAGCGTGTTGGTGACCGTGGCGCCGTGATTGTCGCTCACCGTGAAGGTGAAACTGTCGGTGAGGCTTTCACCCACGCCCAGGCCCTGCACCACCGGTAGGGAATTGTTCAGGATATAGGTATAGTTGCCGTTGGCGTCCAGGCTGAGCGTACCATAGATGCCGGATGCATTGTTCTGGGGCGTGAAGGTCACAATATCATGAGTATCCGCATCCACGGGCGTGGGCAGTGTGCCGCTGACCGTTGGCGTATCCTCGGCAATGGCAGCCGTGGCCGCGACCACGGTGGGCGCGTCGTTACTGCCGTTGATGCTCATGGTCACGACCGTTGAAGATGAGCCGCCGTGATTGTCCGAGACTGTAACTGTAAAGGTGTCGGTCAGGCTTTCGCCCGCGCCCAGGCCCTGCATTGCGGGCAGTAAGGTATTCAGCGTATAAGTATAGTTGCCGTTGGCGTCCACGCTGAGCGTGCCGTAGCTGCCCGGCGCATTGCTCAATGGTGTGAAGCTGACCGTATCGTGCACATCCGCGTCCGTGGGCGTGGGCAGCGTGCCGCTGGTGGTGGCGCTGCCTTCAGCGACGTTCACGCTTGTGGCGGCCAGCACGGGCGCGTCGTTTGTCCCGTTGACAGTCACGGTCAGGGTATTGGTGGCCGTGCCGCCGTGCCCGTCGGACACCGTGAAACTAAAAGTATCAGCCAGACTTTCACCCACGCCCAGACCCTGCACCGCAGGCGAGGCATTATTCAGGGTATAGGTATAGTTACCGTCGGCGTCCACATTAAGCGTGCCGTACTGGCCGGCGGTATTGGACTGAGGGAGGAATGTCACGGTATCATGGGTATCCGCATCCACAGGCGTTGGCAGCGTGCCGCTGACGCCGGCCATATCCTCGGCAACGACGGTTGTGGCTGCCGCCACGGTGGGCGCGTCATTGCTGCCGTTGATGGTCACTGTCAGGGTGCTGGAACCCGTGCCGCCGTGGCCGTCGGACACCGTGAAACTAAAAGTATCAGTCAGGCTTTCACCCACGCCCAGGCCCTGCACTACGGGCAGCGCATTATTCAGGCTATAGGTATAATTGCCCGAGGCATCCAGCGTGAGCATGCCGTAGAGCCCGGCCGTGTTTGTCTGCGGCACAAAACTCGCAACATCATGCAGATCCGGATCAACCGCCGGGGGCAATGTACCGCTGACGCTGACCGTATCTTCGGTGATACCGGACATGGCCGCGCTTACAACAGGCGCGTCGTTGCTGCCGTTGATGCTCACGGTTATGACTGTGGAAGACGAGCCGCCGTGATTGTCGGACACTGTGACGGTAAAGCTGTCGGTAAGGCTTTCGCCAGCGCCCAGACCCTGCAGTGCGGGCAGGGACGTATTCTGCACATAGGTATAATTGCCCGAGGCATCCACGCTGAATGTGCCGTAGTTGCCCGGTGCATTAGTTAACGGCGAGAAGCTGACCACATCATGCACATCCGCATCCGTGGGCATGGGCAGCGTGCCGCTGGTGGTGGCGCTGCCTTCGGCGACGTCCACGGTTGTGGCGGCCAGCACAGGCGCGTCATTGCTGCCGTTGATGGTCACGGTCAGGGTACTGGAGGCCGTGCCGCCGTGTCCGTCGGACGCCGTGAAGGTAAAGGTATCGGTGAGGCTTTCGCCCACGCCCAGTCCCTGTACCGCAGGCAGCGCATTATTCAGGGTATAGGTGTAATTGCCCGAGGCATCCAGTGTGAGCATGCCGTAGAGCCCGGCCGAGCCTGTCTGCGGCACAAAACTCGCTGCATCGTGCAGATCCGGGTCCGCGGGCGCGGGCAGCGTGCCGCTGACGTCGGCCGTATCCTCAACAATGGAAGCCGTGGCCGCGGTGACGACAGGCGCGTCGTTGCTGCCGTCGATGGTCACGGTCAAGGTGTTGGAGCCCGTGCCGCCGCGTCCGTCGGATACCGTGAAGGTAAAGGTCTCGGTCAGGCTTTCGCCCGCGCCCAGACCCTGCACCGCGGGCAGCGCATTGTTCAGCGTGTAGGTATAGTTACCGCCGGCATCCAGCGTGAGCGTGCCGTAAAGCCCGGCCGTGTTTGCTTGCGGAACGAAAATCACAACGTCATGCAGGTCCGGGTCCACGGGCGCGGGCAGCACACCGCTGACGCCGGCCGTATCTTCGCCAATGGAAGCCAGGGCGGCGGTCACGCTGGGCGCGTCATTGTTGCCGCCGTTGACGCTCACGGTTATAACAGTGGAAGACGAGCCGCCGTGATTGTCGGACACTGTAACAGTAAAGGTGTCGGTCAGGCTGTCCGTGGGGCCCAAAGCCCGCACTGCGGGCAGGGAGGTGTCCAGCACATAGGTATAGTTGCCGTCGGCGTCCACGCTGAATGTGCCGTAGCTGCCCGGCGCATTGGTCAATGGCGTGAAGCTGACCGTATCGTGCACATCCGCATCCGTGGGCATGGGCAAGCTGCCGTTGGTGACGGCAGTGTCTTTGTCAACGCCCACTACCGTGACGGCCAGCACGGGCGCGTCATTAGCCCCGTTGATGGTCACGGTCAGGGTACTGGAGGCCGTGCCGCCGTGCCCGTCGGATGCCGTGAACGTAAACGTGTCCGTCAGGCTTTCGCCCACGCCCAGGCCCTGCACCGCGGGCAGCGCATTATTCAGGGTATAGGTGTAATTGCCCGAGGCATCCAGCGTGAGCGTGCCGTAGAGCCCGGCCGAGCCTGTCTGCGGCACAAAACTCGCTGCATCGTGCAGATCCGGGTCCGCGGGCGCGGGCAGCGTGCCGCTGGTGGTAGCGCTGCCTTCGGCGACGTTCACGATTGTGGCGGCCAGTACCGGTGCGTCATTGGCGCCGTTGATGGTCACGGTCAGGGTGTTGGCGGCCGTGCCGCCGTGCCCGTCGGACACCGTAAAGGTGAAAGTGTCGGTGAGGCTTTCCCCCACTCCCAGGCCCTGCACCGCGGACAGGGCATTGTTCAGGATGTAGGTATAGTGCCCGGAAGCGTCCAGGCTGAGCGTACCATACAGGCCCGCCGCATTGGTTCGGGCAGCGAACGACGGAGCATCCCCGGCATCCGGGTCCGTGGGTGAGGGCAAATTACCGCTGACGCTGGCCGTATCCTCGGCAATGCTTGCCGTAGCCGCGGCCACGACAGGATTGCTGTTGCCGATTCCGCCGTTTCCTCCTGTTCCGCCTGAACCGTTATTGCCGCCGGTGCCTCCGCTGCCGCCACCGCTACCCGACCCGCCGGAACCGCCGCTGCCGCCCGAGCCCTGGCCGCCGCCGGGGCTGACGCTGCCGCTCCCGTTTGAGCCGCTGCCCAGGGCATCCACGCCGCCAAGCCGTCCGGCCCGCTCCGCCGCAAGCTCGTCCTGCCTGTTTTCCCTGCGGCCCAAGGTCTTGTCCGCGTCGGATTCACCCGTACGCTTGTCAAGAGCGCTGAGTTCGGAAATTCCCTTGCCCAGCTCGCTCTCGGAATATTCGTGATACGCGCTGTTTCTGGCCTGGACCACGCCTGCTTGCGGCATGTCGTCCTCGCCCAGCGCGTCGAAAAAGGCCTGATGGGTCATTTCCCGGCCACCCACCACAACGGCGGGCGGGCCTTCGTCGCGCGGCGCGCCGTCCGCCGGAGCATTCTGCGGCACATCCTCGGGCATGTTCCGGGGCGCATGATAGTCCTTGAGCACGAGCCGGGTTCCGTCAATACGGGAGAAAACCAGATCATTGTTTTCCCTGCCCACGAAAACCCCGCGTGCTGGAAAATCCAGCACCAGCCGCGACTGCGGGGAAAGTCCCGCGAGAACCGTTTCACGTCCTGCCGACGGCAGATGCAATATATGTGTTGTAGGCATGACAGCGCCTTATGGTAAAATTATTAACGTTCTCTCAGGGCATTCTGACGTGCCTTGAGGATGGGTTTCAGCAAATAATCAAGGATGGATTTCTTGCCCGAGATAATATCCACGCTCGCCACCATGCCGGGAATAATCGGCAACTGTTCGTTGCGGTAGTTGATGGCGTTCTTTTGCGTGCGCAATTTGACGAGATAGTAATACTCGCCTTTCCTGTCTTCGATGGTGTCGGCGCTGATCTGCTCCACACGCGCTTCAAGGCCGCCGTAAATGGAAAAATCATAGGCCGAAATTTTGACCATGGCTTTCTGATCGGCATGAATAAAGGCAATATCCGCAGGACGGATGCGCGCCTCCACCAGCAGCGTGTCGTCCAGAGGCACCACTTCCATGACCGGATCGCCGGGGCGCACCACGCCGCCCAGAGTATTGACGACCACCCGCTTGACCGTGCCGCGTACCGGCGAGCGCAGCTCCGTGCGCGTTACCCGGTCGCCTCCGGCGGAAAGCACTTCCTGCAGTGAGGTCAGCTCCGTGCGGCGTTTGTTGATTTCCTCGGAAATCTGCGCCTCCATCTCGGCCTTGCGCAGGGCGAGCTTGCGCCGGGCCTCCTCGGCCGCTTCTTTCGCTTTGGACATGGTGGAGGAAAGAGCTTCGATATCTCCGCCCAAGGTCACCACCCTCTGTTCCAGGTCCAGATAATCCACCTTGGAAAAGAGCTTACGATCCACCAGAGGCTTGGCGATGTCGCGGCGCTCTTCGGCCAGAGCCAGGGTTTTCTCCAGTTGCACCTTGCGGCCCTGCTGCTCATCCACGTCTTCCAGGCGCTGCTTGTACTGTGACTCGAGCAATTGCGTTTCCGAAGTGGATTTGTCGCGGCGGGTCTGGAACATTTCTTCCTGGTCGGTCACGATCTGCGGCGCTTTTTCCCTCAGTTCCGCGCTGAATACAGGTTCTGTTCCGTTTTTTTCAGCTTCCAGACGGACCAGGGCCACCTGATTTTCAAGGGCTTTATTCATGGCGTCGCGGTACTGGCTGGCCGCGCCCAGGTTGTCCAGGCGGGCCAGGAGCTGGTTTTTCTCCACCACATCGCCTTCCCTGACCAGGATCTCGCGCAGGATGCCGCCTTCCAGGTGCTGAATGACCTGGGTACGCTGCGCTGCCACCACCTGCCCCTGGCCGTGCGTCACCTCGTCCAGTTCCGCCCAGGCCGCCCAGGCAACCAGAAGCGCAACCAAACCCACCGTGCCCAGTGAAAGAAAAACCGCTCCGATTCCGCCCCGGCGCTGCAGGGCCGCGTCCACCCGGTTCATATAGGGCAGGTCTTCCTGTTTGCCGCCCAGGTCCGTCCGGCTTCGGAAAGAGTGCAGAAGTTTTTTCATGCCTGGCCTCCGGCGGCCGGAGAAAGCTGTCCGCTTTCCGGCTTCGGGACGGGCGGCGGCCCGTTCAGGGCGCGCAAAACAGCCTCCCGGGGCCCGTCGGCGATAATTTTGCCGTCTTCAACGACGATCAGCCTGTCCACCAGGTCCAACAGGCCGGGCCGGTGGGTGATGAGCACCAGGGTCTTGTTGGCTGTGATTTTCGCCAGGCGGTCCCGGATCAGCCGTTCCGTGCCCTTGTCCATATTGCTGGTGGGCTCGTCGAGAATCAGCACTTCCGGATCATGCAGCAGGGCCCTGGCCAGAGCCACGGACTGGCGCTGCCCGCCGGAAAGGGACATGCCCCGTTCCCCGACCTGGGCGCCCAGGCCGCCGGGAAGGGCGCGGATGAAATCCGAAGCTCCGGCCAGATACGCGGCCCGCAGCACCATCTGATCCTCGATGCCGGGATCGTCGAGGGCGATATTATCGCGGATATTGCCGTAAAAGAGCGTCACATCCTGGGGCAGAAAACCGATGCGCCCCCGCAGGTTGGCCGGGTCCATCTGGCGGATGTCCACGCCGCCGTAACGCACCGTCCCGGCCTGGGGCGCGTAGAGCCCGGCCATGAGGCGGCCCAGGGTGGACTTGCCCGACCCCATTCTGCCGACAATGCCCACCTTCTCGTGGGGCCGGATGCTGAAGGAAATATCCTCAAGCGCCTTTTTCTTGGCGTTGGGATAGCTGAATTCCGCGTTTTCAAAGGAAAAAGCGGGCTGCAACAGGCCGAAGTCCATATGCTCCTCGTCCCCGTCGTCCTCAGTGGGCAGTTCCATGATGGCATTCAGGGCGCTCAGGGACAGACGCGACTGCTGCAGGCGCGAAATCATGCCCGCCAGCTGCATGAGCGGAGCCATGGCCCTGCCTGCCAGGATATTACAGGCGATGAGCCCGCCCATGGTCAGGGAACCGGCCATGATCAGGTACACGCCCCAGACGATGACCCCCACGGAAACCAGCTGGCTGATGCCGCCGGACACGCTCAGCGTCAGCGTGGCATAGCGGCGGGACTGGCGCGTGGTTTCGGCGGACATGTCCGAAAGCTGCTCCCAGAGATACAGCAGGCGGCTTTCCGCGCCGGTGATCTTGACGGTTTCCAGGCCGTGGACGACCTCAACCAGAAGCGCGTGCTTCTGCATATTCAAGAGATAATTCTGTGCCGCCGAACGCCGGGCCGCCAGTTGCAGCAGCAGCCCGAGGCCGATCATCAGGGGTACGGCCGCCAGAGGCACGATGACAAGCGGCCCTCCGATGAAGGAGATGAGCCAGAGAAAAATGATCAGAAACGGCATGTCCGCGAGGGCCACCAGGCTGCCGGAGCTGAAAAATTCCCGCAAGGCCTCGAACCCGCTCAGATTGTTGACGAGCCCGCCCGTGGAATCGGGTTTGGCCTCCATGCGCAGACTGAGCACCTTGCTCATCAGCTTGCTGGAAAGCACCACGTCCGCGTTGCGTCCCGCCATATCCACGAAATAGCCGCGCACATTGCGCAGGATGAAGTCCACGAGGTAGGCGAACAGCACGCCCGTGGCCAGAACCCAGAGCGTTTCCACGGCCTGGTTGGGCACCACACGGTCATAGACGTTCATGGCGAACAGGGAACTGGCCACGCCCAGCAGATTGATGATCACGGTGGCGATGATGACGTGCTTATACAGGGGCAGGTAATGGGCGATGACGTCCCAGAACCAGCGTCTGGTCACGGGAAGGCGCAGATTGGCGCGGGCGTCCAACCGCCCGGCGAGGCTGCCGAAGGCCGTGTAGCCCGTGTATTCCGCCTCAAGGTCGGCCAGGGGCACGCGCTTGGCATGTTCGCCCTCTTCGGGCAGGACCACTTCCGCCGTCTCCGCGTCGCGGCCCAGAAGCACGCAACTGCGGCCGCCGGCCAGCAGCAGAATGCAGGGCAGCACCAGAGAGGAAATATCGCTCAGGGATTTGCGGTGGACAATGCGGCCGTCCAGCCCCCAGCGCCGGGCCGCGCGCAGGCAGGCTTCCGGCGAGTTGACGCTGGGACCGCCCAGAATGCCGCTCAGCAGCAAGGGCATGGAGACGGGACGGCCCAAAAGGCGCAGCAATGTGCCCAGGGAACGGGCGAACGGCGGGACATGGTCCGCGCGTTCAGGAATAGTTTCAGGCAGGATGTCCTGCTCAGCCCCAGCCAAGAGACTTGTTGTCTGGCTCATGCGCGCTCAATGAAACGCCCTGCCCTCTACCCCATTAGGAAATTCTATACCCTGTGGAAGCGATACGCAAGCATCCCTGCCGGGAACGGCAAAAAGTTCTTTTCCCTTTGTACAGCTTTTTGAGGGGGTCTCCCGCCCTCGGGCAGAATTTAATCTTAGTAAAAAAATCAGTTTCCAGATTGACACCACGAAGAGAATAGGCATAAGTCGATATACGTTGCTGCTGTACTATGGTAGTCACAGCGTCTGGACTTCACACTTCAAAAATCCCACGACACGCCTTCCAAAAGCCTCTGTTCGGATTTCCCCAAGCCTAAAGTTCAACGCCTCCCTTACCAAAATCAGCAAGAGACAGGAGAATGCGCGTCCGGCCCTTCGCGGTTGCGGCGCTGTCTCCGCGACTCTATCGCGCAGTTTCGAGTTGTTGCAAGGTGGTTTGTTTTTCGAGGGGTTACGTTAACCCCCAATATATGGAGTCATGTATGTCGAAAGATACGCTTGAAAGATCGCGCAGAGATTTTCTGATAAAGAGCATGGCCGTTGCTCCCGTTCTGGCGCTTGGCGGCATTGCGCTTGACGCCAGGGCCGCGTCCTCCTCGCGGGGAACCGTGGCTGAGAGCGCGGGCGGCTATCAGCCGACGTTCTTCAACCAAGAGGAATTTGAATTCATCAAGGCGGCTGTCGCCCGTCTTATACCCGAGGACACGCTGGGCCCCGGCGCGCTGGAGGCCGGTGTTCCGGAATTTATTGACCGCCAGATGCAGACGCCGTATGGCGTCGGCGCCAAAATGTACATGCACGGCCCCTTCCGGCCGGATGCCTCTCCGGATCTCGGCTACCAGTTGCCGCTCACGCCACAGGAGATTTACCGCCTCGGCATTGCGGAAGCGAACAATTTCGCCCGCAAAAGACATAATGCTCCCTTCAACAAGCTATCAGCCGCGCAGCAGGACGCACTGCTTGAGCAGATGGAATCAGGAAAGGCGGAGTTTGAAAAGCTGCCTTCCAACGTCTTTTTTGGCGCCCTGCTCCAGAACACCCGTGAAGGTTTCTTCAGCGATCCCGTCCATGGGGGCAATCAGCGGTTGACCGGCTGGAAACTCATCGGTTTTCCCGGGGCAAGGGCCGACTTTATGGATTGGGTGGAAAGAAACGAGAAATATCCTTTCCCGCCGGTGTCCATCAGCGGAGAAAGGGGGTAAATTATGGCAAAAGTAATGAAAAAAGTGGATGCTGTTGTGATCGGCTTTGGCTGGACCGGAGCCATTATGGCCAAAGAGCTGATCGAAGCCGGGCTGAACGTGGTCGCCCTTGAACGAGGGCCTGCCCACGATACCTATCCTCTGGGTTCCTACCCCCAGAGCATTGACGAGCTGACCTACAACACTCGTCATAAAATATTTCAGAACCTTTCCAAGAGTACAGTAACATTCAGGCATGCCAAGGATCAGACAGCCGTGCCGTACCGCAAACTCGCGGCCTTTTTGCCCGGGACAGGCACCGGCGGCGCGGGGCTGCACTGGTCGGGCGTCCATTTTCGCGTTGCTCCCATGGAATTGCGCATGCGCAGCCATTATGAGGAACGCTACGGCAAAGACTTCATCCCAGAAGGAATGACCATCCAGGATTTCGGCGTCACCTACGACGAGCTGGAGCCTTTTTTCGACAAGGCTGAAAAGGTCTTCGGAACATCCGGCACAGCCTGGAGCGTCAACGGTAAAATCGTCGGCAAGGGCAAGGGCGGCAACTTCTTCGCTCCGGATCGCTCAAATCCCTTTCCGCTCCCGGCGCAAAAGCGCACCTATTCGGCCCGGCTCTATTACAAGGCGGCTGAATCCGCCGGCTTTCACCCCTATGACCTGCCTTCGGCCAACACCTCGCAAACCTATACCAATACCTACGGCGCCCAGATGGGACCGTGCAACTTCTGCGGCTTTTGCAGCGGGTACGCCTGTTACATGTACTCCAAGGCGTCTCCCAATGTGAACATCCTGCCGGCGTTGCGCCGGGAACCGGGGTTCGAGCTGCGCAACGACTCCTGGGTTCTCAAGGTCAACCTCAGCAAAGACAAAAAAACGGCCACGGGCGTCACCTATGTGGACTCACAGGGCAACGAGGTCGAACAGCCTGCGGATATCGTCGTCATTTCGGCTTTCCAGTTCCATAACGTGCATCTGATGCTGTTGTCCGGCATCGGCAAACCGTATGATCCCGCCACCAATACGGGCGTCGTGGGCCGGAATTTTTCGTATCAGAACATGACCACCATAAAAGCCTTCTTTGACAAAAATGTTCATACCAATCCCTTTATCGGCGCGGGCGGCGCGGGTGTCGCCATAGACGACTTCAACGCCGACAACTTCGACCACGCCCCGTACGGCTTTGTGGGCGGCGCGCCGTTCTGGGTAAACCAGGCCGGAACAAAGCCGATCTCCGGCCTGCCCACAGCGCCGGGCACTCCCAACTGGGGCAGCAAATGGAAAGCCGACGTGGCGAAAAACTATACCCACCATCTTTCCATGGACGTGCACGGCGCGCATCAGTCCTACAGGGTCAACTATCTGGATCTGGATCCGACGTACAAATCGGTCCATGGCCAGCCTCTCCTGCGCATGACCTTTGACTGGCAGGACAACGACATCAAAATGAACCGGTTCATGTTCAAGAAGCTGGAAATCATTGCCAGGGAGCTGCATCCCAAATTCATTACCGGCAGTCCCAAGCACCCCGGAGAGCATTTCAATCTCGGCACATATCAGACGACGCATTTGAACGGCGGAGCCGTCATGGGCACTGATCCGAATACCAGCGCCGTCAACCGCTTTCTGCAGAACTGGGATGTGCACAATGTTTTCGTTCCCGGCGCATCCGCTTTTCCGCAGGGCCTGGGCTATAATCCCACCGGGCTGGTGGCGGCCCTGACCTACTGGTCCGCCAAAGCCATTCGCGAAAATTATCTCAAAAAGCCCGGACCGCTGGCGTAAGGAGCAACCATGAAAAAACTGCTTATCGTTCTGACGTTGGGTGTTTTTGCCGTGGCCGCGACGGCGCGGGCAGCCACAAGCGATCTTGAACAGAGCGTCAGGCGCGGCGAATATGTCGCCCGCGCGTCAAACTGCATTGCCTGCCACACCTACCACAAAGGACCTTATGCCGGAGGCGTTCCTTTCGGCATCGTCAACAGCCCCAATATTACCCCGGACAAGGAAACAGGCATCGGCAGATTCGACTTCGACGCCTTTGACAAGGCCGTGCGGCAGGGCATCTCGCCAAGAGGCCCCATGTCGGTCATGATGCCTCCCTCGTATGCGATCATGACCGATGAAGACGTGCATGACCTGTATAACTTCTTCATGCACGGCGTACGGCCCATTGACAATAACGTCAGCCAGCCGGACAAACCGATGGGCAATGCGGCTCCACGAGAGGTCAGGCCCTTTGCCCCCGCCCCCGGCGAAAACCCGGTGGTGGCGCGTGGCCGCTACCTGGTGGAAGGATTGGGCCACTGCGGCTTCTGCCATACGCCCAGAAATGCGCAGGGGGTCGAAAAGGCCCAATGGGCGAGCCAGGGCAAGGACTTTTTGTCCGGCGGCGGCAATTATGCCGGTTGGATAGCCATCAATCTGCGGGGAGACAATCAGGACGGGCTGGCCGGACGCAGCGTGGAAGACCTGACGGAGTTCTTCCTGACCGGGCGCAATGATCCTACAGCCGCCTTCGGCAAGATGATCGAGGTGGTTGAAACCAGCACGCACTACCTGACCCGCGACGATGCCGTTGCCATGGCGCGTTTTCTGAAATCCCTTCCCGCCAAGGATCCGTCCAAAGCGCCTTTCAAGGAAGACAAGACGGTCGCCCGGCAATTGTGGAAAGGCGATGACAGCAAACGGGGGGCAGCCGCCTATGTGGACAGCTGCGCAAGCTGCCATAGAACCGATGGAAGCGGCTATGCCCGTTTCTTCCCGGAACTGCGCGGCAACCCGGTTCTGCTGAGCCGTGATCCCGTCTCGCTTATTCACATTGTTCTTCAGGGGCAAACCCTGCCCGGTTTCAAGGCCGCCCCTTCCTCCATAACCATGCCGCCCTTCGGCTGGCGGCTTGATGACCAACAGCTTGCCGATGTGGTGACATTTATCCGCGGCAGCTGGGGGAATCATGCTCCCGCTGTAAGCGCTGAAGACGTGCGCAAAGTTCGTGAGGACAAGTCCCTTTTCCCGGACCCGCGCGTTTTCGGGAACAGCAGCGTGGACAAGCTGCTGAATACGCAACCGTAAGCAAAACAACAGGCTGACCGCCGGGGGCGTCTCTACGAAACGCGCCCCCGGCGGTCAGGGACAGGATTCTGTCATCCGCCCTGCGGCTGACAGGCGCGAAAATAATTCCGGCCGGGCACGGCACTGCCCTTGCAGACATTGCCGGGAGCGACGAATCCGTTTATAAGAAATCAGCACGGGTGCCCCGCGCCCGTCCACGGGCAGGATGTTTGCCTGGGAGAGCCTAAATCGCGCATCAGCGCGCAGATTCGGACCCGGTTGACGTTACACCAGAATATACCGCCCAATATCATATAGGAGATTAAGATGCGTAATCTAATCGTCGTGACATACGACACGGAATTCAAGGCTGAGGAAGTTCGACTCGACTTCATTAAAATGCAGAAATCCTACCTCGTTTCGCTTGAGGATGCCGTCATTGCCGAAAAGAAGCCGAACGGCAAAATCAAATTGCACCAGATGTACAATTTGACGGCGAGCGGCGCGGTCGGCGGCGGCTTCTGGGGAACGCTCATCGGCCTGATCTTTATGAATCCGCTTCTCGGCCTTGTGGTCGGCGCCGGGGCCGGTGCGGTCGCCGGGGCCTTGAGCGACGTAGGCATCAACGACAACTTCATGAAACAGCTTGCGGAAAAACTGACCCCCGGCACGTCCGCCCTGTTTGTGCTGGTCGATTCCACCCTGACTGACAAGGTGCTCGACGAACTGCGCGGCACCGGCGGCACCATTATGCAATCTTCGCTTTCGCATGAGGATCAGGCCAAATTGCAGGCCGCCCTGGACAGCGCCCGCACGGCTCAGCAGGAAGCCGAACCGGCCCAGGAAAACAAGTAGCACGTTCCCGTCAAAGGCCGCTCTCCCCAAGGAGGGCGGCCTTTGAGCGCCCGCAACGCCGTATTCCATTTCCCGGCGGCAATTTCAGAACTGACCGTGGCCGTGATCGCTGGCAACAGCGCGCGGCCATTTTTCATGAAGCGGTTTTTCTCAGCTTCAGGCGCAACACGGCCCGCATTGTGTGGGAGTTCTCCCGGCCGCCTCTTCCAAACCTTTCCCGCAAAATCCTTGAATAAGGGCGGCATGCCGTTCTTCCCGGCCACGGGGTCTTCTGCCAGGCAGCTTGCTTTTACAGTGAAGGCGGGTATGGTAAGGCAGGATAGGTAAAAAGCCGGGCCGATTCCGGCCCCGCATCGGTTATACCCTAAAAAGGGAGTCCCGCTATGTTGGATTTATTCAGTATACCGCATCTGCTCATGGTTCTGCTGGTTGTAATGCTGCTGTTCGGCACGAAAAAGCTGCCTGAAATCAGTGCCGGGCTCGGCAAGGCCATCAAAAACTTCAAACAGGCCGTCAACGAACCGGATGAAATAGATATCAGCCGCAAAAAAAGCGATACGAACAAGTCGGACAGCTAAACGCATGCGAAGAGCGCCGGGATTCAAAACATCCCGGCGCTCTTCGTCCTTACCGCCGCCGGCTGAGTGCTCTACTTGTCTTCCGGTTCCGGCTCCTGGAAATCCGCCACCAGCGAACAAAGCCGGTTCAGCATGTCCAAGGGCTGGGCCATCAGGTTTTCAACAATCTGGTTGAGAAAAAAGCCGTCCACCTCTTCCTCCTCATCAAAGTGGCGCATCAGACAGGAAAGAACTTCAAGTTTGCCGCGCACCATATGCAGGGCTTCCTGCCAGTCCGTAGCGCCGCATTCCTCCAACAGGCACTTTTCCTCTTTCACGGCGAAGTCCGGAAGAAGGTAGGTACGGATCACGCCGGACGCCCCTCCCGGCGTGGGGGAAGGCGTGCCCGCCGCATTGCCGCCGTCCCGGCCTGCCGGGCAAAAGGCCAGCAGAGCCCGGGCGGTTTCTTGCAAGTTTGCGGCCAGCGCGCTGAAATCCGGAAGACTTGGGCGTGGGGAAGGAACGGGAGTTGAGAGAGATTGGGACATAAGGCGCTCCTGACGGTTTTTTTGATGAGAGCTCCCAAAATGAAAAGCTCCGGGTGCTCAAAACTGCCGTCAGACAGCGGGCTATTTCCCGGCAAGCCGGTCTTGTATTTCGCCCACACCCGGAACATCAATGCAGGAAGCAGGCCCCAAAAGGGCACAAGAAAACCCACAAACTCTCGGGGTGGGAAACCGCTGACGGAAAAGGCGTTTTGAGCACCTTTTGGGAAAAAAGCACACTAAGAATCAAAGGTCAAGCCCGCTCGGAACGGGAAAAGGCCCGCCCTCTTTCCCGCCGCGCTTGCGCGTCAACCGGCCGTGCCGGAAAACTGCCTGGAAATGAACGTGGCGTAATCGTCCGTCATGCCGGAAATGAAATCAAGGACGCGCAGATATGATTGATAGAGATCGTCGTCGTGCGTCGGAGCGTTCACGCCCATGAGATGCAGCGCCCGTTCCTCCTGATAAGTGAGACTGCGGTTCATCTTGACCTTGAAGCAGGCCGGAATAAAGACGTCCAGAAGCCGCCGGTACAGATTGTACGCGCCCACCTCCAGGGAAATCTTCTGGTTATTGTTCAGGATTTTTTCAGTAAAAATCCTTTTCGCCCGCTCCAGATAGTCGGCGACCTCGCTTTCCGCGTGCTTGAGCAGGCTCCCTTCCAGGCGGCCCTCCATGATCTCCGCGTACTTGTCCTCAAAGGTCCGGCCCAACGAGCGCACGATATGCGAAATCAGCTGCGCGCGGAGAAAGCCCGCCCGCCGCCTGTCGGAATCCATGGCCTTCTGTTTTTCCTCGTCAATGTTCAGGGCCGCTTTCAACGGCTCCAGCACGTCGAGGATGTCCTCATACGAGATGATCCGCAGCTCCCGCGCGTCTTCCATGTCAATAATACGGTAACAGACATCGTCGGCGGCCTCCAGCAGATAGGAAAGCGGATGGCGGCGGAACCCGCCGCAACTGAGGCCCAGCGTTTCAAACACCTGACAGAAGATATTTTTTTCCGCCGCATAATAGTTGAATTTTTTTGAATCGCTCCCCACAGCCTCATAGGAAGAGTTCGGATACTTGACCAGCGCGGCTATGACCGGAAAGGTCAGGCGGAACCCGCCGCGATCCTTGTTGTTTTCAATCCGGTTGATCAGCCGGAAGCCCTGGGCGTTGCCGTCAAAGGTCTTGAAGTCGGTTTTTTCGTATTCCCTGAGTTCCTTCAGATAGTTGCCGCCGTTCTGCTCGTCCTTGAACCAGTCCTGGATGGCGGATTCCCCGGCATGCCCGAACGGCGGGTTGCCGATATCGTGAGCCAGGCAGGCGGCCTGCACGATCTGCCCGAAATGCACCGGCGTAAAGCCTTGGGGCATGTCTCCCCGCCCGGCCGCCGCCTGCCCCGCCAGAATGCCCAGCGAACGCCCTACGCAGCTTACCTCCAGGGAGTGGGTCAGCCGGTTGTGGATATGATCGTTCCGGCTCAGGGGATGTACCTGGGTCTTTTTCGCAAGCCTGCGGAACGAACTGGAAAATACGATTCTGTCGTAATCCTGTAGAAAGGGGTTCCTGTCGTCCGACAGCTCATAACAGCAGGTTCCCGTACCGGTTATCCGGTGCGGGGCGAGCAATTTTTGCCATTGTTCCGCATGCACAGTCATAAGCATACCTCCGGCAGCATGGGGCATGTGAGACAACGATCCTCATGGCGTCAGCGCCAGCCTACACAATTTTCTTTTGTCCCGACAGAGGCGGCCTTTCCCTTCTATCGGCCTCTGGAAGCGACGCAAACAGCCCTGACGCCGTGGCGGGCAAAAAGACTATTATTCCACACAGTAAAAGAAATCCATCAGTATGTCGCGGGGATATTCATTGAGCATGCAAACAATACACAGGGAATTTTCTTGCCAGATATGGGGAGCAAGGCTACATAGGTAAGTATATAAATGGCATGGAGCGTGGCTTTCTTCACACGCGGAGGAACCGTCGCGGGGGCTGCGGTGACTCTCGAAACGCGTGCGCAAGCCCGGCTCCGGATTCATAATTCGTATTCTTACAAGGGAGTTGTGTATGTTCCGCACCATCATGTCCGCCGCCGCCATTCTGCTGTTCGGCGCATCCCTGGCTCTGGCCGCGCCCGTCACCCTGAAACTGGGGCACATTGCCGAGCCTGAAAATCCCTACGGCCAGGGCGCGGACCATTTCGCCAACCTGGTGAAAGAGCGTACCAACGGCGAAGTGGAAATCAAGGTCTACCCCTCCAGCCAGCTGGGCAATCAGCGCGACCTTGTTGAAGGCCTGACCTTCGGCACGGTGGACATGACCCTCACCGGCACCGCCGTGCTGGGCAATTTCGTGCCCGAAGTGGCGGTCTTTGACCTGCCCTTCATTTTCCGCGACGTGCAGCATGCCTACAAGGCCCTGGACACCGTGGGCATGGATCTGTGCAAAAAGGGCGAGGCCCGGGGCATGATCACCCTGGCCATCTGGGAAAACGGCGTGCGCCACATGACCAACAACGTCCGCCCCATCAAGACCCCCGAAGACATGAAGGGCCTCAAATTCCGCGTCATGGAACAGCCCGTGTACATTGAAATGATGAAGGCCCTGGGCGCGAGCCCCACCCCCATGGCCATGAGCGAGCTGTACACCGCCCTGCAGAAGGGCGTCATCGACGGACAGGAGAATCCCCTGGCCCACATCGCCACCAAGCACTTCTATGAGGTGCAGAAGTACCTTTCCCTCACCGGGCACACCTATGCCGCCGAGCCCGTGCTGATCAGCACCATCGCCTGGAAAAAGCTCAGCCCCGAACAGCAGCGGATCGTGCGCAAGGCCGCTGAGGACACCCGCGACTGGCAGCGCCAGCTCTGCCGCGACCTGGAAGGCAAATTCCTGAAGACCATCCAGGACAGCGGCAAGTGCCGGGTCAACGAGGATGTGGACAAGGAAGCCTTTGCCAAGGCCACGCGCGGCGTGTGGGACATCTACACCAAGCGCTTCGGCGACGACAACATCAAGGCCGTTCTGGCCGTGAAGTAAGCGGGCATTTCTCGTTTTTACGGCGGGCTCCCCCGGAGCGAAGTAACTTTTCAACGTTACTTCGCTCCGGCGTCGGCTGTCGCCGGACGGGGAAAGGACGCGGCGCGGCGGCAGCCGGAGGGTTCTCATGATCGCATTGTCCAGATTTTTAGAAAAGATGCTCAAGGCCCTGGTGATTGTCGCCAATGCGGCCATGTTGCTGCTGGTGTTCGGGCAGGTCATCACGCGTTATGTCTTCGGCTGGACCCCGCATTTCGGGGAAGAACTGGCGCGTTATCTCTTCGTCTGGGTGGTTTTTCTTTCGTTGCCCCTGGTGGCCCGTTACGGCGGGCATATGTGCATCGAAACCCTGACCAGCCGCGTCAAGGGCGCTACGCTGAAGACGCTGAATATCCTTGCCGATATTTTCTCCATCGCCTTTTTGTCCATCATGGTCTGGAACGGCGTGCGCATGGTCATGCTGGCCGATTTCCAGACCTCGCCGGCCATGATGATCCCCATGTCCTGGGTGTATGTGGTCATTCCGTTCGGCTGCGGCGTCATGCTGTTGTATGTTCTCGGCAACCTCGTGCGCGTCCTCAAGACGCCCGCCGCGGAACTGAGGTAGGAGGCCGCCATGACATTGTGGGTTATTCTGACGTCCTTTGTGCTGATTCTGGCCACCGGAGCCTCCATCGGCGTGGCCCTGGGCCTTTCTTCGGCCATTGTGCTCTACGCCGTGCTGGATATGCCGCTCATTGTGGTGGTGCAGCGCATGTTCACCTCGGTGGATTCCTTTTCTTTCATGGCCGTGCCCTTCTTTATGCTGGCCGGGGCCTTCATGTCCGACGGCGGCGTGACCCGCCGCATCGTTGACTTTTCCATGGCCCTGGTGGGCGCGCTGGCCGGCGGCCTCGCCCTGGTGGTGGCCGTGGCGGGCATGTTCTTCGCGGCTCTCTCGGGTTCCTCGGCCGCCACCACAGCGGCCATCGGCGCGTCCATGATCGACGAAATGGAGCGGCGCGGCTATCCCCGTTCCTTCGCGGCGGCCGTGGTGGCCAGCGGCGGCACGGTGGGCATCGTCATTCCGCCGTCCATCACCATGGTGGTCTACGGTTCCATTGCCAATACCTCCATTGCCGACCTGTTCATCGCCGGTTTCGCGCCCGGCATTCTCATGGGCGTGAGCATGTGCGTGGTGAGCTGGGTCATTTCCAAAAGAAACGGCTATCAGGGCGAGGGGCATTTCTCGGTCATGCGCATTCTGCGCTCCTTCAGGGAATGCTTCTGGGCGCTGATGATGCCGGTGATCATCCTCGGCGGCATTTACACGGGCATTTTCACGCCCACGGAGGCCGCCGCCGTGGCCGCCGTGTACGGGGCTCTGGTGGGCTTTTTCATCTACAGGGAGCTGACCCTGGCCCATCTGCCCAAAACCCTGCTCAGCGCGGCCTACAACACCACCATGATCATGTTCGTGGTGGGCGCGGCCAACCTGTTCGGCTGGATTCTGACCAACGCCCAGGTGCCGCACATGCTGGCCCGGAGCTTCGCCACCCTCACCGACAGCCCCATCGTCTTCCTCATGCTGGTCAATGTGCTGCTGCTCTTCATCGGCACGCTGATCAACGCCTCAGCGGCGGTGGTCATTCTCACGCCCATTCTGCTGCCCGTGGCCACGACGGGCATGGGCATCGACCCCATGTTCTTCGGGGTGCTCATGGTGGTGAACCTGGCCATCGGCTGCATCACGCCGCCCGTCGGCCTGGACCTCTTTGTGGTGGCCTCCATCACCGGCCTGTCCATCGACAAGGTCACCGCCAAGGTCATGCCCTATCTGATCATGCTGCTGGTGGACCTGGTGCTGCTGACCTACTTCCCGTCCATCATCACCTTCCTGCCCGATCTGCTGCGCTGACGAAGCGTCGGCCGGAACAGACGGGCTTCCCCCGCATCAGCAGGGGAAGCCCGCGACACAAAAAGCGGCGGGTTTCCCCGCCGCTTTTTTCTGGCATACGTATTCCGTCAACTCAGCATGAAAATGCTCTGGTGTCGCGTCAAGCGACACATGCCGCAAACCCGCAAAGGGCTTGCACCGCCACAGACGGCGCAAGCACAGCAAAAACCGCGTTTTTTTGCTCTGCGATCTTCACGCTGAACCGACAGGTGAAGCGTGACATCTCACTAATCGCACACGCCGGTGTGCTCCGGCCCTTCGGGAACCTGGCAGGCATTCTGCCGCTGGCCGCTGCCGCCGCATTCATAGCAGGCGGAACCGTCGTTATTCTTGCCGCTGCCGTGGCAAACCGGGCAGGTGGTGTATCCATCATCTTTTTTTTCCGTCATGGTACATACCTCCATATATATGTACGCTGCGAATCAGCGTTAAAAAAAGTCTAGCACGCTTGACGGAAAAGACATAGCCCTGATTTCAGGCCGACGCCGCCTGCCGCTCGTTATTCCCGACGCCGGGGCAGAAACAGATTGAGCAGCACGCCGGTCACGGCGGCCAGGCCGATGCCGCCCAGCTTGAAGCTGCCGATGCTGAACTGCATGCCGCCCACGCCGAAAATGATGATCAGCGCCACAATAACCATATTGCGCGCTTCCATGAGATCCTCGCGGGCCCGCACCAGGGTGTTCAGGCCCACCACCATGATGGCGCCGAAAAGCAGAATCATGATTCCGCCCATGACCGGCGTGGGAATGGAGGCCAAAAAGGCCCCCAGCTTGGAAACGCAGGAGAGCAGAATGGCGCAGAGCGCGGCCCAGGTCATCACGGCGGGATTGAAGGCGCGGGTCAGGGTCACCGCGCCGGTGACTTCGGAATAGGTGGTATTGGGCGGTCCGCCCACGGCGCAGGCGGCCATGGTCGCCAGGCCGTCGCCGAGCATGGTGTTTTTGATGCCCGGATCTTTAAGATAATCCCGGCCCGTGACCGAGCTGATGGCGATGATGTCGCCGAAATGCTCAATGGCCGGGGCCAGGGTGATGGGAATAATGAAAAGGACGGGTTCCAGAGAAAATTCCGGAAAGGTGAAGGCGGGCAGGGCCAGCCAGGGCGCGGCCAGCACTTTGTCCCAGCCGCCCACGCCCAGCCAGAGGGCCGTGCCGAACCCCACGCCAATGCCGCAAAGAATGGGCACCAGGCGCAAAAAGCCCCGGCCCAGCAGGGAAACCAGCACCGTGGCCGCCAGGGAGGCCATGGAAATGATCATGGCCGTATTTTCCGGCACGAGCTGCTGCGCGCCGTCGCCGCTCTTGCCCAAGGCCATGTTCACGGCCACGGGCGCGAGCACAAGGCCGATGACCACAATCACCGGGCCGGTGACGACGGGCGGCAGCAGGCGCAGAATGATGCCCATGCCCCGCCAGCGGATCAGCAGGCTCAGAAGGACGTAGACCAGGCCGGAACAGAACAGCCCGCCCAGCGTCAGGGCCATGCCCCAGGTCTGCGCGCCGTAAATGATGGGCGCGATGAAGGCAAAGGACGAGGCCAGAAAAATAGGCACCTTGCCGCGCGTGCAGATCTGAAAGATCAGGGTGCCCACACCGGCCGTGAACAGGGCCACATTGCTGTTCAGGCCGGTGAGCAGCGGCACCAGCACCAGAGAGCCGAAGGCCACAAAAAGCATTTGCGCGCCCAGCAGGCAATCCCGCAGGCGCAGATTATAGGTCGTGTCCATGCCGCCGTGTTGCCCGCTGTCCGCATGCATGCGCCCGCTCCCGGTTATGGTTCGCCGCAACGGCCCGGCCTGGGAAAGCCGGTCCGCTCTACCTGGTGCCGAAAATGCGGTCCCCGGCGTCGCCCAGGCCCGGAATAATGTAACCGTTTTCATTGAGATGGTCATCGATGGCGGCGGTGTAGATATCCACATCCGGGTGCGCGGCCTCGACCCTGGCAATGCCCTCGGGCGCGCAGACCAGATTGAGACTGCATATCCGGCGGCAGCCGTGCTTTTTCAGCAGGTCGATGGCGGCGATCAGCGAGCCGCCCGTCGCCAGCATGGGGTCCAGGATGATGGCCAGGCGCTGCTCCAGGTCCTTGGCCAGCTTGACGTAGTATTCCACCGGCTCCAGCGTGCTTTCATTGCGGTACAGGCCCACCACGCTGATCTTCGCGCCGGGGATCATGTCCAGCACGCCGTCCATAAGCCCGAGCCCCGCCCGGAGGATAGGCACCACGGTCACTTTCTTGCCCGAAATGGCCTCCACTTCCACCGGCCCGGCCCAGCCCCGCACCATGTGCTTTTCCGTACGGAAATTTTTGGTGGCTTCATAGATCAGCAGGCGGGCCACTTCGTTGGCTACGGTGCGGAATTCGCGGGTGGAGGTGGACTCCATGCGCAGGATGCCCAGCTTATGGCGCACGAGAGGATGATCAACCACGTAGACGGCCATGCAGATCTCCTGTCAAGAGGATGAAGTGATGATAATGGATTGTTTTTACTATAATTCTTAACTTGTTAAGCCTATGCCGTCAGTGAAAGCGTGTCAAGCCCGCACGGCGCGGAACTTTCCTTCTTTTCCACGGTTCCCCGCCCCGGTTTACAGACGCGGGCTTTTGCGATAGCCGTTTACGCCAACCTCGTTTCAGCGCCAAGCCATCCGGATATGGCAACGCTGACTTCCCCCAAAGGAGCGCCCGTGCATTTACGCCATCTGCCCACCCCTTCCCTGCTCCTGGATGAAGCCCGCCTGCGCCGCAACATCGCCCGCCTGGACGAGCGCCTGCGTGTTCCGGGCGTGGTTTTGCGCCCGCACTGCAAAACCTGCAAAAGCATGGACGTGGCGCGGCTCTGCATGGCCTCACCGCAGGGGCCCATCACTGTCTCCACCCTGGCGGAGGCCGAATATTTCGCGGAACACGGCGTCACGGACATCTGCTACGCCGTGGGCGTCACGCCGGGCAAACTGGCGCGCGCTCTGGCTCTGCGCCAGCGGGGCATACGCCTCTCCCTGCTGCTGGACAGTGCGGAGGGCGCCCGCCTGCTGGCCGCCTTTGCCCGGGAGCGCAAACACATTTTTGATCTGCTGCTGGAAATCGACTGCGACGGCCACCGTTCCGGCCTGCGCCCCGACGATCCGGAGTTGACGGAGAGCGCGGCCCTGCTGGCCGGTGCCGGACAGAACCTGCTGGGCGTGCTGACTCACGCCGGTTCGGCCTACGACCTGCCCGATCCCGGTCCGGAGGTTTTCGCGGCCCTGGCCGGGCAGGAGCGCGACGCCGCCGTGCGCGCGGCTCAACGCCTGCGCGAGGCCGGGCACGCCTGCCCGGTGGTCAGCGTGGGCTCCACGCCCACGGCTTTTTACGGCGAGGATTTCACGGGCGTCAGCGAAGTGCGGGCCGGGGTCTATATGTTTCAGGATCTGGTCATGGCCGGTCTGGGCGTCTGCCGCCCGGAGGACATCGCCCTGTCCGTGCTCTGCACGGTCATCGGCCGCCGGAAAGACAGCGGCAATCTGGTGGCGGACGCGGGCTGGATGGCCCTGTCGCGCGATACGGGCCTGCCGGGGCGCTTCGTCCGGGAGGGGTACGGCCTGGTCTGCGATGCCGACGGCAAGCCGCTGCCCGGCCTGCGTGTGGCGGAAACCAATCAGGAGCACGGCATCATCGCCGCGTGCGAGGGCCAGTGCCCGCCCCTGCCCATGGGCACCCTGCTGCGCATTCTGCCCGTGCACGCCTGCGCCACGGCCGCCGCTTTTGACGCCTACCACGTCTGCCGCGGGCAGGAAATCACGGCCGTCTGGTCCCGCTGCCGGGGCTGGTGACCCCGCGCCGGGGCACGTCGCACCTCTCCGCTTCGCTTGCCTGAAACAGGCGGTCATGCCAGAATAACAAACAAAACAATGGAGGGAGGATCCTATGCCAGCCACCGTCTATTATGCGGATATGCACAGCCGTTCACTTGAGGACAGCAAAATCGCCAAGGTGGCCCGCCTCTGCGACGCCGTGGGCCTGAAAAAAGTCATCAAAAAAAATGACCTCACAGCTATCAAACTCCATTTCGGCGAATACGGCAACGACACCCATCTCAATCCTTCCCTGGTACGCCAGGTGGTGGACAAGGTCATGGATGCCGGGGGCAAACCCTTTCTGACGGACACCACCACCCTGTATTCCGGCAGCCGCCACAATGCCGTGGATCATCTTCAGACCGCCTATCTGCACGGTTTCGTGCCTTCGGTGGTGCGCGCCCCGGTCATCATAGCCGACGGCCTGTACGGCGAGAACGACGTGCCCGTACGTATCAAGGCCAAGCATTTCAAGGATGTTCACATCGCCACTGAAATCCGCCGCGCGCCCGCCATGGTGGTGCTTTCGCACTTCAAGGGCCATGAGATGGCCGGTTTCGGCGGCGCCATCAAAAATCTGGCCATGGGCGGCGCTTCGGTGCTCGGCAAAAAGGACCAGCACGCCACCCACGTGCAGGTGGACGAAAAAACCTGTGTGGGCTGCGGCAAATGCGTCAAGGCCTGTCCGCAAAAGGCCCTGAGCCTGCGCAAGAAAAAAAGCCAGGTGGACGTGAACCGCTGCATCGGCTGTTTCGAGTGCATCACGGTCTGTCCGGTCAAGGCCATCAACATCGACTGGGCCACGGAAATGACCCCGTTCATGGAACGCCTGACCGAATACGCTTACGGCGTGGTCAAAGGCCGCCAGAAGCGGATCTGCTACATCAACTTTGTGCTCAACGTCACCCCGGACTGCGACTGCGTGGCCTGGAGCGACGCCCCCCTGGTGCCGGATCTGGGCATTCTGGCCTCCACTGATCCCGTGGCCCTGGATCAGGCCTGTTTCGACATGGTGAACAAGGCCCCCGGCCTGGACCCGAAACTGGACAGCGGCGCGCCCGACAAGTTCACGGCCCGCTGGCCCAATACCCGTGGCGACGTCCAGCTCAGCTACGGCGAGGAGCTCGGCCTGGGCAGCCGCAAATACAAGCTGGAAAAAATCTAGTACCGTGTAACGCTTAAAGTTGCACGGTACTAACCGTCGGGCGCAAGCCCGGCGCGGCGGCGAAGCCGCCGTGAGCGAGCTGAAAACCACGTTTTCAGCGAAGCGATCTTACTACTTAAAACGAAGTTTTAAGTAGTACATGGTACTAGACGGCAACGCGGCGGCGGGTCTTGTCCGGTCCGCCGCCGTTTTTTGTTCCATCCCCCTACTGGAGCGCCTCCCATGTCCGGCCAGGTCATTCTTCTTGTACTCGGCGCGGCCCTGCTGCACGCATCCTGGAACATCATCGTCAAAGGCGGGGACAACAAACTTTTTGAATCCGCCATGAACGCCCTGGGCGGCGGCCTGGGCGCGCTCTGCATTCTGCCTTTCCTGCCCGTGCCGGACAAAAGCGCCTGGGGCCTCCTGGCGCTCTCCTGCTGCTGCCACCTGACGTATTACATCTGCATTGCCGAAGCCTACAAGGTGACGGACCTTTCCCTGGGCTACACCATCATGCGCGGCAGCGCGCCCATGCTCACGGCCCTGGTGCTCTGCGTTATGGGGGTTCCGCTGAGCCTCACCGGCTGGGGCGGCGTGCTGTTGCTCTGCTCGGGCATTCTGACGCTGGCCCTGGAGCAGAAATTCAGCCATAAAGCCAGCCTCAAAGGCATTCTCTACTCCCTGCGCACGTCTTTCGTCATCATGGGCTACACCCTTGCCGACGGCTACGGCGCGCGCGCCAGCGGCAACGGCGTGAGCTACACCTGCTGGATATTCTTCCTGAACATCTTTCCCCTGCACATCTATGTGCTGTCCCGCTACGGCACGGAATACCTGCGCTACCTGCGCAAACGGGCCGCGGTCGGCATCAGCGGCGGCCTGGCCGGTCTGGGTTCCTACGGCATCGCCATCTGGGCCATGACCGTGGCCCCCATCGCTCTGGTGGCCGCCCTGCGCGAAACGTCGGTCATTTTCGGCATGATCATGGCTGTGTTGTTTTTGGGCGAAAAACTTTCCGTCGTCCGCGTGCTGGCCATCCTGCTGGTCATGGGCGGGGCCATGATTCTGCGTATGGGCTGAGCCGCGTCCGGTGGACGGCGCACCGGCATGCGCCGACCGCATCCTTTGGGGAACTCCTCCTCGCGCGGCCTGCATGCCTGCCGCAAAAAAACCGCAGCGAGGCTGTCTGAATTCCGGTCCGCCATGTTCTTTTTTTCATTCGCGCCGCACCCGACAAGACCCTTTAACACTTGAAATGCCCGTCTGCGGCAAGCAAGGCCCGCCTGCCCGCATTTCGCGGCAAGGATTTGTCTGTAATTCCTTGCGGAGCGGTTCACGCATATGAAATACGTGAACCGCTCCGCACCCGTCATCCCCGCTGTGCTGTTCCAGCCGGCGGCATATGGTTCTGAATATTCCCATTGATGTTGTTCCTGCAAAAAGGCGGATGCCTTGTGGCGCAAGCCGGGCGACGACCATTCCCTCCTCGAAAAGACCGAAAGGCAATCGTCCCGGCCTGGACATGTGTGCTTATGGATTGCCGGATCGGCCGCCGGCATTGTCGTTTTCCCGGAAAGCAGCTATGAGGATACATGGAAAGAAAAAACGTATCCGTGCCAGCTTGCTGGGCGCGTTCGCAGGCATCCGCCATCAACCGCCCCTGCGGCTAAGTTGATTATGCATTATAAGTCAATATAGACTTATAACAAAACAAGGAGTTGAAAGAAAATAAGTCCAAATCGACTCAACCCTTGACGGAGGAAATCCGGCCGCCCTACAGGTCCGGAGGAATAACCTGCCGCCATTGCACGGCATCCGGGCCATGTCCAATTTGGCACAAGGATTGCTTATATAGATTATCTGTGGCCGCGCCCGGCTTGCTCTGTTTTTCCTGAAATCCAGGCGTTGCCTTCAAAGAAAATACGGCGTCGCAACTCCTGACGGTATGCCGCGCAAAAAGTATTGTTCAACGGCGCTGTGGTCGTGCGGCCTTCAGAAGCCATATCGTCTTTATCCATACGGCCTGTAAGCCCCGCAGCTGCCTTTGTTTCGCCGCAACGGCTGAAGCGGATTAGTCTGAAGGCAAGTTACATCGCTGTTTTCGAAAGTCCGCGCAGAACGATTTGCCGGTTTCAAAGGCGAATCGGTTAACTAGGGTAGATAGTTATAAACCTACAGGATGGAGCGTAGTTCCAGATGGCGAAACGGCGTTGCCGACGCCCACGCTGAAAGCGTGCCGCGGCGTCCGCAGCGTATTCCGGCCGGAGACTGGCCGGGCTTTACGGCCCCGTCCGTGCCGGAAAAAACACTGGCCCTAAAAACCAGACAATGAGCAGGAGGAAGCGCATGGGTGATTCAGAAAAGCACTGTCATGCGGGCGAGCGGCGTGAAGAACTTGAAAAAACGCTTCGCCCCGTCGAAGTGCTGGCCCTGGCTTTGGGTGCCATTGTGGGGTGGGGCTGTTTTGTGTTGCCGGGGATACGCTTTTTGCCCGATGCCGGTCCCATGGGAACAGTCATCGCCTTCTTTGTGGGCGCGCTGTTCCAGTGCATTGTGGCCCTGAGCTACAGTTTTCTGATCAAACCCTACCCCGTGGCCGGCGGCGCGTTCGCATACGCCTATGCGGGCTTCGGCACCAAGGGCGCGTTTATTTGCGGCTGGGCCCTGGTGCTCAGCTATATCTGCGTCATCGCGGCCAACGCCATGGCCATGATCCTTCTGACACGCTATCTCCTGCCCGGCGTTTTCGACGTGGGCTACCTCTATACTATCGCGGGCTGGGACATCAACGCCGGAGAACTGGCCTTTGTTTCCGCGGTGCTGCTGCTGTTCGGCTGGATGAACTTCAGGGGCATGAGCGCGGCCAGCGCCATCCAGGTCTTTCTGGCCTTTGCCCTGACCATCGGCGTGCTGGTGCTGACCTTCGGCACCATCCAGGCCGATACCTCCAGTTGGGGCAACCTTGAGCCGCTCTTCGCGGAAGACCGTTCTCCCTTGGCCTGTGTGCTGATGGTGCTGGCCTTGACCCCCTGGCTGTACGTGGGCTTCGACACCATCCCCCAGACCGCCGAGGAGTTCACCTTTTCCCCGCACAAAGCGCGGGATCTGATGCTGCTTTCAATCATCTGCGGCGCCATCATTTACGCCCTTGTGACCCTGTGCGTGGCCGGGCTCATTCCCTACAAGGAACTTCTGGGCCAGAACCACGCCTGGGCCACCGGCTGGGTGGCGGATCAGATTTTCGGGCGCTGGGGCGGCGTGGCCTTGACTGTGCCGGTGCTGGCGGGCATTCTGACGGGCATGAACGGCTTTTTCATGGCCACCACCCGTCTGCTGTTCAGCATGGGACGCAGCAAATTCCTGCCCAACTTCTTTGCCGCCGTGCATCCCCGCTACAATACGCCCTGGAAGAGCGTGGCCTTCACTCTGGCGCTCTGCCTCATCGTGCCGTGGTTCGGCCGCGCCGCCCTGATCTGGATCGTGGACATGTCCGCCATCGGCACGGCCCTGGCCTATCTGTTCACCAGCCTGACCGCCTTCAAATATCTGGCCCAGAATCCTGACATCCCCGAAGCCCGCTGGGGCAAGCCCGTCTGCCTAGTCGGCGCGGCTACCTCCATTATCTGCTTTATCTTGTTGGTTTTCCCCAGTTCTCCGGCGGCCATCAGCGTGCCGTCATGGATCATGCTTTTCATCTGGGTGGGCCTGGGCGGCCTGTTCTATCTGAACAGACGTGAGGAGTTGCTGCATATTCCCCATTCCCGGCTGCGCTACCTGCTGTTCGGCAAAAGCGATTATCCGGTGCTGTTCAAGGAAGCTGACGAAGAAGAGCCGGAACCTTCCGCCTCCGTTCAATAACCGACTTCCGCAAAACATTTTACCACACGGAGACGTCTATGCGGTTGAAAAAATGTCTCAGCTTGGTCCTGATGTCCCTCTTCTGTCTGGGCGCGGCCCTGCCCGCCGCAGCCGCCGATCTGGTCAAGGTTCCCACGGCCTGGTTGCCCGGTCAGGAAGCCTTTCCCATCTGGTACGCCAAGCAGCAGGGCTGGGACAAGGCCGTGGGCATCGACCTGCAGATCTACGCCTTTGATTCCGGCGCCGATGCTCTGCGCGCCTTCCCGGCCAAAAGCTGGATTTTCGGCGGCCTGGGGGCCGTGCCGGCCATGCTGGGCGCGTTGCGCTACAATATGAGCGTCATCGGCCTGGGCAACGACGAAGCCATGGCCAATGCGGTCATGGTGCGCGCGGACAGCCCCATCCTGAAAACCAAGGGCTACAACAAGGACTATCCCAATATCTACGGCAGCCCTGAAAGCGTGCGCGGCAAGACCATCCTCTGCACCCGCGTGACGTCCGCCGACTATGCCCTGCACCTCTGGCTGAATGCCCTGGGCCTCAAGGAATCGGACATCGTCCTCAAGAATCTGGAACAGGCTCCGGCCCTGACCGCCTTTGACTACAACATCGGCGACGCCGTGGTGCTCTGGGCGCCCTTCACCTTCGTGGGCGACAAGCGCGGCTGGAAAACCGTGGGCACCCCCAAGGATCTGGGCAAGCATCTGCCCATCGTGCTGGTGGCGAATACCGCCTACGCCACGCAGTATCCCGACGTGACCGCGAATTTCCTGACCCTTTATCTGCGCGGCGTCAACTGGTTGCAGACCGCTCCGCGCGAAGAGGTCGTCAAGCAGTTCCAGAAATTCTATCTGGACTGGGCCGGCCAGGATTACAGCACGGACCTGATCAACCTCAACTTCGACACCTATGAGTTCTTCAATCTGGAAGCCCAGAAAAAACTGTTCAGCACGTCGGCCGGCCCCAGCCAGGTGCAGCAGTGGCAGAGCGAACTGGCCGAATTCTTCGCTTCCGTGGGCCTGATCACGGAGAAGAACCTCAAGGATCTTCAGGGCAGTTCCTATGTGACGTCCAAGTATATCGACATGGTCACGCCGCAAGCCGTGACCAAGCAGTAGCCAAACGCCTCAGGGCGTAACCGTGTTTTCGCGCGAAACGCACTCCGGCGGGGTTGTCCCTGCCGGGGCGCGCCCGAACTAGGGCGGTTCACGCATGAAATGCGTCAACTGCTTTGCAAGGGTTTGTCTGCAAATCCTTGCCGAAATGCGAGTAGGCGAGCTTTGCTCGCCGTAAACGAGCATTCCAAGTGTAAATGCTCTAAAGAAAAGCGGAGAGCCATATGCGCCTGCTGCTCACACTTTGCCTGGGTCTGTGCATCATCGCCATTCAGGTCGTTCTGGGGGTTAAGGCTTTCTTTCCCGACGCCTATGCCGACAAGACCGACGTGGTGGACGCCCTGATGGAGCAGAAAAAATCCATACTGGACCAGATTCCCCCGGCGGAGCTGGCCTGGGTCACCGAACATCCCGTCATTGTCGTGGGTGTGGACCCCAACTTCTACCCGTTGGAAACATTCGACGAGCGGGGCCGCTACACCGGCCTTGGCGGAGACTATCTGCGTCTGCTGAGCAAGCTGACCGGCCTTGACTTCCGGGTGCGCAGGCTGACGGACTGGGCCAGCACCGAAGAGCAGGCCCGCCAGAAGCTCATCGACGTCTTCATGGCCGCGGCCAAGACGGGACGCCGCAGCGAATATATGCTGTTCACCACGCCTTACATCAACATGCCGGGCATCATCATGACCCGCCGCGGCAGCGGCCTGGACAAGATCGGCCTTGAGGATCTCAAGGGCAAGAAGGTGGCGGTGGTCAACAACTATTCCTGGCATGACTTCCTGAAGGAATTCCATCCTGAAATCACCGCCGTGCCGGTAACCAACACCTTGGAGGCCCTGCAGCGGGTCGTCACCGGCGAGGCCGATGCCGTCATCGACTATGAATTCAACCTGCTGGAAAAAATCCAGACCGGCGGCATCATGCAGATTCAGCCCGCCGGCAAGGTGGATTCCTCCTATGGCCACGCCATTGCCGTACGCAAGGACTGGCCGGAATTGTTCAGCGTGATTTCCACGGCCCTGGCCCGGATCACCCCCGCTGAACAGAAGATGCTGGCCCAAAAGTGGCTCCAGCAGGAGCGCCCCGCCGGACAGGAACGCCATCTCCAGTGGATATTCTTCTTTGTGGTGGAATCCCTTCTGCTCTGTCTGGCCCTGAACTGGCTCTGGCAGAATGAATTGAAAAAACAGGTGGCCCTGCGGACCAGAGAGCTTAAAGCCGAGCTGGCCGCCGCCAAGCGGGCTTAACCGCATCTCCCCACAAGGTTTTGAGGCGGGGCGGAAGCGTGGGAAACGCGCTTCCGCCCCGTTCCGTTCAGGCCCGGTTCAATCCAGGCCCAACTCCTTGCGTTTGCGCCAGAGCGTCACCGTGGTGATGCCGAGCAGGGCCGCGGCCTTGTCCATGCTCACGCCCAGGCCCAGCACCTTGCGGATCTGGGCCTCTTCCACCTCGGCCAGCGTCAGAATGCGTCCCTCGTCCGCCGCGCCGCCTACGCCCTGCAGGGCCGGGGGCAGGTCGGCACGCCGCACCTCGGGACCTTCGGCCAGCAGCAGGGCGCGCTCCATCACATTGCGCAGTTCGCGGGCATTGCCGGGCCAGGCGTGGGCCAGCAGGGCGTCGCGCGCTTCGCCGGAAAGCACGGGAACCGCCTTTTCTCCGGCGGCCTGCCGCAAAAAACGCTGTGCCAGGGGCAGGATGTCCTCCCGGCGTTCCCGCAGAGGCGGCAGGCGGCATTCAAAAATGTTCAGGCGGTAATAGAGATCTTCACGGAAGCGCCCCTCAGCCACCAGGCTTTGCAAATCCCGGTTGGTGGCCGCCAGCACCCGCACGTCCAGGCGCAGGGGCTTGTTGTCCCCCACCCGCTCAATGACCCGGTCCTCCAGAAAACGCAGCAGCTTGGCCTGGCTTGACGGCGAGAGCTCGCCCACCTCGTCCAGAAAGAGCGTGCCCTCCTCGGCGGCCTCGAATTTTCCCGCCCGGTCTCGTACCGCGCCGGTAAAGGCCCCGCGCACATGCCCGAAGACCTCGGACTCGAACAGGGGTTCGGCGATAGCCGAACAGACCACTTCGACAAAGGGCTTGCCGCTTCTGGCTGAGCAGCGATGCAGCTCGCGGGCCAACGAAGTTTTGCCGGTGCCCGTTTCACCCTGAAAAAGCACGGAAACCTCACTTTGCGCCAGCTTGTCCATCAAACGCTGCAAGTCCAGCGCGGCGGGAGAGGTCAATCCCTCAAACCAGCCGTGCCGCGCCTGCCTCAGACGGGCGTTTTCACGCCGCAGGCGCACCAGATCCCGGACCCGGCGCAGCAGATGCTCCAGCTCTCCGGCGGAAAAGGGCTTGGGCAGATAGTCATACGCCCCGGCCTTGATGGCTTCCACCGCATTTTCATAAGAGGCGAAGGCCGTCATCAGCACGCAGACCAAATCCGGACGACGCTCCAGCGCGGCGGCGGTCAACTCCACTCCGCTCATGCCTTCCATGCGCATGTCGGTCAGCAGCAGATCGGGCGCCTGTTTCTCCACAGCGGCCAGCGCCGCTTCGCCCCCGCTTTCGCCCACGACCCGGCACCCCAGGCTTTTCAGAGTCAACAGCAGGGTGCGCAGGATGGCCGCATCGTCGTCCACCACCAGGACGCTCAGTCCCGAGTCATCTCCGGTCATACCAGTCCTCCGCCGGTTTCGGCGTCCCGCTCCGGCAGGGGCAGGCATACCGTAAAAATGGAACCGCCTTCCGGAGCGGGCGCGTAGTGCAGTGTGCCGCCGTGCCCTTCCACAATGGCCCGGCTGATGGCCAGGCCGAGACCGGCGATGCTCAATCGCCGCCCGGCAGCGCGCCGATGCGAAAAGGGCTCGAAAAGACGTCCGGCCAGCTCGGCGTCGATGCCCGGCCCGTTGTCCGTCACCTTCAAGGCGAGAACGCCCTCCCCTTCCAGCTCCGCGCCCACCGTGACCGCGCCGCCCTCAGGCACGGCGCGCAAGGCATTGGACACAAGGTTGGAAAGTACCCAGGCAAAGCGTTCCTGATCCAGGAACACGGGCGGGAGATCCGGCGCAACATCGCAACGCAAGGCTACGCCCGCCTCCCGTGCCGCCGGTTCAAAGGGTTGCAGCCAGCGCGGCAGGCAGTCCCGCAGATTCAGCGGCGCTGGCCGCAACTCCAGAGCATGCGGGCTCATGCGGGCGATATCCAGGAACTGGGCCGCCACAGTGCGCAGACGCGCGGCATCCTCCCGCACGGTCGCCACCAGGGCGGCCAGATCCGGGTCCGCCGCGCTTTCAGGCCGCCGGGCCAGCAAATCGGCGGCCAGCCCCAAAGATTGCACCGGCGTTTTCAATTCGTGGGAAATCCAATCCATCATTTCCGCGCGCAGGGCGTCGCGTCGCTTCTTTTCCGTGATTTCAGTGAGCAGAAAAACCTGCCCCAGGCTCTGCTTCGGCCCGGCCACGGCGCGCGCCCCCCGGCTTGGCTCTTCCACCACCCGCCTCCGGGCCGAGAACCAGCGCTCGCCCCCCGTGCGCGCGCCGTCGTCCGGCTGCTCCGGATCCGCAAGGACAATGTCCCGGCTGCCGGTCAGGCCGCTGTGCAGGACGGCGCGCAGGGTCAGGTAATTGGGAGCCGTGCTCGAAAGATCCGTCCAGACTTTACCCAGCACATCCCTGGGCGTGAGCCCCAGCAGAGCCAGCATGCGGCTGCTGGCATGCTCCACCGCGCCGCCGGGACCAAGCATCAGCACGGCGTCTTCAGCGGCGTCCAGCAGCACGGCCAGCTTGTTTTTTTCCGCGATCAGGCGGTTCAGATTCACGGCGTCAAGCTGGCTGAGCCGCGCCCAGAGTCGCGTGAATTCCTCGAACAGAATACGCACTTCCAAGGTCTGCGGCGCGGGCAGGCGCAAAGGCTTGCGCAGGGGCGGACGGGCCTGAAACACCTCGGCCGCGCGGCGCAGGGGATGGGCAATGCGCGCGGCAATGGCGTCAGTTTGAAAAAAGGCCCAGAGCGTGCACGCCAGGAACAGGGCAACGCCAGCCGTGAACACGAAGTCGCGCCACCAGCGGCCCTCGGCGATCCTTTGCCGGATGCCCTCCTCATTGAGGGCCACCAGAGCGTTGAGCTGCATGCGCACGTGGTTGTAGCTCATATCCGCGTCTTCCGGCCCGGCAAGCAGCAATTCGCTCCAACTCCGGGCCACGGCGTCCACCGCCGCCTGCTCACCCGTTTCGGTCACATTGGCCCGCGCTCCGGCCAGGGCCAGTTCAAACTCGGTCTGCCAGGCAACGCGGTCCTTCCCGACATAGAGTTCCGGGAAACGCCAGCCGGCCAGAGCCGTGGACATCTGCCGGGCCAGGGCCACGGAATCGTAATTCCGGCTCACCAGCGAGTCAGGCGCGTGCCCGGCAAAGAAAAAGCCCGTGCAAAGCAGCCCGCCCGCCAGACCAAAAGCCAGTACCAGCCTGAGGGTGGCCTGGCTGATGCGGCGGTGCAGAGTGGGTAAAACTGTTATATCCATTGCCGTCAACTGGTTGGATGCTTTTTACGCGTTATATTTTCGTCTGGGGACATGAAAAATTCACACCGGAAAGCCCCGGTTTTTCCGCATCAAACCTCTCTGGGAGTCAGATTGACGATATGCACGTCCACTCCCACCGCGTCATACAAAAAATTAAGGATAAAGGAACCGCGCAGGCGTTCGCGCAACGGCGTCAGGCGGGATTTGCCGAAAAAGGCATGCCGCACATTGCGGGCGCTGGCAAAATTGACCAGGGTTTCGGCCACGTCCTCGCCCGTCAGCTCCACAACCTCGGCCCCCAGGCGCGTGGCCAGCCGCAGATTGTTCAGCAGGCCGCGCTGCACGGCGGCGTTGATCCGCTCCGGGCTCTCCCGCTGACGCTGCACATACACCACGTAACAGCACGAGCCCATCTGGCTCGCCAGACGCATGCCCTTGCGAATCAGGGTTTCCGCGTCCGTGGGATTGGAGCTGATGGCTACCATCACTGCCTCGGCGGCGTGGCCTTTCGCCTCCGGCGAAAGCAGTGTCTGGGCCTCGATCTTGCGCATCTGGTCGCCCGAGGCCTCTCGCAGGCAGAGCTCGCGTAAAAAAGACAGATTTTCGTAACTGAAAAAATTCCGCAAGGCCCGCTCGGCCTGCTCCGGCTTGTAGATCTTGCCCTGGCGCAGGCGCTCGCGCAGATCCTCCTTGGATACGTCCACCGTAACCACCTGATCAGCGCGGGCCAGAAAGGCGTCGGGCAGACGCTCACGCACGGCCACGCCCGTGGCTTCCTGCACCCGCTCGGCCACGGACTCCAGGTGCTGCACATTGAGGGTGCCGATGACGTTGATGCCGTGGAAGAGAATTTCCAGCACGTCCTGGTAGCGTTTTTCCCTCAGGGAGCCGGACGCGTTGGTATGTGCCAGTTCGTCCACCAGGGCGATCTGAGGCGCGCGGCGGATCAGGGCCTCCACGTCCAGTTCGGGAAAAGCCGCCCCGCCCTGGCTGACGCGCAACGGCGGCAATTGCTCCAGCCCTTCCAGCAGGGCCCGGGTATCGGGCCGCTCGTGCGGCTCAACATAGGCGGCCACCACGTCAAAGCCCTGCTGCAAAAGGTTATGGGCCTCCTGAAGCATGGCGCAGGTTTTACCCACGCCCGCCGCGTAGCCCAGATATATTTTGAGCGAACCTTCGCGTTTGCGCGCCAGTACGTCCGAAAATTCCCGCATAACGCCCCCGGATATTCCGAGCTTCACTACAACGGAGGGGCGGGTGCCGGCCCGTCCCTCCGGTCTTCATGTCCAGAGCAGATCAGCGTTGAGATGCCGCATCAGCGGCCGGGTCGGAAAAGAAACCTTCCCACGCCGGATTTCAGTCTATCCGACCTCCCGGCCCCGGACAAGGCGGCTTACCGCCCCTGCTCCGGCGGAGCGGGCATGGCCCCGGCGTCGATCGTGCCGCTCAGATGATCCAGAGCCATATTCAGCTTGAGCACATTGACCAAGGGCGCGCTGTTCAGCACGCCGCCGGGCGTTTCGGCCAGGCTGTCCGTCAATTCCACCACGTCCGAAGGTTCCAGGCCGCGCGCGCGGGCCACGCGTTCCGCCTGCCAGTGCGCGGCGCGCAACGTGATATGCGGGTCCATGCCGCTGCCCGAGGCCGTGACCAGATCCGCCGGAACCTTGCGCTGCGGCGTGGCATTCAGGATTTTCAGGCTTTCAAGCGCGCGCTGCCGCAGAGCCTCGCCCGCCGGGGAGAGGTTACTGCCGCCCGTGGCGTCGGCTTTGTAGTCCACAGCCGACGGGCGCGGCCAGAAATACTCCGGCCTGGTGAAAGCCTGGGCAATCTGCGCACTGCCCACCACCTGGCCCTGCTCATTGGTCAGCAGAGAGCCTTGGGCGGTCCAGGGTGCAAATGTGCGTCCCACGGCCAGGATGCTCAACGGATACAACACACAGAGGATCACCGCGGACACCAGCATCAGGCGCAGGCAGGCCGCGAGCTGCATGCCCCAATTTCCCGTAAGTTCACTCGTCATGACTTTTCCTCACTCATTTGCGGGCCATCAGGCCAGGCCCAGACCGGCCAGCAGCATGTCGATGAGCTTGATGCCCGCGAAAGGCACCAGAATGCCGCCCAGGCCGTATACCAGCAGATTATGCCGCAACAGGCTTTCCGCGCTTTTGGGACGGTATTTCACGCCCTTGATGGCAATGGGAATAAGCAGCGGAATAATGACGGCATTGAAGATCAGGGCCGAAAGTACGGCGCTCTGCGGCGAAGCCAGGCCCATAACATTCAGAGCCGAGAGCTGCGGGATGGCCAGCATGAACATGGCCGGGATGATGGCGAAATACTTGGCTACGTCGTTGGCGATGGAAAAGGTGGTCAACGCGCCCCTGGTCATAATCAACTGCTTGCCTATTTCAATGATTTCAATAAGTTTTGTGGGGTCGCTGTCCAGATCCACCATATTGCCGGCTTCCCTGGCGGCCTGGGTGCCGGAGTTCATGGCCACGCCGATGTCCGCCTGGGCCAGGGCCGGAGCGTCATTGGTGCCGTCGCCCATCATGGCGATCAAGCGTCCCTGGGCCTGCTCCCGCTTGATATAGGCGAGCTTGTCCTCGGGCCTGGCCTCGGCGATATAGTCGTCCACGCCCGCTTCCCTGGCGATGGCCTCGGCCGTGAGCGGATTGTCGCCCGTGACCATGACGATGCGGATGCCCATGGCCCGCAGACGGGCGAAACGGCCGTAGATGCCCGGTTTGAGCACATCGGCCAGAGCCACCACGCCCAGCGCGTCGCCGCCGCGCAGCACCACCAGCGGCGTGGCGCCGCTGCGGGCCACAGCCTCCACCAGGGTGGAAAGGCCGTCCGGCAGGGCCTTGCCTTCCTTGGCCAGAAGGCGCTCAATAGTGTCGGGAGCGCCCTTGCGGTACAGCGTGCCGTCGGGCAGTTCCAGGCCGCTCAGACGGGTCTGGGCCGTAAAGG
This sequence comes from Desulfovibrio sp., assembly GCF_018379785.1. GTDB lineage: Bacteria > Desulfobacterota > Desulfovibrionia > Desulfovibrionales > Desulfovibrionaceae > Desulfovibrio. The sequence continues at coordinate 36,259 of NZ_JAGZUV010000004.1, forward strand.
GAATCACTTTTGCCCCAGCCGCCACGTCTTCTTCCAAAGGCGCCTCACCGGCCAGCAGCTTTCCCCCCAGAGCAATGATGGATTTGCCCTCCGGGGTCTGGTCGCCGAAAGAGGCATACATGGCCGCGCGCGCCAGTTCCAGGGGCTTCACTCCGGAGAGTGGAAAGAATTCCGAAGCCTGGCGGTCCCCCATGGTAATGGTGCCGGTCTTGTCCAGCAGGAGTGTGTCGATGTCACCGGCCAGTTCCACGGCTTTGCCGCTTTTGGCCAACACATTGGCCGTCAGAGCCCGGTCCATGCCCGCCAGGCCGATGGCCGCCAGCAGTGCGCCGATGGTGGTGGGAATCAGGCAGACCAGCAGTGAGGTCAGCCAGGGAATGGGCAGATCAATGTTGAAATAGCGGGCCATGGGCCAGAGTGCGCCGGTCACCAGCACAAAAGCCAGACTCATACCGGCCAGCACCACGGTGAGCGCCAGTTCGTTGGGCGTCTTCTGGCGCGCCGCGCCTTCCACCAGGGCAATCATTCTGTCCAGGAAAGACTGGCCGGGCATGGCCGTGACCCGGATCAGGATGCCGTCCGAAAGCACCCGCGTGCCGCCGGTGACGCCGGAACGGTCGCCGCCCGCCTCGCGCACCACGGGCGCGGATTCGCCGGTGATGGCCGATTCGTCCACGCTGGCCGCGCCTTCCACCACTTCGCCGTCCACGGGAATGACTTCCCCGGCTTCCACTTTGACCAGATCGCCCTGACGCAACTGATCGGAATACACTTCCACCAGCTTCTCGCCATCCACCTTCCGGGCCGGGGTGCGGGCGCGGGTCAGCTTGAGGCTGTCGGCCTGGGCCCGGCCCCGGGCTTCGGCCAGGGCCTCGGCGAAGTTGGCAAAGAGCACGGTGAGCCAGAGGATAAAGGTCACGGCCAGGGTATAGGGCACGGGCAGCAGGGCCGCGCCCTGCCCGGTCAGATCCAGAATCAGGGTCAGGGTGGTCAGGGCCGCGCCGATTTCCGTGACGAACATCACCGGATTTCGGATCATGGCCACGGGATTGAGCATCACAAATGCCTGCCCGACCGCCGTGCGCACCAGACCGGCCTCAAAGAGGGAGGCTTTGCGCCCGGCACGCCGCGACAGTTTGGCCTGCGCGGTCTGATAATTCATTGCGGTATCCATTGTGTATTTCTCCACAGTAAATGTTCTCAGCCGCTAGCGCACGGCGGACAAGTGCTCGGCAATGGGGCCCAGCACGGCCACGGGCATGAAGAGCAGCGCGCCCACGATAAGCACGCAGCCCAGCAGCATGCCGCCGAAAAGCAGCGTATCGGTACGCAACGTGCCCGCGGTTTCAGGCGCGGCCGTCTTGGCCGCCAGGGAGCCGACCATAGCCAGGGGCAGGATGATAGGGATGTAACGAGCCAGGAGCATGACCAGACCGGTGGCGATATTCCAGGGCACGGTATTGTCTCCCAGCCCCTCGAAACCCGAACCGTTGTTGGCCGCCGAGGAGGTGAACTCGTACAATATTTCGGAAAAACCGTGGAATCCGGGGTTGGCCACGGTATCCGCTCCCCACGACGTGGCCGCGAACAGCGCGGTGCCGCCCAAAATCAGGAGAGGGTGGGCGAGAATGGCCAGCAGGGCCAGCTTCATTTCGCGCGTTTCCACCTTGCGCCCCAGATATTCCGGCGTGCGCCCCACCATCATGCCGCTGATGAACACGGCCACGATGATGTAGAGAAACATATTGATGAAACCCACACCCACGCCGCCGAAGACCACATTCAGCCACATGCCGATCATGGGGATAAGCCCGGCCAGCGGGTTCAGGCTGTCGTGCATGGCATTGACCGAACCGTTGCTGGTGGCTGTGGTAAAGACGCTCCAGGCCGGGCCGGCGGTGGTGCCGTAGCGCAGTTCCTTGCCTTCCAGGTTGGAGCTGTTTTCAATATCCAGACCATGGAAAGCGGCGGCAGGAGCGCTTTCAAAATACACGGCAAAGCATAGCTTGGCGCAGAACAGGCTCAGCATCACCGCGAAGATCACGACCGCGTGCTTCATGCGTCCCGTGATCCGCCCGAACATCCAGACGCAGGCCATGGGAATAACGATCAGGGCCACGGTTTCCACCACGTTCGTGAAAAATCCGGCGTTTTCAAAAGGATGTGTGGAGTTTGGTCCGAAAAAGCCGCCGCCGTTGGTGCCCAGTTGCTTGATGGTCACAAAGGCCGCCACCGGACCGCGGGCGATGATCTGTTTGGCCCCCTCCAGGGTATGGGCGGCCACGGAGCCGTCAAACGTCATAACTACGCCGCCCAGCACCAGCATGCTGGCCGTCACCACGCAAACGGGCAGCAGCACCAGGAAAGTGGCCCGCATCACGTCGGCATAAAAATTGCCCATCAGCACCTTGCCGGACAGGCCGCGCGCCAGTGCGGCCAGGCAGGCCAGGCCTGTGGCCGGGGTCAGGTATTGCAGCCACATCAGCGCGAACTGGCCCAGATAGCTGAGCGCCTGCTCGCCGGAATAGTGCTGCAAATTGGTATTGGTGGTGAAAGACGCCGTGGTGTTGAAAATCAGGCTGCCTTCCAGTGCGCCCTTGGCGTCGGGATTAAGCGGCAGCCACTGCTGCGCGCCCAGCACCAGAAAGACGGAGATGAAAATAAGCACGTTGAACAGCAGCATGGACAAAACGTAGCTCTTCCAGCCCTGCTGTTTGGTGACGATCTTACCGCCGACCTTCACAAACAGACGTTCGGCAGCATGCCGGAAGCCGCGACCCGCAACCGGATCATTCATGGCCCAGGCCGCCATCTTGCCGAGGGGCCAGGACACGGCGACGCTGAGCGCCACCAGCAGAAAGACATACAGCATGGCCGCGCCTCCTACAGTTTTTCCGTGTTCAGAATAACCCAGACGAGATAGGCAATGCAGAACAGCAATGCCAGCCCCGAAACATACAACATGATGTTCTCCATTTTCTTCTTACAATTTGGCGCAGGCCACGGTCAGCAGGGCCATACCGGCGAAGACGGTCAGCCCCAGCCCTAAACAGATGACGAACATGATTCCTCCTTGCGACAGAGATCGCGCCCGGCGTCGGCCCGGCGTATCCGGTATTGAGCAAGGCCCGTACCAAACAATATTTTTATTTAATTTCAATATGATATGATTTATGCAGTGCAGAAAAGCCTTTCATTTTGTAACATAACTTGGAGTCGGGATTACAAAATGTAAAACGAAGGCATCGCCGGAGTGAGGCTGGCGGGATCAAAAGGAAGACGCAAAAAGCAAAAACGCGCGCCGTCCACAAGGACGGCGCGCGTTAGTCAGACGGGTTATCGGTGAAAGACGCCAAGCCTGGAGCAGATTACCTTTGAAATGCTCTAAGGGGCGTCAGGCAACAACGGCAACTTGGTCGGCGACGAAATGGTCACGCTGTGATGCACGCTGGCCTTGCCGTCGGCAGGCACCTTCACTTCCCAGAAGAGCATATGCTTCTTCTCGTCTTTCTGGGAGGGGGGAGTATCGTCATAGCTCACGCTGACGCTCTGGTCCACGATCATGGGAGCCGGGCGCTCCAGCCGCACGGTCAGGGCCTTGGGGTGGCTGTTGGTCAGAGTGTAGGTCCAGGCCCAGGTCCAATTCTTGCTTTTGTCGATAAAGCCGCTTTCGCCGCGCTTTCTGCTGTCCGCCGTGGTGGTCACGCTGACGCGCGGGTCCGCGCCGAAGAAGAGGGTGGCCTCGCCGCCGCGCGGGCGGAACAGGCCCTGGCCCACGCTCTGGCCGTCCACGCTGTATTCCGCCCGGCCTTCCGGCCAGGCCTGCTGCGGCGGCAGAACATACTTAGCCATCAGCCAGACGCGGCTGTCGCCCACGCTGGGCCGGGCCAGCCATTGCAGGGGGGCCTTCCAGGCGTCGGCGGTGATCAACAGGCGCGAGCGCCCTTCGGGCAGGCCGCGCGCGGCCAGGGTCCAGGTGGCGTATACGCCGCTGGCATCCAGGTCCACCGGCGCGTTGGCCTGCGCGGGACCGTCTTCAGCGGCCATTTCCATGCCAGCGGCTTTGCGCGGGGCCATCATAACCATGGGCGCGGGCCTGGGTTCCGGCTTGGGGGAGGAATCCACCACCCAGCGCGGCAGGGGGGCGGGCTCGCGCGGGCCGCTGCCGCGCGTCGCCAGGGTCAGCTTGGTATTGCGCCAGTCCATGCCCGTGAACTGCCAGACCTCGGCCATGAGCCGCACGTCGATGATGTCGCCGTCGCCCTTTTCCGGTTGGGCGTTGAAGTTATAGATCGGCTGCCAGCCGCAATTGTTCAAGGTATAGCTGTAGCGGACGGGCAGTTTCTCCACGCCGGACACGGCCTTTTGCAGGGTGACGCTGATCCGCTGCCCCAGCTCCGGGCTGGCGGGCAGACGTTCCAGCTCCTGCTGCAGGAGCTTCAGGCGGCGTTCCAGATCCGCCTGTTCCCGGCCCAGGCCCGGAATCACATCCTGCATTTTCCTTTCGCGCTGCTCCAGCTCCTGCAGGGTGATGGTTTCCGGCTTGGCCTGCCAGAGCGCCAGCCGCGCGCTCACGGCGGTCAGCTGCCCGGCCAGGCGGGCGCGTTTGACCAAAAGGTCCTCGCGCAGCCGGGCCAGGCCGCCGTCCTGTTCCAGGGGCTGCGGCGCGGCGCTCCAGCGGGCCACGCTCTGGCCGGGCACGGCCAGTTGCAGGTTCTCCGCGTCGCCGGGAATCACAAACTGCAGCACGCTCACGCCGTCTTTGGTCGTGACCGGGGCGTTTTCCTCCACGTCAAGCAGCCCGCCGGCGGGCGACAGCTGGGCTGAAACCGGATTGGCCAACGCGGCCGGGACGTTTTGAACCTCCGGAGCGTTTTCGGCGGCCGCGGCCTGTCCGGCAAGGAACAGGCAAAACAGCTGGCCCAAAAGAAGGCCTGACAGCAGGCCCCGGAACAAAACGCCGGGCCGCCGCCATGCCATTGTCATGGTCGTATACATTTATCCTCCACGGCTTCCGCCGCCGCGCCCGGCCTTTTGCAGCCAGGCGCCGGGCGGGCCGTCATCGTGTCAGTTTGCGGAATTTGAGTCGATGCGGCGTCTCGGCATCCTTGCCCAGGCGCTTTTTGCGGTCTTCCTCATACTCCGTGAAATTGCCTTCAAAAAAAGCCACGCTGGAATCGCCTTCAAAGGCCATGATATGGGTCGCCACACGATCCAGAAACCAGCGGTCATGGCTGATGACCAGCACGCAGCCCGCGAAGTTGTCCAGGGCGTCTTCCAGGGCGCGCATGGTGTTCACGTCGATGTCGTTGGTGGGTTCGTCCAGCAGCAGCACATTGGCCCCGGACTTGAGCATGCGGGCCAGATGCAGGCGGTTGCGTTCGCCGCCGGAGAGCATGTCCACCTTTTTCTGCTGATCAGCGCCGTGAAAATTGAAGCGCGTGCAATAGGCCCGCGCGTTGACTTCGCGCCCGCCGAGCCGAATGGTTTCCTGCCCGTCGCTGATCAGCTCATAGACGGTCTTGCCGGGCGTGAGCGATTCACGCCCCTGATCCACATAGGCGAACTGCACGGTTTCGCCCACGCTCAAACTGCCGGAATCCGGCTTCTCCTGCCCTACCAGCATCTTGAACAAGGTGGTCTTGCCGGCGCCGTTGGGGCCGATGATGCCCACAATGGCGCCCGCCGGAATCAGGGCCTCGGCTTTGTCCATGAGCAGCCGGTCGCCCATGCTCTTGCTCACGTCCTTGAGTTCAATGACGCTCTTGCCCAGGCGCGGTCCCGGCGGAATGTAGATTTCCAGGTCAGGCGCGCGCTTTTCGCTCTCATGCGAAAGCATGGCCTCGTAGGCGTTGATCCTGGCCTTGCCCTTGGCGTGGCGGCCCTTGGGCGACATGCGGATCCACTCCAACTCGCGGGACAAAGTTTTCTGGCGCTCGGCCTCGGCCTTTTCCTCACCGGCCAGACGCTTCTGCTTCTGTTCCAGCCAGGAGGAATAATTGCCCTTCCAGGGGATGCCCCGGCCCCGGTCCAGTTCCAGAATCCAGCCCGCCACGTTGTCCAGAAAATAGCGGTCGTGGGTCACGGCGATAACCGTGCCCGGGAAGGTGGACAAATAGCGCTCCAGCCAGGCCACGGACTCGGCGTCCAGGTGGTTGGTGGGTTCGTCCAGGAGCAGAATGTCGGGATTCTGGAGCAGCAGGCGGCAAAGGGCCACGCGGCGGCGTTCGCCGCCGGAAATCTGCTCCACCGGCATGTCGCCCGGCGGGCAGCGCAGCGCGTCCATGGCCATTTCCAGGCGGGATTCCAGATCCCAGACGCCCTTGGCGTCCATCTGCTCCTGCACTTCGGCCTGCCTGGCGATGAGGGCGTCCATTTCCTCCGGCTCCATGGGCTCGGCGAATTTGGCGTTGATTTCCTCAAACTCCCTGGCGATGGCCGCGAGGTCGCTGACGCCCTCCTCCACCACTTCGCGCACAGTGCGCGTTTCACCGGCCAGAGGCTCCTGCTCCAGATAACCGATGGTATAGCCGGGGGCCAGCACGGTTTTGCCGTCAAAGGCCTGGTCCACACCGGCCAGAATTTTCAGCAGGCTGGACTTGCCCGCGCCGTTGAGGCCCAGCACGCCGATCTTGGCCCCGTAAAAATAGGAAAGCGAAATGTCTTTCAGCACTTCCTTCTGGCCGTGGCGCTTGGACACGCGGATCATGGAATAAATAATCTTGTCCGGTTCGTTGCTCATAGGCTCCTCAGAGTCTGGGACCAGGGCGCGCGGGCGGATAATATCTTGTGGCGCGTCCGTCTGGCCCGGATATAAAAGGGGATGATAGCCGGGACCAGAACGATTTTCAAGCCGGTCGCCCGGACACCGGCGCACCGAGCCGCCCGGCCGTATCGCGCTACGCCGGAAACTCCGCCTCCACACGGCAATATTTCCGGATCCGGCGGCTTTTTTCCACCCGCGCTTGCCATCATTCGCGCTCTCTGCCAGTATGCGGAGCACATTTTTTTGCGCGTTCCCCCCTTTCCCCAAGCAGCCGGAGGGCTCTTTTGCCGCGCCTCGCACACAGGTTCAGCGCCCTTGTCACCCGTTTCATGGGCGCCATCATCATCGCCTGCTCGGCCCTGGCCCTCTGGCGGCCCGGACTGTTCGCCTGGGTGGCCCCGCATGTGGCCCCGCTGCTGGGGGTAATCATGTTCGGCATGGGCATGATCTTGCGCTGGGAAGATTTCAGCCATGTTTTTTTGCGGCCGCGCGACATTGTTCTGGGGCTGGCGGCCCAGTTCGGCTGCATGCCCCTGCTGGCCTTTCTGCTCTGCCGCCTCTTCCGCTTGCCGCCGGATCTGGCCATGGGCGTCATTCTGGTGGGCGCCGCGCCGGGCGGCACGGCCTCCAATGTGCTGACCTTCATCGCCCGGGGCGACGTGCCCTATTCCGTGGCGCTCACCGCCGTGGCCACCTTCCTGTCTCTGGGCCTCATGCCGCTGCTGACCTGGCTGCTGGGCGGCGTCTGGGTGCCGGTGGACGTGTGGGGACTGTTCCTTTCCATCGTCAACATCGTTTTGCTGCCGGTACTGCTGGGCCTGGCCGTCCACCGTTTCTGCCGCCCTCTGGCGCAAAAGGCCCTGCCTTTTCTGCCCCTGCTCTCGGCCCTGGTCATCACCCTGGTGGTGGCCGGGATCATCGCCGTCAATGCGGAGCGCATCCTGCACGCCGAAGCCTCCGTATTTCTGGTGGTCGTTATTCATAATCTGCTGGGTCTGGCCCTGGGCTACGCCCTGGCCCGCGCATGGAACCTGGGCGAAAGCCGCTGCCGGGCCCTCTGCCTGGAAGTAGGCACGCAGAATTCAGGCCTGGCCACGGCGCTGGCCCTGACGCATTTTTCACCGGCCTCGGCCATTGCCGGGGCCCTGTTCAGCGTCTGGCAGAATATCTCCGGGGCGCTGCTTTCCAACTATTTTCACACCCGTCCGCTCGGCGCGGCGACAACAAAGGAGCAGGCATGAGCAGCCGCTTCCTCCCCATTCTGGGCGGCACCATGATTGTGGCCGGCACGGCCATCGGCGCGGGCATGCTGGCCCTGCCCATGATTTCGGCGGGCATGTGGTTTTACTGGTCCGTAGGCCTGCTGCTGGTCTCCTGGTTCTGCATGTTCCGCTCCAGCCAGGCCATTCTGGAAGTCAATCTGCATTTTGAACCCGGAGACAGCTTCCACACCCTGGTGCGTGAGCTGCTGGGCCCGTTCTGGAGCACGCTCAACGGCCTGGCCGTGGCTTTTGTGCTCTACACCCTGGTGTACGCCTACGTCAGCGGCGGCGGTTCCGTGGTCCAGCAGAGCCTCGCGCCCATACTGGGCAGCACGCCGCCCCGTCTGCTCTCCAGCCTGCTCTTCGCCCTGTTGCTCACGGTCTGCGTCTGGTGGAGCTCCAAGATGGTGGACCGTCTTTCCGTGCTGCTCATGGGCGGCATGGCCCTGTCCTTTCTGCTCTCCATCAGCGGCATGATCGGCCACATCCGTCTGGACACCCTGTTGGACGTCAAGGGCAGCGGCGGCCAAGCCATCTTCATCTGGGGAGCCGTGTCCACCTATCTGACCTCGTTCTGCTTCCACGCCTCGGTGCCGAGCCTGGTCAAATACCTGGGCAAGGAACCCCGCACCATCAACGCCTGCCTGCGTTACGGCACGCTCATCGCCCTGGTCTGCTATCTTTCCTGGATCGTGGCGGCGGACGGCAACATCCCCCGCGAGCACTTCAAAGCCGTCATCGCCGCCGGGGGCAATGTGGGCGATCTGGTGGCCGCCGCCGGGAACAATCTGAACAGCGTCGTCCTGCGTCTGCTGGAAGCCTTTTCCCTGTTGGCCGTGGCCACGTCCTTTCTGGGCGCGGGCCTGGGCCTTTTTGACTACATGGCGGATCTGTGCAATTTTGACGACAGCCGCCTGGGACGCACCAAAACCCTGTTGATCACCTTTGCGCCGCCCATGCTCTGCGGCCTGATCTGGCCGGACGGCTTTTTGCCGGCCATCGGCTGGGCCGGGCTGGCGGCCTCCATCTGGTCCGTGATCGTGCCCGCCCTGCTCCTGAGAGCCGGGAGACGGCGGTTCGCCGCGCACGGCTATGCCGCGCCGGGCGGCGCGCTGCTTGTGCCTCTGCTGCTGTTGTACGGCATTCTTGTGGCCGTCTGTCATACGTTTTTTGTCTTCAAACTCTTACCCATGTATCAGTAAAGGAGAAGGTCATGAAAAAGGAAGTCGTCAGCACCGATAAAGCGCCCGCCGCTGTGGGCCCATACAGCCAGGCCATCCGCGCGGGGGACATGCTTTTCCTTTCCGGCCAGGTGCCTCTTGATCCGGCCACGGGCAAGCTGGTGGAAGGCGGCATTGAGGAACAGGCCTCGCGGGCCTGCAAAAATCTGGCCGCCGTCCTGGAATCCCAGGGCCTCAGCCTGGACAATGTGGTCAAAACCACGGTCTTCCTCACCGACATCAGCAAATTCCCGCTGGTCAACGAAGTCTACAAGCAACACTTCAAGGCTCCCTGCCCGGCCCGTTCCTGCGTGGAAGTCAGCGCCCTGCCTCTGGGCGTGCAGGTGGAAATTGAAGCCATCGCCGTGGCGTAAATTCCGCCTAGCCGACTGACCTCAAACCCGGTTTTCCAGCGGGCGGAAGAGCCGTTGCGCTTTTCCGCCCGCTCCGTGCCGGCGCGGCTTCGCGTTGAAATCGGATACATTTACGCCGACGCGGCCCTCACCTCTTCCCTCATGCCCGCTTTTTTCCCATGCTGCATATCCTCGCCACCAGCCTCTCGCTTTACGTCATTGTCCGCCTGATTCTGCCGCTGCGCCTGCCGCTCTGGCTCAAGCTCGTTCTCAGCCTGCTGGTGGTGCTTGTCGCGCTGAAGCTCTATTTTTTCCGCATGGCTTTCGGCACCATGATGCCGGAGCTGCCGCGCTGGCTGACGGCCGCCACGGGCGTGCTGCACGGCTCGCTGATCCTGCTGATCATCCTCTGCGCATTGCGCGACGCCCTGCTGCTTGCCCTGTGGCTGGCGCGCAAAGCTCTGCCGCATGTGCCGACGCTGCCGTTTTCCAACGGTGAATGGGCCGCCGGTCTGCTGGCGCTTTCCCTGTTTCTGAGCGCCGTGGCCGTCTGGCAGGCATTGCGCGTGCCGGACGTGCGCAAGTTAAGCCTGGCCTTGCCCCGGCTGCCGCAAGCCCTGAACGGTCTGCGCATCGTCCAGCTTTCGGATCTGCACATCAGTTCCGGATTTCCACGGGACTGGGTCCGGGCCGTGGTGGACAAAACCAACGCGCTCAAGCCGGATCTGATCGTGATCACCGGCGATCTGGCCGACGGTCCGCCTGCCTGGCGAAGCGGAGACCTTGCGCCGCTGGCGGATTTGCGCGCGCCGCTGGGCGTGTTTTCCTGCACAGGGAATCATGAATACTACTGGGGCTACCGGGGCTGGATGGCTAAAAGCCGCGAGCAGGGCATCAGGCCCCTGGAGAATGCCCATGTGGTTCTGGAAACTCGGGGCCAAAAGTTGGTGCTGGCGGGCGTCACCGACCAGGCCGCCCCGGCCTTCGGCCTGCCCGGCCCGGACATGCGGCGGGCCCTGGAAGGCGCGCCCCGAAACGCCGCGCGCATCATGCTGGCCCACCGGCCCCGCCTGGTGGAGCAGAGCGCTCAGGAAAACGTGGATCTTCAGCTTTCCGGCCATACCCACGGCGGGCAGTTATTCGGGGTCAACCAAATTGTCGGCTGGTTCAACGACGGCTTTCTCGCGGGAACCTATCATGCGGGACGCACTTTGCTGTATGTGAGCCCCGGCAGCGGCCTGTGGACGGGCTTTCCCCTGCGCCTGTTCGTGCCCTCGGAAATCACGGAAATCACGCTGCGCAGCGGAAAGAACGGATAATCTCCCTGAAAGCATACGGGAACCGGCGTACATCCCCCTTGCCATTTTCCGGTCTTTGCAAAATAGTGAGTTATGTTCGCTTCCGGCTGAAAACGGGAAAAGGTCACGCAGATGGAAAAAGAATGGTCCGAAAGCCGGGCGGGGCGTTTTGCCCTGAGCCTGCAAATGCGCCTGCTGCAACAATGCCTGGCGGCGTGGCCGAGGCGGGGCAAAAGCCTTTTGGAAGTCAACTGCGGCGAAGGCCTGTTCCTGTCCCTGCTCTGGGAATGCGGCTTTGACGTGACCGGCACGGAGCTGACGCCCGCCCTGCGGGCGCGGGCCGCGGCCACTGCCCCCGCCGGAACCGAAGTGGAAGCGGCTGCGGATGACCATCTTCCCTTTGAGGACAATGCCTTTGACTGGGTCGTTCTGCATGTGACGGCCGCCGACGGCGACGGCCTCGCGGCCAGCGCGCGCGAGGCCTTGCGGGTGGCGGCGCGGGGCCTGACCGTCACCTTCTGGAATGCCGCGTCCCTGCCCTGGCTCTGCCGACGCCTGAGCGGCCACAAAACAGTCTGGCCCGAACCGGCCTACTGCTGGTGGCGAATCTGGCGGCTGCTCAAGGCTTTCAAGGCCGGTCGCCTGACCGGCCTGAGCACTCTGGCCGGTCCGATCCGCACCTGGAACAGACAATGCGCCGCCGCGCCCTGCAATGCCTGGCTGCGCGGCCTGCCCGTGGGCGCCTGGGGCGCCATCCGTCTGGATCTGGTGCCGCTCAAACCGGTGACGCCGCTGCCCCTGCGCCTGGGGCGGGGACGTCTGCGCCGCCCCGAGCCGGTGCTGGAATGCGGTCAGAAAAATCTAGTGAGATGTCACGCCTCACCTGTCGGTTCGGCGTGAAGATCGCACAGCAAAAAACATGGTTTTTACTGTGCTTACGCCGCCTGCGGCGGCGCGCAATCCCTTGCGGGTTTGCGGCATGTGTCGCTGACGCGACACTGATCTCTCCCCTCAAAAAACGCGGGAAAAGCGCATGAAACTGCCCCTGCTCTCGACCCTGGCCGCGCTGGCGCGCGAACACGTTCTGGCCCTGACCGTGGTCCTGCTGGCAGCGGCCCTGGCGGCGGGCGGCTTTTACGGCTGGCGCTATTACCAGTACCGCCAGAGCAGCGAGTACGCCTATGTCCGCCTGCAGGCGGCTCTCTCGCCGCCCAAGCCGGAAGAACTGGCCCTGCGCGTGGACTTCAACACCCTCTCCGGACATTTGGCCGAGGCCGTGGCGCGGAACTTTGCCTTTTTTAAACAGGGGCCGGACCAGATCCGCGCCCTGAAAGACATTATTCAGACCGGCCTGCTCAAAAAATTTCTGAGCAAGGAGGAACCGGCCAAGGGCCAGGCGGAGAAAGAGGAAGACCCGGAAAAACTGCTGCAACAGCCGCTGACTTTACTGCCGCCCGATTTTCTGGCCCAGTTCATCGCCAATCTCAGCATGCGCCCCGCTGAAAGCGGCACGGTTCTGCTTTCTTCCGACATCCGTCATCCCCTGCTGATGGACCGGACCTTTCCCCTGATCCTGAGCATGGAAAAAGGCCCGGACGGCTGGATCGTCCGCGATCTGGTCAACGCCGACGAGCTGACCAGGCAGTTCCGCGACGCGCTGCGGGCGCGCCTGACCGCCCGCCACGATGTGCTGATCCGTAAAAACGCCGCCACCAGCAAACGCATGGACGGCATCCTGCCCCTGCAATCCTGCACGGCCAGCGCGGGCCTGCTTTCAGACGGCAAAACCCTGGTTCTGGTGGCGCATGTGCTGGCCCGCAATACGGGCGACGTTTCGGTGAACAATCTTGATCTGGACGCCACTTTCAGCGGCCCGGACGGCACGAAGCTGTTGCGCCGTTTTCTCAACGCGGCCCGGCCCGTCGCGCCGGGCGAGGATTTCGACCAACGCTGGAGCATTGAGCTGGACGGACAGAGCCCCCAGGGCCGGAGCCTGCTGGCCGCCGGACCGCTGACCTGCACGGCGACCTGGCGCACGCTGGGGCTGAGCAATGCCGAAGTGCTGCATATCGTCGATGTGCCCGACATCCTGAAAGCCTGCAACAAGCCGGGGCATCACCACTTCCCGGGCTTCTGCCTCTCTCCCATCTTTCAGAACTGATTCCGTCCAACTGGTCCAGTGCCGCGGGGTCGCCATCCCGCCGCGCATTCCGCTTCCGGATAAAAAACTTCAAAACGCTTGCCTGGAAATGGAATATGGGAAGATTTCAGCAGCTTATCCGGCAAAATGAAAAAATATAACTTTTCTCTCCAGAGCATCTGTGCCATAGTTCATTGGATCAGACCATAAAAGTACCCGCCGGCGCAAGACCGGCCTCATTTACGCAAGGAGCCGCACATGCAGGGCCGCAGCCGTTCCATTCATCTTTCCGTGCATATCCACAAAGATCCCGCCGCCATGGCCGAGCGGGCCGCCCACATCCTGGCGGCGGCCTGCGAAGAGGCCGTGGCCGAGCGCGGCGTGTTCAAAATCGCCCTTTCCGGCGGGCAGACCCCCATCCCCCTCTTCCGCCTGCTGGCAGCCGACGACTGGGCCGACCGCCTGCCTTGGGACAAAATGACCTTTTTCTGGGTGGACGAGCGCTGTGTGGGACCGGAACATCCCGAGAGCAATTACGGCCTGGCCCGGCGCGAACTGCTCAGCCAGGTGCCGGCCACGCACTTTTTCCGCATGCGCGGCGAAGCGGACCCGGTAGAGGCCGCCGTCAAGTACGAACAGCAGATCCGCCATGATTTCAATCTCGGTCCGCAGGAACTGCCGCGTTTTGACTTCATGCTTCTGGGCATGGGCGAGGACGGGCACACCGGCTCCATCTTTCCCAATTCTCCGGCCCTGGCCGAAAAGAAACGCCTGGTCATCGACCAGTACGTGCCCGAGCGCAAGGCCGACCGCCTGACCCTGACCCTGCCGGTCATCAACAACGCCCGCTGCTGCATGTTTCTGGTCACCGGCGCGGAAAAGCACGACGTGCTCTCCCGCGCCCTCAATCTGCTGGCAGAGCCCACCCTGCCTGCCCAGATGGTACGGCCCGGCATCGGCGACCTGATCTGGGTGGTGGACGAAGCCGCGGCCACCGGCAACTAACGGCACTACCTACCCATTTTTCAAGGGGGAAAGGGAATCGTTAACCGGTTCTCTTTTCCCCTTTCAACTTCCGAAGATTATTAAGACACTCCGGTATAATGGGCTTACCGACGCGAAAATAAAACCTCTTCATGCCATCACGCTTCAGTTCTTCTATTTCCCTTTTCAGGTATAAATTTTGCATATTTTTTAATGCAGAAAAATTTTCCCCTGGAGTAAGGACATGGAGCTGACCGGAATTTCACACACTGTGGCATCCGTATTCCAAACGCAAGCGCAGCAAGCCCGCATAAAGCCTTCTTCCGGAGACAGCGCGGTATTTTCTGAGGAAGCCCTGCGCCTGAGCAGGGAGGGGAACGGAAACAATGCTGCGGAAAACGCCGTTGGACAGGCCAAACTCCAAGCAGCGCGCGATGATCGAACGGAAGCCGACACATTGGAATTTTGGCAAATTCCGTCTGTCATGGCGGAGTACGCCCCGACGGCGCTTATCCTTAATCAAGATGCCATCGGTATTCCGGCAGCAACATTACCCACGCTTGAGGAAATAACGGCGGCGCGGCAAGAATTTACAGAGGTCAGAAAAACATTCGAGAAGGCTTTCAATCAAATGGGCGTCGACTATGACGCATTGTCGCAGAAAGAACAGTATTATCTCATGCGCAACGAAAGTTTCACCGCAAACTTGCAGCAATCTTTTCTGACTATCCGGGAAGGACAGGGCGGATCATAAAAATGGATACGCTCTTTCAAGGGAGCTTTTCCATTCCTCTCTCGGTACCGCCAGTCCCCAAGCCGGCGGCGTTCATTTTCTCAAGGCCCCGCAGAATGCGCGCCTTGCAGATCAGTTCCGGACGGTATTCAAAATGCATGAGGTCATACTCGTGCCATTTGCCGCCCCAAATGAAACCCTCCGCTTCAAAAGCGGCCACAATGGCCGCAGGGTAGCTCTGTTGCATGGGATGCGGCCGCAGGCGGCTCCAGCGCCAGTAGGGCGCGCGCCGGGCGCTCAGATCCAGAGCCACGCCGTAGGCATGCGGGCTCAGACGTTGTTCCCCGGCCACACGCCGCCACAGAAAGCCGCCGTCCGGCTTGAGCAGGGCACGCAGTTCCGGTTGTTCGCGCACGGATTCGGCCAGACGCGGCTCCACCTTTTGCAGGGCTCCCGCCGCAACCGCCGCCAGGCGGACAGGCTGCCCCAGCACATGCGCCGTGCGCAGGCCCTTGCCCACCTGCCGGGGGTCTGAGCCATATAAGGCCGCCAGCAGAGCGTAGGAACGCCGCCGCCCCGGCGCGACGCCCGCCGGAGTGGCCGGGCGTTCCGGCTCCAGCGGGTAAAGATCGGCCATGCTGGCGCGCACGTCCACATCCCATGGGTCCGCCGGAAATTCCCGGCCCTCGCCCTCACCCTGCGCCCGGCTGTACAGCACGCGGCGGCCGTCGGCCAGCACCAGCCATTGCCCGCCGTCGCCGTCAGGCTCCAAGGCGCGCACAACCGGGTAGGTCAGGCGCAGACAATAGAGATTGACCGCATCCTCGGCGGATGCCTCCTGAACCGGCGTCCCGCCCCAGGCGGCGCGCGGCGCGCAGCAGAACAGACAGCAACAAAAAAGGAAGAAACAGCGCATGCGCCAGCCTGACCCGGCCCGCCCGCGCTTGTCAAGGCGGGCGCTTTTGCGTACATCAGCGGCCATGCCTGCCTGGAAATTTTTCATTGCGACCTTCGGCTGCAAGGTCAATCAGTACGAAAGCCAATCCCTGCGCGAAGCCTGGCAAAAGCTGGGCGGCGAGGAGTGCGACGTGCCGGGCGAGGCCGATGTGCTCTGCGTCAACAGTTGCGCCATCACCGCCAAAGGCGAGCGCGACGCGCGCAATGCGGTCTTCCGCCTGCGGCGCGAAGCCCCGGCGGCACGGCTGATCCTTACCGGCTGCGCGGCCCGCCTGTTCACGGAGTTCCGCCCCCGGCCCGGCGCGGCCTGGGCCGAACCGGACCTGCTGGTGCCGCAAGAGGACAAGAGCCGCCTGCTGCGCGGCCCCTGGCCGGAGGGGAACGCGCCCGGCCTTCCGGCAGCGGAGAGCATCCGGGCTGAAGCGCCGGCAAATTTCCCGCCCTTCCGGATCAGCAGTTTCCGGCGCGCCCGGCCCGTCCTCAAAGTGCAGGACGGTTGCGCGCACCGCTGCACCTACTGCATCGTGCCGCTCACACGCGGCAGGCCGCGCAGCCGCGCCCCGCAAGAGGTTCTGGATGAAGCCCGCCGTCTGCTGCGCGCCGGGCACGCCGAACTCATGCTTTCCGGCGTCAATCTGCGCCAGTACGGCCGCGACGTGCCGGATTACGGGGATTTCTGGGATCTGCTGCGCTTTCTGGACGGACATCTGGCCCCGGAATTCGCGGACCGGGCCCGCTTGCGGATCAGCTCCCTGGAACCTTCGCAGTTGGACCGGCGCGGCCTGGAAACCCTGACGGCCTGCCGCATGCTCTGCCCGCATCTGCACATCTCGCTCCAGCACGCCAGTCCGGCGGTGCTCAAACGCATGGGGCGCGGCCACTACACGGCGGGCATGCTGGAAGAAGGCGTGGCCGCCCTGGCGGCCCACTGGCCGCGCATGGGTCTGGGCGCGGACATTCTGGTGGGTTTTCCCGGCGAAACAGACGAGGATTTGAGACTGTTGCTGGAACTGGTCCAGCGCCTGCCCTTGAGCTACGCTCACGTCTTCCCCTACTCACGGAGGCCTGGCACGGCGGCGGAGGCCTTTGCCGGGCATTTGCCCCAGGCCCTCAAACTCCGACGCGCGGCCGAGGTGCGCGCGGCCGTGGCGCGTCGCCACCAGGACTTTCTGCGCGACCAGCTCGCCCTGCCGCGCATGTTGGTGGCCGCCGACATTCTGAAACACGCCACGGCGGGAGCGGATGTCGGAATGCCGGAAACCGACGGCCTCAGCGGCCTGTGCAAGGGCGTCAACGAGTTTTACGCCCCCTGCTTTTTCCGGGCTCCGGCAAACGGAACGGTCAGTCCCGAGGTCCTCTCCGGCCTGCTGGCCGCGCGGCCCGTGCGGGCCACGGAAAAAGGCCTGCTGGTGGAACTGATGTCTGATTTTTCACATTAGGGGCGGCATAGCCGCCGTAAGTCAGAGAAATTTGAGAGCATACCTAATTCGAAATTTTTATAATCAGACACTAGAAGCAGAACAATCATGAAAAGGGGACCGTGTGGTCCCCTTTTCATGACAATACGCGTTGCGTGCCTACACGCTGATCTTGCCGCCCAGCAACTTGATGAAGGCCGCGATCCAGGCCGGATGCGCGGGCCAGGCCGGAGCCGTGACCAAATTGCCGTCCACCACCGCGTTGGTGAAGGTTTCGTTGGTGTCGGCCCAGGTGGCTCCGGCATCCACCACATCCGGCTTGACCGCCGGGTACGCAGTGCAGGTGCAGTTTTTCAGAATTCCGGCGGAAACCAGGATCTGCGGGCCGTGGCAGACCGCCGCGATGGGTTTTTCAGCCGCGTTGAATTCGCGCAC
This sequence comes from Desulfovibrio sp., assembly GCF_018379785.1. Lineage (GTDB taxonomy): Bacteria > Desulfobacterota > Desulfovibrionia > Desulfovibrionales > Desulfovibrionaceae > Desulfovibrio. Next base: position 53,825 of record NZ_JAGZUV010000004.1, read on the forward strand.
GATTTCCAGCAGCCTGGGGTTCAGGCGCAGGTATTCCGGCGCGCGGCCGCCGGGCACCACCAGGCCCGCGTAGTCGGCGGTGTTGACCTTGTCGAAGTCGTAGTTGATGACGAAGTTGTGGCCGCGCTTTTCAGTGTAGGTCTGGTCGCCCTCAAAGTCATGGATAGCGGTCTTCACCGTGTCGCCGGGCTTTTTGCCGGGGCAGACGGCGTGCACTTCATAGCCCACCATCTGGAGCATCTGAAAGGGCACCATAACCTCGTAATCTTCCACAAAATCTCCGGCCAGCAACAGAATCTTTTTCATTGTCTTTACTCCTTGGGCATGCCCCGGCAGGGGCCGCCCCGCATGGCCCCACCGGGGCCCGGTTGACGGGTTCGCGGCAACAGTGGGGGATATGCCGCCCTTGCCTTGCCGATACGCATTCTTATATATGCAGGCAAAGCCCGTCGGCAAGCCCCCTCCGCGGGGGTCCACGGGCGGAAATTCCTGCTGCTGGAGGCTTCTCATGCCCATGTACGACTTTCTCTGCACAGCCTGCGGAGAAAAATTCGAGGAACTGGTCGCCGGAGACGGCGCGTCGCCTGCCTGCCCCAAGTGCGGCTCCCATGCCACCGAGCGCCAAATGAGCGTTCCGAGCCCCCTGAAAACCGGGGCTTTTCCCTTCAAACCCGGCCCGGTGCGCCCCATGGGCGGGGGCATGCCATCCTGCGGCGCGTCCGCCGGAGCGGGCGGCTGCGGCGGCAGCGGCGGTTTTTCCTGAGGCAGCTGACCACAATCCGTGAGATTGCTTCGTACAAAGGCCCTCGCACACGCGGGGGCCTTTCTTGCATTCCCCCGGCCCTTGCTCTACACTTCCCGAATATCTTTTGCAGCAGGAGAAGCCATGCTTCGCAGTATGACCGGATTCGGACGCTGTCTGGTGGAAAACGCCAACCTCACCCAGCAATGGGAGGTTAAAAGCGTCAATGGCCGCCACCTGGACCTCAAGTGGCGCTTGCCCGTGGCCGTGCGCAGTCTGGAGCCGCGCCTGGAAAAAGTGGTCCGGCGCTTTGCCTCGCGCGGCCGGGTGGACATCAGCCTGATCCTGCAATACGCGGCCGGTTCCGCGCCCAGCCCGCGCTTCGACAGCCTGCAGGCCGCGGCCATGCTGGAGAGCCTGCACGCCCTGGCCGCCTCGCGCGGCGAGGACTTCGCGCCCGACTACAACGCCCTGCTGCAGATTTCCTCTCTGTGGGGCGACACCGGCGAAGAGCTGGATGAAAACGTCGTCGCCCTGCTGGAGGAAGGTCTGGCCCTGGCCCTGGAGGACTGGAACGAAGCCCGCGCCACCGAAGGCCGGGCCCTGGCCACAGACATGCACTCCCGCATTCTGCGCATGCAGGAATGGACCGGCCTTATCGCCGAACGGGCCCCGGCCATCAAGGAGGAGCGGGCCAATACGCTGCGTGAGCGCTTGGGCGAGGTTCTGGCCCAGAGCGGACAGGAGCTGGAGGAAACCCGCCTGCTTCAGGAAGTGGTCATTCTGGCCGACCGTCTGGACGTCAGCGAGGAGCTGACCCGCCTGAACACCCATCTGGAACGCCTGGGCAATCTGCTGCAAAGCGGCGGCGACGCCGGGCGGAGGTTGGATTTCACCCTGCAGGAATGCTTCCGCGAGATCAACACCTGCGGCAACAAGCTGCCGGACGTGCAACTTTCCCGCCTGGTGGTGGATTTCAAAAACGAACTGGAAAAATGCCGCGAGCAGGTCCAGAACCTGGAATGATCCCATGCCCGGCGACAGACTCATTAACATAGGTTTCGGCAATTACGTGCTGGCCGGACGGGTGGTGGGCATCGTCAGCCCGTCCTCGTCGCCCATGAAGCGCCTGCGCGAGGACGCGCGGGCCGAGGGGCGGCTCATTGACGCCACCCAAGGGCGCAAGACGCGCTCCATTCTGGTGACGGATTCCAACCATGTGATCCTCTCATCCATCCAGCCCGAAACCATCAGCCAGCGTTTTACGCAGGAGGAAGGGGCCTGATGCGGCGTGAAGGCATTGCCCTGGTTCTGAGCGCCCCGTCCGGGGCGGGCAAAACCACCTTGATCAAGCGGCTTCTGGCGGAATTTCCTCATTTCGGCTACTCGGTATCCTGCACCACGCGTCAGCCGCGCCAGGGGGAAGCGCACGGCAAGGATTATCTTTTTCTGAGCCGGGAGGATTTTGAAAGCCGCCGGGCGCGGAACTATTTCGCGGAGTGGGCCGAGGTGCACGGCAATTTCTACGGTACGCCCCTGGAGCCGGTGAAGGACATGTTGCGCCAGGGCCAGGACGTACTTTTCGACATTGACGTGCAGGGCGCGGCCCAGCTCAAGCTGACGCTCGACGAGGCCGTCTTTGTCTTCATCCTGCCGCCGAGCATGGCGGAACTGGAACGCCGCCTGCGCGGACGCGGCCTGGACGACGAGGCCACTATTGAACGCCGCCTGAACAACGCCCGCCGGGAGATTCTCGAGGCCCGCTGGTACGACGCCCTGGTGGTCAACGACGACCTGGACGCGGCCTACGACGCCCTGCGGGCTGTCTATCTGGCCGCCACCATGGCTCCGGCCCGCAATCCCCGGCTGGTGGAAGAAATGCTCGCGCGCTGAATCCCGCAAACGCCCCGTCACGACAAGGAAGACAATGGCCCAGCTTATCGTCGCTCTGGATCTGCCCCGCAAGGATGCGGCCCTCTCCCTGGCCCGTGATCTGCAAGGCCTGGCGCCCTGGTGCAAGGTGGGCATGGAATTGTTCACCCTGGCCGGGCCTTCCCTGCTGGAATCGCTCAAGAGCCTGGGCTTCCGGGTTTTTCTTGATCTGAAATTTTACGACATCCCGCATACTGTGGGCCAGGCCGTCAAGGCCGCCGCCGCAGTGGGCGTGGATCTGCTGACCCTGCACTGCCAGGGCGGCGAGCGCATGTGCCGCGAGGCCCGCGCGGCCGTGGACGGCCTGGCGGCGGACAGCCCCGCGCGCCCCCTGCTTTTCGGCGTCACGGTGCTGACCAGCTTTGCGGAGGGCGAAATGCCCGGCATTGCCGCCGCCCCGGCGGATTTTGCCTTGAGCCTGGCGGCCGGGGCCGCCGCCTGGGGCCTGGACGGCGTGGTCTGTTCCGGCCTGGAAGCCGCGCGGATCAAAACGGCCTCGCCCGGCCTGCTTTGCCTCTGCCCCGGCATCCGCCCGGCCGGGGCCGCCGCCGGCGATCAGCGCCGGGTCATGACCCCGGCCAGGGCCGTTGCCGCCGGAGCGGACTTTCTGGTGGTCGGCAGGCCCATTCTTGAAGCGCCGTCCCCGGCCGAGGCCGCGCGGCGCATCCTGGCGGAAATGGACGCCGCCGGATAATATACTGATTTCTATGGAAATCAGTCACCATCGGCCTTGCGGCCGATGCACCGCCACAGGTGATTTCGCGGTAAAATGTAAAAATTTACCGCGCAGATCCGTAAGGAAACATTATGCCCGAAGAACAAGCCTCCGCCCCTCAAAACCCGGCGCTCAGCGCCCCCCGGCCCGCCGCCTCCAGAGCTGCCGTTGCCGAAACCAACAAGGCCGAGGTGCGCGGGGTGTTTTCCACCCAGGAAATCCGCCGGGTGGGCACAGGCACCACCACCCGCAAAACCGTGCAGAAAACCTTCTGGTTCATTGAGCAGCACGGCGACGTCATCGAATGCCAGCCGCTCAACCCCAACTACGTGCCCAGCGGTCCCAAGCGCAAGATCACCATGGACGAGCTGATCAGCAAGTTCGCGCCGGAACCGGAGTTCTACCTCAATTCCGTCTATCCCAAGATGCAGGAATTGCAGCGTTCCGTGGACAACGGGGACAACCACCGCGAAAAAGGCGAAAATTTCGCCGCCGAATACGAATATTCCCGTGCGCTCAAGGTGGACGAGGAAAATGTGCGGGCCAACTTCGGCATCGGACTGACCTATATGGAACGCGGCGACGCGGAAAAGGCCCAGGATATTTTCGAGCGCCTGGTCAAGCTGGACGGCGCGTTCGAGCCCGAGCACAAGCATCTTTTCAATGAATTCGGCATTAATCTGCGCAAGAACAAGATGCTGCAACAGTCCGTGGAGTATTACGAGCGCGCCCTGCAACTCTCGCAGAGCGACGAAAATCTGTACATGAACATGGCCCGCGCGCTCCTGGAAACCAAGGATATCAACGGCTGCATCGACAATCTGCTCAAAGCCCTGGAAATCGCTCCCAAGCATGAACCTTCGCTGAAATTCCTGGCCTGGATGATTCAAAAAAATCTGGTGCCGGAAGAGCGTCAGGAAGCCGTGCGTGAGGCTTTGCGCGCCGTGGCCCAGGCGGCCCAGGCCGCTCCGGCGCAGGACCAGGCTTCGTGAAAAACTGGCAGTTTCGCGAAGGGCCGTCCGGCACGCCGCCCTCCGGCTGGGCCGAGCAGCTTTCCATTTCGCCGCTCCTGCTGGAAATCCTCTGGAAGCGAGGCCTGACAGAGGCCGAGGCCATGGAGAATTTTCTGTCGGCGCGTCTGAATGCGCTCACGCCGCCCTCCTGCTGGCCCCAGATTCCGCAGGCCGCCGAACTGCTGGCCCAGGAACTGTTGTCCGGCAAAAAGCTGGCTGTCTGGGGCGACTACGACGTGGACGGCATCACGGCCTCCACCCTGACCCTGGATGTCCTGGAAGCCCACGGCATCATGGCCGGGCACCATCTGCCCGACCGCCGCAGCGAGGGTTACGGCCTGAACGTCCCCGAGATCGAAGTCCTGGCCGCGCAAGGCTACGGCATTCTGCTGACCGTGGACTGCGGTATTTCGGACCTGGAAGCCGTGCGCCGCGCGCGGGAGCTGGGCATGACCGTGGTCATTTCCGACCACCACCTGCCCCCGGCGGAACTGCCCCCGGCCCAGGCCATCTGCAACCCCCGCCTGGACGAGGCCGAGGCTTCGCCCTGCCCGCATCTGGCCGGGGTGGGCGTGGCTTTTTATCTCATGGCCGCCGTCAACGCGGCTCTGGCCCCGCATACGGGCAAACGCTACAAAATGGACGAGGCCCTGGATCTGGTGGCTCTGGGCACCCTGGCCGACGTCATGCGCCTGACCGGCGAGAACCGCATTCTGGTACGCGGCGGCCTGGGCAAACTGGCCAAAGCCGCACGCCCCGGCATGGCGGCCCTCAAGGTGGTCAGCGGTTTTGACGCGGCCGCCTCCCTGAGCAGCGGGCAGGTCGTTTTTCGTCTGGCCCCGCGCATCAACGCCGCCGGGCGCATGGGACAGGCGGAGCTGGCCCTGCAGCTGCTGCGCGAAAAGGATTACGCGGCCGCCGCGCGCCTGGCCGCGCAACTGGACGCCCTGAACACCGAACGCCGGGCCGAGGAGGAGCGCATCCACGCCGCGGCCCGCGTCCAGGCCGAGGAGCAGCTTTCGCGCGGACCGCGCGCAAGCCTTGTGCTCTACGGCCAGGACTGGCACCCCGGCATTGTGGGGATTGTGGCTTCGCGCATTGTGGATGAATTTTACCGCCCCACCATCATTCTCTGTGAGGATCAGGGCAACCTCAAGGGCTCGGGCCGCTCGGTGCGCGAATTCGACCTGCATTCGGGCCTCGCGGCCACGGCCCCCTGCCTGCTGGGCTTCGGCGGGCACCGCTTGGCCGCCGGAGTGCGCCTGGAGCCGCAACGCCTGGAAGAATTCCGCGAGCGTTTCGACGCCGTGGCCGCCGAAGCGCTGGGGCCGGAGCCGCTCCGCCCCACCCTGACCCTGGAATGCGAGCTGGATTTCGCCCGTGCCGGTGAACAGTGCTTTTTAAAAGAGCTGGAGCTTCTGCAACCCTTCGGACCGGGCAATGCCGAACCGGTATTCGCCTCGCCGCCCCTGCTGGTCAAGGAACGCTCCTTTCTGGGACACAGCCGCGAGCATGTGCTGCTGCGCGTTCAGGACCAGAAAAGCGGCGTCACCCTGTCGGCCAAAGCTTGGCGCATGGCCGAGGCTCTGCCGCCTTCCCTGGTGGGTCAGACCATCCGCCTGGCCTACACGCCCCGCCTGGATACCTATAACGGCATCGTCTCCGTGGATCTGGGCGTCAAGGACTGGCGGCCCGCGTAACACGGCGGCGGAATGACTCACTGAAAGCTGAACACGGGCAAAGCCCGGCGCTGAATCATATCAACAGCCGCGCAGCAATGTCTTTATTATATAAATACTTCTCTTCAGCCGCTAAAGATCCGTGCGTCCGTGAAACATTTATCACGATGCATTTACCCTCTGATTCTCCAAATGCGATGTTTTTTCCAAAAAGAGCACATAATCTCCCATCCGGCCCGCTGGGGCCTGCAACGCCATCACCGGCGATAAAGCCGCCGCCGGTGATGGCGTTGCATCCCTGTCGGAAAGGCCGCGCCGCCTTCCGCAAAACATTCAATGCGGAATAACGCGACGCCCCGCTCTGCTTACGTTGCGCTGCCCAGCATTTCCCGCAGCAACGGCCCCACTTCGCCGGGCTTTGCGGCCACCCCGGCCCCGGCCCTGAGCAGAGCGGCCGTTTTACCCTTCACTGTGCCGTGCCCGTGGCTGGCAATGGCCCCGGCATGCCCCATGCGCTTGCCCTCGGGCGCGGTGCGCCCGCCCATGAAGACGACCAGGGGTTTGCTGAACACCCCGGCTTCCACGGCCTCGGCCACCTCCTCTTCCATGCTGCCGCCCAGCTCGCCGATGACCACCAGGGCATGCGTGTCCGGATCTTCCTGGTACATGGGCAACAGCTCGGCGAAGCGAGTGCCGGGCACCGGGTCGCCGCCCACGCCCACCAGGGTGGTGACCCCGAAGCCGCCCTTGATGATCTCGGCGGTCACTTCATTGGTCAGGGAACCGCTGCGGGTCATGACCCCCACATGGCCTTTTTTATACACGCTGTCGATCCAGTAGGGGATGATCCCCAGCAGGGCCTCGCCCACGGAAATAATGCCCGTGGTATTGCCCCCCACCACCATGGCCCCGCAGGAAAGGGCCGCTTTGCGGATCTGCACGCTTTCGTGCAGGGGAATGCCGTCGGCCGTGGCGCAGATTTTGCGGATGCCCGCGTCCAGAGCCTCGAAAATGGCGTCCTTGGTGAAACGCGGCGGCACGAAGAGCATGGCCACATCGGCGGGATGCTCCCGCATGCCCCGGCGCACGCTGTGGTATACCGGCACTCCGGCCACATCCTGCCCTTCCTTGCCCGGCGTGACCCCGAAGACCACCTGGGTGCCCATTTCCTTCATGTGCCTGGTCCAGAACGAACCTTCCTTGCCCGTAACGCCCTGGACCGCCACTCGGCTGTCCTTATTGACGAAAATGCTCATTATGCCCTCCCCGCCGCCAGATCCACGGCTTTGCGCACGGCTTCCTCAGTATCGTACAGATTGGCGAGACCGGCCTGTTTCAGGGTTTCAAACGCCTCCGCCTCATTGGTGCCGCGAATGCGCAGCACCACGGGCACCTTGGGATGCAGCTTTTTGATGGCCTCCACCACGCCCTCGGCCATGACGTCGGCCCGCGCGATGGTGCCGAAGGTGACCACCAGAATCACCTTGCTGGGCGTTTCAAGGCAGAGCTCCATGGCCCGCACGGCCCGTGTGTAGTTGGCCCCGCCGAAGTCCACATAAGTGGCCACGCTGCCGCCCGCGTCGTGGATAAGGTCGAAAACCGTGGTTGTCAGGCCGGAACCAGCGCACATCAGCGCAATGTCGCCTTCGAAGCGCAGATAGGGGATACCTTCTTGGGCCGCCTCGAACTCCACGTCCGAGTCGAAATAATCGCGGCTCAGGGGATAACGCGGCTGCCGGGACAGGGAATTATCGTCGATGATCAATTTGCCGTCCCCGGCCACGGCCTGTCCGTCCTTGGTGATGAAGAGCGGATTGATTTCGGCCAGTTGGGCGTCACGGGCGCGAAAAACCTTGTACAGACCGCGCGCCGCCGCGCCGACCTGTTTGGCTTCCTCGCCTGAAAGCCCCATGCCGTAGATCAGATTGTTCACATGATAACCGCCGAGCCCCTCGGCCATGTCCACATGCACGCGGACGATCTTTTCCGGCTGCGTGGCGGCAAGGCTTTCGATATCCACGCCGCCCTCGGCGCAGCCCATGAGCAGCGCCGTGCCACTGACCGGGTCCACGGTCATGGACAGGTAAATTTCGCGGGCGATATCCACGGCCTGCTCCACCAGAAGCATGCGCACGTTGTGCCCGGAAGCGAACAGTTCCCCGGCTTCCTTTTTGCCCGTTTCCGCATCACCGGCCACCCTGATCAGCCCGGCCTTGCCGCGCCCGCCCCGTAACACCTGGGATTTGAGCACGCAGGGAAAACCCGTTTCAGCAAAAGCCGCGTCCAGTTCTTCCACGGACCGTACAAGCACTCCCCTGGGCGTGGTTATGCCGCATTCCCGGAAGGCTTCCTTGGCTTGGTATTCAAAAAGATTCATAACCGCTCCTTTTTCAGAAAATCCAATCCGGCATGCTCGGGCTTATTTGCCGTGCTTCTTCCAGAATTCGCCCCACATTTCCTCGTCCGTGAATCCCCAGGGAGATACCGGCTCATTGACCCAGGTCACATTGATAAACTGCTTCCAGTGGACGTTTTCCGTGGTGATGTTGCCGCCCCAGGTGCCGCAGCCCAGCGTGGCCGTGGACGGCATGCGGTTGAAGGGATGCCCGCCGTTGCCCGCGCTCATGGGCTGGCGCACGGTCACCCGCGAGGTTTTCATGTGCGTGCCGAGATAGTCGATGTAATCCCGCCTCCAGGTATGGATGCCGCAGGAATGGCCGCGTCCCACCCTGCTGGTCAGTTCCGTGAGAATGCGGTAGGCGTCCTGGAAGTCAGCGGCCTTGTAGATGGTGAGCACCGGCGAGATTTTCTCGTCGTGGAACTTGTCGTCGGCAATGGGTTCCCGGCCCTCCACCAGCAGAATGTCCGTGCCGTCGGGGACACTGATGCCCGCGCCGTCGGCAATGACCTGGGCGGACTTGGCGATGACGTCCGGGTTGAGGGCCAACTTGCCCTTGGCATTGACCTTCCACATATGGTTCCGGAGTGTTTCCCGGTCCGCGCCGCTCACCAGGTGGCAGCCGTGGGCCGGCATTTCCTCCATGAACCGCTCGTAGACGTCCGCCACGGCAATGACCGCATTTTCGGAGGAGCAGGACGTGGCGTAGTCAAAGAGCTTGCTGGTGCAGATCATTTCGGCGGCTTCCACAAGATCCGCGTCCTCGGCCACAATGGCCACAGCGTTGCCCTGGCCCACGCCGTAAGCCGGGGTACCGCTGGAATAAGCCGCCCGCACCACGGCCCCGCTGCCTGTGGCCACCACCAGATCCGAGACTTTCATCAGTTCCGCGATGCCGTCGCGGCCGGAATCCTCCAGAATCTGGATCAGATCCTCGGGAGCGCCCACCTTTTTGAGCCCTTCGCGCATCATCCTGACGGTTTCCGCCGTGCATTGGAACGCGCGGGAACTGGCCTTGAAGATCACGGCGTTGCGCCCCTTGAGGATGCCCACGGCCTTGCCGCCGCAGGTGGCCGTGGGGTTGGTGGCCGGCAGAATGGCGCAGACCACGCCCACGGGCTTGGCGTATTTCGAGATGCCGCTGGCTTCGTCCCGCTCCATAAGCCCCACGCTCACCGCGCCTTTGATGTCGTGCATGACGCCGCCGACCTTGCGCTTGTGCTTGAGAATCTTGCTTTCCGCATTGCCGTAGCCGGTTTCCTCCACCGCCATGCGGGCCAGTTTTGCGATATTGTCGTCGCGGTACACTTCCCAGCCGACGGCCAGGCAGACCTCGTCTATCTGTTCCTGCGTATACCCGGCCACGGTTTCCTGGGCCTTGCGGGCCAGTTCCATCTGCTCTGCGACTGTCTTCATGCGATCCTCCCGGGTAAAAGGTTTATTGGGGCGGCAATTCACGGAACTGCCGGGCTTACCAGATGTTCATACCGGCCAAACTCCCGAATACGGCCACCGAGAAGGTCACGCACAAGATGGCGATGACGGTCATGACGACGCCGCATTTGGCATACTCCGCTATCTTGAAATAGCCTGCGGAATAGGGAATCACGTTGGTCGGGGAAGAGGTGACCATAATGAATGCCATACTCTGGGCGATGCCTGCCGGACCGGCCAGCACCCACGGGTTCATGCCGATGTCCATGCCCAGGGAAATAATCAGCGGCATGACCACGGCTCCGGTGACGCTGTTGCTGGAAAAGAAGATCTTGAGTCCTTCCACCAGGGCGATGACGGCGAGCACCCGCAGCACCGGATGGAAGCCGCCCACATCGGAAAGCAGGCCCCAGGCCACCCAGCGGGCCGCGCCCGTGCTGGCCAGAAGCATGCCCGCCGAAATGCCGCCGGCGATGAGCACCAACCCGCCCCAGTCAATGGAGCTGGAGGCTTCTTTCCAGTTGTCGAAGACCCTGAGGCCGGGCAGAAACAGCAGCACAAAGCCCAACAGGGCCACAAAGGCTTCCGGCAGCTTGAAGCCGAGCAGCGGCGTCAGGTATGAACCGAACAGCCACAGGACAACCATGGTGCAGAAGACGACCAGCGTGCGGATTTCCTTGCCGCCCAGGCCGCCGAGCTCTTGAAGTTCGCTACGGATACTGTCGAGACTGGTGGGGATTTCACGGAATTCGGGCGGGAAAAACTTCATCAGGCAGAACCAGCCCAACGGCACCATGAGCATGGCGCCGGGCACGCCCACGATCATCCACTGGGCAAAGGTCACGTCCAGGTGAGCGATGTCCCGCACATACTGCATGGCGATCACATTAGGCCCGCAGCCCGCGGGCGTGGCCGTGCCGCCGATCAGCGCGCCGTAGACAATGCCGATCATCAGCGCGCGCCCGAAATTGCTCTCCAGCGGCTTGCAGCCGCTGTTCTTTAGGATGCTCACGCCCAGAGGCAGCAGCATGGCCGCCACGGCCATATCCGTCACCCACATGGAAAGCAGCGCGCCTATGGCAATAAAGGCCAGAACGATATGGTCCGTACGCCGGCCCACTTTGGTCAACATCCAGAGCATGAAGCGGCGCGCCAGTCCCGAAGAGGTCATGGCGGCGGACAGGCCCATGGCCCCCATCAGGAAGAGCAGCACATTGTTGCCGAAGCCGAGCTTGACCAGATTTTTAAAATTCTCCACACCCAGAATGTGCAGAAAAACGAGAAGACAGAGCGAGGTGGCCGGAAAGGGAATGGCCTCCGTCATCCATAGAATCACCGCGAAACAGAGCACCGCCATGACGATCTTGCCGTCGGCCGTGAGGGAAATCGCTTCCGTGCCCTTGTAAAACGGCTCCGGCGTCGGCAGCGCGATGATCAGCGCCATGACCGCCAGAGCCAGAAAGAAAATTGCGGCATTCCTTTTATTGTCTCCCAATGCGCTGTTCAGCCTTGCCATATCTCACCTCTCAAAGTTAGGGGCACTGCAGTACGCTCCAAGCCCTTACGCCTTTCAATTGTGATTTTTATAGCAATGCATGTACCAAAGCATATTTGATGCCGTTTTTGATAAATAATAATGTAAAATTAAATTGTTATAATATTATTCAATAAATAATTTTTATACATAATCGTGTATATATGTCTATTTTTTGAGACTATTGTACAAATCATGTCTAAAAAGTTAGACATATAACGTATAAAAATCACAAATAAAGAAAGAAACACACTGTGTGACCGGCTGACGCGGACAGTCGGGGAAAAATGCGGAAAGGAAGAAGAGGAAGTGCGGGAAACAGCAACGCCCCGCCGCCGGGAAAAGCCGGGACGGGGCGCGGGGGCAGGAAAGAGAGGAATGTTACATGTCGGTGTAGTTGCGCCGGATGCCGAAACGGCGCATCTTGACGTAAATTCCCGCGCGCGAAAGGCCCAGGACGCGGGCGGTTTTGGCCACGTTCCAGTCCTGTTCGCGCAGGGTCAGCAGAAGAGCCTGGGCCTCGCTGTCCCGAGCGACGGCGCGCAGTCTGCCCTTGTTGTCGACATTCACAAGGGAAAGGGCGTGGCTGCGCAGTTCGGGCGGCAGATCGCCCGGCAAGATACGGCCGTCGCGGCAGAGGCTCAGGGCATGGCCCACGGCGTTGCGCAGTTCGCGGATATTGCCGGGCCAGGGATATTCCATCAGCACGTTCATGGCTTCTTCCGCGCAGGCGGTTTCGCCCGCGCCCATATGGTCAAGAAAGAAACGCACCAGCAGAGGAATGTCCTCGCGGCGCTCGTGCAAGGCGGGCAGGCGCAGCTTCATGGAATTGATACGGTAATACAGATCCTCGCGGAAGGTTCCCGCCGCGATCATGGCCTTCAAATCGCGATTGGTGGCCGCCACCAGGCGAAAATTCACATCCCTGGGCTGGGAGGACCCCAGGCGGAACAGACGCTTTTCCTCAAGAACGCGCAACAGCTTGGCCTGGGCCTGCAAGGGGAGATCGCCCACCTCGTCGAGAAAAAGCGTGCCCTGATGGGCCACTTCAATCTTGCCGACGCTCCCTTCCTTGCGCGCGCCCGAAAACGCGCCCGGCGCGTAGCCGAAGACCTCGGATTCAAAGAGGTCCTTGGGTATCGCCGCGCAGTTGATGCTTACGAACGGGCCCTCGGTGCGGGAACTGGCGGCATGGATCGCGCCCGCGGCCAACTCCTTGCCGCTTCCCGTGGCGCCGAGAATGAGCACTGCCGCGTCCGTGCGGGCATAACGCAATAAAAGGGATTTGAAGGCTGTGATGCTTTCGCTTTTTCCGACAATGGATTCAACCGTGTAGGGCGAAGACAGGGCGCTTTTGATCCGCCGCTGGCAGGAACTGACCTTTTTGTCCAGGCACCGCACGTGCTCCAGAAGGTCCCTGACCTGGTCCGCCGTATCGAACAGGGTCATGCTCAAGGCCCCGATCAGTTCGCCGTCATCGCCAAAGAGCGGCACGCGATTGACTATCAGCGTCGCGCCGCCGTTGGGAAAACGCCGTATCTGACGCAACTCGGCCTTGCGCGAACGCAGCACCGCCGGGATGCCCGAAGTAGGGATCAGTTCGGTAATATGGCGGCCGATGGCCTCTTCCGGGCGCAAACCCAGGTATTTGGCATACGCGGCATTGATGAACCGCACCACGCCTTCCCTGTCGCAAATGAACGCGCCCGTGGGAAGGTTGCGCATGGCCGCCGCGATAAGGATATCCTGTAATTTCCGCTTGTGCATAGCGCACGTTATGCAAATATCCGGCCACGTTTGTGGCCGGATACAAGCATAAGAGCGTTACGGCATGGGATATTCGCGCACCCGGTTGAACACATTTCCGTCCTTGGCAAGGCCCTGCGCGGCGGCCCTGTTGTACCAGAGCGCGGCTTCCGCCGGGTTGGCGGGCACGCCGATGCCGTATTCATAGCAGGCGCCCACGAAACGCTCGGCCTGGGCATACCCCTGGTCGGCGGCCAGCTTGGCCCAGCGGAAACTTTCCTTCTGGTCCTTGGCGGTCTGATACATGCCCTGGCTGTAATAGAGGGCCAGATTGAACTGGGCCTCGGCATTGCCCGAATTGGCCGCGCGGGTCATCAGGGTCACCACGGCCCTGGGATCCTTGGGCACCCCGGCGCCCACTTCATAACAATAGGCCAGCAGCACCTGGGCTTCGCTGTAGTTCTGCTCGGCGGCCAGCTGGTACCATTGGGCGGCCACGGCCAGGTCCTGCGGCACGCCCAGGCCGTTTTCGTAGCAGCGGCCCAGCATCACCTGGGCACGGGGATTGCCGTCCCCGGCCAAGGGCTGAATCAGACGCAGGGTCTTTTTGTACTCACCGATATTGTAGGCCGTCCAAGCCTCCTGCAGAATTTTGTCCGTTGCCGCTGAAGTGGCGGCGGGCGCGGCCTGGACCAGGCTCGTCGCGCCGCAGGCGAAACTCAATACAGCGGCCAGCAGGGCCGCCAGACAATATTTTTTCATGATTTTCTCCTTCACGCTTCCAGCCCCGGCGGGCCGGTTTTTATGGGGAATGACGATACAGCCGAGCCCTGCCAAAGGCAAGCCGCACTTGACGCTGGCCCCAGCACAAGGCACAACCGGAACATGAACGACGTTTTTTCATTTTTCAGCGGCCAGGCGCCCTGCCGCCCGTACCGCCCAGGAGGAGAGGCATGACCCCTTCCCCCAGCAATCCGCATGAACAGCACAACGGCGCCAACCTGCCGGAGCGAATTTCCGGCGCGTCCGGGACTTCCGGAAACAATGAGCAGCGCCGGATTCTGGACGCCGAAGTACTGGAGCCGGGACAGGAACATGACCGCCGCAACGGCCATGCCGGCGCATTCGGCGATCAGGACCGACACAGCGGGCGCGGTTTCGGCGGCGCGGAATTCCGGCGCGGCTTCGGCCCCGGCGGCCTGCGCTTCGGCCATATCTGGACCAGCGGACGCATGGAGCAGAACGCCTGCCTCGCGCCCTGCATCACGTTTGCCCTTTTTCTGGTCTGTCTGGCCCAGTTCGGCCTGCTGGCGGGCATCGGTTTTGTGTTTTTTCACATTGTGGGCAGCGTGGCGGGCAGCATGCGCGACATGCGCCTGCTGATGCAGGGCCGCGAACCCAACCCCTGGCCCTGGCGCATCGGCAACTGGCTGGTCTGTTTTCTGCTGACCGCCTGGCTTGCCGGAGGCTTTGACTAGGGCCTGTTTCTAAATTGTCCTTTCGCCCTCTGCCTGCGTCAGGATCGTCCCGTGCGAAGGTCGGGTTTGCATATACTCCCGCCTCTCGGGATTCGTCTTCCCTGGCAGAGAACGAAAATCCTAATGGAAACAGTCCCCAGCGTATTTGAATGTTGAAATACTCTGGCATAAACAAGCGCGCCGGTTTTCCCGGCCTATGTCCGGATCCGCATGACACAAGACATACGCGTTTCGGCGCGTCCCGCCCGCACCGGCGGGGCCGCGACCCACTGGCACGTCTATCTGCTGGAATGCGCCGACGGCACCCTGTACTGCGGCGTCACCACGGATCTCGCGCGGCGGCTGGCCCAACACAACGGGCTTGCGCCCGGCGGGGCACGCTACACCAGCGGACGACGGCCCGTGCGCCTGCTGGCGAGCCGCGTCTGTGCCCACAAGAGCGCGGCCTTGCGGTTGGAATGCGCGGTCAAGGCCCGGCCCCGCGCTGAAAAAATCCTTTTTCTGCAACAGGGAGTCGTTGCGCCGTGTTGAGCCCCGAGGTTTTGCTGACCTTTTTCGCAGCCTCCCTTCTGCTGGGCATCGCGCCCGGCCCGGACAATATTTTCGTGCTCACCCAGTCCGCCGTTTACGGCGTGCGCGCGGGTCTGGTAACCACTCTGGGCCTGGTGACCGGCCTGTGCGTGCATACCACGGCAGTGGCCTTGGGCGTGGCGGCCATCTTTCAGACCTCGCCCCTGGCCTTCACCATTCTGAAATGCGCGGGCGCGGCCTATCTGCTGTATCTGGCCTGGATGTCCTTCCGGGCAGGGGCCTTGCTGGCCCATACCCCGGGCGGAGGGGCCGCCTTTCCCGGTTATGCCGCCCTGTATCGGCGCGGCATCGTGATGAATGTGACCAATCCCAAGGTCACCCTCTTTTTCCTGGCTTTTCTGCCCCAGTTCTGCAATCCGGCACTGGGCGGGGTGGTCGTGCAGGTGCTGACGCTGGGCACATTGTTCATGCTGGCTACCGTTCTGGTCTTTTTCTCCGTGGCCGTATTGGGCGGCCGCCTGGCCCTCTGGTTCAATCGCTCCCAGCGCGGCCAGATTCTGGTCCACAGGGCCGCCGGGCTGGTTTTCGCCGGGCTCGCCGTGGTCCTCCTCTTCACCGGGCCCTGAACGCCCGATCCTCCCGCCCTCCCTTGACAGGGCCGGACGCGGCGGGTATGAACACCCCCTTTCGAGGTTATCATGCAGAAATATCGTATATCCATCAATGACCTGCCGCCGGACGGCAAGGAATTCGACCTGGACGACCCGGCCATCTGGCAGACGCCTATGCGGGAATTCGGCATGGACTGCCGGATAAGCGAGCCCCTCAACGCGCATATCAGCGTGCTGCCCACCGAGGGCGGCTGCCTGGTGCGCGGCGAACTGCGCGGTCAGGTCGTGCTGCCCTGCAACCGTTGCGCTGAAGATACCGTGGCCGACATCCGGACCGACTTTGAAGATTTCGAAGAACTGCCGGGCGAGGACGATATTGATGCCGTCCTGAATGCGAGCGGCGGCAACGGCGCGGCTGACGCCGAGGCAACGGAAAGCCGCATCGTCTATGAGCGCACCATGCCCATGCTGGATCTGGCCGCTGTCTGCTGGGAGGAGTTCGTGCTGGCTCTGCCGGTCAATCCGCTCTGCAAGACGGATTGCAAGGGGCTCTGCCCCCAGTGCGGGACCAACCTGAACAACGGAACCTGCGGCTGCATCCCGGATGAAGGCGATCCCCGGCTGGCGGTTTTGCGCGGCCTCACCCTGCATAAAACCTAGACATTTGCAAAAAATTCGGCTATGTCGTTTTGTCTTGCGGTTGGGTATTATCCTTAACCGCGTTATTTCGTTCAAGCATTCCGGCCTGCCGGAAAAGGAGAATACCATGGCTGTTCAGCAGAATAAGAAATCCCGTTCCCGCAAGGGCATGCGCCGTTCCCATGACCGCGTGGCCACTCCCGCCGTCATCTACTGCTCCTGCGGCGAACCCACCGTGCCCCACAGCGTCTGCCCCAATTGCGGCGCGTACAAGGGCCGCCAGGTGATCGCCAAAACCGAAGCCGAATAATGAACGAGCGCCCCATCATCGCCGTGGACGCCATGGGTGGGGACTTCGGCCCCTCCGTGGTGGTGCCGGGCGCCATTGAGGCCGCCCGTCTCCACGATCTGCACGTGCTGCTTGTGGGCGACACCCCCAAGCTGGAGGCCGAGCTGGCAAAGATCGACCTCGCCAACGTGCATTTCGATATTGTCCAGGCCGATGATGTGGTGCACATGAACGAAAAGCCCTCGGACATCCTGCGCCGCAAGAAAAACGCCTCCATCCAGGTGGCCTGCCGCCTGGTCAAGGAAGGCGCGGCCGACGGCGTGGTCAGCGCCGGGCACTCCGGGGCCACGGTGGCCTGCGGCATGTTCATCATGGGCCGCCTGCCCGGCGTGGAGCGTCCGGCCCTGGCCGCCTTGCTGCCCACGGAAAAAAATCCCGTGGTGGTGCTGGACGCCGGAGCCAATGTGGACTGCCGCCCGTACCACCTCTTCCAGTTCGGGCTCATGGGCGACGCCTTTGCCCGCGACCTGCTCAGCTATGCCGCGCCGCGCGTGAGCCTGCTGAGCATCGGCGAGGAGGAAGGCAAGGGCAACTGCCAGGTCAAGGAGGCCTATGAACTGCTGAAGATGGCCCAGAACATCAACTTCATCGGCAATGCCGAGGGCCGCGATATTTTCACCGGCGATATTGATGTGGTCATCTGCGACGGCTTTGTGGGCAATGTGGTGGTCAAGATGAGCGAAGGCCTGGCCGCCTCCCTGATCCGCATGCTCAAACGCGTCTTTACCTCGGGCCTTCTGCCCGCTCTGGGCGGCATGCTGGCCAAGGGCGCGTTCAAGCACTTCGCCCGCACCATCGACTATGCCGAATACGGCGGCGCGCCGCTGCTCGGCCTGCATGGTCTGGCCATTGTCTGCCATGGCCGTTCCAGCGCCCGTGCCATGAGCAACGCCATCAAGATGAGCGGCACGTTCGTGCGCAAGGGCACCAATGACCGCCTTGCCGAAACCATCCTGGCCAACGAAGAGCTGACCCGTTTCTCCCGCGCCATCTAACTGACGGACACGCCATGACTGCAACCTGCCATCTGCACGCGCTGAGCGCCTACGCGCCGGACACGGTGCTAACCAATGACGATCTGGCAAAACTGGTGGACACCAACGACGAATGGATCGTGGCGCGCACCGGCATCAAACAGCGCCGCAAGCTGGCGGATACGGACAACGCCTCGGATCTCGGCCTGGTCGCCGCCCGCCGCGCCCTGGAAAATGCGGGCATCAACGCGGGCGACCTGACCCACATCGTCGCGGCCACCTGCACGCCGGACCTGCTTTCCCCTTCCGTGGCCTGCATTCTGGCCGGGAAACTGGGCGCGGGGCCGGTCATGGCCTTTGATTTCAGCGCCGCCTGCTCGGGCTTTCTGTACGGTCTTTCCATCTGCCGGGCCATGCTCTGCCAGGCCCCGGAGGCGCGCATCCTTTTCGTCTGCACCGAAGCCCTGACCCGCCGCGTCAACTGGAGCGACCGCTCCACCTGCGTGCTGTTCGGCGACGCGGCCACGGCCTGCGTGCTGACGGCCTCGGCGGACAAGGCCCTGGCCGGTGTGGAGGACGTCATCTGTCAGAGCGACGGCAACCAGCGAGACCTGATCACCGTGGGCGGGGGCACGGCCTGCCGCTACGGCCTGGGCCAGCCCACCGACGAGAACTTTTTCATCACCATGCAGGGCCGTGAGACTTACAAACACGCCGTGCGCCAGATGGTGCGCATCTGTGAGCAGATTCTCGCCCGCAACGGTCTTTCCATTGAGGATGTGGACCTTTTTGTGCCGCATCAGGCCAATATGCGTATCATTGAAGCCGTGGGCAGCCGCCTGAGCATTGCCGAGGACCGCGTGTTCACCAATGTGGAGAGGTACGGCAATACCTCGTCGGCCTCCATTCCGCTGGCGCTGGCTGAAGCCCGTGCCGCCGGACGCATAGCGCCGGGCAGCCGCGTGCTGATGACGGCTTTCGGCGCGGGGCTCACCTGGGGGGCGGCCCTGTTGCGTTTTTAAGGAAGCGCGGTTGGTGGTCTTTCTGCCCTTTGCCCGCGTCAGGCTCATCCCGTGCGAAAGTCGTACCGCCCGGATTTGTCTTCCCGGTAAAGGACAAAATTTCTTATAATTAGGGCTTCCCGTGCCGGGCCAAGTGACTGACCGGCGCACGCGCGCATTGAAATTCCCCCGTGTCTGGGCTATAAACAGCATTCCACGTTCCCACAGCAAAGGCAGAACCAGCATGAGCACAGCGCAGTCCACGCCTTCCGCCGCAGAGACGCTCCCCACGGCCCTGGTGACCGGCGGTTCGCGCGGCATCGGCCGGGCCATTGCCCGGACCCTTGCCCGCGACGGCTTTCAGGTTTTTCTCACCTATGTGAGCCGCCCCGAAGAGGCGGAACAGACCGTGGCCGAAATCACGGCGGCCGGCGGCCAGGCCCGGGCCTTCGCCCTCAATGTGGGCGACAGCGCGGCCGTGGCGGATTTTTTCGCTACGGAAATCAAGGACAAGGTCAATCTGGCCGCGCTGGTCAACAATGCCGGTATCACCAAGGACGGCTTTCTGGTGCGCATGAAGGACGAGGATTTCGACAAAGTCCTGGCCGTCAACCTGCGCGGAGCCTTTGTCTGCACCCGTGAGGCCGCCAAGATCATGAGCAGAAACCGCAAAGGGCGGATCATCAATATTTCTTCGGTGGTGGGCCAGATGGGCAACGCCGGGCAGATCAATTATGCCGCGGCCAAGGCCGGTCTGCTGGGCCTCACCAAATCCTGCGCCAAGGAGCTGGCTTCCCGCCGGATCACGGTCAATGCCGTGGCTCCGGGCTTTATTGAAACCGATATGACGGCGGCCCTGAACGACGACGTGCGCGCAAGCTATGTGGAATCCATTCCCCTGAAGCGCATGGGCGTGGCCCAGGATGTGGCCGAGGCCGTGGCTTTTCTGGCTTCGGACAAAGCCGGCTATATCACCGGACAGGTGCTGGCCGTCAACGGCGGCATGTACTGCTGAGACGGCGCGCCCAACCCTGCGGCAACGCGCCCGGAGCGCCAGCGCGCCACCGGGGCATACGATAAGAGTCAATATTACCTGGAGGATACCATGTCTGATGTCGCGGAAAAAGTAACAAAGATCATTGTGGACCAACTGGGCGTAAACGCCGATGAAGTGAAGCCCGAAGCCTCCTTTGTGGAAGACCTCGGCGCTGACTCCCTGGACCTGACCGAACTGATCATGGCCATGGAAGAAGAGTTCGACATCGAAATAGCCGATGACGACGCCCAGAAAATTCTCAAGGTCCAGGACGCCATTTCCTATATTGAAAACAAAAAATAGTACGGCCCGGCGGCGGTTCCTTTGTCATGAAGGGCCGCAGCCGGAACGGGGCGTGTCCGTTCCGCATCCGGCGGCCTAGCGTTTCCGGCGGATGCGCGACAGGCGCGGGCGCGGTTTCGCGCCGTTGCGCAACGGCACATGCCCCGGCCGGTAGTCATCCGCAGAGCGGGGGGAATCGGCCCCCCGCCCAAAAGGAGTCCGCATGACCCGTCCCCGCGTAGTGATCACCGGCGTAGCCGGCGTTACGCCTCTCGCCAACGACATTGAAACCACCTGGAAACGCCTGCTTGCCGGCGAGTCGGGCATTGCGCCCATCACGCTGTTTGACGCTTCGGCCTACGATTCACGCATCGCCGGCGAAGTGAAGGACTTCGTGCCCGAGAATTATATGCCTCCCAAACAGGTGCGGCGCATGGACCGCTTCACCCAGTTTGCCGTGGCCTCGGCCAAGATGCTGTTGCAGGACGCCGGCTTTGAAGTCACCGAGGCCAATGCTTACGATGTGGCCGTGATCCTCGGCGTCGGCCTCGGGGGCCTGCATACCCTGGAGACGTACCACACCAAGCTGCTGGAAGCCGGGCCCAACAAAATTTCGCCCTTTATGATTCCCATGCTGATTTCCAACATGGGGCCTGGGC
>NZ_JAGZUV010000073.1:0-15104 GCF_018379785.1 Desulfovibrio sp.
TCCAGGGGTAAGCCAAAGCGACAAAGGCTCTGGGCTTGAACAAAGTGAAAGCCGGCGCCTTTAGACGCTCGCCGGTAACAAGCCCTTATAGGGCTGGAGAAAACCACCCGCTATGCGGGTGGTTTTGATTGTTCCCTGATCGCCGGAGGCGAACAAGCCACCCCCTCCCCAAAGAAAAAAGAGACCCGGACCCCACAGGATCCAGGCCTCTTTCAATATATTTCTTTTTTAGAAAAGGTTAACTTTGAAAATTAACCTGCTCTAAGGCTAGGCATTCAGCTCGCGGGAAACCTCCAACGCCTTGGTCTGTTCCTCGAAGTTCTCGAAACCGGACTGATGCAGGGCGTCCAGCACGGTATCGTCCCAATTCCAGGTGGCGTAGATCACCGGCTTGTGGAAGGTGGAACGGAAACTCTGCAGTTCTGCGCGGTAGAAACCTTCCTTGGGAGTATCCAGATGCTCGCGCAACTGTTCATGCCTCCGCTGCAGTTCGCCTTCGTACCATTCCTGAATGTCCTGCGGCTCCGTGTATTTCTTGAGAATGTGCCCGTAACCTGCCGTTTCCATAAGTTCCGCCAACCGCTTATGGTGCTGCTGCCCGAGCCATTTGCCAAGCTGGGAAGTGGGGATGTTTTCCCCTTCCACAGCCGCGATGTCAAAGACGGTCTGATAATAAGTATCCGGCACCACTGAAGCCGAGGTAATTCCGGCAATGGCTACCAGACCGCGCAGGATGACGCTGTTGGAAACGCCCTGGCCGCAGAAGCCCACCTTCTTGCCGTATTTCTGGCCGGTGAAGATGCTGACAAGGATGGCCCAGACCACCGCAGGGTCCTCCTCGTCGTAAATATGGGCAAGGCGCGCGTTGTCACGGTCTGTGGCCAGCACCATCTGGGTCATGTCGTTGGAACCGATGGAGAAGCCGTCAAACTCGCTGATGAACTGCTTCGCCAGAATGGCGTTGGAAGGCAGTTCGGACATGAGGATAATCTTCAGGCCGTCGTGGCCGCTCTTGAGCTTGTGTACCTGGTCCAGATAGCAGCGCATGGAACGAGCTTCCTCAAGAGTGCGCACAAAGGGCAGCATCATGCGCAGATTGCTGCCGCCGTAGACGCCGCGCGCCAGCTTGAAGGCCTCTATTTCCCA
Source organism: Desulfovibrio sp. (assembly GCF_018379785.1). GTDB lineage: Bacteria > Desulfobacterota > Desulfovibrionia > Desulfovibrionales > Desulfovibrionaceae > Desulfovibrio. The sequence goes on from NZ_JAGZUV010000073.1 coordinate 1,147, forward strand.
GTCATGGATATTTCGCGATACGCCGCGATAGCCCAGCATGGGGTTGGCTTCCTGATGCTCAAAAAGGTTACCGCCCAAAAGGTTGCGGTATTCGTTGCTCTTGAAGTCCGTGGTGCGGTAGGTAATGGGTTTGCCGTAAAAGGCCATGGCAAAAAGGGCCAGATTCTGGGCCAGGGTCTGGACATAGTGCTCCTTGCCGGTGCGGAAACCGCGCGCCTTGATAAGGCTGCGGATTTTTTCGGGCAAGTTGCGCACGTCGTCCATTTCTTTTTTAAGCCCGGTACGCAGGCCAATCTCCTCGCGCAGATGGAGGATGTTTTCCAGCAGCTTGACCACGGCGGGCAGATCCTGAATCCGCTGCACATGCGCTTCCACGCTGGCTTCGATTTCCGCAGCGCGCTTGGCCGATTCCGGATCAGCGGACGGCAACAGGGCCAACTCGTCGTCGTAGCCCATGATGATCCGCACATGATCCGCCAGATCGGGCGAGGTTTTCAGCACCTCGATACGGCGCGAAGCCATCTCCATGTGCTGGTCAATCTTGTGGTCCAGCTCGCGCATTTTGCGATGCTGCAGCAGAACTTCCTCGGCGCTCAGACTCTTGTCGGCATCGGCCAGAGCGCTGACCTCAGCGGACAGGCCGGTGATTTCGCCCACGTATTCGCGCAGATTGAAATTAAAAACAATCAGACCAGCGGCCATCTGCTCGCGCAACACCTTGGAAAGGCGGTTCTCCAGCTCCTTGACTTTGGCCTGAACCACGCCGTCCAGTTCGCCGTTGTCAAAGGCCTCCAGCGCCTGGGGATGGATGCTGATGTTGCCCAGCATGAATTCCGCCCGCAGCAGACCCACTTCAAACTGGGGATGGTTGCGCAGGCGCGAAAGGAAAAGCGCCTGGCCCACGTCGGCCAGCACCAGACCCACTTTGGTCTTTGTAGGCGGCAGTTTCGCCACGTCCATTTCGCCGCCCACCTGATGCAGGGGCAGCAAGCCACGGTAGACCCGGCCTCGCGTTCCGTCCACGGTCACTTCCGCGCCGTCCAGGGCGCGCAGCACGTCCACCCGCTGAATGCCGATGACCGCCGCGATGCCCAATTCGCGCGACGTGATGGCCGCGTGGCTGGTGTCGCCGCCCACGTCCGCCATGATGGCGGAGGCCACGCGCATGCCCGGCACCATGTCCGGATCTGTGCGCTCGGCGGCCAGCACGTCGCCCTTGGCAATCTTGTTCAGCTCAAGGGCGGAGCGCAGGAAACGCACCGTGCCCTGGCCCGCCCCGCGTGAAGCGCCGTTGCCTTCCACCAGAATTTCCGCTTCGGCCGCAGCCTTGGCGTCCACCTCGCGGCGACGCATGAAAATGGTGGTGGGATGCAGTTCCAGATCTTCATTCCAACGGGTTTCGGGCCGGGCCTGCACGAACCAGAGCTTGTCGTTGGCGTCGATGCAGAATTCCGTGTCCATGATCATGCCGCCGTAGGCCTTGCTCACGGCGCGCACGCCCTTGGCAACCCGTTCAGCCTGGCTCAGAGACAAAGCCCAGCGCAGGGCTTCCAGCTCGGGCACGGGCACTTCGCGCGTGCCGCCCTTTTCGTCATAGACGATTTTCATATCCTTGCAGCCCATCTGGCGGATAACCACCTCGCTGCCGTCGTCGCGCTGAAAGACATAGAGTTTGTCGGGCGTCACCTTGCCGCCCACCACGGCCTCTCCGAGACCATAGCTGGCGTCGATGCTCACCAGATCCTTGCGGTCCGTGCCCCGGCAGCCTGTGGCCGTATCGGCGGAAAAGGCCGTGCCGGAAATCACGGGATTGATCATCTGCATCATGCAGACGGACAGAGACGTATGTTCAATGGCCCATTCCTGTTTTGCCATTTCGGCAATGGATTCGTCGCCGGTTTCTTCGGCACGGGCCAGAGCGTCCAGGATGGCTTCTCGCCGGTAGGTCATGGAGCGCAGATTGTAAGCAGAGGAACAGTCCCAGTGATAGGCTTCCACCACCTTATCCGCGCCTACCATGTTCAGATAAGTATCTTGCAGACCGGCAAAAGCTTTTTTGCGCGAATCTTCGCCGGCGGCGGAAGAACGCACGGCCACAGGGGTCATGTCGTCGCCGTTTTCCTCACAGATGGCTTTGTAGGCCCCGCGCACGGCCTCATCCACTTCAGCGGGCATATCCACGGAAAGAATGGCGGCCTGCACCATCACCGAGCGCTTGCGCAACTGGTCGATACCCTCAGGAGACGTGGCAAAACCTTCCACAATATTATTGATAAAGGTTCGCAATTTGGTATGCGACTGCTCTCCCTCGGCCTTGGCGGCGTCATGGCTCTGCTTGCCCAACTGGCGTACAAATTTTTGCAGGAAATCGGGATCCTGATTTATTTCCGGATCGTTCCAGTCAATGCGACCATACTCTTTATCCACCACAGAGCGCACTACACGGCCATTGACCTTGGTTTCATCCAGCAGACGATGAAAGGCCAGCGAAGAGACCGCACGAAAATGCGGCGCCTGAATACCCTCAATCTGGCTGATCAGGGCCGTATTATAGTTCTTGCCGCCGACAAGCAATTCCGCCTCGGGCCCGAGCTTCACGATATCCGCGCCGGTCAGCACTAGCTTCTTCTGAATCAATTCGGCAGAATTGGTTTTGGGCTTGGCCTGCGCTGTTTTAGCGGCGGGACTTTTAGCCATGATTTCCTCCGGTATGACGGGAAAGAAAAAGCGCTCTTCTATGCGACATATACCAGTAATGCAAAACTGTCCATAGCTTCCTAACCCACAGGGGAACCGCAGTAGGGACAGAATGCCGCGTTTTCCATGGGAATGGGCTGCCCGCAGGCTTCATTGCTGCACATGCGCGGCACCGGCCCGAGCTCCACGATCAGTTCGCCTTCGCGCACAGAAACCATCTGCTTGCTTTCCTTGAAGTCGGCGGTCTTGAGCACGCGTTTGACGATGCCGTCCACCGGGGCCAGCACAGCCTTTTCCTGCTTCATGATCGAGACATTGAAGAGTTCTTCGCCGGCCTTTACCACCTCGCCGGGATGGACGTACATGACCCACAGGTCACCGTTGCTGGGCGCGGCCACATGGTATCGATTGGAGGGATCGGCCATCAGCGTGCCCTTGCCCTTCTGGGCGGAGGGTTGGCTGACCTGCACCTCACAGCTCATGAATTCCGAATCCAGCACGTAGCGGCAGATGGAGATGCCCGCTTCGTTGGGACGGGAAATGCTCAGCAGAGCCAGATGGTGCGGCTTGCCGCTGGCATCATTGAAATAGAGATCCTGCCCCACTTTCAGCCCCTCAAACCAGACATGCAACGGCAGATTGTTGGGATCGCCGAACTTGGCCTTGAATTGGACGGTTTTCAGAGCGTCGGCCGGATGATTGAGGTAGAGCACAAACTCCTCTTCATTGGGCCGCCGCTTGAGAATTTCGGTGCAGGCCTTTTCCTCCGCGGCCAGATTGGCGTCCGGCAGCGTTTCCAGGGGCGAGTTTTCGGTGCGCCTGGCAATGGCGGATTTCCAATCGGAGCCAAAGGCGCTTTCATATACCCAGTCCGCCGGGAACCCCAGAGGCAGTTTGCCGAATTTGCCCAGCAGCAGATTGCAGAAAGCGTCGTTGCAGTCCTGATAGATGGAAAGCCGGGCCTTGTGCATTTCCGGCGAGAGTTCCGCTTCGGGGGTGCGGGTCACTTCGCCCAGCACTTCGAGAAGAAAGCGCACTTCTTCCTCGCCGCCGCGCTTCCAGGCCCCGGTGACGGCCAGAAAAGCCGTGTTCCAGGTAATCTGCGAACCGGGCGTCACGTCATGATAACGCACGATCTGGCGGGTGCCTTCCAGGAATTTGAGCATATAGGGCAGCAGATGGATGTAGCCCTGCTTCATGGCCCCTTCCTGCGAGGAGGACGTGGCCCCGCCGGGCATGCCGTGCAGGGTGACGTCGTAGTCGATGCCCTGGAAATAGGGCGCGCAGTAGCGGTCATAATAGGGCATGATCTGCTTGCAGACGAAGTTGGCGTCACGGAGGGCATTTTTGTTCAAATGGCACTGGAGGCCCAGTTCATCCTCAAGGTATGCCATGGTGGAGAGCACGTCGCCCTGCCCGTAGGAGCGCACCGCCGCGCCCAGGCCCACGTCGAGGATGTGGGCTCCGGCCTTGGCCGCCGCTCCGCAGGCCGGTACGAAAAGACCGTCCGTGTAGTGGCGGTGGTAATGCAGAACCAGTTCCGGCCAGGCCTTGCGCAGGGCGCCGACCAGGGCGGTCATGAAGCGCGGCGGGCAGACGCCGCCCATATCCTTGAGCCCCAGGATGATATGGCGCGAAGCTTCCTTGGGGTCCACGCCCATGACGTCGCCCACCATGCGCAGGATCGCCTCGGTGACGCTGAGGTAATGGGCCACGTCGAAACCCTTGGCCCAGGACATGGACAAGGCGGGCTGGAAGATGACGTCCCTGCGGGACATGACCACTTCAGCGATGGGCCGCATGTTCTCCACATGGTTGAGGAAGTCGAAACAACGCACCACCTGGTAGTAATCACAGATCATTTCCCCGGTCTTGCGCATCAGATTGCGCGGCTGGGGCGTGTAGCCCAGCACGTTGGTGGAGCGCACCAGCAGTTGCTTGAGCGTCTTGGGGGCGAAGCTGTTCCACTCGCGGGCCTCAGTGAATGGATAAGTCATATTAGCCATCATGGCCACATGGAAATGAGCGCCGCCGCCGTTCTCAATGGAGAAATAGCCCACATTGTCCAAGTAAGGGCCGATGAGCCTGTCCTCGGCCAGACGGAAACGGTTGCCGGAATTGGACTGGGTGAAATCGCGCGGCGTGGTGTCCGTAAAATGTACGTAGCCGGAATCACGAATGAAATCCAGGGTCGCCAGCCTGTCGCCCTGCGGATAGGGAGAGGGCTGTCGCCGGGCGGCCGTACTGATGGCCGGCAGCACCGGCTCGAAGGGGCCGAGACAGGGCGTGGTGGCCGAACGGTATTCTCCGAGCTGCACATAGGGATTAAAGCCCTTGGCCGAAATTTCGGCCACCAGCCGGGCCAGACGCTCCCCTTCCGGGGCCAGATCCGTATAGAGCATCAGCTCGGGATGATCGGCGATGAAATTGGTGTTGATGTCGCCCTTGCGGAACAAAGGATTTTTGATGACCTTGCGGAAGAAAGGAATGGTGGTCTTGATGCCGCCGATGACGTATTCGCCCAGAGCGCGGTCCATGATGCCCAAGGTCTTTTCCCAGTCATGGGCATAGGCGATCAGGAGCGCGCCCGCGGAATCATAGTTGGCCGGGAACTCATAGCCCGCGCTGATATTGGAATCCAGGCGCACCCCCAGGCCGCCGGGCGAAACGTAGCGCGAGATCAGGCCGGAGTTGGGCGCGAAGTTGTCCTGCGGATTTTCGCAGTTGATACGCACCTGCATGGCGCAGTAAGAAGGCCGCAGATTTTCCTCGCGGTAACGCAGTTCGGCGCCGAAGGCCACCGCTATCTGCTCTTCCACCAAGTCGATACCGTAGCGGCATTCGGTAATGCCGTGTTCCACCTGCAGACGGGTGTTCACTTCAATCAGATAAGGCGTGCCGTCGGACGTAACCAGAAATTCCACCGTGGCCAGAGAATGATACCCCACGGCGCGCACCAGGCGACGGGAATAATCCTTGAGGCGTTCGCGCAGTTCACGGGTTACGCCCGGCCAGGGCGAAGGCGTGATTTCGATCAGCTTCTGATGGTTACGCTGCACGGTGCAGTCGCGTTCATCAAAGGCGAAGACATTGCCGTACATGTCGGCAATGACCTGGATTTCAATATGGCGCACGCCGCTCAGGAATTTTTCCACAAAAAGACGCGGGTTGCCGAACGAGGCCTGGGCCATGGAAGATGCCTTGAAAAAGGCGTCTTCCAGCTCGGCCTCATTATGGATGGCGAAAATGCCCCGGCCGCCGCCGCCGCCTTCGGCCTTGAGCATGATAGGCAGGCCGATTTCACTGATCAGACGGCGAGCCGTGGAAATATCCACCGCTCCGTCGGAACCGGGCACCACGGGAATGCCCAGTTTACGGGCCACCTCACGCGCCTGGACCTTGTTGCCCAGAAGGTTCATGGCCTCGGCTGTGGCGCCGATAAAGGTAATGCCGGCTTCCTTGCAGCGCTGCGGAAAACGAGTGTCCTCGGAGGCGAAACCCCAGCCGGGATGAATGCCCACCACGCCGCGCTGCCTGGCCATGTCGATGATTCTGTCGATGTCCAGATATGCGCGCGGTTCGCTGCCCAGCAGCATCAATTCCTGGGCCGTGGAGGCTGCGGGAGCGGTCTTGTCCACGTCCGTGGCGGTCATGGCCGCCACCGCGTCAAAGCGCTCCCGGATGGAACGGCAAATACGCCGGGCCGGAATGCCCCGGTTCGCCACCAGAATGACCTTGCCCTTCAGAAAATCCTGCACTTCCGCGAATGTCTTGTTGGCCATGCCTTTTCAGCCCTTTATGATAATCTTTCGGAAAGCCGGAGGCTTCCGCTTAACCATTCCTCACAGCGGCCGTTGCGCAACAGGCGCAGCCCCCCAGCCGGGGTCAGACCTTCCAGTCTGCCGCGAACGCTGCGGTCCCCGTCAATCAGCTCCACGTCCCAGCCGCGCCAGAGCAGCAGTTGTTCAGCCTGTATTTTCCACTGGTCGGAAAGAGAGTGGCAGTTATTATATGCCGAATGCACATGCTTTACAAGCCGCTGCCACAGTTCTTCGGCCAGAGGCGCGGGACGTCCCGGAACAGGGTGCCGGTCCAGGCTGGCGGCGCGCAAGGCCGCTTCAGCCCGCAACGCATTGTCGGGCGGCGCAAAGGACACATTGACGCCGATGCCGGCCAACAGCACGCCGCCGCGCTCTTCCAGCAGAATGCCCGCCAGTTTACGGGGGCCCTCAGGCAAGGAGAGCACCAGGTCATTCGGCCATTTGAGCAGCACGGGCCAGCCTCCGGCGCGCAGGGCGCAGGCCAGCAGCAGGCCCGTGACCGGGGCCGCGGCCGTGCCGTCAAAGGGCGGCAGCAGGGGCAGACGCAGGGCGGCATAGATATTGCCCGGCGGCGACACCCAGTGCCGCCGCAATTGCCCGCGCCCCGACGTCTGGCTGACGGCCTGGACGCTGTCCCAAACCTCCAGCCACCCCCGCCCGGCCAGCAAAAAGGCCACATCCAGACTGGACGACACCTCGCCGAAACGCCAGACAAAGGGCTGCCGGGCAAAGCCGGCGCTCGCGGCGGGCACGGGGGCGCTTTCCCCGCGCTCCGGGCTGTGGCATACTGAACTCATGGAACTTTACCTCGTGGGCGGGGCCGTGCGCGACCTCTTGCTGGGCCGCGCGCCCGTTGAGCTGGATTTCGCCTTTTCCGGCGACATGGCCGATTTTCTGACCGCCCATTCCGATGCCCGGCCGGTGGGCAAAAGCGTGCGTGTCTGCCTCTGGCGCGGCCGGGAATGCATGCCTCTGCGCGGCGGCAGTCTGGAAGCGGACCTTCTGGCCAGGGATCTCACCGTCAACGCCATGGCTCTGGACTGCCGGGGCCTGTTGCGCTTCCATCCCCAGGCCCTGGCCGATCTGCGCGCCCGCCGCCTGCGCCCCGCCTCGCCCACGGCCATGGCCGACGACCCGGCACGGATATTCCGCCTGGCCCGTTTCGCGGCCCTGTGGCCGGACTGGCAGGTCGACGACGCTGCCTACCGGCAAATGCACGCCCTGCCCTCCGCCACTCTGGCGGCCATCCCGGCGGAACGGGTCTGCCGCGAATTGCGCAAATCCTTGGCCGCGCCCGCACCTGCGCGCTTTTTTGAAATTCTGACAAAGGGAAACGCGCTGGTTCCATGGTTTACGGAGTTGGAGGCCGCCCGCGACATCCCGGCCGGACCGGCGCGCTGGCATAAAAATTCCGTTCTGGGCCATACGCTGCGGATCATGAATCTCACTGCGGGCGACGCCCTGGCCGCCTGGATGGCACTGTGCCATGACCTGGGCAAAGTCAGCACAGACCCGGTCCTGCTCCCGCACCATTACGGCCACGAGCGACGCGGCGTCGCTCCGGCGCTGGCCCTGGCCGAGCGCCTGCGCCTGCCCGTGCTTTTCCGCAAGGCGGGCGCGCTGGCCGCCGCAGAGCACATGAAGGCCGGGATGTTCCCGAGCCTGCGTCCCGGCACCCGGCGCGACCTGCTCTGGCGCGTGCATCAGGCCGGTCTGAACGCGCCGTTCTGGCGGCTGGCCGACGCGGACAGCAACAGCCGCGTCAGCACTGAAGCCCGCCGGCAGCTGGCCGCCCTGCTGGCCGTCAGCCTGCCGCCGGACTGGCGAAACAAAGGCGAACAGTCCGCGCGCAAGCTGCGCGAACTGCACTGCCGTGCTCTGGCGGAACTGCCCTCTGATCCCGCTTCAACGTAATGATGTCTTAGGAGCTGTTTCTAAATTGGTTCTTTTTACCTTTTAGCTTCGTCAAACGTCGCTTTTCACTCTGGTCGAATACCGGAAGAGTATACTCCCGTCGTAAAAAGCCCGTTTTCCTCGCTGGAAAGGAAAAACTCCCTAATTTAGAAACAGCTCCTGGAGCAGATTAACTTTGAAAAGTTATTTTGCTCTAGACGCGCAGGGCCTGCCGAGCGGCATCAAAACAGGCCGCGCACGCCCGGTCCATGGCCGGGCCGTGATCCAAACCCGCCAGATGGCCCATGCCGTGGGCCAGCAGCCGCAAAGCGTGCCCCGCTGGTTCCTGCCCGTAAAGCAGGCACTCCCGCATAAGCGTATCCAGGGAAAGCAGCAGTATGCCCGGCAGATCCTCGCCGCCGGGAAAGGAAAGCACATTGGTGGGCCCCATGCAACGCATGAACCGCCGGTTGGCCGCGCTGACGGCCGCGTCGTCCACCAAATGCAGTTCCACGCTGTCAGGCGCGCCGCTTTCGGCAGCGGCCAGAGCGCGCAGCATGATCCGCAGAGCCAAAGCCAATTCGCGGCGGTTCAGGGGCAACAGCCAGGCATGAGCGTCGTAATGGGGCAATATCCGCACCCGCTCCGCGCACCGCGCTGTTTGCGTATGGACTTCTGCCCGGGCCATGGCCTCAGTTCCTGCTGCCGGACTGCGGCTCGGTCGCCGGGGTTCCCGGACGACCGGTCTCGTTTTTGCGCGTCCTGGCAGCGGGCAGGCCAAGGGGTTCCGCGTCGGGCCGGGCATGGGGAGCGCCGCTTTTGCCGCAGGGCTGGGTCTTGCCGTCGCAAGGCTTGGCCTCCGCCCTGCTCTTGTCGGCCTGGGCCACGTCCTTGATCTTGGCTTCCGGATAGGCAATGCGCTGGTGGAAAATCCCCGTCAGAATACGCTGGAAATTTTCGCTCAGGAAATGCAGATCCTTGAAGGTCAGTTCGGATTCGTCCAACTGCCCTTCCGAAAAAATACCCTTGATGATGGTGTCGATATGGTTCTTGATCCGTGCGGGCGTGGGATCGGTCAGGGTGCGGCTGCTGGCCTCCACGGAATCCGCCAGCATCAGAATAGCCGCTTCCTTGGTCTGCGGGCGCGGGCCGGGATAGCTGTAATCCGACTCGCGCGGCTTTTCGCCCAGATTCAGAGCCTTCTGATAGAAGAAACGGATCAGGCGCGTACCGTGGTGCTGACGGATGATGTCCGTGATTTCCTGGCCCAACTTATAGCGCTCGGCCAGCTCAGTGCCTTTTTTGACGTGCGAAAGCAGAATCAGGGCGCTCATGGACGGGGCCAGCTTGTCGTGCTTGTTGGGGCCGCCGAACTGATTCTCGATGAAATATTCCGGGTAGGAGAGCTTGCCCACATCGTGATACAGAGCCGCCACCTTGCAGAGCAGACTGTTGGCGCCGATGGCCTTGGCCCCGGCCTCCACCATGTTGGCCACCACCAGGGAATGGTGGTAGGTGCCGGGAATGGTGACCATCAATTCCTGCATCAGTGGCTGTTCCAGGCTCATCAGCTCCATGAGGCGGAAGCGCGTGCTGTAGCCGAAGGTCAGCTCCAGCACCGGGCTCACGGCAAAAAGCAGAATCAGAGAAAGCAGGCTGTTGATAGCCACGGCGGTCAGCTGCACGGGTATTTCCGCCGGGGGGGTCTGGGCGAGCAGCGTCGTGCCGAACCAGATCAGAATCTGGCCCACGGTCAGGGGAATCACGCTCCAGACCACATCCTGGCGGCTCTGCGCGCTGGTCACCAGCCAGGTCGCCAGCATGCCGCCCAGAAAATAGTAAATGAAGAGCGGATAATCCGCTTGGAACATGAGCATGCAGAGAAGAGAAAGCAACAGGCCCATGGTGCAGTAGCGCCGAGCCGCGAAAACCATGGCTACCAGCCCTACGGCCCCGGCCACGGGAAAAGCGGCGGCAAAGGAATTGAGCAGGCTTACGCTGTCCATGCGCAGGCCCAGCAGATAGACGCTCTTGGCGCCCACGCCGAACAGGAAGAGCAAAAGGGCGATGAGCAACATGTCCTTGCAGCGCAACGGCGTGCCGGGCTTGCCGCTGGGGGCCACGAAAAAGCCCACGGAAAGCAGCAGAGTGCAGAGAAAGGCGCCGCCCGCGGTACTCCAGCGCATGGGATCAGAGGCGGATTTGTACAAGGTCTGCAATTTGATCTGCTGCTCGCGGCTCACGCGTTCGCCCTTGCGCAGCACCAATTCACCCTTCTGGATCTGGTAATAAACCGGCTCCACCGTCGCCACCACGGCCGCGCCCCGTTTCTGGGTGGCCTCGCGATTCAGGGTCAGGGATGCGGGCAAGGTGGCTGAAAGCAGAATATTGATGGCCCGGCGGGACTGCGGATTAAGACTGGGAGCCTGGCGGATCTGCGAGGATACCTCGGCCAGAAAAGATTGCACGTCCGGCAGGGAGTTGACGTCCGGGCGCAACATTTCCGCATTGGTGTCCAGATTACGGATGATCACGCCCGAGCGCCCCACCCGCGCCGAGCGGATGTCGCCCACCAGACCTTCGGCCATATGCTCACGGATCTGTGGCAGCAGTTTTTTGAGCAGATAGGTCTGCACTTCGGGCAGGGCCAGTTCCGGCAGCACTTCGTCGGCCACGGCGGGTGTCAGTTCTTCCACCAGGCGCTGCAGGGGCGCGTCGGGCACGGGCCTCTGCTCGCCCGCATTGTTCAGACTGCGCAGAATTTCCAGAATCCGGCTCTGAAACTGGGTATAAGGCTCAAGGCTCAGGTCATAGACCGGCGGTTGCAGCAAGAGCACCTGTTTACGGCGGGCCTTGGTCGCCTGGGTGTCCTCCACCAAAATATCCCGGTCCGCGATGACGTCGTTTTCCGCCACCTGGCCGGCCACGTAAATCCGCTGCACGGCCTCGAAATTAGCCCCGGCCAGCAGGGCCAGAAACAGCAGCGTGCCGATCAGCGCCCACAGGCCCCAACCGCAGTGATGCCGCACTTTCAGCGTTTGGATGAGCGCCAGGATGCTAGCCGGACGCGCCGTCTTTTTCTGCGTGGTCATAAGCGCTGACAATGGCTCCTACAAGGGGGTGACGCACGACGTCGGCCTTGCTGAAACGATGGACGGCAAGACCGGGCACGTTATGCAGGATGCTCAGGGCATGGATCAGGCCCGAGCGCGGCCTGGCGCCGCCGGGCTGCATGGGCAGGTCGATCTGGGTGGTGTCGCCGGTGACCGCCATGCGCGAGCCGAAACCCATGCGGGTCAGGAACATCTTCATCTGCTCCTGGGTCGTGTTCTGGGCCTCATCCAGAATGATAAAGGCGTCGTTAAGGGTGCGCCCGCGCATAAAAGCCAGGGGGGCCACTTCAATAGAGCCCACTTCCAGCATGGAGGCCACCTTGGCCTGGGGCATCATGTCGTGCAGGGCGTCATAGAGGGGCCGCAGATACGGGTTCACCTTGTCGGCCAGGTCACCGGGCAGGAAACCCAGGCGTTCGCCCGCCTCCACTGCCGGTCTGGTCAACACGATACGTTTGACCCGGTGCTGCTGAAACATGGACAGGGCCATGGCGACGGCCAGATAGGTTTTGCCCGTACCCGCGGGTCCCACGGCGAAAACCAGCTCATGACGCCGCAAAAGCTCCAGATAGGTCTTTTGCGCGACATTGCGCGCGGTGACGGTTTTGCGCGGCGTATTGACAAAAACGGCGTCGCGGAAGACCTGGCCGAGATTCAGGCCGGGATCGGCCCTGAGCATCTCGTAGGCGCGGGCCATGTCCTGCTGGCTCAGCGCAAGACCGCCGCGCAGAAGATCATAGAGCTGCACAAAGACATTGCACAGGCTCTTCCGCACATCCGGATCCGGGCTCTCAATAAAGATGCTGGCCCCGCGATTGCCGATATGCGCGCCGCTGGCTGTCGCCAAAAGGTCGAGATGCGCATTGTGGGGGCCGAAAAGCTGGTTGGCTAGGGCGGGGTCGTCAAACTCCACAGTCTCCAGCATGGAGGAATGTACTGCCATAGGCCCTACCTAGCCTATTTCAGCGGGCCTGTCCATCTTTTCAACCGACAGGCCCGGTCGGCGACATGCCTGGAAGCCGACCCACATCGTTCCTGGTCCGGTATTTGCATTGTTGTCCGCGGCAGGCCCGCGCACCGGGCACAGGCAAAATCTGCCGGGAGGGACCATGAGCATATCAGGCATCGGCAACTACAATAACATTCTGCTCCAGTGGCAGGGTCAGCAATTGAAAAGCACGGGTTCGGGCAGTTCCAAGAGTTCCTCCGCCAACGGCCTGAGCAGTCTTTTCGGCAATACGTCCATGACCAACCAGCTTTCCAGCATGGTGGAACTGACCAAATACGCCATGGATGCCATGGGGCTTTCCAGCGACAGCCGGGTGACCTTCAACCAGATCACCAAATACCGCGAGCAGCTGCAGAACGAGTTCAGTACGAGCGTCAAAAACGGTCTGGCCGGGATAGGCATCGACGACCTCAACGCCCTGACTTTCAGCCTGGATAAAAGCGGCAAACTGACCGCCGCGAGCGACGATGCCTCGGACAGAAAGGCCGCGCAGGCATGGCTGGACGCCAGTCCCGCCTTGGGCAAGGATCTGCGCAAAGCTCTGACCGATGCCGGCATTGACGCCGAAAGCGCGGTGAATCTGCGCGTCGGTTCCGGCGGCAAGCTCAGCGTGATCAATACCACATCCGACAATATGCAGTCGGCGTTGAACAGCGATGCGGACCTGACCAACGATCTGCGCGCGGCGCTTAAGAAAATGGGCGTGGATATGACCAACGGCCTGAACTTCAAATTAGACGACGAGGGCAATCTGGCTGTCAGCGGCGATGTGGAACAGGCCGAGGCCATCAATCAATGGCTGAAGGAAAATCCCGAACTGACCGACGCGGTCAAGGCGCAATTGGAAAAACGCGATGTGGACGCCTCGGCCGTGAGTCTGCGCCTGAACAGCGAAGGCCCAGTGCAGATCAGCGTGAATGATGCCGGGCTCAATGATATCCAGGCCGTGCTGGACAAGCAGGGAGCGGCGGGCAAAAAGCTCCATGACGGTCTGGACAGCCTGGGCGTTGACCCGAACATCAATTTTTCCATCCAAGTCAATGACGACGGCAGCGTGACCGTTATCAGCGATCATGCCGACCGCGACAAGGTACAGCAGTTTTTTGACGACAATCCCGACCTGGTCAAGAAATACCGGCAGATTGAAACCCTGTCCGGCATTGACGACGCCCGCAAAGCCATGCAGGTTTCGCCCTCGGCCATGCGCAAACGCATCCAGATCGAATCCATGGCCGCCTGGTGGGCGGATTCGGGCAGCGCCAGCTCCTATTTCGGCAATTACTCGGACGGCAATCTCTCCCTGCTGTCCGGGTTGAACCTCAGTGTTTAGGCTCAGGACTCATTAAAGGTAAAAAATGACAATAGCTGCGATGCAAATGGCGGAGAAGAAAGTGTGGGCACACCGATCATAGCGCGTGGCAATTC
>NZ_JAGZUV010000123.1:0-3282 GCF_018379785.1 Desulfovibrio sp.
TGGCGTCCGGCAACCGCGCCCCAGGCGGCTAAGCGCTCTGCGGCTTGCGCCAGTCGTCGCTTTCCGAGGTGCTGGCGATTTCGTGGGTCTTGGTGAGCTTGCGGTACGTGAACTGCACGTCCTCAAGATGGGTGAAATGCGCCATGCCGGGGTCCTGACAGTTGGGCATGTAGGTGGTGATGTCCGTAATGATGGCGTCTTCCAGCGTCATGGTGAAATAATGCTCCATGGTGCCCTGGGCCGAGGTGCGGTAGAACTTGAGTTCCACCTTGGGCAGACGCTCGCCGCTGGTAAGAGCGCGGTAGAGCAGGGGAGAGCACTTGTCCATGACCTTGGTGATCTTCAGGGGCTGGTGCACGCGCTGGCCCGTGGGCTGGCCGGACTGCGGATCGCGGGGCAACAGTATCTTGTGCTCGAAGGCCTCGATAAGGGTCTCGTTTTCGTGCCCCTCCTGATAGATGTTGCCCACCGAGGCTTCGGTAAAGTTGTTGGCGGTGATGTTGCCCTGACGCTCGCCGGTGATGGTCATATACGCTGGGGTCGGCATAACGGTCTCCTGTTGCTGGTGAGAGGATAGTAGATATCGATCTTCTTTATAGCAAGAGCTATTCCATAAGATTAAACGCAATGAAACTAATATGTTGATTGAAATGGCTATTGCTATATGGCGAAGTTTCGCCATAGGATTTAAAATAAAAAAGCAGATAATAGCTTGTAATTTATTGATATTACAGGGAAAAGCTGATCGGCGAAATTTCGCCGTCGTTCTGCCGCCGATAAAAAGGAAAATGTTATAATTCATTGAAATGGCGGGAATTTTTAGTGGCGGAAAATCAACAATTCGCGCAATGGGACAATGAACCAGCCCGCAAGGCCATGCCAAGCGGGCTGGTTACGCAAAAAGGGCAACACAAGGCCGAAGTGGGGTTTTCAGCGGCAAGAGTTTGGGATTGATCGGACAATAGGGAAAGACGCGGGCCTGTCCGTTGTCGCAATCCTTACCTGTGGTGGGCTATCCGGATATTGCCATTCTCCCATGAGGCAAAAGACAAGGCAGTGCCGCTTGTCAAAGCGCGGTGCCTTTTGTGGGGGCAAACAGCCGGGACATATCGGCTCCTTCCAGTTGGAGGAGCTTTATCTTTGCGCCGATGCCCCCGGCATAGCCCGTAAGGCTGCCGTTTGCGCCCACGACCCGATGGCAGGGGATAATAATGGAGATGGGATTATGGCCCACGGCCCCGCCCACAGCCTGGCTTGACATGCTTTTCCTGTTCATTCCGGCTGCCATTTTTTTCGCGATGTCGCCGTAGGTAACGACCTGACCATAGGGGATTTCACACAATCTGCTCCAGACTCCTTGCCGGAATTCACCTCCGATGGGGCGGAGCGGCAGTTCTGATATGGCGGGCCTCTCTCCCGCAAAGTACCGGCCCAGCCATTTCTTCGCTGCCCTGAATACCGGCAGGTCGTCTTTCAGGGACATTTCCCCGGGGATAGTATCTCCAAAATACTTTTGTCCCTCGAGCCACAGGCCGGTGAGATTTTCACCGTCACATGCAAGGGTAAGCAAACCCACAGGCGACGGGTGCGTTGTCCAGTAATACATGCTCGCCTCCTTAGCGTGAATTCCAGAGATTGACCGTGGCATAGCTGCGCCAGGGCCGCCAGGCTTCGGCCAGCTTCATCCGTTCTTTTGAGGTGCAAGGCGGGAGTGCTTTTTTCACTCCTGCGTCCGTTTCCAAAAAAGCGTCCGGCCATGGCCCAGCCTTTCCTGGTCAACTGGCACCATGAGCGCATTACCGACGCCCTCATGGCCGTGTATCGCGGCGAAAGACCCTGTTCTTGGGTGACGCCTGCACGGGAGCCGATGAAATCGCCAAGTTGCAGGCGGAGGACATGACCAAAAAGCCCACGGACTTCCTAGGCGCGGCAGCCTTGTGTTTCGCGCTCGCGGAAATCGACGTTGACCCATGGCCGGATTGGGGCGAACGCACCAAACTCTACGGGGGGCCTGCCGACGAATCCTGAAGAGTATGCGGGAAATCTGTGAAGAAATGGGCGTTTGCGCCAAGGTGGTCAGGATATGGGTTGCCGCGGGCGCGCCCATTGCCGTTGAGGGCCGCGACAAGAGGCGCAAATACAGCGCCGAGGCGGCACGTCTGCAACTGTGGCGCGAGACGGCGGCTGGCACAAAACAAAAGGCCGAGGCGTAGCTGGCCCCGGCCTGAATCCTGATGCATTTTTTAGCCCGCCAACGCGGCGCGCACGGTATCCGGCGCTTTTTCGATGACGCGCAGGTACGCGCGTGCTGCGGGGTCGGGCTTACGTTTTCCCTGTTCCCATCCACGTACGGCATACAGGGACAGTCCGAAGCTCGCGGCGAAACTCGCCTGCGTCATGCCCATGCGCTCCCGGATGGATTTCACATCCACATGCTCGGGGGCGCGCGCCACCTGAACGACGTGTTCCACGTATTCCGATTTGGGCATTTTGCCCTGGGCGATCTGGACCGCCTGTTCCATGCTCTTGAGGAGCTTTTCGCCAAATTCGCTCATATCTATTTCACTCCGTAGGCTTTGAGGAGTTCTCCCACAAACCTTTTCAGACCGTTCTTTTCTCCCATCGTCAGGGTGTCTTTGCGGTTTTTGGGGTATATCATCAGCGCAAACACCGGTATGGACTCCGCGTAGTAATAATAGATGACGCGGTACCCGCCGCTTTTACCGCCTCCCCGGCGTGCCCAGCGCACCTTTCGCACACCCCCCGTCTGCTCGATAATATCCCCGGCCTCGGGATGTTCCGCCAGAAACAATATCAGATCGTTCCGCTCGTCCTCGGTCAGGAGGGCTTTCACTTCATGCGTAAACGCCGGAGTTTCCGCTACCGTCATAGGGGTGTTTTGCATGTGGGTATATGTAATACATTGTCTTACTTCTGTCAAGATCGAAAAACCTGTCAAGTTGTCCTGAGATGCACCTGGGACGTGCTGAGATGGTTCTGGGTAATCCTCCCCAGATTCTCCATGCTACGCTTCCGGCCACAACCGGGAGTTTTTTCATGCCTGTGCATACCGAGTTCATCCGTCGCTTTTTGGCCCGCTGGGAGACGCGGCAGCTTGTCGCCTATACCTCGCCACCCATTTCCCGGATGTCAGGAAAGCTCAAAAAATCCTTGGGCACAAGCACTAGGGTAGCGATAGAAATGGCACTACTGACATGAGGGGGAATTTCCCAGCGCGCCCGCGTGGGCCGTGGGTTTGTGGCCGCTACAGGGCAAAAACAA
>NZ_JAGZUV010000005.1:0-73143 GCF_018379785.1 Desulfovibrio sp.
CAGCTTTTCAAAGAGCGTCATATACCAGGCCCCCGGCACGGATTGCCGTCTTTTGGCGTCGGCAATGCTCGATTGCCTGATCGCAAGGATTTCAGCCAGGTCGTTTTGGGTGCGGGTGCGGGTTACAGCCTTAATCCGCTCTATCGTTTTTTCATAGATATGATCCATTTCATACTCCCCGCGAATAGAATTTGTATGATCGCCCTTGTTTCAAAAAATATAACATTTTTGGGTTAATTCAAAGTATGATTTAGACCGTCTAGCTTGATTCAGTATTTTCTGGCAATAATTTTTAATGGGTAAAAAAGTATGTATTTTTGGCCGGTTATTTCGAGAAGTCCGGAGAAACAGCGAACTTTCTCAATGGAATGCTTCAGTTAAGGCCGGAATTCATCTCAGTAGTGTCCACCAAATTGAAGCAGGCCATCAGGAGCCGCGCATCCTTGTGGCGATGCGGCTTGTCAGTGCATGCGGCGCGGATTTGAATTCTTTTTTTTCAGAATTAGCTGAAAGAATGGGTTTGTATTCTCATGCGGTACGAACAAATTCTTTCATGGAAGAACTGGAAAAAGGCAAAACTTCTTATTCTTCTGAATCCGTTGAAATTACCGGATATGGGGGCTTACTGCGCTACTGTCGAACCCAAAAGGGACTGTCCCAGAAGACTATAGCAAACAGCATTCATTACGACTTAAGAAGCTTGCAGCGCGTTGAGAAAGGAGAACAAGAGCCGAAGGTAACGACTGCGGTGAAGCTCGTTGCCGCAGTCGAAATGCCACCGGGGCAGTTCTTTGAGTGGTTAGGATTTTTTTTATCCCATATTGGGTAAATACCAAGTATGCTTTCAACCATCTAGTATGATTTCAGGCTTTGGGGCATTTGCTATGACATGGGCAAGGAATCATGCATATTCGGCAGCCTTTTTCAGGCAGTTCGTTCTCAAACCACGTTGTCACAGTGGGAGATTTCCGTCAGGGCGGGAACCCATCTGAGCAATGTGAATCAAGTAGAAGCCGGAAATCAAGAACCTAATGTTATTATTGCAGTAAAGATGCTTCTTGCCGCAAATGCCGATATACAATCTTTTTTTACTTCTTTATCATCACAATTATTGCAATCTATTGAATCTTCAAAAATTCCTGTCTTGTCTCAAGATGAATTTAAAAAAGAATTAAATTCCACTTCTCTCCCATCAGATGAGACTAAATTTTTTGGAATACTTTTATTTAAATGCAGATCTATAACAAATTTATCACAAAATTACATTTCTTCTATAGCAAAATATGACCATAGAAGCCTGCAAAGAGTAGAAAAAGGGATACAAATTCCCGGCGTTATTAATGCAACAAAGATTGTTGCAGCCACAGGTATTGATGTTGGAATATTTTTTGATATTTTTAGCAAAAAATTGCAAGAAATAAATTCAATAAAAAATAAATAAAAAATATACAATATATAGCAATATCATTATCAAATTATATACAGAGTGACGATTAAAGACTTGTTTGATGAGCGCGCTGTTTCCCATAAACAAACAGGCCGACACGTTTCCTCATCGGCCTGACTGAGTTTTACACGTTTTCTTCAACTCCGCGGCGGCTCTTTATCCCCAATCCCCCACCTTCCAAGATGCTAACTTAAAGATTCTGATTGACAGCGCCCGGCCCGTTCGACGGGGCACCACATCCACCTGGACTACGAGCGGCCCGGTTGCACAGATCGAGAGAGTGCCCGCTACCGGAGTTTAAGCGGCAGGCCGGATGCAATACAGCATTTTCAGTGGGGAGAGGAATGAAGGAAGCCTGCCCGCTCCCCCGGCAAAAAGGGACCAGTCGCGCGGCAGCCGGGATGTCCCCACCGCCAGGGTATAACAAGCCCCGGTCGCGACGAAAATCGTGACCGGGGCTTGTTATGACAGTATTTCCCCCTGCTTCCTTGCGCGAAGCGTCAGTCCTGCCGCCGCACCATAAGACAGATGCTCACGTCACAAGCCAAGTCGGGATCTTCGCTGCAGACCAGAGGCGGATGATAGTATTCAAAGCCCGGCCCTGTGACTTCATAGCCGCTCTGCGGCAACCAGACGCCGATCAGTTCATTCCAGGCCGCCGTATACTCATCCATGCGGATGGGCCGCCGGTAGCAGGCATACAGCCCGGCGGGCAGGCTTTGCAGGCAAATGCCCTCCTGCGCCAGGGCCTGCTCGTCCGCCGCGAAGCCTTGGGGCAGCACCACGCAGGCGTCATAGCGGCAGCGCTCGGGCGGGGTCAAAGAGGGATTGTCCCAACTGACGCCCAGTGCCGCCGTGTCCGGTCCCGGCAGGCCGTTTTTTCCGGCCCACGCCATGATCCTTTCCCAAGCCTGAGCCAGGGCCGGGCCGTACGGGCCGATCTGCCGCACATAGGCCACGCGGTATTCCGGCAATTGTTTCACATCCACTTTCATGTCCTCTCCTTTGGCCAGTACGGCCAGGTTGGGTTCAAGCTGCACGCGGGCCGCAGCGCCCGCCTGGTCCGTGGTATACGTCAGATCATAGGGGCGCGCGTTTCCCGGCTTGCGCTTTTGGCCCGGCGGCACGGGCGGCGTCCCCTGCCCACAGGCCGCGCGGAACGCGCCGGGGCTCATGCCCATCCATTCTCGGAACACGCGGGCGAAATTCTGGGAGGAGGAAAAGCCGCAGGCCAGGGCAACGGCCGTGATGTTCAGGCTTGAGGAAAAACGCAGCAGATTGGCGGCTGTTTCCAGGCGCAGCCGACGGATACAGGCCGCCAGGGTTTCGCCGGTCATGGCGCTGAATACCCGATGTAGATGGAAGGGCGAGAGGCAGGCAATCCCGGCCAGCTCTTCCAGGGAAAAAACGCGCGCCGGATCAGCTGAAACGGCGTTCAGAATTTTGTTGATGCGTTGCTCGTAGGAAAAATGCGTGGACGCGCGGCGCGCCATACTGACTCCTGTTTCCGGTGTCTGATTGCAAAAATTTCGAGCATAGCCATGCTCTCAATTTTCACAGGATCGTCAGCGAAAAAACGTGATTTTCGCTGACTCTCGGCGGTTGCGCCGCCGCAAAACCTGTAGAGTCTTGCGCGCCTGGTTTTTCACATCAGGCATTGGTTTCAAGCGGCTTGCCCGCGCGGGCGTTTCCGCGCGCCGGGCTTGAATCCACGCCTTTACTCTTGACATGAAGGCCGCCCCCCGGACAAGACATATCTGAACAGTTTTTAATCTGATATGAGGTAGATAGATGAAAACAGCATTGCAAGTGGGGCTGAAAGGCCAGTCGGAAACAGTGGTCGGCAAGGAGCTTCTGGCCAGCGAGGTGGGCAGCGGCCTGGTGATGGTGTATTCCACGGCCATGATGATTGCGGGCATGGAAGGCACAGCCGTGGCCTCGGTGCAGGACGCGCTGGAGGAAGGCCAGACCACGGTGGGCACGCGCGTCGATGTCGCGCATCTTGCGGCCACGCCCTGCGGCATGAAGGTCCGCTTCGTCACGGAACTGGCCGCCATCTCGCCCAACGGCAAGGGACTGACCTTCAATGTGGCGGCTTATGACGAGGCCGGGCTCATCGGCGAAGGCGTGCACGAACGGGTGGTGGTCAACAAGGAAAAATTCGAGAGCAGAACCAGGGATAAGGCCCGCCAGGCCTGAGTCCCGCTGCCGAGGGACGCCGCCCTTCTTCGTGCGGCCGCTTGCGGCATTGCGGGATTGCGGCGGGAACCGGCAGTGGGCTTTCCCGCAAAAATCGTGTACGCTGCATACACAACGCGGATCGCGGGCTCAGGCTCGGGGCCGGGCACAAGCGAACCGCAGACCATATATCCCCAGGAGTACACGATGGATACGCTTACGTTTGTGGGCATGACGGGCAGTCTGCGCCGCGCCTCACGCAACAAAGGCCTGCTGCGCTGTTGCGCCGCGCACCTGCCGGAAGGCGTGCGCATGGAAATCGCGGATATTTCCGCCCTGCCCTTTTATAATGAAGATATAGAAAAACCCCAAGCCGTCAAAGATCTGGTCGCCCAGGTGACCGCCGCCGACGCCCTGGTGCTGGCCTGCCCGGAATACAATTATTCCATGGCCCCGGCCCTGAAAAACGCGCTGGACTGGCTCTCGCGCGAGCCAAATCTGGCCCCGCTCAACGGCAAGCCCGCCTGCCTGCTGGGAGCGGGCGGCGGCATGGGCACGGCGCGCAGCCAGTACCAGATGCGCCAGACCTGCGTATATCTGAACCTGCTTCTGCTGAACAAGCCGGAATTCTTTTCCAACGCCTTTTCTCCGGCTTTTGACGCCGACGGCGATCTCGTTGACGAGGGGCTGGTCAAGCAGGTAGCCGCGCTGATGCAGGCTCTGGCCGACTGGACGCGCTTTCTGAAAAACGCCTAGCGTTCCGCATGGACGCCCCGCGCCGGAAGTCCGGCCGGAAGCCGACGGCAGCGGATACTAACAGGCAGGCCATGGGATACGCCCACGCCTGCCTGTTAGCATTTTTTGGAGGAGAGTGCCTTACCCCGACGAAACCACCTTGCGTACCAGCAACTCGTCGTCCGGCCAGATACGGCGGTCCGGGGTGAGCAGTTCGCCCTGACGGGCCACCAGGGCGGTTTCCTCGGCCAGGCCCAGAGCTTCCAGCAACTGGCGAGCTGTTTTGGGTCTGGGCAGGGAAAGGCGGCGTTCCTCGGGCTGCACAAGCACGATGACGCGCGCGCCGCCGTGCTCCGGCCTGACGATCTGGATGTGGTTTTCCGCTTCGGTTGCCGTCATGGATGTTTCTCCGTTCCGCATGCAAAGGTTATCCTCAATCTCCCGCCCGTCGCCGTCACGGACCGCATATCCGGCACGCCGAAGCAGCCGCACGGCCCCGGCGGCGGAAAAGGCCTGCCAGTCCCGCTCGGACGGTGCGCTGTCGCGCGGAATGGCTCCTTTTTCCACCACCACGATATTGGCTCCGGCGGTCATATTTTCCAGAGCGGCCGGATGCGCGCAGACTCCGGCCAGACGCCCGCCCCCGGCTAGGCGGAAAATCGCGGCCAGCTGAGCCAGACGCGCCGGGCTCAAGGGCGGCTGGTCGCCCAGGGGCGTGCCCGGCACGGGCACTCGGGCCATAACGCCGGAAATGCTCGCTCCCGTGGTCATGATCCGCAAAAAACAGTCCGCCAGTTCCTGATCCGCGTGTTCCGGGCCCACCGGCTCCACCAGGGCCACCAAACGCAGGCCCGCGCGAACCGCCGCCAGCATGGCGGCTTCGCGCACATCCGGGTCAAAGGCCGTATCCCGCCCCTCGCGCACGCGGATGGTGTGATAAACGCCCGAACCACCGGCCCGGCGCACGGCCAAAGCCGCGTCCGCGTCAAACTCGCCGGTGTTCAGAATGATCTCATAGCCGCCGGGCACGGCCTTGCGGATGGCGGCCAGCATGCCGCAGAGCGCGTCCAGGCCGTAGAACTGAGTGGTGCGCAGCACGACGAAACGCGCGCCCGCTTCAACATAGGCCCGCGCGTGGGAGATGACCTCCGCCTCCGTGTAACTGTGCGGCGCGTCGATAAGCCTCCAGGCTTCCCCCAGGGAACAGAAGGCGCAGTTCATGGGGCAGGGCGTATAGTCCAGGCCCAGCGCGCCCCAGAGGTACGCGCGGCCCCCATCCAGAGCCAGGGCGGCCTTGTGCGCGGCATGGCGCAGATACAGGGCCTCATCCGAGGCCGGAGGCACGGCCAGCAGTTCCAGCAGGGCCTCCCGCTCCAGAGCCTCGCCGCGCAGGCAGCGCCGCAGGGCCATGTCCGCCAAGGCCCGCGCTACGCTCACAGCAAATCCTCAAGCATATCGCAGGCGGCACAGACCAGAGGCGCGCAGACCGAGGCGAAAAGGCCTTTTTCCACAATCAGGGCGCGCTGCTCGGGAATGGTGAGGTCATAGCCCAGAATCTCCCGGCAAAGCAGGCCGTTATGGGCCTCGGCAAAGGCGGCGGTAAAGGCGTCCCGCCGGGCGTACAGACTCCGCTGCTCGGCGCGCGAGCACGCGCCGCCGTGACCGTGGGCCAGGCCCAGAACCATGAGCGCGCCCGTCACGCAACCGCAGACATCCGCCCGGCCCAGGCCGGAGCCGAAGCAGGACGCCGTGCGCAGCGCCACGTCCGGCGCGATGCCCAGGCGGTCGGCAAAGTGCGCGAAGACCTGTTGCGCGCAGACGATGTGCTGTCCGAAATCGGCCTGTGACTCCGCCACGGTTTTGCTCTTGGTCATGCCCTCTCCTCCTTACGAGAAATAATACAGCAGCGTCACCAGCACCATGCTGAAGGCGCGCAGGCCCTGATTGGCCAGAATCAGGCGCAGGGCCAGGGCCGGGCGGAAAAATCCCGTGTAGGACGGCAGTTGGTGCCGGATGGCGCGCATGGGCGTGGACAGGATGTTGCCCACCATCAGGGCCAGCACCACGTCGCGCGGCGAAAGCGCCCCGGTCTGGAGCACGCTGCCCGCCGCGCCCAGGGCCGCGCCCAGCTCGGCGGCCAGATGCAGCACGATGATGCCCATGGCCTGCGGCTTGAGAAAAGAGAGCCACCCCATATGGGCGGCCAGCCATTCCTCGGCCAGATTGAAAAAACCATAGAGCTGCAAGAGATACATCAGCACATAGACCGGCACCGTAAAGTATACCAGCTTGGGCAGACGGCGGAGAAAACGCTTCCAGGCCTTGCGCAGCGCCGCGCCCCAGTCCGTGCGCGTGTCGTCGTCCGCCTTGCAGACCAGACAGCCCGGCGGAGGCGGCGGCAGCAGGCGGCGCGACAGCAGCACGGTAAAACCGGTGCGCCCGGCGGCGGCCAGCAGGGTAAGCCCCACATAGGTCACGGCGGGCGCGCCCAGCACCGGCCAGGTCAGCAGAAAAATGGTGGGCGTATGTACCAGATAGGCGGGCAGGCTGTTGAACAGGTTCGCCAGCATCAGCTCGCGGCCCGAAATTTCACCCGCGCCGTGGCTGTCGGACAAAAGGCCGTTGGCCGCCGCCGGGGAGACAAAAGCCAGGGAAAACGACGCCCCGGCCACTTCGCGCAGATGGGCCGTGCGGGCCAGGGGCGCGGCCAGACGCGCCAGATAGCGCGTCCAGCGCAACGCCTCCAATAAATTGGCGATAAGCAGACCCACGGCCAGCCCCAGCAAAAGGCGCAGCAGGGGCCAGAACAGGGCGTGCCAGAGGGCGGCCAGGGAAAAGGGGGCGTCGGGGCTCGGCAGCATGGCGCTACGGGTCTCAGGCGTCTTCGGGGCTGAAGCCGGGGTCCGGCGGCAGATCCCGCCGCCCCGCGTAGGTGCGGGCCAGAACGTCGCAGCGTTCGTTTTCCGCATGGCCCGCATGGCCGCGCAGCCAATGCAGACGCACCGTATGCCGCCCCAGCTCGGGCAGCAGTTTTTGCCAGAGATCCACGTTCTTGACCGGCTTTTTGTCCGCCTTGACCCAGTTTTTCTTCTGCCAGGACTTGAGCCAGCCTTTTTCCACCGCATTGCGGACGTATTGCGAATCCGTATAAAGCTCCACCGCGCAGGGCTCCCTGAGTGCGGCCAGGGCTTCCAGCACGCCGGTGATCTCCATGCGGTTGTTGGTGGTCAGGCGGAAGCCGCCCGCCAGTTCCTTGCGGTGATCCGTGCCTTCCAGACAGAGCACGGCGGCCCAGCCGCCGGGGCCGGGATTGCCCAGGCAGGAGCCGTCGGTATGGATAACGACCTGCTTCATCGACTGTTTGCATCCTTGCTGTTGCGTTGGGAAATTGCCATGGCGGCAGCATACACGTCTCGCGCCGGGCGGGCAAATGCGGTGGGGAGGGAGCAGGCAGGTTCATCTACGGGTCTGTTGACCATCCGGTACGCACTTCGTATTCTACGACAAAGGAGATCGCCATGCAGCTGACCCTGGAAGAAATCGTCATGATTGCCGTGGAAAATCAGCACATCATCCTTGAGCAGGAATTAAAAAAAGGCGTGCCGCTGAACTATCTTGACGACAATGGGCAGTATGTCCTGCGTTATCCTGACGGACATATGGAGGCAGCAGACCTGCCGGAAATCCGGCAGGCAGGATGACGTATGCCCCGGCTGCTGTGCATCTGCGGCCCCAACGGGGCCGGCAAGAGCACGTTTTCCCGAGCCATTGCCATGCGGGAAAACCTGCTGGTCATTGATCCGGATAAACTTGCGGCGGAAGGGCTTTCACCCATTGCCGCAGGCAAAGCCGCCGCGCGCATGAGCCGCCTCTTTCTTCAGGAAGGCGTCTCCTTTGCTCGTGAATCCACACTGACGTCACATTTTGATTTCGTGCTGATGGGAGAAGCCAAGCGGCTTGGTTATGAAGTGGAGCCTGTCTATATCCGCCTGGCTTCCCCCGCCTTGGCTTTGGAGCGGGTCGCCGCACGCATGGGCCGTGGCGGACACGGCGTTCCGTCTCAGGATGTGGTACGACGTTTTTCGCGAAGTCTCGAAAACCTGTCCAAGGCTGTGAGACTGGCCGATAAGGTCACAATTCTGGATAATTCCTCCGGCAACTATATCAAATTCGCATAGCTTGCACGCGTCCGCGAAGAACCCGATTTCCCTTGGGGAGCCGGGTCAATGAAGCGGCCCGGCCCGCCATGTC
Organism: Desulfovibrio sp.; assembly: GCF_018379785.1. Classification (GTDB taxonomy): domain Bacteria; phylum Desulfobacterota; class Desulfovibrionia; order Desulfovibrionales; family Desulfovibrionaceae; genus Desulfovibrio. The sequence continues at coordinate 8,612 of NZ_JAGZUV010000005.1, forward strand.
GCCAAGGAGAGATTATGCCTGTTTTCGCCGCCAATCTGACCATGATGTTCACGGAACTGCCCTTTCCTGACCGCTTCAGCGCGGCGGCGGATCAGGGCTTTCAGTGGGTGGAGTTTCTTTTCCCCTATGATTTCGCACCCGAGGCCTTGGCCCGCGCTCTGGAGCGCAACGGCCTGCGGCAGGCCCTTTTCAATCTGCCGCCCGGCGACTGGGCCGCCGGGGAGCGCGGCCTGGCCTGCCTGCCGGGCAGGGAAAAGGAATTCGACGACGCCGTGGAAAAAGCCGTGCCGTACGCCAAAGCCCTGAACTGCCCGCGCCTGCACGTCATGGCGGGGAATCGCCCCCCGGCTGTTCCGGATGCCGTGCCGGAACAGACATATCTGGCGAGCATCCGGCGGGCGGCGCAGCGTCTGGCCGACGAAGGCCTGGAGCTCTGCCTGGAACCCATCAACCACTACAGCATGCCGGGCTATTTCCTGCGCACCCAGGAGCAGGCCGCCGCCTGCATCGAAACGCTGGGCCTGCCCAACGTGCGTTTGCAATTTGACTTTTTTCACTGCCAGATGGAACAGGGCAACGTCTCCGGGCGGCTGCGGCGTTTTTTCCCGCTTGTGGGGCACTGCCAGCTGGCGGGCGTACCTGAACGGCACGAGCCGGATCAGGGCGAGCTCCACTATCCCTGTCTGTTCGCCCTGCTGGACGAGCTGGGCTATCAGGGCGTGGTGGGTTGCGAGTATATTCCGGCGGGCGATACCGCAAAAGGCCTGTCCTGGGCTCGCGCCCACGGCCTGACGCCCCGGCGCTGAGACATTTTTTCAGACACAAGGAGCATTCTATGCCGCAACGGACATACGCTGTCGTCGGCTTGGGCGCCATCGGCCTGGGCATGGCGCAATCCCTGCTGCGCGCGGGTCTGAACACCATCGGCTGCAACCGCGGCCCCAGGCCTCTGGAAATCTTCGCCGCCGACGGCGGCCGGACCACCCATGACGCAGCCGAAGCAGCGAAGGCGGCGGATGTGTTTTTTCTGGCCGTGGTCAACGCCGCGCAGGTGGAGGACGTGCTCTTCGGCCGGGGGCAGGCGGCGCGGGCCCTGAAACCGGGCAGCCTGGTCATCGACTGCGTCACGGTCAAACCCGCCTTTGCCCGGGAGATGGAACGTCGCCTGGCCGAACTCGGCCTGCTCTATCTGGACGCGCCGGTTTCCGGGGGCCCGGCCCAGTCCGCCGCCGGGCAACTGAGCATCATGGCCTCGGGCGGGCCCGAGGCTTTCGCCGGAGCGGAAACCGGGCTCAAGGCCGTGGCCGCCGTGGTACACCGCTTGGGCAACGAGGCGGGCAAGGGCTCGGCCATGAAGGTGGTCAATCAGCTGCTGGCCGGAACGCATATCGCCGTGGCCGCCGAAGCCATGGCCCTGGGCCTGCGCATGGGCCTGGCGGCCGAGGACGTCTATGCGGTCATCACCAGCGCCGCCGCCAATTCCTGGATGTTTGAAACCCGTATGAAGCACGTGCTCAGCGGCGATTATACGCCGCTGAGCGCCGTGGACATCTTTGTCAAGGATCTGGGCATCGTCAGCGAGACCACGCGTGAGCAAGCCATGCCCGCGCCCTTGGCCGCCGCCGCGCTGCAACAGTTTGTGGCGGCCCAGGCGCGCGGTCTGGGGCGGGAAGCCGACGCGGCCGTGATCAAGACCTTTCCCGGCATCGAACTCCCTTCAAAAAAATGAGGGGCGTCGGCCTCTTCCCCGCACAGCCGTCAGGCGTCGATCCGACGTTGCGTGAAAGGATCGGCGCGATGCCCTTCCAGAGGGACGGCGGCCAGCGCGGAGTCGAACGCCCGCAGTTCCGCCCGGGAAAGCCGCAGCGCGGCCGCAATGACAGGATGCGGCACGCAGATCGCCAACGCGGTCGCCAAGCCCGATGCGTAAAAAATATTGCGAAATTCCACAAACATGCGTTCTCCGGTTGTGTTCATGAGCCGCAATGCGGATATGGGTCGGCTGCCCTGCTCATCCCCGGATTGGGCGGCTGCGGGACATGATCCGGTTATAGTGACGGCGGAAGCCCCGGCATAGAGCGGATTACGGCAAAAAATTGCCTGATTATGTCAAAAGGCTGTACAGTCAAAAAATTCCTTCTTATAAAAATGTCAGTCACAACCGGTTTCCTCGGCGGAATGGGATGCGGAAATGGAAGGGGGCAAGCGAAAAGGCGGAATCGTTATGGAGAAACAGGAACGTGAGAAAGCGGCGGCCGTCAATGAAGAACTGAAACGGCTTCTGCTGCGGCATCTGGAGCAACCGGCCATCCGGCCGACCGCCGTTGCGGGCCTGACCCTGGTCCGTCGCGAAGCCGCCAACAGTTCGGAGCGCTGCTTTGAAAAACCCCTGGCTTCCATTCTCGTGCAGGGCAACAAGCATACGGTCATCGGCACGCACGCATTCAGCATTGCCGCAAAACAATGTCTGGTTTCCGGCGTGGACATGCCCAGCACGTCATATGTTGTTGATCCGACGCCGGAAAAACCTTTTCTGGCGCTTTTCTTTTACCTGGACAGGCAGCTGATTACCGATCTGGCTATGGAAATGGAGCAGGACTTGCCGCCTTCCGGCGAAGACAGCCTGGGCGTGGCGGTTGCCGATGCGGAGCCGGACCTGCTGGAAGGCGCGGTGCGCCTGGTAAAACTTTTGGACAAGCCGGAGCAGATCCCCATGCGCGCGCCCATGATCATGCGCGAGCTGCATTATCTGCTGCTTGCCGGCCCGCAGGGCGGCATTTTGCGGCGACTGCATACGCTGGGAACGCAGAACAACCAGATCGTGCAGGCCATCTCACTGCTGCGGCGCAATGTGACCGCAGCCGTGCGAATGGACGATCTGGCCCGGCGGGTGAATATGTCCGTCTCAAGCCTGCACCGGCATTTTAAGACAGTTACGGGGCTCAGCCCGCTACAGTATCACAAGCAGTTGCGTCTGTACGAAGCGCGGCGCCTGATGCTGACGCAGCAGGAAAACGCGACCGGCGCGGCCCTGGCCGTGGGCTATGAAAGCCCCACCCAGTTCAACCGCGAGTACAAACGCATGTTCGGCGAGCCGCCGCATCGGGATATAAGCCGCCGCCACGCGCAGTGACGGAGGGCTCACTTGCAAAAAACGGACAGAAGCCGCCTCCTGCCCGTGAATCTTTTTGCCTGCCCGCTGCCTGTTGTGATCAAATTTCCGGCAGACCGGGAGCAATCCCCCGAAGCTCCTGATAAAGCTGTTTGGCATTTTCCAAACGGCCGTCCTCGGCCTTGTCGGGTTTTCTCCTGGCAGTCTCGCCCCAAGGATCGTCTTCTCCTTCATGAGCCAGATAGGCTGCGGTGGTCGCCAGTTCCAACGTAATGGCGTTGGCTGTTGCCGCCTTGTGGATGAGCGCACCGCGCACAGGCTCGGAAGCTGATGTGGCATTGTGTTCTGAGCTTGTATAAACGGAGTACCTCCCACCCCACTCGGCCCTGTGCTCTTCTTCATGGATACGATTCATGGCAGAGGCCAGAACAGCCGCATGGGCGAGCTCTTCGGAATAGGGGCCATAATGATGGTAGTCAAAGTGAAAACCTTCGCCGTGGCCGGCCAATTCCAGCAAACAGGCCGTCTTTTGCAGACGCGTTCGGCCCACGAGTTTGCCGCCCGCATCGCGGATGATATCCACAATTTTTTCGACGTCATCTTTCTTCGTACACATGTTTTTGCTCCTCAATGGCGTCGTCAACGACTTTTCTGGCGTCCGAATCATCAGAGGCCACGTAAACACGAAAGAATTCAAAGGTTCGGATAGAGAGAATAAGTTCGGAACAGTCCGTAATCTCTATAATGTCTCCCGAAGGCTCCTGAATCAGGATTTGATCGAGCAACGAGCTCTGCCCGTCCTGAAAGCGTTTATACGGATTACGTCGGCCTTCATCCCGTAAAATACGGGGGAAATCCTGACTATGTTCGGCCGACCATTCTCCAAGACGATTTTTGACGGCCTGTTGGGCAATGACAAGCCTTTGTTCGCTATCTTCATTCTTGCCAAGAGCGTGACGCAGCCGCTCACGCACGTCAATGCATTTGAAAAGCCGACGCTCCAGCAGGCGCCTGGCAAAGTCCGCGACAAGTTTGTCTTCTGCTTCGGCCAGCAGTGGCAAAGCACCCATAACCACACTGTCGTCCAGCGCCATTGCCCGTTCCAGTTTTTCCGGTTCTTCGGCAAACAGTTTCAATGGATGGCGAGAGGGAAGATTGGTTTTTGCACAGTCGCCTTCACGCACCAAACTGAAAGCACGCACCAGCAATTCCGAAAAAAGTTTTTCAGCCCCGCGCGTGGCCTTATGAAAATAAACCGTGGGATACATCTGAAACAGGCCGATAATATACGCTTCAGAGGCATGAATCGCTTTGGGGCCGAGCACAAAGGTCTTGCGTTTGCCGCCTTTTGAATCGTCCGCGCTCCAATCCACCTCGCCTATTCTTAAATTGGACAGCAGCCAGGTACAGTCAAGGCTGCCGCCTACCTGAGTGCCCGTCATGATCCGGTCGCGCTGCATATAGTCCAGGCGGTCGGCGTCAAACTGGCTGGAAACCACAGCCCCGTAAATGCCGCGCGATGCGCCGGAAGATTTGATCAAATCCGCTACATTGGCGCTAAAGCCTGTGCCGAATTCATCATCCAAGATTGCCGCGATCTGCCGGTGGCGAATGACCGCGTCACTGACATCTTCATGTTTGGCCAGCTTGAATCCCAGCCGCTTCCCCACATCTTCAAAGGCGTGGCTGAAGGGGCCGTGTCCTATATCGTGCAGCAAAGCGGCGGCCTTGGCGTATCTGCCGAAGGAACTATTATAGTCGCTTTCATCCTTTTGGCGGATGATTTCCAGCAGGCGTTTGGCAATATGGTAGACGCCAAGACTGTGGGAAAAGCGGGTATGCGTGGCCCCCGGATAGACAAGCTCGGAAAAGCCCAATTGCTTGATGCGTCGCAGGCGCTGAAAGTCGGGAGTTTGAATGACGCGCCAGAGCGCCTGATCAAATTGCTTCTCATCAAAAGCAATGAGATTGTGCAGTGGGTCGCGAATCCGCTGTGGCTTGCCCATACGCATGTCTAGACTTTCCGCCCAAAAACGTCAATGCGCTCTTACGGATTTAGGAGCAAACTGATTTTGGAAAAATTCCGCAACCCCAGGTCAGCCTGCGACTTTGCCGCAGGCTGACCTGGGGCGCTTTGCCTTGCTCCCGCGCTGCCCGGCACGACCAAGCTGTTTTTTCCGGGAGCATGCCGCGAGTCTCAAAAATTTTTCGGCTTGCAGACTATCTCGTTGATCTTCGTATCCAGGATATTGTTGGCATGCGCCGGGTGCATGATGACGGCGGTGTCCGCCCCACGGCCGCTGCCCGCCACCCCCAGGATTTCCTCACCGTGGGGAATCAGGCCCGCGTCCAGGGCCATGACCGCGATCTCCACGCAGACCTTGACGCCCTGGCCGAGCATGCGCAGGGTGTCGGCCATCAGTTCCACCGGGCTCACGCCGCCGTGCTTTCTGCTGATGCCCCGCTCCGCGCCGCTGAGCACATGGGTTGCGGCAAGCACCCGGATGCCCGCGCGCTCAAGTTCCTGCCGGGCCGCGTCCGTCATTTTCGTCTTGCCCGGTTCCTTGAAGCCATAGGCATTGGTCACGCACACGACATGCGCGCCCTTCGCGCCGATGAACAGTCCGGCGGTGTCTCCGCTGCCGCTGGCCACGACGATGTGCCTGATGTTTCGTTCCGCCGCCGTCTTCAGAGCCAACGCCACGCACTGTTCGGTATTGCCCGCGCCTTTTTCGTCAAAATACACGGCAGTTCTCTCCTTGCTGAAACGACCCGGCAAACGTGAACAACACGCTTGCCGGGCCAGGGCCGGACTTCTTTAGTGCTTTTTACACTAAATACGGGTAGGCGAAAATCAATACCTGTACATCTCGGCCTTATACGGGCCTTCCACCTGCACGCCGATATAGTCGGCCTGTTCCGGGGTAAGCTTTGTCAGCTTGGCGCCCAGGCGGCCCAAATGCAGGCGGGCCACTTCCTCGTCCAGTTCCTTGGGCAGGGTGTAGACCCTCTTTTCCAGGTTTTCCTTGGCCAGCTTGATCTGGGCCAGGGTCTGGTTGGTGAAGCTGTTGGACATGACAAAGCTGGCGTGGCCCGTGGCGCACCCCAGATTGACCAGGCGGCCTTCGGCCAGGATCAGAATGCTGCGGCCGGACTTGAGGGTCCACTTGTCCACCTGGGGCTTGATGTTCAGCCTGCTCACGCCGGGCGTGCTTTCCAGGTAGTTCATGTCGATTTCATTGTCGAAGTGGCCGATATTGCAGACAATGGCCTCATCCTTCATGCCTTCCATGTGCGCGCCGGTGATCACATGGTAGTTGCCGGTGCAGGTCACGTAAATGTCGCCCAGGGGCAGGGCGTCTTCCACGGTGGTCACTTCATAGCCTTCCATGGCGGCCTGGAGCGCGCAGATAGGGTCGATCTCGGTCACCAGCACGCGCGCGCCGAAGCCGCGCATGGACTGGGCGCAGCCCTTGCCCACGTCGCCGTAACCGCAGATCACCACCACCTTGCCGGCCACCATGATGTCCGTGGCACGCTTGATGCCGTCGGCCAGGGACTCGCGGCAACCGTAGAGGTTGTCGAACTTGGACTTGGTCACCGAATCATTGACGTTGATGGCCGGAAAGAGCAGCTTGCCTTCCTTTTCCAGCTGATACAGGCGGTGCACGCCGGTGGTGGTTTCCTCGGAAACGCCCTTCATCCCGGCAGCCACCTTGTGCCAGTGCCGCGGATCTTCCTTGAGGCGCAGGGCCAGGCGATCCAGCACGCACTGGAATTCCTTGTTGTCGGTCTTCTGCTCCAGAATGGAGGGATCGTTTTCGGCCTCCACGCCCTTGTGGATGAGCAGGGTGGCGTCGCCGCCGTCGTCCACGATGAGATCCGGGCCGGAGCCGTCGGGCCAGGTCAGGGCCATTTCCGTGCACCACCAGTAGTCCTCAAGGGTTTCGCCCTTCCAGGCGAAAACCTTGGCCAGGCCCTGCTCGACGATGGCCGCTGCCGCGTGGTCCTGGGTGGAAAAAATGTTGCAGGAGGCCCAGCGGATGTCCGCGCCCAGGGCGTGCAGGGTTTTGATCAGCATGGCCGTCTGAATGGTCATGTGCAGGGAGCCCGTGACCTTGAGGCCTTGCAGGGGTTTCTGGGGACCGTATTTTCTGATGCATTCCATAAGGCCGGGCATTTCCCGCTCGGAAAGCTGCATTTCCTTCCCGCCGAAATCGGCCAGGCTGAGATCCGCCACTTTGTGCGGCAGGCTTAAATCCAGTGCTTTGGTCATCTCACTCTTCTCCTTGGAAGTTTTTGGCGTGTGCGGCGCATTTGATCAAGTTGGAATGCTCCAATGTCTGATTACAAAAATTTCGAGCATAGTTATGCTCTCAATTTTCGCAGGATCGTCAGCGAAAAAGCGTGGTTTTCCGCTGACTCACGGCGGCTACGCCGCCGCGGCATCCCGAGGATTTCGCGTTTCTAATTTCTCAAATCAGGCACTAACGGGCTTCCGCGCCCATCAGCAAAAGCGCAAGCCCCCGTCCCACGGGCTGCCGTGCGCTGTCCAGAACGGCAAAACCGGCCCGCTCCAGGCCCGTCGCCAATTCGTTTTCCTCAAAGCCCAGCCAGCGGTCGCCGTAACGGCTGCGCATGGTTTCGTCGTTGTGGCGCAGAAAATCCGCCACGAACAGACAGCCGCCGGGGGCCATGATCCGGCGGATCTCGCGCAGGCCTTCCTCCGGCGCGGACAAATGGTGGAGCACAAGGTTGATGCAGGCGAAATCCGCCTCATGGTCGCGCAAAGGCAGATGGCTGAGCTCACCGATGCGCAGGGAGACACGGCCTTCGGCCAGGTCCTCCTGGCTGAAGCGGCGGCGGCAGAGTTCCAGCATGCGGGCCGAGCCGTCCACCCCGATGACCCCGCGCGCCAGGGGCAGCAGGCGGCTGAGCACCGCGCCCGTGCCGCAGCCCAGATCCACAGCCGTGCCGCAACCTTCGGGCACGGCGGCGCGGACGGCTTCGGGCAGATCGAAAGCCCCGAGCACCTCGCGGTTGAGTTCGTCCCAGTCTTCGGCAATGGTATTGAAAAACTGGCGAGTCTTGCGGGCGCGCTCTTCCAGAATCTGAGCCGCCATGGACAAATCCGCGCGCATGATGGCGTCGGCGGGCACAAAGGGCATGACCGCCCGCAGAAAATCGCGTTCCTCACCGGCGCGCGGCGCGGCATAAAACACCCACAGCCCGTCCCGGCGCGAAGTCAGCAGACCGGCCTCGGTCAGGATTTTCAGATGCCGGGAAACCCGCGACTGGCCCATGCCCAGAATGCTCACCAGCTCGTTGACCGAGAGCTCGTAATGCAGCAGAATATGCACAAGCCGCAGCCGGGTTTCATCGGAGAGGGCCTTGAAATGCAGCAATGCCATGGAACGCCTTTTCCCTGGGTAAATCAAGTTAGATTGATGTAAATATCCGTCTATCCGGATATAGTCAAGCGGGCCGCCTTGCGTGCGGCGGGATGATCGCAGCATGGAGCGAAAAACGCAAAACCAGAGTCAGCGGAACTGGACGCGGCGCAAGCCTCGCCCACGGCGCAAAAACAGCGGTCCGGCACAAGCCGGGGATGTGCTGTCCGCACTGCTGGCCTCACTGGGCGGCGGCCCGGTGCGCGCCCGCCTGAGTCTGCTCTGGCAGAACTGGGAGCCGGTCATGGGGCCGGAACTGGCCCCTCTGGCGTTGCCGCTGGGCCGCCATAAGGATATTCTGCTGATCGGCGCGGAAGACGCCATGCTTATGCAGGAGCTGCACCTGATGAGCGGCGAAATCCTGGAACGGGTCAACGCCTTTATGGAAAGCCCTTTTTTCAGCAGCATAAAAGTCTCTCTGGTGCTGAACAAAACCGTGCTGCGCACAGCCGAATCCCGGCCCGCGCCCGAAGCCCGGGCCAGACCCGACGTCCCCCCGCCCCGGCCCAGCGGCTCTTTCCTGTCGAAGATGGACCCAGCCTCGCCGGTGGCCCGCTGCTATGCGCGTTTCGCCGGAAAACGGGCCGCCCGGAGTGCCTCGCGGAAGAACGCGATAGACTGAAACCCGGCTCCATTCCCCACTTTTCAGACAGTTAAAGCAAGGCTTCAAAGGCACTACTTTAAAACCGCAATGCGAAGTTCGCCGCCGGCTGGGGTAACGGCAATCTGCCGAAAGGGACGCCCGGCGGCTCTAACGGCGAAATGCGGCCAGTAGCGCGGCTGTGGGCGGCCCCCCGTTTCTTGATGCGGATGGAGCGCGCCGCCGCGCAATCCAGGTTTATTCACAAGTTTTTTTGGTGAACCGCAAGATTATTTCTAGACATAAATTTCATATTTTTTCTTTGATGGCAGCCAGTTATAAAAATACGACGGCGAAGTGCATGCGATTTTGCTGTTTGGTTGCTGCGATCATTGACAAGGTTTTGCCTGCAATGCTAGTTTGCCTCCAGACAACACCCGCCAGCGTCCGGTCTCCGTCCGGCAAGAGCACGCGGAGGAAGGAGTGAACGTGCAGAAAAATATGGAAGAAATCTGTCTGAAACATGACAACGGCAGCGATCTTCAGTTTCGCGGCCGCCTTTTTTCGGAGTGCTCCTGGTACGACGAGGAGCACGGCATGCTCACCCGCCAGAAGCTCTATGTGACGGATAACGACGAACAGGTCTATTATATCGTGCGCTCCAGCGGCCAGGAACGCAGCCGCCACGCCTACCGCCTGTCAGTGCGCGGCGACAATTGCATCATTGACAACGGCGTGACAGAAATGGCCCTCCAGTTCGATATGCTCATGCTGGCCGTGCGCGGGCTCTGCGGCCTGGAAGCCGGCGCCACGCCCACCCTGTCCATGGTGGAGGAAATGCTCAAGGCCGCCAATGCCTAGTACTGCCGCCGCATCCTGATTTTCCGCCGCTCCCCAGGGGAGCGGCTTTTTTTATGCGCATCCATCCCATGCTCATTGCCGTTACCCCGCCTTTCCTCTCTCCTTTCCCCGCAGACCATCTCCCCGCCTTCCGGCCAGCTGCTTCGTCCGCTCAAAATGCCTCTTTTGGCAGACGACGCAGCGGCATTAGGGAAGACATGTAAAAGCCCATCCGGCGTAATGCCGGATGGGCTTTTACATGTCCGTGGAGACGGCGAAAGCGGCCCCGGCCTCAGCTTTCACCTGTTTTGCTTTCCGGCTCCAGATTGGGGCTGAAATGGTTGGTGCCCCAGGTCAGAGCCAGGACAAAAAGCGCGGCGAACAGGCCGATGGCCGGGCTCCAGAGCGGCGGGGCCGAGAGCGAAAGCCGCATGAGCAGAGTGCCGATCACAAAGCCCGAATTGCGAAACACCGCATGGTAAAAGGGCATGTAGCGCTGGGCGATGAGCACCATGGCGATATCCGCGAAAATCAGCACCGTGTAGATGGTCTCAAAAAAATGCTGTTCCTTGCCGGTTCGCAAGTGAAGCACCAGATCGTGCATGCCGACGGCGAAAAAGATCACGAACAGGGTCAGAGCCAGCAGTTTTTTGCTCATGACATAGCGCATGCGCATGTCCGAACTCTGGATAAAGCGCTGCCGCCGCGCGATGCGCCGGTACATGCCCAGGCAGAGAAAAACGCACAGCGCCCCGGCCCCGGACACGCCGATCTCCACCACCCGCCAGATATTGTCGATATTGACGTAAACCGGTTCCGGCAGGGCGGCCAGCTCCTTGAAAGCATTGCGCAGCAGGATCAGGGTCAGGATCTCGAACTGCTTGCCCATGGACTGAGACAGGGACGAGGGGATCACGAAGATCAGGCTCATGACCTCCATGGCCAGAATCAGGGTGAAGGCGAGATGGATGGCGTAAAAATGGCTTTCCGGCGGCTGGGGCAGCCAGAGCGGATAGAGGCCCAGGCGTTTCAGTTCCACGCCCGCCAGGGCGGCCAGATAAAACCAGAGCAAAAACAGGGCGATGCGCCGCTGGGTGGACGGGCGCTCCCAGAAATGGTGCAGCCAGTCGAGTATGTCGGTGAGCGGCTGGAATTTGTGAATCAGCATAAAGCCTCTGTACTGCGCGCGTTGCGGCGTTATTATTCAAGCAGAGCAAAGCACGACGAAACCACGTTCCCGCCGCGGGTTGAGGGCAACGTCAATCTCCTAAGATTACTGACAGGCAAGAAGATAGCCGGACGGACGCAAATGTCAAAGGAGGGGATGTGTCTTTTCAGCGACAACCCGTAAATCGCCATGCCGGGGCAATCGCATGAATAGAGCGAAGAAGAAAAATGCTCTTGCGTCAGCTTTGCTGTAACTTTGCGGTTATTTTACAAAATCCGCCTTTTCCGCGCGGGCGGCGTTACCGGCTGTGTTCGCGGGAATTTAAAGAAGGAAGGCTCAAGGAAGGCTCGCGGTGGAAGCAAATGGATATCCGACGATTGAGGCCTTCACGCGATTGCCCTGACCGCCATGCCCGCAAGGCTTGCCATCCGTGCCCAGAAAACGTAGAAAAAAGGCTTCCCCCACGATCCCCCATACCTTGCGACAGCATATCCGCAGCACATTGAGGTAGAGATCATGCCCCATAAGGGTCCGCATATTTCCATTTCGCCCGATTATGTGGTCAACCGCATCCTGAAGATCAATATCGACGACTTCGCGGAATGGCCTGAATCCGTGCGCAATCTCGCCATTGCCATCGCCGAGGAACTTTTCCTGGTGGCCTACAACCCCTTTATCGACGCCGACACCGTGCGCGGCAGCGTGCGCGAGAGCTTCGAGCGGGAATCCGTGTCCCTGGCCCACTATTACGCCACGGCCATCGGCGAGGGCATCACCATGTTCTGGTCCGCCTATGAGGCGGAAGCCGAGTTCCGGGGCAGGCTCATCGACGCCCTGCGCCGCGTCCTGCCCGAGGAATGCATTCTCGTCGAACCCTCGGCCCTGGTGGAAACGGCCACCGACGCCACGGACCTGCGCATGGAGCTGCCCCTGCTGGTGGTGGAGCCGGACAATACCGAACAGGTGGCCGAGCTGGTCAAGCTGGCCAACGACATGAAGTTCGCGCTGATCCCGCGCGGCGGCGGCTCGGGCATGACCGGCGGGGCCGTGCCCGCGCGCAAGCGCACCCTCATCGTCAGCCTGACCCGCTTGACCCGCATCGGGCCCATTGATCCGGAAGAAATGGCCGTCACCTGCCAGGCCGGGGCCATCACCCAGGAAGTCATCAACGCGGTGGACGCGGCGGGTGCGCTTTTTTCCGTGGACCCTGCCTCCAAGCAGGCTTCGTCCATCGGCGGCAACGTTTCGGAAAACGCGGGCGGCCCCAGCGCCTTTGAATACGGCACCACCCTGGACAATCTGCTCTGGTGGCGCATGGTCACGCCCACGGGCGAAATCATCACCGTGGAGCGCGAGAACCATCCCCGTCACAAGATCCTGCCCGACGAAACCGCCGTCTTTGTGGTCAAGGACGTCAGCGGCGGCGTGCGCAATGTGGTCCATCTGCGCGGCGACGAAATCCGCCTGCCCGGTCTGGGCAAGGACGTGACCAACAAGGCCCTGGGCGGCCTGCCCGGCATGCAGAAGGAAGGCGTGGACGGCATCATCACCGAAGCCTGTTTCATCATCCACAAGAAGCCGCAGCACAAGCGGGTCATGGTCCTGGAATTTTTCGGCCGCTCCATGCATCCGGCGGCCGTGGTAGTGCGCGAGCTGGTGGCCCTGCGCAACCGCATCCGCCGGGAGGGCGACTACGCCCACCTTTCGGCCCTGGAAGAATTCAACGCCAAGTACGTCCAGGCCATCGAATACAAGCGCAAGTCCGAAAAATACGACGGACTGCCCATTTCGGTGATCATCCTCCAGGCCGACGGCGACGACCCCTATCTGCTGGACAAATGCGTGGGCGACATCGTCAGCGTGGTGGAACAGCAGGAGAATGTGGACATCATCGTGGCCGGGGACGACAAGGAGGCCGAACGTTTCTGGGAGGATCGCCACCGCCTGTCGGCCATTGCCAAGCGTACCTCGGGCTTCAAGCTCAATGAGGATGTGGTCATCCCCATGGAGCGCATTCCGGATTTCGCGCTTTTCCTGGAGCAGCTCAACCTGGAGTGCACGGCCGCGTCTTACCGCCACGCCTTGCAGGAAGTAGGCCGCCTGCCCGGCTTCCCCATGGAGGACAAGGACTTCAACCGCGAGTTCTCCCAGGCTTCCAAGGCCGCGTCCGGCGACGTGCCGGCCGCGGACGTCTCGGACATTGAAATGGGCGCGCGGGCCGAAGCCTTTCTGGACCAGCTGGCGGAAAAATATCCCCACCTGGCCAAAAAGATCGCCAAAATCCGGGCCTACATGGAGGCCAGCCGCATTGTGGTTGCCAGCCACATGCACGCGGGCGACGGCAACTGCCACGTGAACATCCCGGTCAACTCCAATGACGCCCACATGCTGGAGGAAGCCGAGGAAACAGCGGCCCGGGTCATGGCCGAATGCCAGGAAATGGGCGGCGAGGTCTCGGGCGAACACGGCATCGGCATTACCAAGATCGCCTTTTTCGGCAAGGACAAGATGGATGCCCTGCGCGCCTTCAAGGAGCGCGTGGACCCCCGCGACGTCATGAACCCGGCCAAGCTGGTGCACCGCGAGCTGCCGGTGCGGCCCTTCACCTTTTCCTTCAACCGCCTGATCAACGACATCCATGCCAGCGGCCTGCCGGACAAGGAAAAGCTCATCAGCCTGCTCACGGCCATCCAGATCTGTACCCGCTGCGGCAAGTGCAAGCAGGTCTGCTCCATGTGCTATCCCGAGCGCTCCATGCAGTACCACCCGCGCAACAAAAACATGGTGCTGGGCATGCTGCTGGAGGCGGTCTATTACTCCCAGGTCAACAAGGGCCGCATTGACGAGCGCCTGCTCAAATGGCTGCGCGACCTGGTGGAGCACTGCACGGCCTGCGGCCGCTGCATGGCCAACTGCCCGGTGAAGATCCCCTCCGGCGAGGTGGCTCTGACTCTGCGCGCCCTGCTGGAACACGAGGGCGCGGGTGGGCACCCCATCAAGGGACGCGCCCTGGAATGGCTGGTGCGCGACATTCCGCACCGGGTGCCCAAGGCAGCCAAGATGGCCTCACTGGGCCAGAAGATGCAGAACAAATTCCTGGGCTTCATGCCGGAGATATGGAAGCGGCGCATGCAGAGTCCGCTCTTTTCCGGGCGCGGACCCAAAATGGGCTATACCAATCTCTACGAGGCCCTCAAGCTGCATCGGGGCTCGGTCTTCGCCCCGGCGGAACCGCAACCCGGCATGCCCTGCGCGCTCTACTTTCCGGGCTGCGGCGGCGCGCTGTTCTACGACCGCATCGGCCTGTCCTCCATCATGCTTCTGCTCAAGGCCGGTTTTGCCGTGGCCGTGCCGCCCCGGCACCTCTGCTGCGGCTATCCCCTGCTGGCGGCGGGCATGGATACGGCCTTTGAGGACAATCTGGCCCAGAACCGCCAGTATCTGGCGGCCATGTTGCGCAACCTGGCCAAGCAGGGCTTTGACTGCAAATGCCTGGTTTCAGCCTGCGGCTCCTGCCGGGACGGCCTGGAGCGCCTGCACCTGGAAGAGCAGTTCCCGGACCTGCTGCGGCGGGACGTGAGCCAGCTCGTGCTGCCCCTGCTGGACAAGAGCGCCATACAGGCCGCGCCCGAGGGCAAAAATCTGGTCTATCACGGTGCCTGCCATTGCGAATGGGCCGACGTGCACAAAATCAAGGGTCAGAAGCAGCTGGTCAAGGCCCTTGGCGACTTCAGCGGCCTGACGGTCAGCCTCAATCCCGGCTGCTGCGGCGAATCGGGCATGGGAGCCATGACCTCGCCGCAGATCTACAATCTGCTGCGCTCGCGCAAGCAGGCCCGCCTGGGGCAGGCCTTTGCGGACAATTATGACGGGCCGGTAGTGGTGGGCTGCCCCTCCTGCAAGATCGGCATCGCCCGCAGCCTGATCAAGATGCACGACAAGCGGCCCGTGCTGCATGTGGCCGAATGGCTGGCCGGGCTGCTGGACGGCGAGGACCGACGGCAGAGCTTCCGCAAAAAGGCCAATGAGTCGCGCGGCGAAATCCGCGTGGTCGAGCTCTAGCATCGGCGAATGCGCGCGTAGGGAAAAAGGCCGGAACCGCTGTGCGGTTCCGGCCTTTTTATTTCCGCATTGCGGTTACGCTCTTCCCGGCGTCTGATTGCAAAGATTTCGAGCATGGTTATGCTCACACTTTTCGCTGGCTCACGGCGGCTGCGCCGCCGCAACGCCCTTCGGGTTTTATGTGTCTGATTTTTCAAATTAGGCACTATTCCAAACTAGAGAGTTTTGCCTTTCCAGCGAGGAAACCGAGCTTTTTACGACGGGAGCATACTCTTGCCTCAGTCGTTGCAGCGAAGCTGCTTACGAATGAGGACAGCAGCGATCCGGTATTCGACCAGCGTGAAAAGCGACGTTTGACGAAGCTGGAAGGTAAAAGAACCAATTTAGAAACAACCCCCTAGAAAGAACGGAAGCACTCCACCTTGGCGGGCGGCAGGTTGCGCAGGACCAGACCGCGTTTTTCGCGACGGCAGCCCGCGCGGACCAGGGGCGAACGTCCCCAGAGCGCGTAGGTGAACTGGATGATGCAGCCGCCGTGAGCCGTGGCCGCGCGCATCTGACCCACAACGGCCTGTTGCACGGGCCCGGGCAGACTGAGCAGGGGCAGGGAGGAGACCACGGCAGCCACGGGCCGGTTTGGGGGCAGATAGTCGGCCAGGCGCGTCGCGTCGCCCCGGATGACGGTCAGTTCGGGAAAACGGCTGCGCAGGACGCGGCAGAACGCGGGCAGACGTTCCAGCACAAGGAGGCGCTCGGGAGCCACACAGGCTTGCAGCGCACGAGTCACCGCGCCGGTGCCCGCGCCCAGTTCCACCACCAGACCGTCGCCCGGCGGCAGCATGGCGGCCATGCGCCGTGCCAGATGGACGCCGCTGGGACAGAGTGCCCCCACGCTGCGCGGCGCGCGGGCCCACTGTCCCACAAAGGCCTCCGCCCGCCCAAAGCGATCCAGCAGAAGGGCCGGCCGCAGAGAAGGGGCCATCCCCTCCAGGGTCTGCCGCCCCAGGTTCAGTGCCAGAGCCGCCAGACGCTCCCGTGCCGCAAGCGCGCAGGAAAATATTTTCATCGCTCACTCCTGGTTGGAAAGAACAAGCTGTGCGGGCAAAGACGTAGCGCGAGCGGCGTCAGCAAAGCGTCAGGCCGGATGCGGGACACATCCGGCGCGGCTCACTCCCGTTTCAGGCCGTCTGGGAAAATGCGCCTTCAACGTCAGCGCCGTTTCGCCTCCGCGCGCCGACACTGGAGCATTCACCACTTGAAATGCCCGCCTGCTCGCATTTCGCGGCAAGGAGTCGCAGACAACTCCTTGCTGTAGCCCGCCGCCGTAACACGGCAATGCCGCGAACGGCCCCCTGCAGTCGGAACGCAAAGCAACGGCTGGCAGGCTGCCACGCCCGACGCCTTCGCGACCCCGTATCGACATTCAGGCTCGAACATGATACCCGCCAAGCATGCTTAATATTGATTTTTCCCAAGCTCTCCACACGCTGGCCATCGCCCTGGTGCCCGCGCTGCTGGGCATCATCCTGCACGAAGTGGCCCACGGCTGGGTGGCCGAACGCTGCGGTGACCCCACGGCCCGCCTCATGGGCCGCCTGACCCTGAACCCCCTGCCGCATATTGATCCCATGGGGCTGCTGGTCTTCGGCCTGACCAGCCTTTCCGGCGCGTTTGTTTTCGGCTGGGCCAAGCCCGTGCCCGTAAACGCGCGCTATTTCCGCCATCCCGCCAGGGACATGATGCTGGTGGCTCTGGCCGGGCCGCTGACGAACTTCCTGCTGGCCGTGCTTTTCGGCGTGACCCTGCGCCTGGTGCTGGCCTTTTTCCCCTTTGACGCCTGGCAACAGCACAACTTCTACATTTTCGTCCTGTCTTCCCTCCAGGCCGGCGTGGTGATCAATTTCGGCCTGGGCTGGCTCAATCTGGTGCCTATTCCGCCGCTGGACGGCAGCAAGGTTGTGGCCTATTTTCTGCCCGGCGAAACGGCCTGGCGCTACCTGAGCATGGAGCGCTACGGTTTTATCATTCTTTTGCTGCTGCTGTTCACCGGAGCCCTGGGCTACGTGCTGGGGCCGCTGGTCAGCGGCAGCGCCAGAGGGCTTCTGTCCCTCCTGGGCTTATTGTAATCCAAAGGGAACACTGATTAATGGCCTTGTTGCCGCCTGCCTCGGCAGAGAACAAAACCCCTCATTAATCAGCGCTTCCCGGAGCAGATTCACTTTGAAATTTTATAAAGTTCAAAGTGAAATTGCTCTAAGACCTCCCCGCCGCAGGCGCGGGGAAAAACGGGGCATTACGCGCTTGAAATACGTGGGCATCGATTACGGTCTGGCCCGCACGGGTCTGGCCGTGTCCGACCCGGAAGGGCGGCTGGCCTTTCCCCTGGTCACCCTGCGCCTTGAGGAATACCCAAACCGTAAGGACTTCCTGGCGGCCCTGGCCGCCAGAATCACTGCGGAAGAGGCAGAAGCCGTGGTCATGGGCCTGCCCCTGCTGGACGACGGCACGGACAGCCTGACCACCCGCCAGGTGCGCAATGTTACCGAGCGCCTCAAACGCCGGGTGGACCTGCCAGTCTTTTACATGCCCGAGCTGCTGAGTTCCGAAGAGGCTTGGTCCGACCTGCGCGACGCCGGGCTCACGGCCCGCAAACGCAAGGCCGTGCTGGACCAGCAGGCGGCGGTGCGCATCCTCGCTTCTTTTCTGGCGCTGCCCCCCGAACAACGGAGACCGGCATGAAAACCATGCTGCGCATAGTGGGCCTGCTGTTTGTGCTCGCCCTGGCGGCCTGCGGCTGGCTGTGGTACGAAGCCCAGGTCTTTCTGAACAGCGCGCCCGAAACGCCGGGCCGCGAAATCTTTTTCGACGTGACGCCCGGCGCGCGCCTGGGGCAGGTTTCCGCCGCTCTGGCCGAAAAGGGCCTGGTTACCGATGCCCGCAAGTTCAGCCTGCTGGCCCGCTACAAACAATGGGAAAACCGTCTCCAGGCCGGGCGCTTCGCCCTGAACAGCGGCTGGACGCCCGAGCAGGTCTTGGACGCCCTGGTCAACGGCAAGCCCGTGCTTTTCCGTATCACGGTGCCCGAAGGTCTGACATGGTGGCAGACCGGCCGCCTGCTGGAAGAGGCCGGGCTGGTCCGCTTCGCGGATTTCCGGGACGTGGTCACGGACCCGGATTTTCTGCGCCATTACGGCATTCCCTTTGCCACGGCCGAGGGTTTTCTGATGCCCGACACCTATCTGCTCAAAAAAACCGACGAGCCGGACGACGCGCAGTTCAAGGCCCAGGCCCGCGCCGTGGCGGGCCGCATGGTGGACAATTTCTGGCGCAAAACCGCCGCCGTCTGGCCCGGCAAGGCCAGGCCCAAGCCCGACGATCTCAAAAAATGGGTGATTCTGGCCTCCGTGGTGGAAAAGGAAACCGCCATCGACGCGGAGCGGCCCCGTGTGGCCGGGGTGTACCGGAACCGCCTGGCCCGGCAGATGCTGCTCCAGGCCGATCCCACGGTGATCTACGGCATGGGACCGGCCTTTGACGGCAATCTGCGCCGCAAAGACCTGGACGATCCGAACAACCCTTACAACACCTATCAGCGGCCCGGCCTGCCGCCGGGGCCCATCTGCTCCTTCGGCACGGCGGCCCTGGCCTCGGCCGTCAATCCGGAAGCCCACGATTTTCTGTACTTTGTGGCCAAGACTGACGGCGGCGAACACGTCTTTTCCACCACACTCACGGAACACAGTCGCGCCGTGCGCCAGTATTTGCAAAACCGGCGCGGCGGGCGTTAAGGTGGGCGTAACGCAACGCCAGGAGGCCGTATGAACTATCTTATTGTGGAAGACTTTTCCGGCCAGGCCGTGCCCTTTATCTTTCCGCGCCGGGTGGACCACGGCGACATGCGCGAACAGTTGCCCTACGGCCAGGTACTCTCCTGCGGCGTGCTGGAACTGGGGCCCGACGGCTTCATCTGCTCCGGCGGCAACAATGAACTGGGCGTCAAGGCGCGGCCCGAGGAGGATGCGGCGATTATCGCTGAGGCCCTCCGGCGGCGGTGAAAGTAGACGCCCGCGCCGGAAGCCAAGGCGCCTTTAGCCGTTCGCGAGCAAAGCGAGCGTTGCTGTCCTTCTCCGTACGGTTCCTTTGTCGCCAACGGCTAAGGCAAGGCCTTCGGCCAACGGCTGCCGCAAGGACAGCGGCGCTACGGATGACGACAACAACAACGACAGGCTGAAGGCAGCGTCAACTTCGAGAATGTCGATTCTTAAAGGCAATCTGTTCTAGACGGGTCCGCCCCGCAGTCAAGGCTCTTGCATGATCCGCTCCGCCCCGAACCGCGTTCCCGGCCTCGTCGTGGGCGGAACCGGCAGCAACGCCGGTAAAACCGTCACCACCCTGGCCCTGCTCTGCGCCCTGCAGGCCAGGGGCCTGCGGGTCCATGCCGCCAAGACCGGCCCGGACTTCATCGACACCGCCTTTCACGCCGCGTTGACCGGCGCGCCCGCCGCCAACCTGGACGTCTGGATGTGCCGCGCGTCCCGGCCGAACCGCGCGGGAGAGCCGTTGCGCCGCATCCCCCAGGGGCTGGCCCGGATCTTTGCCCGCATGCGGGCCCCCGGAATGGACGGCCGGGCCCCGGATATTCTGCTGGTGGAGGGGGCCATGGGCCTCTACGACGGCGGCGCTGGAGGCTCCGGCTGCACGGCCCAGTTGGCGGCCCTGCTGGGCCTGCCCGTGCTGCTGGTGCTCAATGCCCACGGCCTAGGCCAGTCCGTGGCCGCCCTGGCGGAAGGCTTTCTGCGCCATCGCCCGGCCTGGAGCGCAGGCACGGGACAACCCGCCTTTGCCGGAATGATCTGCACCCACGCGGGCAGCGAAAAGCACAGGGAAATTCTACGCCAGGCCCTGGCCCCATTGGTTGCGGATACGGGCGTGCCCCTGCTGGGCCTTTTACCGCGCGACGGCGCGCCGAGGCTGGAATCCCGCCATTTGGGCCTGGTGGAGGCGCGCGAATCCCTGTCCGGCCTGGACCGGGGCGCGCTGGCCGCCTGGCTGGAAACGCATTGCGATCTGGACGAGCTATTGTGTAACCTGGGCGCGCCCTTGGGCAACAGGCCCCAAACCGCCCTCCAAACAACGCCATCAACCGTTTCCGCCGCTGGGAGCACAACGGCCGCAGCAGCCCGCTTTTTTCCGCCCCGCGTCCGCGCCGGGGAAAACGCGGGCCCTGCCGCACGACAAGTCCGGCCTCTGCTGGGCGTGGCACGAGACGCGGCCTTCAGCTTCTGCTATGCGGATCTGCCCGCCCTGCTGCAGGAACTGGGCGCGGACCTGGCTTTTTTCTCGCCGCTCAGTGATGCCGCGCCGCCGTCGGGCTGTTGCGGGCTCTATTTTCCCGGCGGCTACCCCGAGCTGCATGCCGCCCAGCTGGCCGCCAATACCGCCATGCGCGCGGCCCTGCGAGACATGGCGGCCCAAGGCCTGCCCATCTACGGCGAATGCGGGGGCTACATCTACCTGATGCGCGAACTGCGTCTGGAGGGACAAGGCCACGCCATGAGCGGCCTGCTGCCGCTGGATTGCCGCATGGGCGACCGGCTGGCGGCGCTGGGTTACCGTGCGGCCCAGACCTTGCCCGGCTGGCCCGCCAATGTCGATATCCCGGCCGGCATCATACGGGTGCGCGGCCATGAGTTTCACTATGGCCGCCTGACTCAAACGGAACTGCCGCCCGGCTGCGCGCCCCTCTGGCAGCTGAGCGACAGCAAGGGCGCGCCCCTGGGACCGGAAGGCTGCCGCCGGGGTTGTGTGGCCGGTTCCTGGCTGCATCTCTACCCGGAAGGCGCGCGGAACTTCTGGCGGGCCTGGCTCGCCGCCCTGCCCGCGTCCGGCATTCTAGCCGGTAAGCCCTGAGAGGAACATATGCCTACCGTAGAACTGGACCCGGCCTGCACGCCGCAGGAAATTGAAGCCCGCTCCTTTGCCATTATCGACGCGGAAATTCCCGAACCGCGTCCCTTCAACGGCGGGCTCTGGGAGGTGGCCAGGCGTTGCGTGCACACCTTGGGCGATACGGAGATCATTGCGGATTTGCGCTTGAGCCGGGACGGCCTTGCGGCGGGCGTGGCGGCTTTGCGCCGGGGCTGCACGGTCTATACGGACACGCGCATGGCCGCCGCCGGGCTGCCTCTGCGCCGCCTGACCCCTCTGGGCGTCACGGTGACGCCGCTCATGGGACTGCCGGGACTGGAAGAGATCTCCCGCCGCCGGGGCGTCACGCGTTCCCGCGCGGGAATCGATATGATCGCGGACAGGCTGGCCGGGCAGATCATGGTCATCGGCAATGCGCCCACGGCCCTGCTGGCCCTGTTGGAGGCGCTGAACCAAGGCGCGCCCGCGCCCGCCCTGGTTGTGGGCATGCCTGTGGGATTTGTGAACGCGGCCCAGTCCAAGGAACTGTTGCGGCAAAGCCCCTGGCCGCATTTCACTTTGCTGGGCCGCAAGGGAGGTTCGGCCGTGGCCGCCGCCTGCGTCAACGCGCTGGCGGAACTGGCCCTGGCGAAGAACGCCTGATCCCGGAAAAAGGGGACGCCACGCTACGTGTCCGTACGCACGTCATCCCAGGCGGCGTCCATGTAGCGGATGAGCCAGTTGAACATTCTGTGCCGTTCCACGACCACGCCGGGATCAAGCCCGGCCGGAGCGTCCCGGCCGTTGACCCGCGCGTCCGCGCAGGCCCAGTCATAGCGGTAGGTGCGATCTGCCTCGTCCAGAATCCGCGACGGCGCGCGCAGGCGGCAGGACCGCAAAAAACCCGGATAATCGCCGCAGTCACGGACCATGGCGGCCATGCTTCCGGCATCACAGACAGCCCCCGAATAGACGAGCGTATCCACAAAACCGAGGGCCCACAGGCCGACCCAGGCGCATTCATAGCGCCGGGTGAAGTCGGCGAGACTCTGCTCATCCGGGGCCGGACCACTGATGAAGGCCCGCTCCCCGGGGCTGAGAAATTCTTGGGCGCCGTACCGCTCGAGCAAATCCGCAATGCTCTCGCGCGCGGTCTCCACGCCCCGACTGGAAACAAGCTCCGCAAACACCGAAGTGAGCAGGATGCCCAGCGTGCGCCGCGCCACCTCCTCCACGGAACGCGGCAGATAGGCCGCATCGTCCACAATGGAGGCAGGGCGGCGCAGACGGGCACGCCCTCCGCAGCCAGGCACTTGTTGCTGCGCTCCTTGCGCGCTTCGCCCGATGCCGTGGCCTTGGACGGAACAAGCAGGACCGCGGGCGCGGTGACGGTCCAGGAGTCGAAATCCGATTCCCCGTCGGCGTTGAAGACTGTCGCGCCGTCAGCGGTGTACAGATCCGCCGGGGGCAGAAAAATCAGCCCGTGCCCTTCGCCCGCGACAGTCATGACGGCTCCGAAAGTGGCGTCGTCCATATCCTTGTCCGCCACTACGCCCACGCAAAGCGTGAAAACTTTTATCTGGGCCAGCAGGGATTGTTTCAGACTTTCCTTGTCCGTGGGAATGGCGGCGAAGAAATCATGCATGCCCCGCATCATTTCTGTAAAAGACGCGCCGTCCGCATCACGCGACTTCAGATGGAAGGCTATGCGTTGCCGGGACAGCAGCTTCCGTCTGGCGGCAATCAGCGTGTCGCCGCTATTTTCAAGGGACCAGCCGGAAAACAGCCTGGCCAGAAGAGGAAAAAAAAAATCATCTCTGGAGGCCAGCGTCATATACAAGGTGCACTGTTGCATCCTTCCCTCCGGTCCGCTGTGTTTTTCTCAAAAAAAAGCCCGGCGCACGTCCCGGGCTACTTCTGGTCCGGCCCGTCCCGCGCGTCGCCCGGAACCGGCGGTTCCGAGACGTCATCCGATTCCGTACCCGGTTCCGCGCCGCCCACATCCAGTACCGGCGGCAGCGCTTTCACATGTTCCGCCTCCACCAGCATGGCGCGCTGCTCCTCGTTCCGCGGCAGGGGCACGCAGCCCTTGTCCACCAACACGATGCCGGTGCGCTCCAGCACTTCCCGGCGGAAAGCGTATTCCTGCTCCATGCGGCGCTGGCGGTAGACGAACCAGCGGTGCCCCAGAAAACAGACGGCCAGCAACGTCGCCGCGCTGCCCACGATCCAGGGGATATAGGCCGTCAGCGCGCCGCCCAGGCGGACCAGGGCGGAAAAAGCCCCGTCCACAAAGAAGAGCCCCGCGCCCAGCAGAAGAATGCCCAACAACAGCACAACCGTGGGCGCGTTGCGCACCATGGCGTAAAAACGCTGCAGGCGTTCGGGCACCACGGCACTGTCCGCGCCGTCCTGCTCCCCTTCCAGCGTATGGGAAAGCCAGCGGCCCGTGAGGTGCACCACCAGCAAAAGAGCCACGGGCGCGAGCACGGCGGCCAACGCCCAGATCAGCCAGGGAAAGCGGGCTACCGGCGGGCCGCCGGGCGCCTCGGGCGCGGCATGCACCAAGCCGTAGAAAAAAGAGACGCCGCCCACGATCATCTCCACGAAAAGCACGGCGATCAGCAGATAAAACAGCGTATCCTTATGCTCTCCGGCATACCAGGGCCGGACGCGGCCGCGCGTCGTCCCGCCGGGTGCGGCCTGGGCGTCGGCGGTCTTTTCCGCACCGGCATCCGGTTGGGAAGACCCTCTGAAATCTCGGGAGGAATGGTCGGGAGACGTCTTCATGACATACCTCAATGCGGCAAAGCATACGTGTCCGGTCCGCTTCCGGCAAGTCCCCGCCCTTGCCCCCGGCGGCCATCTGGCTTACCCTACGGCGTACAGGCAAAGGGGGCGACATGCATGTTCTGGTAACCGGCGCTGCCGGCTTCATCGGCTATCATCTGGCCCGGCGGCTGCTGGCTGACGGGCACACTGTGGTAGGCATCGACAATTGCAACGACTACTATGACGTGCAGTTGAAAAAGGACCGGCTGGCCGGCCTGCAAGCCCTGCCCGAGGCCCCCGCCCGCTTTCGCTTCGAGCTTCTGGACCTGGCCGACGGCGGGGGCATGGCCGAACTTTTCCGGCGCGAGCGTTTCAGCCACGTGGTCAATCTGGCGGCCCAGGCCGGAGTGCGCTACAGCCTGCAAAATCCCGCTTCCTACGTCAATTCCAATCTGGCGGGCTTCGGCAATCTGCTGGAAGGCTGCCGCCACAACGGGGTGGAACATCTGCTCTTCGCCTCCTCCTCCTCGGTCTACGGCCTCAACGCCGCCCGCCCCTATTCCGTGCACCATAACGTGGACCATCCGGTGAGCCTGTACGCGGCCACCAAGAAGAGCAACGAACTCATGGCCCATGCCTACAGCCACCTCTACCGCCTGCCCTGCACGGGCCTGCGCTTTTTCACGGTCTACGGCCCCTGGGGCCGCCCGGACATGGCCCTGCATCTCTTTACCACGGCCATTGTACGCGGCGAAGCCATCAAGGTCTTCAACGAGGGCCGCATGCGCCGCGACTTCACCTATATCGACGACATCGTGGAAGGCGTGGTCCGCCTGCTGCCCCTGATTCCCGCGCCCGACCCGGCCTTCGACGCCGCCGCGCCCGACCCGGCCTCCAGTTCCGCGCCCTGGCGCATCTATAATATCGGCAATAACCAGACTGTGGAACTCAACGAGTTCATCGCCATACTGGAAGAGGCCCTGGGCAGGACCGCCCGCAAGGAGCTGCTGCCCATGCAGCCCGGCGACGTGGAAGCCACCTGGGCCGACATCGACGCCCTGACCGCCGCCACCGGCTTTGCCCCCGTGACCCCCCTGCGCGAGGGCATCGCCCGCTTTGTGGACTGGTACAAAGAGTATTACAAGCTATGAGCACACAGGACATGCAGCCCGCCACGCCGCGCAGGCCGGAAATCCTCGCCCCGGCCGGGGACACGCCCTCCTTTCTGGCCGCCCTGGCCGCCGGAGCCGACGCTGTCTATCTGGGCCTGAAACATTTTTCCGCCCGCATGCAGGCGGAAAACTTCGGCCTTACCGAATTGTCGCGGCTGACGGATCTGGCCCATGCCGAAAACGCGCGCGTCTATGTGGCCATGAACACCTTGGTCAAGCCGGGCGAAAACGCCGCCGCCTATCGTCTGGCCGCGCGTCTGGCCCGGCAGGTGCGCCCGGACGGCCTGATCATCCAGGATCTGGCCATGCTGGATCTGGCCCGGCAGGCCGGTTTCGAGGGCGGGCTGTTTCTGTCCACCCTGGCCAACCTGACCCACCCCGAAGCGCTGGCGCAGGCCAAAGCCCTGGGCGCGAACCGCGTCATTCTGCCGCGCGAGCTGTCCATCGACGAAATCCGACGCATGGGCGAAGCCTGCCCCGAGGGCCTCGACCTGGAATGCTTCATCCACGGAGCCCTGTGCTACTGCGTGTCCGGGCGTTGCTACTGGTCCAGCTACATGGGCGGCAAAAGCGGTCTGCGCGGCCGTTGCGTGCAGCCCTGCCGCCGCATCTACCGCCAGGGCGGCGCGGCGGCCCAGGCCCTTTTCCGCAATGCGGAAAACGAGGAGCGCCAAGCCGCCCGCCGCGACGGGAAAAAGACGCGCGACGGACGTGACGGCCGTTCCTCCCGCGACGTCCGCCCTTTCGAGCCTGAGAACAGGTTCTCGCGCCAGCTGCGCCCCCCGGCGCGCGGCAAGGAACACAGCGGGCGCTTTTTTTCCTGCCTGGATCTTTCCCTGGACGTGCTGGCCAAGACCCTGCTGGACATCCCACACCTGGTATCCTGGAAAATCGAAGGCCGCAAAAAAGGCCCGCACTACGTCTACCATGTGGTCACGGCCTACCGCATGCTGCGTGACAACCCCGGCGATTCCAAGGCCCGCAAGGTCGCTGAGGAAATTCTGGAAATGGCCCTGGGCCGCCCCGGCAGCCGGGCGCGTTTTCTGCCCCAGAAGAACAACGTGCCCACCACGCCCGACGGCCAGACCAGTTCGGGCCTGCTGGCGGGCAAAATCCGGGTGGAGCCCGACGGCCGCCTTGTGCTCAAGCCGCATTTCGAGCTGCTGCCGCAGGATTATCTGCGCATAGGCGTTGAGGACGAGCGCTGGCATGCCACCCTGCCCGTGACCCGGCGCATCCCCAAGGCCGGAAGCCTGATCCTGCGCCTGCCCAAGCACAAGACGCCCAAGGCGGGCACGCCTGTTTTTCTTATCGACCGGCGCGAGCCTGAACTCATGCGCCTGCTCAAGTCCTGGCAGGCCCGGCTGGACGCCCTGCCCGGCCGCCCCAGCAAGGCCGTGGACAGCGCCCCCCGCCTGCCCAGGGCTGTGAAACCCAGGTCCAGGGCGGACATGCTGCTGCGCGCCAGCCTGCCCCAAGGCCGTGAAACGCGCGGCGGGCGCAATCAGCTGCTGGCGCTCTGGCTTTCGCCGCGCAGCGCGGAAATTTCACGCACCGTGGCCCCGCGCGTGGCCTGGTGGCTGCCGCCCGTGGTCTGGCCCGAAGAGGAAGAAGCCCTGCGCCGCATGGCTACCCGCCTCTGGCGCGACGGCGCGCGGCATTTTGTCTGCAACGCGCCCTGGCAGCGCGGCTTTTTTCCGGATGCGCTGCCCGAGGATGCCGACCTGCTGGCCGGGCCCTTCTGCAATGCGGCCAACGCGCCCGCCTTGGGCGTGCTGGCAGGCATGGGCTTTACCGGGGCTTTCGTCAGCCCGGAACTGACCCGCGAGGATCTTCTGGCCCTGCCGGAACAGAGCCCCCTGCCCCTGGGCGCGGTGCTCAGCGGATTCTGGCCCGTGGGCCTCAGCCGTTTCGGCCTGCTGGGCGTCAAGGCCAACGAGCCGTTCATGAGTCCCAAGGGCGAGGTCTTCTGGGCTCGCCAGTACGGCGGCAACGTCTGGATATATCCCGGCTGGCCCCTGGATCTCACGGCCAAACGCCAGGAACTGACGGCCGCGGGCTACGGCTTTTTCGTCCATATTCAGGAGAATCCGCCCGCCGGTCTGCCGGAGGCGCGGCGGCAGGGGTTGTTCAATTGGGACGGCGCCCTCCTTTAGAGGGTGTCGTCATGAGTGTCTTTTCGGTTATCTCTGCGTCGAACTTCGCCTTTTATTCCAGTCGAGTACCAGAAAAGTACACTCCTTCCATAAAAGGCTTGTTCTCCTTGATATAACACGAAAATCCACCTCATGACGACACCCTCTAGTGTCTAATTTGAAAAATTAGACACATAAAACCCGTAGGGTTTTACGGCGGCGATGAAGCCGCCGTGAGTCAGCGAAAAACCACCTTTTTTCGCTGACGATCCTGCGAAAATTAAGAGCATAATTATGCTCGAAATTTTTGCAATCAGACACTAGAAACAGCTCCCAAGAAGCGGCAAAAATTCTCATTACTCGACGCTTCCTCCAGAGCTTTCCTTACCGGCGACACAAAATCTTGAATGGGCATTGGGGATACGGCGGATCAGCACGATAAAAATGAACGAGCAAGAAAGCATCAGCGCGGCCCGCGCCGCTTTTCCGCGCGGGCTGGAGCAGCCCGGCGGGGCCCTGCGCTTCGGACTGGACGCCCTCTTGCTGGCGGCCTTCGCGGCCCGGCATTGCGAGGAGCGCCGCGCCCGCCTCTCTTGGGCGACGGCCCGAACCTTGCGCCTGCCCGTTGCGGAACTGGGTTGCGGTTGCGGTGCGGCCCTGCTGGCCCTGGTCCTGCGTTGCCCCGAAGTGAGCGGCCTGGGACTGGAACGGGAGGAAAGCCTGTTGGCGGCTGCCCGGCGCAATGCCGTCGCCTTGGGCCTGGAACAGCGTCTGCGCTTTCTGCATGCGGACCTTGCTGATTTGCGGCCTGAACCGGGAAAAAAGACCGCGCCGGATCTGGTGCTGGCCAACCCGCCCTACGGCCTGCCGGGCCGGGGAAGGATGTCGCCCTCGGCCATGCGGGAGCGCGCGTTGCGCGACGCCGACGCTCTGCGCGTTTTCTGCCGCGCCGCCGCCCGGCTGCTGCCCTATCGGGGACATTTTTTCTGCATTTTCGAGGCCCGTTCCCTGCCCCGGTTCTGCGCGGCGCTCGATGAAGCCCGCCTGGGCCTGCGCCGCATCGTTCCCGTGCGGCCCCACAGCCACAGCCCGGCCACGCGCCTGCTGGCGGAAGCCCGCAAGGACGCCGCCGCCGAGCTGCGCCTGGAAGCTCCGCTGACCCTGCACCGCAAACAATCGGGCCGGACCGCGCAGGCCCGGCCTTCCTGGACTTCGCGGGCTCTGGCTTTCTGCCCTTGGCTGACCGCCACAACATGAGGTTACACATGAATTTTATTGCGGACCTGCACATCCACTCGCGTTTCTCACGGGCCACCAGCAAGCAGCTCAATCCCCGCCATCTGGCGGCCTGGGCGCGCTGCAAAGGCATCGACGTGCTGGGCACCGGCGATTTCACCCATCCGCAATGGCGGACCGAGCTGCGCGAGCAACTGGTCTTCGACGAAGCCAGCGGCCTCTACCGTCTGAAGGGCGAGCCGGAGGAACTGGACTTTCTCGGCGGCGCGCGGACCCGCCCGCATGAGGGCGGCAAGGAGCCGCTGTTCTGCCTGCAGGCGGAAATCAGTTCCATCTACAAACGCCACGGCAAGGTGCGCAAGGTTCACAATCTGCTCTTCGTGCCCAGCCTAGAGGACGCGGACCGCCTTTCCGAACGCCTGGCCCAGATCGGCAACCTCAATTCCGACGGGCGTCCCATTCTGGGCCTGGATTCGCGCGATCTGCTGGAAATCATGCTCGAAACCGTGCCGCAGGGCGTGCTGGTGCCCGCCCATGTCTGGACGCCCTGGTTCGCCCTGTTCGGCTCCAAATCCGGCTTTGATCGCCTGGAGGACTGCTTCGCCGACCTTTCCGGGCATGTTTTCGCCCTGGAAACCGGCCTCTCCTCGGACCCGGCCATGAACCGCCTCATCAGCGGACTGGACGGCTATGCCCTGATTTCCAATTCCGACGCCCATTCCGGAGCCAACCTGGGTCGCGAGGCCAATCTTTTTACCGGGCCGCCCTCCTACGCGGGCATGTTCACGGCCCTGCGCGCGGCGGCCAGACGCGAATCCCAGGAAAACCTGGACTGCCGTTTTCTGGGCACCATGGAATTCTACCCCGAGGAAGGCAAATACCATCTGGACGGGCACCGGGCCTGCAACGTGGTGCTGGAGCCGCGCGAGGCCCTGGCCCTGAACAATATCTGCCCGGTCTGCGGCAAGCCCCTGACCGTGGGCGTGCTGCACCGCGTGCTGGAACTGGCCGACCGCGAGACTCCGGCCCGGCTGCCCCTGGAGCCCGAGGCCCGGCCCCTGATTCCCCTGCCGGAGGTGGTGGGTGAAATTCTGGGCGTGGGCTCCGGCTCGCGCAAGGTGCAGGAGCGTTACAGCCGCCTGCTGCGCGAATTGGGACCGGAGCTGGACATCCTCTGCCACCTGCCGGAAGCGGATATCCGCGCCCACTGGGAACCTCTGGGCGAGGCCGTAGCCCGCATGCGGCGCGGCCAGGTTATCCGCCAGGGCGGCTTTGACGGCCAATACGGCGTGGTGCGCGTGTTCGAGCCCGAGGAACTGCGCGACGTGCGCGGCGGCGGGCAGAGTCTGCCGGGCCTGGAACGCCCCGCCGCCAGGCCCGGACGCCCGCGCAAGGCTGCCGCCACGGTTTCTGCCGCAAGCGGCGCGGAGAACGGCCTGCCCTTGCTGGCTCTGGCCAAGCCCACGCCAGGCAAGGATCATGAGACGCAGCACACCGGATTCACGGGGCACCCTGAACCGGCAGAGCAGGCCGCGTCCGCCATGATGTTCTCCGAAGAACAGAATGCGGCCCTGAATGCGGGGCCCGGCCCGGTGCTGATTCTGGCCGGTCCGGGCGCGGGCAAGACCCGCGTGCTCATCGGCCGCCTGCAACGGCTGCTGGAAGAAGGCGCGCGACCCCAGGACCTGCTGGCCGTGACCTTTACCCGCCGCGCCGCCGGGGAACTGCGGGAACGCCTCGGCGCGGCCCTGCCGCATTTGTCCCGCCTGCCGCAATGCGACACCCTGCACGGCCTAGCCTGGGGCGAACTGCGCAAAGCGGAGCCGCACTGCCTGCTTCTGGCCGAGGACGCGGCCTTCCGCCTGTTCAGCGCGGCCAATGCGGACCAGCCGCGGCGGCTGCGCACGCTCTGGGACGCCCTGAATCTGGCCCGCGAAAGCCTGAAGGAACCGGCGCGGGGCAGTGATCTGGCCGAGGCCGCCGCGCGCTACCGGCAACGCAAAAACGCCCAGAGCGGCGTCCGCTATGTGGATTACGCCGATCTGCTGGACTGGCTGCTGGAGCATGCGCCCGATCCGGCCCGGAGGCCGGACGGGCCCTGGCGGCATGTGCTGGTGGACGAGGTGCAGGATCTTTCACCCGTGCAGCTGGCCGTGATTCGCGCCCTGCTGCCGCCGGACGGCCGGGGATTTTTCGGCATCGGCGACCCGGATCAGGCCATTTACGGCTTCCGTGGGGCCACGGGCCAGAGCGAGGATTCCCTGCGGGCCTGCTGGCCGACGCTTACGGTGTACAGGCTGGGACAAAGCTACCGCGCCAGCCAGGACGTACTGGACATGGCCCAGAATCTTCTGCAGGGCCGGGGCCGATGCGGCAATCTGCACGCGGCCAGGCCCCTGAGGGCCCAGTTGCAGCTTTTCGCCGCGCCGGACGAGCGGGCCGAGGCCCGCTGGCTGGCCGGGCGCGTGCAGCGGCTTATCGGGGCCACGGCCCACACCTTGCTGGACCAGGCCCAACAGCGCGCCGACGCCGGAGAATTGGACAGCAGCCTGTCGCCGGGCGACGTGGCCGTGCTGGTACGCCTCAAGGCCCAAATCCCCCCCCTGCGCGCGGCCCTGGAGCAAATGGGCATCCCCTGCGCGGCCCCGGCCCAGGAGGAATTCTGGCAGGAGCCGGTCTGCGCACGTTTTCTGGCCCTGGCCGCCGGGCATTGCGGTTTTGCGGATGTTGCGCCCACCCCGCCGGATCTGCCTGCCCCGGCCGCCCCGGCGGAGCCTTTGCCCTGGCCCGCGGGCAATCTGCCCAAACCGCAGGAGATGGCAAGCTGGCTGGGCGCTCAGGCCTGGACCGGAGAACTCTTTTGCCAGAGCCGCCAGTGGCGATCGCTCTGCCGCCTCTGGCTGGAATGCGGCGGCTGGCACCCCCTTTTCCAACGCCTGGCCTGGCTGCATGAAGCGGAACTGGTACGGGCCAAAGCCGAGCAGGTCCAGATTCTTACTCTGCATGCTTCCAAGGGCCTGGAGTTTCAGGCGGTCTTTCTGCCCGGCCTGGAAAGCGGCCTGCTGCCCCTGCGACGTGAACTGCTGTTTGAAAACACGGCGGAGAACGCTACAAAAGATGCGGACGCAGCCGTTCCGGGAGGGGAAGAGGACCCGGAGGCCCGCCTTGCGGAAGAGCGCCGCCTGCTTTACGTGGGCCTGACCCGCGCCGCGCGGGCGCTGTTTGTGAGCTATTGCGCTCGCCGCACGCTGTACGGCAGAAAACTGCGTCTGGCGCCGTCGCCCTTTTTGGCCCAGATCCGCGATTTCTGCCGTCAGAGCACCCTGACCCCGCACAAACGCAAATCAGAGGAGCATCTTTCGCTCCTGGGATAGTGGGCAATAATTCCCGTTCCGGATAACCCACAGGGAATTTTCAGCAGAACGGCCTTGCGTGCGCGCAGGTTCCCGCCGGAATTGAGGAGAACAAGAAAGGAGCGGGACGCCGCGTGGCGTCCCGCCTGTATTTGTGCGGGAGCACGGGAAAAAACATCGACTCGAAAAGGCAGCGACTTCCAGACAGGATTCCCAGAGCCGCCGAGGCGGTTCCGGGCCGTCAACGGGAAGCGCGCTATTCCTCAAGCCAGGAATCGTCTTCCAGAACCTTGTAACCGCGCACAGTGAGGTAGAACACGCCATCCACCTCTTCCACCAGGCCGGTGACCTCCACGGGCACGCTGACCTCGTCGGCCAGATCCATCCCGGCCCCGCGCGGCATCACGCGGTATTCCACATCATCCTGCACCACGGCCACTCTGGCCTGGCGCTCATCCACGGAACGCGGCACAGCCGCGACATAGCCTTTAACGGTAACGGGGCTCTTATTCATGCTCTGACATTGCCTCTGCAAGCCTTTTTTTTGGCCTATAGCGCCTTTTGCGGCACGAGGCAAGCAAGTAGAGCCATAAATCGGCCTCCGGCGCGGCCTGACGGTCATTTTTACCCATGGACGCGCCTGCCCCCGCCCCGGTCAGGCATGATATTTTTTGACCAGCTCATACCAATGCCCGCGCGAGATGCCGGCCACGCCGGCGGCCCGGCGCGCGTCGCCCGCGCTCACGGTCATGACCCGGCGCACATACTCTTCCTCGGCGCGGGATTTCCACTCCCGCAGGCTGGGCAGATCGCCGCTGCCGCCCGCGATGGCGGCTGCCCCGGCGCGGCCGTTTTCCGCATGGGCCGCGGGCAGCGTCCGTGCCGGGGGCGGCACGGGCTCCGGGCTTTGCTCCCGGCCGCGGCTTACCCGGTGCCGGGCCACGGCCACCCGCATCTGGGTGGGCAAATGGCCGGGCAGGATCAGGTCCCCTTCCCCGGCGGCGAGGCAGGCCCGCTCCAGGGCGTGGATCAGCTCCCGCACGTTGCCGGGCCAGGGATATTCCATCAACATGTCCAGCACGGGTTCGGCCAATGCTTTTTCCGGCAGATCGTTGCGCAGGCAGAAGGCGGTGACGGCCTGGCGGGCCAGGCCAGGGATTTCGTCCCGCCGTTCGCGCAACGGCGGGATCACGATGGTAATGCCCTGAAGACGATAGAGCAGGTCGCCCCGGAACTGGCCGGTGCGCGCCATTCCCTCCAGATCCCGGTTGGTGGCCGCCACCAGGCGGAAGTCGCTGTCCACCTCGTGCACTTCACCCACCGGGCGGAAGCGGCGCAGCTCCAGGGCGCGCAGAAACGCGCCCTGCATGACCAGGGGCAGGTCCCCCACTTCATCCAGAAAAAGCGTGCCCTTGTGCGCGGCCAGCAAAAGTCCCTCGCGGGCCCGCTCCGCGCCGGTGAAGGCCCCCCGGCTGTGGCCGAAAAGGTGGCTTTCCACCAGGGTTTCCGGCAGGGAAGCGCAGTCCACGGTCACAAAAGGCTGGGCCGCGCGCCCGCTGTTGCGGAACAGGGCTTTGGCGAACAGTTCCTTGCCCACGCCGGTTTCGCCCAGAATCAGCACATTGACTTCGCTCTGGGCGGCCTGGGCCAGCAGTTTGAGGGCCTGGGCCATGCCCGGTCCGGAGCCCAGGATGTGCCCGCTGTCCACTTTGAGGGAGGCCGGGCCCGGTTTGCGGCCCTGGCGGAACGCCAGAATGTGCCGCAGGCATTGTTCGATGTCGCGGATCTGCAAGGGCTTGGTCAGAAACTCCCAGGCTCCGGAACGCAGGGCCGCTTCCGCCGCGTCGCCGTCGCCGTGGCCGGTGATGATCACGATGTCCGGCTCTTCAGGCAGATTGGCGAACTCCCTCTGAAATTCCAGGCCGTTGCCGTCCGGCAGCCAGGCGTCCAGCAGCACCACGTCCACGCCTTGGCCGCCCAGGGCAAGGCCCTCCTTGATGGAAGAGGCGCACACGGCCTCATGCCCCATGCGCGTGCAGACCACTTCCACCATGGTGCGCATCAGGGCTTCATCGTCCACCACCAGAATACGCGCCATTATGCCTTCCCCCCTGTCTCCTTGGTCCGCGTTTCCGTCTCTGTTCCGCCCCCGCCGTCAACGGCGCCCAGCAGCGTCAGAGCCTCACGCATGGCCCGTTCCAATTCCCCCGCCCTTGCGTCCAGCGCCGCGTCTTCCGCTTTTTCCGTCAGGGCGGCCGTGCCGTGCAGGCGCATCAGGCGCATGGTGCCCGCTGAATTCTTGCAGGCATGGGCCAGCCGGCGGATGTTCTTTCGATCCCCCGCCGCCGCGGCTTTCACCAGCTGTCCCAGCATATTCCCCAGATCATCACGCAAGACCGCAAGCAACTGCGCAAAGATTGCCGCGTCGCCGTCCACGGCCGCCAGAGCGGCTTCCCGGTCCCAAAGCGGCAATTCAGTATCGTCAGCACGCCGGGCTGTCTCCGGCGGTTTTCTCCCGGCTGACTGAGATGTTTTTTCCGGCATGCCCGCGTTCTCCTCCGTCACCGTTGTCCCGTTGCCCCGCGCTGTCAGCAGTGCCGCCAGACGCTGCCGCAACAGCGCGAAACTGACCGGTTTGAACAAGATATCGTCGGGCCGCAACCCACGACAGCGCTCTTGCGCTTCGGCGTCCAGCGCCGCCGTGTACAGGACCACGCGTTGCCCCGCAGGCGCTCCGGTCCGGCCTTGCCGGATGCGCCCCAGCACATCCAGGCCGTCGGGGCCGGGCATGCGCGCGTCCAGCAGCACCACGTCCCATTCCTTCTCACCCAGAGCGGCCAGAGTGGCTTCACCGTCAGCGGTCACCACGGCCAGCGCGCCCTCCCGGCGTAAGGCCTGTTCCAGGAAATATCGGCTGGCCGGGTTGTCCTCGGCGGCCAGAATACGGCGTCCCGCCAACGCTCCCTTGCCAGCGGCGTCGCTTCCGGGCTCGGCATTCCGGTCCGCATCCGCGGGCGGGCATGGCCTTGTGTTGCCCCAATCCGTACGCAGAAGCACTTCCAGGGTAAAGCACGAGCCCTGACCCGGTTGGGAACTGACCCGCACATCGCCGCCCATGCGCCGGGCTATGGTCCGGGCGATGTTCAGGCCCAGGCCGGTGCCCGGCTGACACCCCGCGCGCGAGCCGCGCTGAAAGCTCTCAAAGATCCGTTCCAGCTCTTCCGGCTGCAGGCCCGGCCCGCTGTCCCGTACGCGCAGCCGCATCAGAAGGCGGCCCGTGCGTGCGCTTTCAGCTTCCACCTCCAGCCGCACGCCGCCCCGCTCGGTAAATTTGAGCGCATTGCTGACAAGATTGCCAAGGGCCTGACGCAGGCGGAAGGCGTCGCCGTAAAGATGGTCCGGCACTGAGGCGGGCACGTCCAACTCCAGTCGGAGGCCCTTGGACGCGGCGGCCGGGCGGTACAGATCAAGGCACTGCGAAAGCGCGGCACGCAGGCTGAAGGCGCTCTCATGCAAGGTCAGCGTGCCCTGTTCCAAAGCCGCGTGGTCCGTGATGTCGCTGACCATTTCCAAAAGCGCTCCGCCCGCCTGAACCAGATAACGCAGGGCGCGCTTCTTTTCCGGCGCGGCGCTGTCGCCTCGCCGCAGCAAGTCGCTCATGCCCAGGATGGCGGTAAGCGGCGTGCGCATGTCATGGCTCAGGCGGGCCATGAAGGCGCTTTTCATGCGGCTGGTTTCCTCGGCCTGCCAACGCCGCCTGGTCAGATTGAGGGTCAGGCCGCCGATAGCCAGCACGCCCGTCAGCCCCAGCAGAGCATAGAGCAGGCGCATATTGCCCTCCTGCTTCGCCGCGTTATGCAGATATGGACCGGCATCCTGACTGACGCTGATGCCGCCGAGCACTTCTCCTACCCGGCTGTCCGCGTGGCAGCGCAGACAGCTCTGCTGCGCCACCAGTACGGTGAGCAGACGCAGACGGCCCTGCCCGTTCTCATCCGGCGGGCTGAAAATTTCCTGACGGCCCTCCGTGCATTCGATGAGGGCCTCGCCCTCCCAGGCGTCGGATTGATTTTCAGGCCGCAGCGGCCTGCGCCCGATAATTGAAATGCTGATGCCCGGCCAGGAGGTGCGCTCGGCCAGCTGGCGGCTCATGTAGGCGGGATTCATCAGCACCAGGGTCCGCCCGTCGGCGGTTTTCAGGGTCCGCTCATGAAGCGGCAGCCAGGGATTGGGCCTGCCGAGATCGCTCTCCGGCACATAGACGCCGCCGTGCGCCGCATTCCAGTTGCGCGCGTCCAGCAGTTGCCGGGCCACGGTGGAAAGGCGGATGCGTTCCAGTTCCAGGCGGTGCTCTTCATCCACGCGCGCGGCACGGCTGTAAAGCCCCAGAATCAGACCCAGCCAAAGCAGACTGGCCAGAGCAGGCAGCCAGAGGACACGGAACCAGCGCCCGGCAAAGATATGCGCCATGCTTTCTCCAGGGGAAAGGAAGACCTTGTTTGTCAGCTTTTTCTGATTTTTTGTCTTTTTTTTCTGAACAATACAAGTCTGCTATTGATAATTATTACATTTTGTTTGCAAACCGGCAGTCTTTTCAGGATTAATTTTTTCCCCTTTTTTATCTTGCTCTGGCATGTTTTTTGATTCACAAAAAAGATAACGCCGTCATAGGGGCGGCAAGTTGTTGGAGTGAGTGAAGGAGGCTTCTATGGGAACACCCCGCAATGGACCCTGGCTCAAATGGTTGTTGGGCGGCGTTGCGGTGGGCGTGGTGCTTGTCGGAGTGCTGGCCTATGCCATGACGGCAACGGATCAGCGTCCGTTCTGCGCCAGTTGTCACATCATGCAGGAGGCGGCAGTGACCCACAAGCTGGGCACGCACGCCGACCGTTCCTGTAATGAATGCCACGCCCCGCACAATCTGTTGGCCAAGCTGCCGTTCAAAGCGCAAGCGGGCCTGAGTGACTTCATGGGCAACCTGTCGGGCAAGGACGTGCCGTATCCGGCCAGTGTGACCACGCGCGACGTGGTCAACGAGAACTGCAAGGCCTGTCACGCCCAAACTAACGTCAACGTGGCCAGTATGAACGCCAAGCCTTATTGCGTTGACTGCCACCGCAATGTGGCCCATATGCGCCACAAGCCCATCAGCACAAGGACGGTAGCGTATGAATAAGCATATCCGCACTATGGCTCTGGCCGTTTCGGCGCTGTTGGGAGCGGCGCTGCTCAGCGGCTGCAACGATGTTTCGACGGAATTGAAGGCCCCCACCTACAAAACCAACATCAAAGAAGACGAAACCCGCATTTCTGCCTTCAAGGCCGAATTTCCCGAACAATACGCCTCGTATCAGAAAAACA
The DNA here is from genome assembly GCF_018379785.1 of Desulfovibrio sp. Taxonomy (GTDB): domain Bacteria; phylum Desulfobacterota; class Desulfovibrionia; order Desulfovibrionales; family Desulfovibrionaceae; genus Desulfovibrio. The sequence goes on from NZ_JAGZUV010000005.1 coordinate 45,760, forward strand.
ACGAATCCGAGGTGATGACCGAGTACAAGGGGTCCATCGCCTACCACAAGAATGACAATGTCGATCCCCTGCCCAAGGGCTTCAAACACGCCCAGCCCTATCTGAAAAACCTTTGGCTGGGTTATCCCTTCATGTACGAGTACAACGAAACCCGCGGCCACACCCACGCTATCGAGGATTTCGTGAACATCGACCGTCTGAACCGCTACGGCGCCGACGGCAAGGGCAAGATGCCCGCCACCTGCTGGAACTGCAAGACCCCCAAGATGATGAACTGGGTCAAGCAGTACGGCGACGAATTCTGGTCCAAGGACGTCAACGAATTCCGCGGCAAGGACAAGATCGACGGTATGGACGAAACCATCGGCTGCGCCAACTGCCACGATCCCAGAACCATGGAGCTGCGCCTCTATTCCGAACCGCTCAAGGACTGGCTGAAGCGCAGCAATCAGGACTGGAACAAGCTCTCGCGCAATGAGAAGCGTACCTTGGTCTGCGCCCAGTGCCATGTGGAATACTATTTCACGCATAAGGACAACGGCCCGGCCCTGCGCCCGGTCTTCCCATGGGATAACGGCAAGAACCCCGAGGACATGTACCAGTATTACAAGGGCCACGGCGCCAAGGGCGCGGACGGCAAGCCCGGCCCGTTCGCCGACTTCGTGCATGCCGCCTCCAAGGTGCCGATCATCAAGATGCAGCATCCCGACTACGAAACCTTCCAGGACGGTCCGCATGGAGCCGCCGGAGTATCCTGCGCTGACTGCCACATGCAGTACCAGCGTGTGGACGGCAAGAAAGTTTCCAGCCACTGGATGACCTCGCCCATGAAGGACAAGGAGATGCGGGCCTGCCGTCAGTGCCATGCCGACAAGACGCCTGAATATCTGCGCGAACGGGTCATCTACACCCAGCAGAAGACATTCGCTCAGCTGTTGAAGGCCGAAGCCATGTCGGTGAAAGCTCATGAGGCCGTGCGTCTGGCCAACAGCTATACCGGCGACCGCGCCCCCAACTATGACGAATTGATGACTGAAGCCCGTGAAATGGTTCGCAAGGGCCAGTTGTTCTGGGATTACGTCTCCGCTGAAAACAGCGTGGGCTTCCACAACCCGGCCAAGTCACTGGATACCTTGATGACCTCCATGGAATGCAGTCAGAAGGCCGTGGATCTGGCCGGTCAGGCCACCAATTACGGCATCGCTCCCGCTCTGGCCGGCGATATCGAGAAGATCGTGCCGCCCATTCTGGAAATGAGCCGCAAGCTCCAGCAGGATCCTGAATTCCTGCAAAAGAACCCCTGGACCAAGCTCCTGCCCGTACTGCCCAAGGCCGAACAGGTCTGGGACGGCCAGGAACGCCTGAATTCCGGCAAGTAGGTTTTCTGGCGCGGCAAGGCGCGCATGAGATGAAAAGCCCCCGCATCGCGGGGGCTTTTTTTGTCCAACCATAGATATATCTTCACATTTCTCTTTTTGACTTTATCTGCGGTTGCATGTATCGCGTATGACACTTAAGTTTTCCTTCGGCATGCCGAAAAGAACAGTAGGAAACTATGCCGTAACTTTCTAACACAGTGTGAAAAAATCTCTATATATTGTTGAGACAGTTTATGGACAAGGAACACAATAAACAGAAACAGTTCTGGCGCGTTTGCGTTCTCGGACCGATTTTGGCAATGCTTTTGTCCGGTTGCGGGATGTTTCGCCCTGTGGACAACGGCCCGGCGCCGGTCAAAGCGCAAAAAGTGGTTCACACCGCCTACAGCCAGATGGGCAAGCAATACCGCCTGGGCGGCGCCTCGCCGCAAAAGGGCTTTGACTGTTCCGGCCTGATCTGGTGGGCATACCGACAGAACGGCATGAGCGTGCCCCGAGTTACGGTTGACCAGGCCAGGGCCGGCCAGTCCGTGCCCAAAGGCCTGGCCCGTCCCGGCGACATTGTGGTTTTCCGCACCGGGCAAAGCCCGCGTGGTCTGCATACCGGCATTTACGCCGGAGGTGATTCCTTTATCCACAGCCCGCGCCGTGGAGAGCGCGTGCGTATGGAGAGCATGAATATTCCCTACTGGCGCAGCAAACTGATTTCCGTACGCCGGGTCGTCCGCTGAGCCATAGCGCGATTATTGGAACATGTAACACTTGAAAAGCTCGCTTACGTGAGCAAAGCCCGCCACTCGCTTTTTGGGCAAGGATTTGCCTGTAAATCCTTGCGGAGCAGTGGTCGCATTCCATGCGTGAACAGCTCTTGCGTAAAAACCCCCGCGCTATGATGACGCGGGGTTTTTTACGCAAGAGCGCAGCTTGCTATTATAGATTGTTTGAAGTAACGCTTAAAAACAGTTCGGCAAATCTTGAGTTGCGGTCTGCCCTCCCCCGCCATCCGCCGACCCGCAAGCACAAGGACTTTCTTCGGACCTGCTCTCAATCCGCGGATGGCGCGGCCCGGCGGCGGTATGGCGGGAACGGCTTTTTTGTGACGGCAACGGCAGCAATGCTGCTGCAAGCCAGCAGGAGGCGTCATGACGCGCACGGCATCCCCGACAGAGGGCCTTTTGAGCATTGCGGACATCTCCCGCCATTTTTCCCTGCCTGAATCCACCACCCGCTATTACTGTAAGCGCTTTGCGGCGTTTATCCCCAGCGTCGGCGAGGGCCGCAGGCGGCGCTATCGCCCGGAAACCCTGGAGGTCATTGCCGCCATTCTGGAGCAGATGCAAAAATCGCGCACGGCGGCCTCAGTGGAAAACGCCCTGCTGGCCCGCTTCCCGCGCAATGCGCTTGCTGTTTCCAAGCCTGAGCCGTGCCTGCCGCGAACGGAGCAGACTGTTGCGGAATTTCTGCCCGCGGCGGCCCTGCAGTTGCTGGAACGCCAAACACTGGCCCTGGAGGGTATTGCCCAACTTATCCATCTGGTTATTGAACGCCTGCCGCAGCCCGGCGTAATGTCGCCTGAAACGGTGCTGGAGAATCAGCAACTGCGCAAAGATGTGGAAAATCTGCGCGTGCTGCTGCATGCCTCGGAAAAAACTCAGCAGGCGGACCTGGACCAGTTGCGTGAATGGATGACCAAGGTTATCCGCAGTCGCGGCAAGGATGCGGCTTCGGCCTGAGGTCCGGATTGATCTTTTCTGAAAGCAATGCGCTTCTGAACGTATTTATTCCTCAACTCCGCATGAAGCAATGCCATTTGAAACGGATGAATCAAACCGTGTTTTAGCCTTGCTGTCGGCATCCGTAAAACCGGGATACGCGCCGGCAATGATCGGCCGGGCAACCATAAGAAAAAGGCGCATCGTTGGATGCGCCTTTCTGTTCTATTCAACCGCAATGCGGCCGGAACCCTATTTTTCCAGAAAAACCAACCGCAAGCCGGGTTCCGGCTCTTCTTCCCGAAACGGACGGTAGCCCGCCCGCTCATACAGGCGCAGATTGCGCAGGCTTTGCGTACTGGTGAACAGCTCGTAACGCGCCTGCGGAACCATGGACCCCATGGCGGACTCCAGGGCCGCCAGAAGACGCGTCCCCAGGCCCTTGCCCCGGCGTTGCGGGTGCACCATCAGTTTGCCCACATAAACCCTGCTCTGCTCCACACGGGCACGGACCGAACCCACCAGAGCGCCGTCCGTATCCGCGGCCTTAAGAAACACCATGCCCGCCTCAAACTGGCGAACCAGATCCTCAAGGTTCTCGCGCAAAGGCGGGATGCTGAAGTTGTTCAGGAGGCGCGCTTCGCTCTGATAGGCCAGATACTGCAAACGCAGAATTTCTTCCAGATCCGGGCGCTCCGCCCTGACAATGCACATCTTACTTGCCGTTCTGCTTAAGGGCCATGTCCACGGCGCCTTTGAACAGGTCCAGGGGCAGGGCACCGCGCACCACCATATTATTGACCAGGAAGTAGGGGGTGCCTTCCACGCCCAGCTTCTGCGCGTCCTGCTGGTCTTCAGCGAGAATGTCGCTGACCTTCTTGCCGCGCACATCACGGCCAAGTTTTTTCATGTCCACATCCAGCCCCTGGGCGGTCTTTTTCAAAAAATCCTCACCCTCGGTCACCAGGCGGTCCCGGTCGGCGAACAGGGCTTTATAGAACTTCCAGGCCTTCTCCTCGCTCTGCTGCGCAATGGCGACAAAATACGCCGCCGCCTGTCCGCCGGGCCCCTTCTCATCCAGCGGTAAATTCTTGAAAACCAGACTGACGTCCTTGCCATACTCTTGCAAGAGCGCGTCCACGGTTTTGGAAGCCTGCTGGCAGAAATGGCAGGTAAAGTCGGAAAAAGCCACGATGCGCACTTTAGCCTTGGACGAACCCAGCACCGGGCGCCCCTCCAGACGCACGTTCTTGGGGGTTTTCATATCCTCGCGCCACTGAACTTCCAGATTGTGTTTGCGCCGCATGTTGGACCCCTGCTGGGCGATATCCAGTACGGCCTCGCTATTGCGACGCAACACATCCAGCACGATATCCGGATGTTCGCGCAAGACTTTTTCCAGCAATTGCGGCAGATTATCTTCCGTCACCTGGCTGGAGGCCGCGCGGGCTTCCACGCCTGTCAGAGACATGCCCGCCAATCCCAGCAACAGGGCCGGAACAAAAAGAATTTTGTGGGTAATGCTCATAGAAACCTCATCTTTTGGAGTAGTTGACTCTTGAAATGCTCGTTTTGCGGCGAACAAAGCTCGTTTACTCGCATTTCGCGGCAAGGAGTTGAGGACAAATCCTTGCGCCGACCGTCGCGACGGATGCTTTGCGCGTGGTTTTTTCGTCACAACGCTTGGAACATTCGTAAACAGGCTGAGTCTGCTTACGGATAGTACGCTTGGGAACATTTCCTAACGCGGATTACAATATATATCCATTTATTCCTTCGGACGCATGCCGCAAATATGGACGGCATGCGTCCGGAAAACAGAACTTCTTTAGCGACGGAATGTTCCACACACGAGAATGACAACGGCGCGGGACAGCAACATTCAGATTGACGCCTGATTTCCCTCTCTTGAGCTTGGCCTGAGCCACACCCGGCAGAGATGGGACCGTGGCGTCAACATATTATTTCTCCGGACTGAACAGAGGCTGCTTTTGCCCATGTCGCATGTGAGGCTGCAAATCTCTTTCAGAACCGCGCCGCTGCATTGTCCGATTCCAGCCGGGTCTGAGTGGCGGCATCCTCAATTTTGAAAAGCAGCTCATCAAAGTCCACCGGTTTCATCAAATAGCCGAAAGCTCCTTGGCTCATGGCCTGCACCGCCAATTGCATGTCGGCGTGCCCTGAAAGCAGGATAATTTGCGCCTTGGGCCAACGCATGGCCATTTGCTGCAATGCGCCCATGCCGTCCAGCACCGGCATTTTTACATCCATAATCACAATAGGGAAAAACTCCCCTTCCATGGCATCCAGCGCCTCGCGCCCATTGGCGGCCCTGGCGCAGGCATATCCGCGTTTTTCCAGGCGCTTTGCCAGGATACGGGTAACATCCTCTTCATCGTCCACCAGCAAAATATGGGGCAGGCACATATACTCTCCCGGTCTGGAGCAGATTATCTTTGAAACGCGATATGTTTCAAAGGGGTCATTCCGGCAAAAACGCGGTTATCGCTGCTGTCGATCCCCGTATGGTTCCGCTGTTGCCAACAGGGACAGCTCTTCGGGCAGCATTCGGCCGCTTTGCCGGAATCCGCGCGCTTCGCGGCGCGCCTCACCGTGTTCGGCATCAGAGCATGTTAAAGATGAAATGCTCTAATGTGGTGCCGCTCGCGACATCCTGATATCTTTACTCAGATTACGAGCTCCCGGCAAGATACGGGTACGACAAAAAATTTTTTCCAGTAACGGCAAGCTCTGACGGAATATTGGGCCGCGCAGACCGTGCTTACGCCTTGACGACCATACGCGCCTCTTTTACAAACAGGCAGACGACACCTTACGGCGTTCTTTCCATCAAATGTTTCATGTGAAACGTTCAGGCCACTCAACAGCCATCAGCACTTTGTGCATCGCGGCAAGCAAAACACCAGCCAGCCGGTCCAAGGACAGGAAGCGGAGGTCAGCGTATGGCGCGCATTATTTCCATTGCCAATCAAAAGGGCGGCGTGGGTAAAACCACAACTGCCATCAATCTTTCCGCGGCTCTGGCCGTCATGGAAAAAAAGGTGCTGCTGGTGGATTGCGACCCGCAGGCCAACAGCACCAGCGGCCTCGGCCTGGGCCAGGAAGAACTGACCGGCGATTTGTACAGTACATTTTACTCGCCGGACAATGTGCGCCAGAGTATTGCTAAAAGCCGCACTCCCTTCCTGGATATTTTACCGGCCAGTACCAATCTTGTGGCGGTGGAACTGGAACTGGTAGACAAAATGGCCCGCGAATTCTATCTGGATGAATGTCTCAAGCGGGTCAATGACGATTACGAATATATCATCCTGGACTGCCCGCCTTCCTTGGGCCTGCTGACGCTCAACGCCCTGTGCGCGGCAAAAGAATTACTGATTCCCCTGCAATGCGAATTTTTCGCCCTGGAAGGCATCGTCAAATTGCTCCAGACCTACGAACAGGTCAAAAAACGGCTCAATCCCGATCTGGCCCTGCTCGGCGTGGTGCTGACCATGTACGACACCCGCAACAGGCTTACCCGTGAAGTCAAAAATGAAGTGCGCCGCTGTTTCCCGGATCATTTGTTTGAAACCGTGATTCCGCGCAACGTACGCCTTTCGGAAGCGCCCAGTCACGGCAAATCCATCATTCACTACGACATCAAATCCAAGGGAGCCGAGGCATATCTCGGCCTTGCCAAGGAAGTGGTGCTGCGGCGGCCCTCCAAAAAGAGCACGGTGCTGCAATAGCCGGGTTAAGCTTTGGGTGACGTATGTTCCAAAGCCAGATGGTCGCGGAAATGTTTTTGCCGGATGGTCGTGCCGCACGCCCGACAATGAAACACCAACAAGCCGCCCACATTCGCATTAGTGAGCCAAAACGGGTGTTCCGGATCTTCGCGCCAGTTTTGTGTGGACGCGCCGCAGTGCGGACAGCTCACCGCCGGATTGTAAGGATAGCGGAAGTCCCAGAACTGTAAAAATTCCTCAAAAGCCGGAATCGCCTCCTTCACCGGTTCGGCGGCGGGCGGGTCCGAAAGGGTCTCCAGCACGGGGCGGGCCAACGGTTCGATTTTCCGCCAGAGTTCCCAGGGAATCTGCACAGCCTGGACGCGATCTTCGGCATCGGTAAGATACAACAACGGTAATGAATCAGACATACGAGTTCCTTCAGCTGACTGAAATTCGCGCACCACAATGAAAGGCCGTACGCGGGATCAGGGTGCCGCGCGCCGGGGGCGCTTGTCAAGGCGCAGGCAGAGTCTGAACAAGGAGAAAATATGAGCAACGCAAGCAAAGGACTGGGTCGGGGACTGGATGCGCTTTTCAGCGGTTCCGAACCACAGCGTGAACAGAGCGGCGACGTCAGCATGCTGCCGATAACGGTCCTGCGGCCCAATCCGGACCAGCCGCGTCGGCATTTTGATCCTGAAAGCCTGCGGGAGCTGGCCGATTCCATCAAAGCCCAAGGCATCATCCAGCCGCTGCTGGTGCGGCCGATGGCCGACAACGCCACCTATCAGATCGTGGCCGGTGAACGCCGCTGGCGCGCCGCGCGCCTGGCCGGGCTGACGCAGGTGCCCGTCTTCGTGCGCGCCCTGAGCGACAAAGAAGTTATGGCCGCCGCCCTGATCGAAAACCTGCAACGCGAAGATCTCAACCCCGTTGAAGAGGCTCTGGCCCTGCAAGGTTTACGCGAAGCGCTGGAACTGACCCAGGAGGAACTGGCCGCCCGATTGGGCAAAAGCCGCCCGGCCATTGCCAACGCCCTGCGCCTGCTGCAACTGAGCCCCGGCGCACAGGAAGATCTGCGCGCCGGACGGCTCAGCGCCGGGCATGCCCGTTGCCTCCTGGGCGTGAACGATGCCCAGGCGGCAGAGGCTCTGCGGCGGCGCATCATCAGCCACTCGCTGACCGTCCGCGACGCCGAAGAAGCCGCCGCTTTCTGGCGGGAAAACAAATATTTGCCCTGGCAGCTTGAGAACGGGCAGCCCGAAGCCGACCCCCAAGCAGAAGCACCCGCTCGCGCAAGTCGCAAAAAAAGCGCGCAAATCCGCAACTTGCAGCAAAACCTCAGCAAGACCCTGGAGTGCAAAGCCCTGGTCAGCGGCAACGAGCGAACCGGCAAGATCACCCTGGCTTACGGGAGCGCCGAGGAGCTGCAAAGCCTGCTGGCGCGTCTGGGCGTATCACTGCCGGAAGCGTGATGCCAACAAAAGAAAGCAGCCGTGCCATAAGCTTTTTTGGGGCTAACGGGCACGACAGCAGCGATAACCGCGTGTTAACGTTGCTGTCCGGCATTCGGAGCAATGCTGTTCTTATCTGCACGGCTTCCGCACCGCATACGGCCCAAACGCAACATGCCGTGGAGGCTAAAAGCCGTCGCATTCGGCGACGGCTTTTTTTGACGCGAAGAACATCGCAAAAACAGCTGTCGATTTCTCCCCAACCGGTTGCGAAACGACAGTCCGGCAATAATCAACGCCGGCGCAGAACAGCTCCGTACATTCCCTCCAGCCAGGAATGCTCATGCGGGGTCTGCCACTGGCGCACCAGCGCAAGCTCAGGCCGTGCCGCCAGCAGGCGTCCTACAGCCGACTCATTTTCCGTGGGGTTCAAGGTACAGGTGATGTAGGCCAACTCACGACCCTGCTGAAGCAAGGCGCTGAGCGTGAGCAGCATACGGTCCTGCAATGCCGCAAGCTGTCTAAGGTCAGCCGGAGTCCGCCGGGAGCCTTTGCGGATATCCGGCCGCCTGGCCAGTACGCCCAGGCCGCTGCACGGGGCGTCCAGAAGAATATGCCCGTTCCAGCCGGTCAGCGGCGGCGCACAGGCGTCCGCCAGACAGACAGCCGGACGCGGCAACCGTAACTCCCGGCACAGATCCGGCAAGTGACGCAAACGGGACCAGGAGCGATCCGTGCACAAAGTTACCTCAATGCCCTGCTCCAACAGAGCCGCGCTCTTGCCGCCGAAGCCCGCGCAAGCATCCCAGACCGGAGCCTTCCAGCGGTCAAGCTCCAGAGCCTGTACTGCCAGTTGCGAGCCAGCCGACTGTAAAGAAAGCGCCCCGCTCTTCCTCCAGCGGTCCAGGCTCTGCCCCAGAACGTGAGCGGGCAGCTCGCCCGGCGCAAAAGCCACGCCCCAGCGCCCCACGGCCTCTCCGCAGCCATTTTCCGCGCTGTGCAGCAAGCCAGCGCGCAATTCTTCGGCCGCCTCGTGCCGGGCATTGACCCGCACACCGCTCCAGGGCCGGGCGAAAGAACGCCGCATCAGGTTCAGCGCGACTTCCGGGCCGTAGGCTTCATGCCAGAGATCCCCAAGCCAGCGCGGCAGACTGTAATAGCGGCACAAGCCGTCCCATGCGTCCGCAACCGCGTTTTTTTTGTCCACAACATAAAATTCCGGCGTATCCGTCGCCGCGCCGAGACGCTGGATGGAACGCAATGCGCCGTTGGCCACCCGCGCGAGAGAGCGGCCGAACAAACGCTCCGCCTGCTCCACCGCGTTGTGCACCGCCGCATGATCCGGCACACGCTCCTGAAACAGCAGGGCATAAACCGCAAGCTCAAGAATATGCCGTATGGGAAGCGGCAAACGCTCCGGCTTGGGCAACACCCGACCCAAAAGATACGCAATGCGGATTTCCGCACGCAAGCAGCCATAGACCAGTTCGGAACACAAATGCCGTTCCTGCTCGGGCAAGGCTGCAACAGCCTTGCCGCCCTGCCCCGTCCCCGAGGGCCCGGACAGGGCGTCGGCAAGCGCCTCCTGGACGCTGAGGCCGGAATCCGCCAACAAAAGTGCGTGCAGCGCGGCCGTGCGGCCATTGCGCGGCAATTTCTTCAAGGACCGCAAGAAAGATGAACGCCCGCTCACGTCCGGCTCCCGGCATGCAAAGGTTCAGAGGGTGCGGAACAGCCCAGAAAGAGACGGATGACATCTTCCAGTGCGCCCAGAGGCACAAGCGTATCCAGACAAGGGCCACAAGGCCGCTGGTTGAGCACGCCGAACACCGGCAAGGGGTAACTGTCCTGAATGCCGGAGGTCAGATCCCGTTCACAGGCCACGGCCACAATGCAACGCGGCCGGGTCTGGACCACAATACGACGGGCGATGGTGCCGCCGGTGGCAATGGCCAGTTGGATGCCGTAGCGGTCGCGCAGGACCAGCAGGCTGCCCACCGGGCATTGACCGCAACGCACGCAATTATCCAGCTTGTGGGTCAGGCGGCGCGGACACGCACTGCTTTGCACGCAATGCGGCAAGAGCAGCAATAACTCGCGCGGAGCCACGGGCTTGCGATCTGCCAGCACCAGCTCGTTATTCACCTTGACGAAAGAACGCCGCACCTTGTTGCGGTCCATGCCCACGGCCTTGGCCAGCAATTCCATGAGAGGAAAGAACAGACGGATGATCACATGCCGCACGCCGCGCACGCCCGGCAGCGGCAGGCCGGTATAAATATGAAAGATCAGGGTCAGGCACATCCAGGCCAGCACCGCAATGCCCAGCACGCCCACCGCCATGCTGAGCAGGGGCAGCCAGTGCAGAACGGCGCCCAGATCGGACCAGGGCAGAATCAGAAAAAAACAGAGCGCCAGACACAGCAGAACACAGGAGGCCAGCATCAGGCCGATGAAGATCCGCTTGCGTCCGCCGCCGTATTGCTCGGGCGGCAGGGAGTGGGGGGATTTGCGCAGAAACATGCGGCGGCCTCGCTACCGAAAACGGAATGGAATGCAAACAGGAAGGAGCAAAAACACATTGGTCTGAAACAGCGCAAAAAGGGCCTTCCGAGCGACATTCTATCTTAGGATGAGACACAGTCCGGAAAACAAAAAATACGGGCTGAAAATACGCGCCCGCGCCAACGCCGCAACAAGGGGCAGATGTCGCAAACCCATAAGGGATTGCACGCCGCCGCAGGCGGCACCACAGCTTACTGGAACCAAAAAGCGGAAATATTACGCCGGAAGCAACGCCCTGCCGCAGATGCCCTCAGGCAGACCGCGCAAGCGTCCGTTGATGAAATCACGCACCGGCATGTCCTTGCGGCCTTGCGGGCGCACCTGGAGCAAGCGATACCAGCAATCGGCGCAAGCCACGCTCAAGCCGTCGGCATCATGCCTCAGTTCGCCGGGCCGCGCGTCACCCGCGGATTCTTCCACCCGGCCGGGCGCAAGCAGCAGCGGCAGCGGCTCTGCCTCGCCCGCAAAAGCAAAGGCGACACGCGCGCCGGGCCAGGGCGTCACGCCCCGAATATGGGCATGCACTTGCGCTGCCGGACGGTTCCAGTCAATGAACCCGTCCTTCTTGCCGATCTTGGCCGCATAACCGGCACGAGATTCATCCTGCTCACGGGCGACCGCCCTGCCGTCCAGCAGATCATCCAGCACGCGGATCAGCAGATCCGCGCCCAGACGGGCCAGAGCATCATGCAGGCTGCCCGCCGTGTGCTCAGCAATGGGCAAGGCCGCGTCCGCATAGACCGGACCCGCATCCAGGCGGCTGGCAACCCGCATGATGGAAATCCCGCTTTGCGCGTCAGGACCCCAGTTTTCCATGATGGCCCGTTGAATGGGCGCCGCCCCGCGATAACGCGGCAAAAGGGAGGCATGCACGTTGAGCGGCGCCAGACGCGGCGCGGCCAACACGGCGTCCGGCAGAATCAGGCCATAGGCGGCCACAACCAGCACATCCGGTTGCAGAGCGGCCAGCTCGGCCTGAGCCGCGACATTTTTCAGACTTCCCGGCTGCAGGACAGGAAGATTCAGCTCCTGGGCCACTCGCTTGACCGGTGAGGGCGTCAGCTTGTGGCCGCGACCGGCGGGCTTGTCCGGCCGGGTATACACCGCAACGACTTCGCCGCGCGGCCATTGCGCAAGTTTTTTAAGGATCACCGCCGCAAAATCCGGCGTGCCCATGAAGACTAACCGGCATTTTTGCGCTTGAGCCATTTCTTTACCTTGCTGTCATAGAGCGTGCGCCGTAAGCGGCTGATCTTGTCGATGAACAGGATGCCGTCCAGGTGGTCGGCCTCATGCTGGATGACGATGGCCGGAAAGTCCGTCAGATCTTCCTCAATGCCGTTGCCGTCCAAGTCCGTGGCTCTGAGCAGGACGCGGCTTTTGCGGGGCACGTCCGCACGGTAGTTCAGCGGCACGGACAGGCAGCCCTCCTGCTCGCTGACCACATCCTCGCCGGAGAGTTCCAGCACGGGATTGATCAGCACGCGCGGCTGTTTTTCCTCATCCTTGCCCGCCGGGTCCATGACCAGCATACGGATATTGCGGCCCACCTGCGGCGCGGCCAGACCCACGCCGGGCGCGGCATACATGGTTTCCAGCATGTCGGCGGCCAGTTTGCGGATCTCGTCGGTCACTTCCGCCACGGGCTCGCAGGGCTGCTTCAGGCGCGGATCGGGATAGGTCACAATATCAAGAATCATGGGGCCTTCCCTGCCTCAGGCCTGCGCGGCTTCTTCGCTCTTTTTGGCTTTCCCTTCCTTGGCGGGCTGCTCGCGCAGACGCAGACCCAGCTCGCGCAGCTGCTTGGCCGCCACCGGAGCCGGAGCCTCGGTCAGCAGGCAGGTGGCCTTCTGGGTTTTGGGGAAAGCGATAACATCGCGAATGCTGGCCGCCCCGGCCAGAAGCATGATCAGGCGGTCCAGGCCGAAGGCCAGACCGCCGTGCGGCGGCGCGCCCTGTTCCAGGGCCTGAATCAGAAAACCGAACTGGGTCTCGGCCTGCTCCGGCGTAAAGCCCAGCGCCTCGAACATCTTGCGCTGCACGTCGCCGGAATGGATGCGGATGGAACCGCCGCCCACTTCATTGCCGTTAAGCACCATGTCGTAGGCGCGGGCGCGGGCCTTGGCCGGTTCGCTGGTCATCAGCTCCAGATGGCCGGGCGCGGGCGAAGTGAAGGGATGGTGGCAGGCCACATAGCGTTTTTCCTCCTGGTCATACTCATACAGCGGGAAGTCCGTGACCCAGAGGAAATTAAAGCTGCCTTCAGGAATGAGCTTGAGGTGCCCGGCCAGATGCACGCGCAGATTGCCCAGGGCCGCGTTGACCATCTCCGGCTCTCCGGCCTGGAAAAAGACGATGTCGCCCACCCGCAGATCCAGGGCTTCCGCAATGCCCTTGCGTTCCTCATCAGAGAGAAATTTGGCAATGGGCGACTGCCATTCATTCGCCTTGATCTTGATCCAGGCCAGGCCCTGCGCGCCGTAAATCTTCACGAATTCGGTAAAGGCGTCTATTTCCTTGCGGGTCATGGACTCTCCGCCCGGCACCTTCATGGCCTTGACCAGTTTGGCCTGGGCAAAGAGTTTGAAGCCGGAACCGCGCACGATATCCGTAATGTCCTTGAGCTCCAGGCCGAAGCGGGTATCCGGCTTGTCCACGCCGTAGCGGTCCATGGCCTCGTCCCAGCGCATGCGCGGGAAAGGCAGGCGGAGTTCCTTGCCCATGACGTCCTTGAAGACGCGGGCCATAAGGCCTTCAGCCATGGTCATGACCTTTTCCTCGTCCACAAAGCTCATCTCAATGTCCACCTGGGTGAACTCGGGCTGGCGGTCGGCGCGCAGGTCCTCGTCACGGAAACAGCGCACAATCTGGAAATAACGGTCCAGACCGGAAACCATCAGCATCTGTTTGAAAAGCTGCGGGGACTGGGGCAGCGCGTAGAATTCGCCGGGATTCAGGCGGCTGGGCACCAGAAAGTCGCGCGCCCCCTCGGGCGTGGATTTGGTCAGCACCGGGGTTTCCACTTCCACAAAGCCGCCCTCGTCCAGATAGCGGCGGATGGTCTGGGCCACCTTATGGCGCAAACGCAAATTGGCCTGCATGCGCGGGCGCCGCAGATCCAGATAGCGCCAGGCCAGGCGCAGGTTCTCGCCCGCGTCGCAGCGGTCTTCAATGGGGAACGGCGGCGTTTTGGAAGTGTTCAGCAGCTTCCACTCGTGGGCCACCACTTCGATTTCACCCGTGACCATGGTGCTGTTGACCATGCCCTCGGGCCGGGGACGCACTTTGCCCCTGACGGCCAGCACGTACTCGGAACGCAGGATATGCGCGTTTTCATGGGCCGACGGCGCTATATCCGGGCTGAAGACCACCTGGGTCAGACCGTCGCGGTCGCGCAGGTCTACGAAAATCAGGCCGCCGTGGTCGCGCCGGTACTGCACCCAGCCCATCAGGCAGACCTCGGCCTGATCGTCGGCCAGGGTCAGCTGCCCGCAGTTGTGACTGCGTTGCCAGTCGCTCAGGTCTTCAACGAATTTCTGATGTTCCAGCTGTACGTCCTGCATTTGCTCAGTCATTGGCTGTTCCCGCTTGCAGATAAAGGATTGCGTCGGCCTGCGGCATGCTCCGCTGCTCGCCGCTGTCCAGATGTTTGATGGTTACATTGCTCTGGGCCGCTTCGTCCGGACCGATGATCAGGCAAAAGCGCGCGCCGGATTTACCGGCTTGGCGCATCAGACTTTTAAAGCCGCCCGCGCTGAAATTCATCTCTCCGCGCAGACCCGCGGCGCGCAGCTTCTGGGCCAGGGCAAAGGCCTGGGCGCGCCCGGCCTCGTCCATGCCCAACAGATAAAAATCCGGCCGTTTTTCCGCGTCGCCGCCCAGCAACAGAGCCAGACGCTCCATGCCGCAGGCAAAGCCCACGCCCGGCACATCCGGGCCGCCCAGGCTTTTGATCAGGCCGTCATAGCGGCCCCCGCCGGCAACGGCCGATTGCGCGCCAATGCTCCCGCTTACCACCTCGAAGGTGGTCCGGCAATAATAGTCCAGACCGCGCACCAGACGATGATCCAGCTCAAGAGGCAGATCCTCGGCGCGCAGCATTTCCAGCACGGTTTCAAAGTGAGCCTTGCACTCCGGGCAATTGTAGTCCAGCAATTTGGGCGCGTTGTCCGTCAGGGCACGGCAGCCGGGCTGCTTGCAGTCCAGCACGCGCAGGGGATTGCTGTCCACCCGGCGGGCGCAGTCCGGGCAGAGCGCATTGCGGTCCACGCCGCGCAGATACTCCAGCAGAGCTTCCTTGAAACCCGGGCGGCACTCGGCACAACCCAGGGAATTGAGCTTGAGACCCAGATCCTTCAGACCCAGGGCGCTCAGAAAACGCATCAACATGATGATCAGTTCCGCGTCGGCCAGGGGACTCTGTGACCCCAGGCATTCGCAGTTGATCTGGTGGAACTGGCGCATGCGGCCCTTCTGCGGGCGCTCATAGCGGAACATGGGGCCGGTGGTGAACAGGCGGCTGACCGCCTCGCGGCTGTTCAGCCCGGATTCGATGTAGGCGCGCATGACCCCGGCCGTGGCTTCCGGCCGCAGGGTCAGGGAGCGGCCCTTGCGGTCCGGAAAGGTGTACATCTCTTTTTGCACCACGTCGGTTTCCTCGCCGATGGAGCGCTGGAAAAGTTCGGTGAACTCCATGAGAGGCGTGCGCAATTCCACAAAACCGTAACGGCCGAAAATATCCCGCGCGCAATTTTCCATGCGGGTGAAGTTGTCGCTCTGCGGCGGAAACATGTCCGCGAAGCCCTTAATGCGCGTGTAACGTGCGATGCTCATATCTTCCTCTTCAGATGGCCGTATCCGGCCGTGCAGCCCTGTATCTTGTCGGCGCGGCGGCGTCAACCGGCTTGCAACTTGCCGTCAGGCCGACGCATCGTATTTCATATTTTCCGTCATCCCGGTCTGTCGTGATTATCCGGGAAAACCAGCCTTTCGCGTGCTGCCTGCGTCATCCGCCTGCGCTCCGCTCCGGCGGAACAAAGGTGGCTTCGCCCGACCCTGAAGGAATTTCACAAACAGATTTTTCAGATCTATCTCCGTAATACCGAACCACACGCAAATCAGCGGCTCTGGCAGGAACCCTCCAGACGATACTTGCCGCACTCCTCGCAGGGCACGGGATATTCGCCGGTAAAACAGGCCAGGCAATAGCTGTCCGAATGCATGACCGAACGCAGCAGGCCGTCAATGCTCAAGTAGTGCAGGGAATCCACATCCAGGCGGCTGACGATCTCCGGCAGGGTGCACTGGGCCGCGATAAGCTCGCCGCGCGAGGAAAAGTCGATGCCGTAATGACAGGGATATTTCACCGGCGGACAGGAAATGCGGATGTGCACTTCCTTGGCGCCCAGCTCACGCAGCTTTTTCACGCGGGTGATCATGGTGGTGCCGCGCACGATGGAGTCGTCCACAATGCAGATTTTCTTGCCCTCGATCATGGCCCGCACCGGATTGATCTTCACCCGCACCCCGAAATTGCGCATGCTCTGGGTAGGCTGGATGAATGTGCGGCCCACGTAGTGGTTGCGGATCATGGCGTGCTCATAGGGCAGTTCCGCGCACTGGGCGAAGCCCACCGCCGAATAGACCCCGGAATCCGGGAACGGCAGCACAAAATCCACGTCCGGCGTGGATTCATGGGCCAGTTGCCAGCCCATCTGCTTGCGGCAGAGGTAGACCTGCTCGTTGAAGACATAGGAATCAGGCCGGGCGAAATAGACCAGCTCAAAGATGCACTGGCGGGGCTTCTTGGGCAGCGGCCCGCGCAGTTGCTCGCTGCGCTCGCCCGAGGCATCCACAATGATCATTTCGCCGGGTTCCACGGAACGCTCATACTCGGCTTCCAGCAGATCGAAAGCGCAGGTTTCCGACGCGAAAACCGGTTTGCCGTCCAGACGGCCCAGCGCCAGGGGATGGAAGCCGAAAGGATCGCGCACGGCTACCAGGGTCGAACCGGCCAGAATCAACAGGCAGTAGGCCCCGCGCACCCGGGAACAGGCTTCGCGGATGGCTTCGGGCAGATTGTGCCGCCGCAGGGCCCGCACCAGCAGATGCATGAAGATTTCCGTGTCGTTGCCCGTGGAAAAAATGGCGCCCTCGTTTTCCAGCTCCTCGCGCAACTCCCCGGCGTTGACCAGGTTGCCGTTGTGGGCCAGCACAATGTCCTGCCCCTTGTAGTGGGCCAGGAAAGGCTGGGCATTGCAGCTGGAGGAACGGCCCGTGGTGGAATAGCGCACATGGCCCACGGCTATCCGGCCGGTGAGGGCGCGCAGGCCGGCCTCGGAAAAGACGTCAGGCACCAGGCCCATGCCCTTGTGCTCGTGCACGCCGTCCGCATCCAGGGTAACGATGCCCGCGCTCTCCTGGCCCCGGTGCTGCTGGGCGTAGAGGCCGAAATAGGCCAGACGGGCCGCGTCCTCATGATCATAAATACCGAAAAGACCGCATTCGTGCCGAATCATAACCATCTACTTCTTCAGTTTTTTGCGCAAATGCGCAATGCGATTATCCATGACCGACGGATTGGGATATTCGTCGCGCGCCAGTTCAAATTGTTTCAGAGCTTCCGCGCCCCTTCCCAGCTGCTCCAGGGCATCGCCCAGCAGATACCCCGCCAGGCCCCGCACTTCCTTGTCCGGCCCACTGTCCAGGATCTGCTGGCTGAGGTCCGCCACTTCCTGCCAGTGCTCGCGGGCCATATTCTGGTCCGCCAGATCATACATGCACATGATCTTATCGTGATCCGCCAGAGGCAGGGCCAGGCATTGCTGCAGGGTTTCCTCCCCGGCATCGAAACGGCGCTGACTGAACTGCGTGGCGGCCAGCCGCCGATAGCCCTCCACGGTTTCCCGGGGCGTCAGGCCGGCCAGCCCGATATAGGAACTCCAGGCGTCCGCCGCCCGGTCATAGTGCCGCAGGCTTTCGTTGAGCCGCCCCATACGTTCCAGCACAACCTTGGTGCGGGCGTCGTCGTCCGCGAATTCCGCCAGCATGACCTCCAGATATTCCAGAGTGGCGCGGGCTTCCGGACTGGCGGAATTGACCACGCTCAGCAACTGCTGCCAGGCCTCCCAGCGCTGGTCCGGATTTCGCTCCTCGCGCAGATAACG
The DNA here is from genome assembly GCF_018379785.1 of Desulfovibrio sp. GTDB lineage: Bacteria > Desulfobacterota > Desulfovibrionia > Desulfovibrionales > Desulfovibrionaceae > Desulfovibrio. Next base: position 63,770 of record NZ_JAGZUV010000005.1, read on the forward strand.
TTCCAGCAGGCGTTCGGCCAGAGGCCAGTTGCGCTCGGCCATTGCCGCGCGCGCCGCGCCGAGGTCGTCGGCCAGCAAGGCATTTTGTTCGCAACCGGCCGCCAGGCAGGCCCAAAGGGCCAGGGCCGCCAGCAGCAGGGATGAACGCGGACGCGGCCTAGTCCTCATCACCATCCGGTTCCGCATCCGGCTTCGAGGCCCGGCCGTCGCCGGAATCAGGGGCGGAGGCATCGGAAGACATGCCGTCCGCGCCATCCAGCTCCACGCTGAGATCACGTCCGGTCTGGCCGCCCTCGTCCACACGGTCAAAGCCCACCACGCGCGCGCCCTCGTCCAGGCGTACCAACATCACGCCCATGGTGGCCCGGCCCTTGCTGCGCACTTCGTCCACGCCGATGCGCACAATCTTGTTGGCCGAGGTCAGCAGGATCAGGCCGTCGTTATCCCGTACGGGCATGGCGCCCACCACCGGGCCGGTCTTGGCCGTGACCTTGAAGTTGATGATGCCCTTGCCGCCGCGCGACTGCAGGCGATAGAGGTCCACTCTGGTGCGCTTGCCGTAGCCGTTGGCCGAGATGGACATGATTTCCGTGGTCTGATCCACATCCTTGAGAACCACCCCGGCCACCACACTGTCCTGGCGGCGCAGGGCAATGCCCTTGACGCCCGTGGCCACCCGGCCCATGGGCCGGATGTCGCCGCAGGAAAAGCGGATGGCAAAGCCGTCCGCCGTGGCCAGCACAATGTGGTTGTCCTCACGGATGGGCCGCACCACCACCAGCTCGTCGTCTTCACGCAGGCCCACGGCCATGAGTCCGGTTTTGCGGCAACGGGCGTAGAGCGAGGCCGAAGAGCGCTTGACCATGCCGCGCCTGGTCACAAAGAGGAAATACTTGTCCTCGGCGAACTCGCGCAGGGCCAGCACCGTGGTGACCCACTCGCCCTCTTCCAGCGGCAGCAGATTATTGATGTGCACGCCCTTGGCCGTTCGGCTGCCCTCGGGCACCTGATGCACCTTGAGCTGGTGCATGCGGCCCTTGTTGGTAAACAGGCAGAGATACTGGTGGTTGGTGGTGGTCAGGAACTCCTGCACGTAATCGTCGTCCGAGGTGTGCAGGGCCGCGATGCCCTTGCCCCCGCGCTTCTGCTGCTGGTAATTTTCCAGATTGGTGCGCTTCATGTACCCGCGGCGGGACAGGGTGATGACCACCTCATCATCCGGGATCAGATCCTCGATGTCGATGCCGCCCAAGGCCTCGGTGAGCACTTCGGTACGCCGGGGCGTGACAAAGGTTTCGCGGATCTCGCGGATCTCGCGCTTCATCTCGCTGCGCAGCACTTCCGGATTGTCCAGCACGGACTTATAGAATTCGATTTTCTGAAGCAGATCCTTGTATTCGGCCAGCAATTCCTCGCGTTGCAGGCCGGTGAGGCGTTGCAGGCGCATGTCCAGAATGGCCCTGGCCTGAATTTCGGACAGCTCGAAGGTTTCCATGAGGCCCTGGCGGGCTTCCTCGGGATTGGCCGACGCGCGGATCAGGGCCACCACCTGGTCGATATGGTCGATGGCGATGCGCAGGCCTTCCAGAATGTGGGCCCGGGCCTCGGCTTTTTCCAGATCGTAACGGGTACGGCGGATGACCACTTCGCGCCGGTGGTCCACAAAGCAGCTCAGAGCGCTTTTAAGAGTAAGCAGCACCGGCCGGTTGTCCACCACGGCCAGCATATTGATGCCGAAGCTGGATTCCAAGGGCGTGAATTTATACAGGGCATTGACCACAATGTCCGGAATCACGCCGCGCTTGAGATCAATGACGATGCGGATCCCCTTGCGGTCCGATTCATCGCGCAAATCCGCAATGCCGTCGATCTTGCGGTCATTGACCAGGGCCGCGATTTTTTCCACCAGGCTGGATTTGTTCAAACCAAAGGGAATTTCCCTGATGACCACGGCCTGGAGGCCTTTTTTGCGCTCCTCGATCTCCACCCGGCCGCGCATTTTTACCGTGCCCCGGCCCGTGTGGTAGGCATCGTACAGTCCCTTGCCCGCGTAGACAAAACCGGCGGTGGGGAAGTCCGGCCCCTTCACGTGTTCCATGAGGTCGTCCACGCTGCACTGGGGATTGTCCAGCAGAAGCTGCAGCGCGTCACAGAGTTCGCCCAGGTTGTGCGGGGGAATATTGGTGGCCATGCCCACGGCAATGCCCGACGAACCGTTGAGCAGCAGGTTGGGCACCTTGGTGGGCATTACCGAGGGTTCCTGCAGGGTATTGTCGTAGTTGGGCCGGAAATCCACGGTATTCTTGTCCAGGTCGCCCAGGAATTCCTGGGCCAGCCGGGACATGCGCACTTCCGTATAGCGCATGGCCGCCGCCGAGTCGCCGTCGATGGAGCCGAAGTTGCCCTGGCCGTCCACCAGGGGATCGCGCATGGAAAATTCCTGCGCCATGCGCACCAGGGCGTCGTAGACCGCCGAATCGCCGTGCGGGTGATATTTACCGATGACGTCGCCGACGATGCGCGCGGACTTCTTGTGCGGGCGGTTGTAATTGTTTGCCAGTTCGTACTGGGCGAACATGATCCGCCGGTGCACGGGCTTCAGGCCGTCACGGGCGTCCGGAATGGCGCGCCCGATAATGACCGAAAGGGAGTACTCCAGATAGGACTGGCGGAGTTCTTTTTCTATGTTGATTTGCGGATGCTGTCCGTCTTGCACTTCAGACACGTTCGCCTCGCGGGTAGAATATCAACCGTGGCCGCCCAACGCGGCATGGTATAGCAACTACTCTAAGGACGCACTGATTAAGAAAGGTTTTTGTTCTCTGCCAAGGAAGGGCAATTTCAGGCGGAGGGCAAAAAGACCATTAGTCAGTGCTTCCTTAAATTCCGATAAAAAATCTGCCCCCTGCATAGAGCAGCAGCAACAGCACGCCTTCGGCCACGCACACGCGGCTCACGGCCCGGAACAGAATTCCGGCATGTTCGCCGAAACGCGAAGACATGAAGAGAAACACGACAATATTGCTGAACAATATGGCTATGACCGCCGGAAGGGCAAAATTATAGGCCTTGGGCCAGCCTTCCAGACTGACGGTCAGGAAAAGACACATGGCCGCGCAGGTCAGCCAGCCGCCCACAGCGATAAGCCAGGACAGCCAGCCTGTGGAGGATATTTTTTCCTGTTTCATTTCCATATGCTGTTCTGTTATAAAAAACAATATGTTACGCAGATTTCTTTTTGTTCCGGATCAAGGCCGCCAGATCGGAAAAACCAGGCCAAGACGATTCTCCTATTTCTATTGTTTTTTCTCCGGGCAGACGAAAAAACAACTGTTTTTCTCCCCTTTCCGTTCTGACCCCGAACTCTGCAAGTTCTTCCCACCGAACCACGCGACCGCGCAGTCCTCCGGCATAAAAAATCAGCTTTGCGTCATTAAAAAGGATGCTGATGCGTCGTGAATATAACTGCCCCAGAATGACGAGAATGCACTCAATCATGATAAAGGCGCTTACAACCAACACCACAGTTTCTTTTTCCAGATCTTCCGAAATCATATATATCCGAATGCCCGCGCAGACAAACAGGCAGGCGGTGCATACAGACATAATTATCAGGGCAAGACGAAAATGGGGGCCGCAAGCATACTTTTTCATGCCGTTTTGCACAGGCGCGGGCAAAACGGCATCACTCCGCTTGCCCCACAACATGGCAAGCACGTTTCCCCCGCCGAAAATCAGGGCCAGGATAATAAGAACAGGATCCATTTCAGACATATGTCCTTTCTGTGCGAACTGTCCTCAGATATCCAGATCCTGTACAGCCAGGGCGTTACGTTCAATGAAATCGCGGCGCGGTTCCACCCTGTCGCCCATCAGTTCCTCAAAGGCATCGGAGGCGGAAATGGCGTCCTCCACGGAAACCTGCAACAGAATGCGGTTGTCCGGGTTCATGGTGGTCACCCAGAGCTGGTCCGGATTCATTTCGCCCAGGCCCTTGTAGCGCTGGATGTTGATGCCTCTGCGGGCTTCGTCCAGCACCATCTGCATGAGCTGAAAGACGTCGTCGGCCGCGGCTTCGCCGTCCTTGCGCCTGAGGATGAAGGCCAGGCCGCCGCATTCCTCGCGCAGTTCGGTAAAGAGCTGCCAGGTCTGGCGGTACAGGCGGGAGGCGAAAAACTCCATGCCGCGCCGGGTGTGGTGGCTGCCGGTGCTCTCAAAAACCGCGAACAGGCGTTCCTCGTCGTCCTCCTCGCTGCGCTCACGCTCCAGGGTCAGCAAATAGCCGTGCTCATTGAGCCAGGCCGTGAATTCGCTGTCCTGGTCCTCCAGCATGGAGGCTTCCGCACGCACGGGATAAGTGGTCAGGGCCAGGAAAAGGTCGCGCGGAGTGCCCGCCCCTTCGGCGTCGGCCACGCGCATCTCCAACTTTTCAATACGCCGCATGAGGCTGATCAAGGCTTTGCCGCTGAAGGTCTTGCCGTTACGGGCCACAATGCTGACGTCCTCACTGACCCGGGAGAGCAGAAAATCGTTGAGCTCCGCGTCATCCTTGATGAACTTCTCCATGCGTGAGTTATGCACGCGGTAAAGCGGCGGCTGGGCGATATACACAAAGCCCTTTTCCACCATTTCCTGATACTGGCGGAAAAAGAAGGTCAGCAGCAGGGTACGGATGTGCGCGCCGTCCACGTCGGCATCGGTCATGATGATGATCTTGTGGTAGCGCAGTTTTTCCAGGTCCGTGTCGTCCTGAATGCCCGCGCCCATGGCCGTGATCAGGGCCTTGACTTCCTTGTTGGCCAGCATCCTGTCGAAGCGGGTGCGCTCGGTGTTCAGAATCTTGCCGCGCAGGGGCAGGATAGCCTGATTTTTGGGATTGCGCCCCTGCTTGGCCGAACCGCCTGCGGAATCGCCCTCCACGATAAAGAGTTCCGATTCCACGGGATCCTTGCTCTGGCAGTCGGCCAGCTTGCCGGGCAGGGCGTTGTCCGACAGGGCCCCCTTGCGCCGCACCAGTTCCTTGGCCCGGCGCGCCGCGTCGCGGGCCCGGGCCGCATCCACGGCCTTGTCGATGATCAGCCGGATGTCCTTGGGGTTTTCCTCAAAATAGACGTTCAGGCGGTCATAGACCACCCCGGCTACCAGACCGGCCACCTCGCTGTTGCCCAGTTTTGTCTTGGTCTGGCCCTCAAACTGCGGCTGGGGCAGCTTGACGCTGATCACCGCCGTAAGGCCCTCGCGCACGTCGTCGCCGGACAGAGCGGTATTTTTCAGCTTCTTGACCAGATCCTGCTGGCCCTTGATGTAGCCGTTGATGGCGCGGGTCAGCGCCGTGCGGAAACCCACCAGATGGGTGCCGCCTTCCTTGGTGCGGATGTTGTTGGCAAAGGTGAGGATGTTTTCCTTGTACCCGGCATTGTACTGCAGGGCGAAATCCACGGCGACGCTGTCCACCACGCCTTCGCCGAAAATAATCGAATGGATGCCCTGCTCGCCGGAATTGAGATCCGCCACAAACTGGCGGATGCCTCCTTCGGCATGGAAAACATGGGTTTCGCCGATGCGCTCGTCAATGCACTCGATGATCAGGCCCTTATTCAGATAGGCCAGTTCCTCAAAACGTTTTTTCAGCGATTCATAGGAAAATTCGAGCACCTCGAAGATTTCCTCGTCCGGCCGGAAACGCACGGTGGTGCCGTGGCCTTCCACATCCTCGCCGATGACGGCCAGTTGGTCCTGCGGCACGCCGCGCGCGTAGTGCTGGCGGTAGCGCTTGCCGTCGCGGCGCACCGTGACGGTCAGCTCCTCGGACAGGGCGTTGACGCAGGACACGCCCACGCCGTGCAGACCGCCGGACACTTTGTAGCTCGTATTGTCGAATTTGCCGCCGGCGTGCAGCTTGGTCATGACTACCTGCACGGCGGGCACGCCTTCCTTGGGATGAATGTCCACCGGTATGCCGCGCCCGTCGTCGCGCACGGTCACGGAATTGTCCGCGTGCAGGATCACCGTGATCCGCGAACAATAGCCGGCCATGGCTTCGTCAATGGAGTTGTCCACCACTTCATAAACCAGATGATGCAGGCCGCGCGCGTCCGTGGAGCCGATATACATGGCCGGGCGCTTGCGCACGGCGGAAAGGCCTTCCAGAATGGTGATGGAAGAGGCGTTGTAGCCGCCGTTGCCGGAGGTTTCAGGAACCATTAATATTTCCTTTTCAAAATTTTACGCTTAAACTTTCAGCCTTGTCTCCAAATTGATAAATTTTGGCTTTCCGGCAAGGAAAACGAGTTTGGCGCAGCCGGAAGTCAAAATAACCAAGTCAGATGACGGCTCCTAAACGTCTTCTTCGCTGTAATAGGTCGTCTCGGAGACCTTCATGGGCATGATGATGACCGTGTAGTCCGGATCTTCCGGTCCCCGGATGCCGCAGGGGCCTTCCGTGCCTGTGAGCAGCATGTCGATCTTGGCTGAAACGAAATGCCCGAGCACATCCAGCAGATTGCGGGTGGGGAAGGCGATGCGCGCAATATCACCCTTGTAAGCCACTTCCAGGCTTTCCGAGGCCGAGCCCACGTCCTGGCCCTGAGCGGACAGACGGGCCTCGTTTTCGGAGAGATCCATATAAGTGCAGCGGTCGCTCTCGGTATTGAAGATCAGAATACGGCCCAGAGCCTCCATGCCTTCCTTACGGTCCAGGGTCATGGAGCTGACGCCTTCGTCCGCGAGCTTGCCCATGAAGATGTTGTAGTCCGGATATTCGTAGGCCGCGCGGGGCAGGCTGAGGGTTTCGGCCCCGTCCAGGCTGCGCAGGTAGAGGCGCTTATCCGTAATGTTAAGTTCGATTTCGTCCGCGCCCAGCCATTTTTTGATATCCTGAAGATATTTCTTCTGAATCAGCATGCCCTCGGCGGGCAGGCGCGCGGCCAGCTCGTCATGGGTGAAGGAGACCAAAGCGAACTGATGGCCGTTGAGGCCGCAGACGTCGATATGCCCGTTTTCGCCCGGCTTCATGCACAGGCAGGCAATGGCGTCCATGGCATCGTCGTCGCTGATGCAGAAGGCCACCTTGTCCAACACGTCCTGCAGAAAGTCGCCGGACCAGGTCACCGCGTTTTCAGCGGGAAATTCCGAAAAATTCTGGAACCACTCGGAACCGCTCACCGGCAGTTTGTATACCCGGCGCCCCTGTTCCAGCAGCAGATTGCCCGAGGCTTCATCCAGGGTGAGATTGAGCACGCCCGTGGGCAACTGGCGCACCAGATCCACAAAAGCCCGGCCCTGTACGCCGATGAGTCCCGGCCGGCTGACTTCAGCCGGGTAACGGCCCGTGAATTCGATGTTGGCGTCCGTGGACATGACCGCCAGACTGCCCTCCTCGGCCTTGAGCCAGATGGAGCGAAGATAGGCGGCGCCGGCTTTGGCCGGAATGATGGCGGCGGCTTTCTGCAGGCCCTCGATGATCTGCTCTTTGTTTACAGTAAGTTTCATATGCTTTCCTTGAATATTATTAAGGTCTGTTCCTTTGTGCGTAACTCATAAAACTCTTTGAAATATCACACTTTTTTACGTTCAGCATAACGCCTTGGCAAGGAACGGCGCGCACATTTTCCGGCGGGGGAAGGCCGGAAAGGCCGCTTACAGGGCCGTTGTTTCCAGTTGGGTCACCAAACGCTGCACATCTTTGTCACTAATCAACAATTTCTTAATCTTTTTAATGGCATGGATGACCGTACTATGGTCTCTTCCGCCAAAGGCCCGGCCCAATTCCGGGTAGGACAGACCCAGTTTCTGGCGGCAGAGGTACATGGCCACCTGCCGGGCCAGGACCAGATCCGGCCTGCGTTTGCCGCCCAGAATGTCTTCAGGCCGCAGATTCAGGCCGCGGGCCACTTCGCCCAGAATTTCCCGGCAGCCGGGCGGCCTGTCCGCTCCGCCGGTGCGCACGATGTTTTCCAGATCCGCCGGGGTCAGATTTCTGCCGTGGACAGCGGCAAAGGCCGCCACTTTCAGCAGCAGACCCTGGAGCAGGCGGAACTGGGCGCAACGCTGCGCCAGATAGAGCAGCTGGTCGCGTCCCAGATTCAGCCGCCTCTCCTTGCAGAGAGCCTGCAGATAACGCAGGCGCACATCCAGGTCCGGTTCCAGCAGTTCCACCACCAGACCGCTTTCCAGACGGGAGCGCAGGCGTTCGTCCAGATTCTTCAGGGCCTGGGCCGGTCCGGCGTGGGCGAAAACCATCTGGCGCGGTCCGTCGCTCAACCCGTACTCCGTTCCGACCGGAGTCGGAATATCCGCATTTTGGCGGGGAGCCGGGGGACAGGCGTCCATACAGGCGATCAGCTTCTGCTGCCAGGCCGTCTGCCCGGTCAGATCCTGCAGATCATCCAGCAACAGGGCGTCGCACTGTTGCCAGAACAATTCCGGACGGCGTGCCCAGGGCGTGCTTTCGGCGCAGAACCGCGCGGCATTCTGACAGATGATCCGTCCGGAAACAGTTTTTCCGGAGCCGCGTCGCTCAAAAGATGCGGCCAAAGCCCGCAGCAAATGGGTTTTACCCGTACCGCTGCGTCCGCAGAGCAAAAAGGGGTTGTAGGCCTCGCCCACGCCGCTTTCCGCAATTTCCCTGGCCGCGGCCAGAGGAAAGGCGTTTTTGGCGTTGCTGATGAATGAGGCGAAATTGTCTTCCGCGTCGCGCACGCCGTCCGTCCCGGCCTGCGGCTCGCCTTCCGGATATTCCCGGTCGGAAGATATCTGGGGCGCGATGACCTTGGGGGCCGGTACGCGGTATTCGTAGACCACGTGCGGCAGGCTCTTGTCCGTAAAATGGCGGCTGAGGGCCTCTTCAAAGACATTGCGTTTATGGCGCGAAAACCAGGCGGCAAAATACGTATGGGGAAAAACAACCCGCAGCGTATCGTTCTCCTGCCGGAGGGTCAGGCATTCGAACCAGGCTTCCGTTTCCCGCGTGCCATCCTGGTTCAGTATGTGCCGCAATTCATTTTTCAGCATGACGTCGCGCCGTCGGCGTCTGTGCGCCGGCCTGTGGATAAGTTCCCGGACCGCGCGCCGGTGGGCGCGGGCAAGGTCTTGAGCCCCTTTTCCTCGTATATGGAAACAAAGTGTCTATGTACCATAAAAACTTTGCTGAAACAAGTCTTGCCCGCAGGCCCGCGCAGCCTGTGGACAATTGTGGATAGGGTGCGTACAAGGCGCGCATCGGATGAAAAAAAGAAGAATCGGATCACTTCAAAGCCTTGTTCTGCCTGCCGAGCGGAGACATCAACTTTTTCAATGACAGATAACTTCATATATGCTATCTTCTTTGTAGAAGGAGGAAAGCAATATGAAATGCCGAAAATGTGGTTCCGAAG
>NZ_JAGZUV010000006.1:0-71859 GCF_018379785.1 Desulfovibrio sp.
CAGCTTTTCAAAGAGCGTCATATACCAGGCCCCCGGCACGGATTGCCGTCTTTTGGCGTCGGCAATGCTCGATTGCCTGATCGCAAGGATTTCAGCCAGCTCGTTTTGGGTGCGGGTGCGGGTTACAGCCTGGATGCGGGTTATTATTTCTGAATAGATCCTCATAGCGGCTCTCAATGTATTTTTGATAATAGTGTGAAATCGTTTCACAAGGAGTTTGTGTTAAGTTTTTATAATCTGAAATTTCGGATAACAAAAAATCTTCAAAATCTGCTAACGCATAAAAAATTAGGAATTTTTTATGATAGTTAGCAAAGTAAAAGAAATCATGCGGGAAAAAGGAGTCACGTATCAGGAACTAATAAAGCGAACGGGGATTTCCGGCGACACTGTGGCCCGATGCCGGAGTAACCGAATCAAGGAGTGCAGCCTTGGAACGCTGGAAGCCATAGCTTCCGCGTTAGGGGTGACGACTAAGGCACTGTACGATGAGCACCCGGCCAAGGAGAATACCAATTCCTGAAAAGGCCACATCGCGATCATCTGAAATTTCAGACAACAAAATTCAGTAAACGTCTGCTAGTCATGGAAAATGGAGTAATTCATGATCAGCAGTAATGTGAAGCAGCTTATGGCAGAGAAAGGGCTTACCAACCACACCTTGGCGGCGAGGGCTCGCATTTCCGCCGATACAGTCGCACGCACTAAAAGTGAAAGAATCAGAGAATGCAGTCTAGATACATTGATTTCCATTGCGCAGGCTCTTCAAGTTCAAACAAAAGATCTCTACTGTGAATCTTCTGAGATGAAAACAGCTTCAGAATATGGGACAAAGCCCTCTTTTTTGGCCATAGAATTAGGAATTATCATTAAAAAGAAAAGATTATCAATTCCAAAGCTTACACAGAAAAAGCTGGCTCTCCAATCTGGCCTTGAGCAGGCGTATCTTTCAAAAATTGAAAGAGGATTATTGCAGCCTTCATTGGACGAACTTATACGCTTGGCCCAACGCATTAATACGACGGCGTCTCATCTCCTGAAACAGGTCGAAGCAGCAGAGAGTCAGAAACACGCATCTCATGCTTCAAAAAATAAATTTCTGTAGTATGTTGATCGACTATGTCAAATCCATATTTATATACTATAGCATCACTGACTTCATTTTATTGATTCGATTTTAGTGCACCCTCAAAAGGAGCGCACCAATGGTAAAAAGCAATCTTGCAATCCTTATGAAGGAAAAAAAAATCACATACCGGCGACTTGAAGAGCTTTCAGGTATTGCGGGAGAGACAATCAACAGGACCCGAGGAGCATTAATCTACGAATGCAAGTTATCGACCCTTGATGCCTTGGCCAGGGCTCTACATGTAAAAATCAAAGATTTGTTTGATGAAGAGTGAAGTTCAGACCACAAAAAGCCCACATGGAGATATGGAACCAAAAGTCGATAATTTTTTTGGAAAGGCATTGCTTCAAATACGTCTCCGACTAGTGGCTGTTTCTAAATTAGGATTTTCGTTCTCTGCCAAGAAAGACGAACCTTGGGCGGCGGGAGTATATTCAAACATATTCGACCTTCGCACGGGGCGAGCCCGGCGCCGGCAGAGGGCGAAAGGACAAGTTAGAAACAGCTCCCAGAGTTCCCAATACCAGCTGGCAAAGTTATCCGGTATTTCAGAGCAGGACGTACCCCCGATGATCGAAAGTAATGTCAAAAATATTATGGAAAATATGCATATTACATATGCCGAACTGGAATCGGTGACAGGACTTTCGAGCCAGACCATTACCCGCGCCAGGAGCCGCAGAATCCGGGAAATGAGCTTGGAAACACTGGAAACTATTGCTCATGCGCTTGGAGTGACGGTTAAAGACCTGTTTGATGAACGTATTGTTTCCCATAAAAAGCAGACAGAGCAAGCCATCTCTCAGCGCCCTTCTCCGCAAAACGAAGATCAGGGGGCTCCTGTGAAATAAAAGCAGGCCGACGAGCTTCCTCTCCGGCCCGGCTGATTCTCCCGCCTCTTCCGTGTCCGCACGACATCAACATAACAGCTATGTTCTACCTACAATGAACAATAAATTCCCCCCATGCCCTTTTGGAAAAATCCTCGTCCGTGCTCACGAGAAACGCGGCATCACACAATATCGTCTTGCACAGTTGGCGGGGCGCTCCGTTCAGCAGATCAGCCGGATTGAGCGCGGCGAAAGAGAGCCCAAACTTTCAACAATTATTATGCTCGCCCGCGCACTGAATATGGGGCCGGGGATTTTGGTGAACGAGGCGGCAAAGGTGATGTGTGCCCCACAAGAGCCGTTATTGCCCGGCAGTGCCACGGCTCGGCTCATGCGTGAGGATTGGTTCAGAATCCTGATCCCAGGTTCGCCGACGTTGTGCCTTGACCGTCCCCGGCCAGCGCAAGGGTTTTTCGCCTGCTGCGGAATGAGACGGGACTATGCCCGGCTGATTTATGTGATAACGCGTGAAAACCGTCCACAAATCCAATGAAACCGGCAAAACGGATATCCCGTTCCGGTAATGGCAGACTCAAGTACGCCTGCCATGATGAAAAACAGCGAGCGGATCCGGCACAGAAAAAGGGCGCCCTTGCGGACGCCCTTTTTGTATCGCTGAAACAGCCGACCTAGCTGTTTTCGCTGTTTTCGCTTTCCTCGAACTTCTGCTTGAGCAGGTCGCCCAAGCTCTGCCCGGCTTCCTGCGGGCCGGAATGGAATTCCTTGGGCTTGCGGCGTTCCTCTTCATCCTTGATCTGCTTGATGGAGAGGCCCAGGCGGCGCTCCTCGGCGCTGACATGGATGACCTTGGCCTGAATTTCCTGGCCTTCCTTGTAGATTTCCGCCGGGGTCTTGACCTTCTTGCCGGACAGTTCGGAGACGTGCACCAAGCCTTCGATGCCCTCCTCAACTTCCACGAAGAGGCCGAAGTCGGTGATGTTGGTCACCACGCCCTTGACGGTGCAGCCCACGGGATAGGTATCCGGCACATGGCCCCAGGGGTCGTCCACCAGTTGCTTGACGCCCAGGGTGAACTTCTCGTTCTCCTGGTCCACGGTAAGCACCTTGGCCTGCACAGTGTCGCCCACCTTGTAGAGCTCGTTGGGGTGGCGCACCTTCTTGGTCCAGGAAATATCAGACACATGGATGAGGCCGTCGATGCCGTCCTCAATGCCGATGAACATGCCGAATTCGGTGATGTTCTTGATGACGCCCTCAAGGACGGTGCCTTCGGGGTACTTCTCGGCCACCAGCTCCCAGGGGTTGGGACGCACCTGCTTCATGCCCAGGCTGATGCGCTTCTTTTCGCCGTCCACGCCCAGAATGACCACTTCCACTTCGTCGCCGGTGTGGACCATCTGGGAGGGGTGACGCAGCTTGCGCGTCCAGGACATTTCGGAAATGTGCACCAGGCCTTCCACGCCGGGCTCCAGTTCCACAAACGCGCCGTAATCAACCAGATTGGTGACCTTGCCGGTGCACTTGGCGCCTTCGGGGAAGCGGGCGGAGATATCCTGCCAGGGGTCGGGCACGAGCTGCTTGAGGCCCAGGGAAACCTTGTTGTTCTCACGGTCGAAGGAAAGCACCTTGAGGGTCAGTTCCTGGCCCATGGTGATCATTTCCTTGGGATGGCGGATGCGCTTCCAGCTCATGTCCGTGATGTGCAGCAGGCCGTCCAGGCCGCCCAGGTCCACGAACACGCCGTATTCAGTGATGTTCTTGGCCTTGCCCTGGACGATCTGGCCTTCCTCCAGGGTGCGCAGCAGATCCTGACGCTTGGAATCGCGCTCCTCTTCCAGCAGCACGCGGCGGGAAACAATGACGTTGCTGCGGCGGCGGTTGATCTTGAGCACGCGGAATTCAAATTCCTGGTTGACCAGAGCGTCCATATCCGGCACGGGACGCAGATCCACATGCGAACCGGGCAAAAACGCCTCCACCCCGCCGATGTCCACCGTGTAGCCGCCCTTGATGCGGCGCACGATATGGCCCTTGATGACCCTGTTGTTTTCCTGCACGTCCTCGAGCTGGTCGAAGACCTGCATGCGCTTGGCCTTTTCAAAGGAAAGGGTGATGGTGCCGTCCATTTCGTTCTTGCGCACCACATAGACGTCCACCCTGTCGCCCACGCTGACGGTCATGTTGCCGGCGGCGTCACGGAATTCAGCCGCGGGAATCTGCCCCTCGGACTTGAAATTCACGTCCACCAGAACATTGTCGTCATCCACACGGACGATCTCGCCTTTGGTAATGGAGCCTTCTTCAAGGTCGCCGAAATCGGGATTGAGATAGTTTTCGAGGGCGCTTTCGAAATTAATTTCGTCGTGCCCGGTTTCCTTGTCTGCCATCTGCCATGCCTCCAAATAATTTCCCCTCGCTGAGAGAGTGGGAAAAATTATCAGAGGCAAAGGAAAAGCACAAGAGAAATTGTCCGGCGCACAGTTTTACGGCCAGAAGGATAAGGTGGAAAACTACAAAGCGGGATGTCAGGCCGCGAGCCAGAGCAGATCCGGCTCGGGCAGCGCCAGACCGGCTGGCGGCGTGGCCGCCAGCGGGAGCAGGACTTGTCCCGCGTCGGCGGGCCGGGCGGCCAGGCCCCGGCACAGCAGATGCCCGGCCAGCTCCTCGGCGATGCTGTTGAAGCAACGCAGCTCGATCCAGACCGGCGCCTCAAGCCGGGCCTCGGGCGCGGGAGGCGCGTCCTCCCGGCGCTGGGTGATGGCGGCGCGCATGGCCGCGTACCGGCCGCCCCGGCGCAGGGCTGCTCCGGCCACGCCGGGCATGGCCGCCGAAAGGGCCAGCCGGTCGCCGGAGGCCAGGGGCACGGCAAAATCATCCACAGCCAGGCCGTTACGCAGAATGGTCTGGATGCGGCTTTCCACATAGGCTTCTTCCAGGCCCAGTCCCAGCGTCAGAAAACGCCCCAGGCTCACGGCATCCCCGCCGCGCGCGGGCAACAGCACGCCCCGGCGCAGCAGGGCCGCGGCTTCGGCCGAAACCTCGGCGTTGAGCCCTGCCGGAATTTCTGGCCGCTTGCCGGTGCCGGGACGGACATCCATCTCAAAGGAAGTATTCATGTTCAAAGCATAGCCTGAAATGCGCCTCGGGCCAAGGCCCGGCATGCGTCCGGCTTGACTTTTGCCCCTCCCTGTTGTCCCCTGCACGCTGTAGCGGGGAATTCCGTGCGAATCGGAAACAGTCGCGCTGCGGTAAGAGGGTACAGAGCTTCTTCGCCTTGCCGGAAACATCCCGGCGGGGCGCGACAGCCAGCCGTCACAGGTGAAGGCGAAGCCGAGGCGCGGGGCCGTTGTCCTGATTATGATCAGAAACGCGGGCCTCCACATCCCTTAAGTCCGAACACCCGCTGGCCGGGGCGCTTTGCGCCGCCGCCGTATCCACCTTTCAACGCACGATTGAGGAGGTTGCCATGTCTCGTACGTTGCGCGTGTTCCCGCGCGTCCTGCCGCTTTTCCTGCTTCTGCTGGCCCTGCTGGCCGCGTCCGTCCAAGCGGCGGATCAGAAAGCCCCCAAGGAAGGGGTGCTGCTGGTGGCTTTCGGCACCAGCGTGCCCGAAGCCCTGCCCTCGTTCAAGGCCGTGGACGTGTCCTTCAAGGCCGCGTTTCCGGACACGCCCGTGGTCTGGTCCTACACCTCGCAGATCATCCGCAAAAAACTTGCCAAGCAGGGCAAGCCCGTGGGCGGCATCAGCGACGGCTTGGCCGCGCTGGCCAAGGCGGGGGTGAAAGTGGTGCGCGTGCAGTCCCTGCATGTGATGCCCGGCGAGGAATTTACGGAGCTTGAGCGGGCCGTGCTGCTGGATATCCAGAAGCATCCGGGCCGTTTTGAGGCCGTGTACCTGGGCCGCCCCCTGCTGGAGTCGCACAAGGATGCCTTAAGCGTGGCCAAGGCCGTGCTTGCCGATATGGGCGGCAAGCGCCGGAAGGGCGAGGCTGTGGTGCTCATGGGCCACGGACAGGCCCACGGCCGGGCGGACCTGGTTTTTGAAGGCACACGGGCCACGTTCAAGGAAAGTGACCCCCTGGTCTTCATGGCCACGGTGGAAGGCGCGCGCGGCATTGACGACCTGCTGGCCGAGCTCAAGGCCCACAAGATCAAAAAAGTCTGGCTGCAGCCCCTGATGGTGGTGGCCGGGGACCACGCCCGCAACGACCTGGCCGGGGACGAGGAGGATTCCTGGGCTTCCAAGCTCAAGGCCGCCGGTTTCAAGGTGGAGGCCAACCTCAAGGGCCTGGGCGAAGTGCCCGGCGTGCGTGATCTCTTTGTGGACCATGCCAGGCAAAATGTGGACGACCTGACCAAGGAACCCAAGAAGCAGTAAAGCCGGATTTATCCACTGCAGCAAAGACGCCGTCCGTTTCCACACTCCGTGGAGACGGGCGGCGTCTTTGGGCCTGAGTTACGGCACTCCGTTCCGCCGTCCTGAAACCGGCGGACGAAAGCGGGATCAGCGCTTGTCGATCACCCGCTTGGATTTGCTGAACGTACGCGGCAGGCCGGCGTAATCCGCCACCCGCACTTCCATGCGCGCCAGAATGGCCTTGTGCAGCCGCCGCTCCAGAGCCTGGGCCAGGGCAGCGTCATTGCCGGACGGCTGATCCTGGGCGCGCTCCACAATCAGGGCCAGATGGTCCAGGGAGCGCTCGTCCCTGGTCAGCTCCATCTGGTATTCGCCGCCCAGTTCCGGGAACCGGCCGATGACTTCCATGATCTGGCCGGGATAGATGTTCACGCCCCTGTAGATGACCATGTCGTCGGAGCGGCCCAGAATGCGGTCGTGCCGGGGCATGTTCAGGCCGCAGGAGCAGCGGCCCGGCAGCAGGCGGGTCAGGTCGTGGGTGCGGTAGCGCAACAGGGGCACGGCCTCCTTGCGCAGGCTGGTGACCACCATCTCGCCCACTTCGCCCTCGGGCACGGGCTGCAGGGTGTCCGGGTCCAGCACTTCGATGATGAACAAATCCGCCCAGTAATGCAGGCCCTCATGGGCGTCGCAGTCCATGGCCGTGCCCGGACCGTACATTTCGGTCATGCCCGCGATGTCATAGCTGCCTTCCAGGCCCAGCTTGCTCTCGATGGCCAGGCGCATTTTCTCGCTGCGCGTCTCGGCCCCGCAGATCATCTTGCGCAGCCGGATCTGATCGCGGATGCCCGCGCGCTCCACTTCCTCGGCCAGCAGCAGGGCCATGGAGGCCGTGGCCCCGAAACAACTGGCACCCACGTCCTTAAGCAGTTGCAGATGCATTTCCAGATTGCCCGGCCCCACCGGGATGGTCAGCATGCCGAAAAGCTCGCTGCCCAGCTGAAAGCCCGCTCCGGCGGTCCACAGGCCGTAACCCACAGCCACCTGCATGCGGTCCTCGGGCGTGAGTCCGGCCAGTTCGTAGCAGCGGGCCATCTGGGTGCTGAACGTCTCGATGTCGCGGCGGCTGTAGGCCAGAATCTTGCGCTTGCCCGTGGTGCCGCTGGAGGCATGGATGCGCACCACGTCCTTTTCCGGCACGCAGAGCAGGGGCAGGGGATAGCCCTCGCGCAGATCCTCCACGTCCACTGTGGGCAGCAGACGCAGATCATCCAGGCTGCGGATATCCTCGGCACGCACGCCGCAAGCATCCAACCGCGCCCGGTACTGCGGGGAATTGCGCGCCTGGCGCAGGGTGTAGCGCAGGCCGTCCAACTGGGTCTGCCGGAGCTGCTCGTCCGTAAGCCGGGGAATGAAGCGATGGGTCGTGTCGGGCATGGAAAGAGCCCCCTCTGTTTGTCTGGCGGTCTGTCCCGCCGTACTGCCCGTGCCCGGACCATACGCGGGCCGCGTGCGGGCGGGAACGGCGGTTTGTATCCGCTTCCGTTGTTCAGCCCCGTTTCTAGACTCCCCGCACGCGGAAAGTCAATAAAGGCGCACGGGCAGCACAGGGCAGACGCATCTAATTCGGTAACTATTTGAAATTATTAATATATAATAAGCTATATTTGTTGTTCGTAGCAAATAATTTCAAATAGTTAGATGCTACGTGCGTCTGCCCTGACGGGCAGCAAGCCGCCCAGATCCACCCCGCGCGGGCTGACCACGGCCCGGTAGGGATAGATCTCCACCCCGCGCGCGACCGCCTCATAAAAAAGCTCGGCATAGGCCGGATCAATAAAGTCCGCCGGTGCGAAACAGTGCCCGTCAGGCCGTTGCACCAGATAAAACATGGCCGCCCGCTCGCCGTGGGCCACAATGTCCATGAGTTCGCGCAGATGCTTCTGCCCGCGCTCGCTGGCCGCGTCCGGAAAGCAGGCCGCATCGTCCTCCACCATGGTCACGTTTTTGCATTCCACCCAGAGCGGCGGCAGGCCCGGCCCGCTGAACAGGCCGTCCAGGCGGCTCTGGCCGCGCTTGGCCTCGCGGGTCAGCCCGGCGTAGCCCTCGGCAAAAGCCAGCCGCCCGGCGAGAAAGGCCGCCTCCAGCATACGGTTCGGCACACTGGTGTTCACCCCCACCCAGAATCCGGGGCCGCCGGGAACCGGGCCGGGCGGCCCGGGTACGGCGCTTTCCGCCAGCCAGACGCATTCCTGGGTATATTTGAGCTTGCGGGCCGGATTGGCCGCCGGAGAGGCCAGCACCGGCGCGCCGGGCCGGGTCAGGCCCAGCATGCTGCCCGAGTTGTTGCTGTGCACCCAGACCGGAGCGCCGTCCAGGCGCAGTTCCACACTGAAACGCTTTTGCCGTTGCACGAACGTCCCGATCACGCAATCCGGCGCGAAGGGCAGCAGCGGCGCCGCATCCGCATTGCCGAAACCTTCACCGGCCGGACAGCCGCCCGGTCCGGACGGCAATCCCTGTTCATCCCTGTCCCGCATTTACACCCCGCTTTGAACCTGCTAAAAAATTCGCGGCAGATTTTTCGTTCTTTTCCGCCGCGTCCGCGCGCCAAACGTCAGAAGGGCGACATTTTCAATGCCATGCCGCTCTTCTAAGGAGCCCTCTATGCAGATTTCCGAACGCTTGCGCAGCATCAAACCTTCTCTGACCCTCAGTGTCAACAGCCGGGCCCTGGAGCTCAAGGCGCAGGGCGTGGACGTGACCAGCCTGGCCGTGGGCGAACCGGATTTCCCCACGCCCAGGCATATCTGCGACGCGGCCAAGGCCGCCATTGACGCCAATTTCTGCCGCTACACCGCCGTGCCCGGCATTCCCGATCTGCGCAAGGCCGCGGGCCGCTACTTTGAACGGAACTACGGCACGCCCGTGCCCATGGAATCCATTATCATCGGCGCGGGCGGCAAGCACTGCCTCTACAATTTCATGCAGGCCACCATCAACCCCGGCGACGAGGTGCTGATTCCCGCGCCCTACTGGCTGAGCTATCCCGACATGGTGGAACTGGCGGGCGGCGTGCCCGTGACCGTGCATGCCGGGCCGGAACGCAATTTCAAGGTCACGCCCCTCATGCTTGAGGAAAAGACCACGGACAAGACCCGGCTGCTGATCCTCAACTCGCCCAGCAATCCCACCGGCGCGGTCTATTCCGACCGCGAGTTCATGCAGATCATGCGCTGGGCTCTGGCGCGGAACATTTTTGTGCTGTCGGACGAAATTTACGACCAACTGGTCTTCCCGCCCGCGCAGATGACCAGCGCCATCACCTGGTTCGAGCACTGCCCCGAACTGGTGGCCGTGCTCAACGGCCTGTCCAAAAGCTATGCCATGACCGGCTGGCGCGTGGGTTTTCTGGCCGCGCACCCGGACTTGGTTAAAAAAATCTCCTCCATGCAGGGACACAGCACCTCCAGCATCTGTTCCGTGTCCCAGAAGGCCGCCCTGGCCGCCCTGGAAGGCCCGGTGGAGTGCGTGGACGAAATGCGCGCGGCCTTCCTGCAGCGGCGCGATCTGGCCCTGGAAATCATCAAGGCTTGGCCGTGGGCTGTCTGTCCCAAGCCGGACGGGGCCTTCTATCTCTTTGTGGACGTGCACCAGTGCTACGGCGACCAGGTGCGTAATTCCACGGAGCTCTGCACGTACCTGCTGGACAAGGCCCATGTGGCCTTGGTGCCGGGCGCGGCCTTCGGCGACGACAACTGCATCCGCCTGTCCTACGCGGTGGCGGACGCTGTGCTGGCTGACGCCCTGTCCCGGGTGGGCGAGGTGCTGGGTGAACTGGCGGGAGAAACCCGGCGTTGAGCCGGATAGCCCGAATATGGCCGAATATGGCCGGATTGCGGACCCCGAAAACTCCGGCCCGCGCGGCCCTGAAAAAAACGTATAAAAAATATTGACAGACGCCGCTCTTTTGGGCAGTATGCCTTCTGCCGTGGGGCTGTAGCTCAGTTGGGAGAGCGCTTGAATGGCATTCAAGAGGCCGTCAGTTCAATTCTGTCCAGCTCCACCAGATATCTTAACCCCCCCGATCATCGAAAGATGGTCGGGGGGTTTTTGCGTGTTCAGGGTTGAGGAAGTCGTCAAAAGAGTTTAAAATAATCATCATGCTATATTTTTTGCCACATCTAATTTTCTTCAAGGTTAGACGATGAAGAATGAACCGAAAGCTCTTCTAAGCTCTATTATCAGCTCTGATGCCGATAAAAGCAAAGAATTTACGCAGCGTCGCCGTGCTTCGCTTACTAAAACCATCTCTTCATCTAAAGTTAATGACTATCTCGATCACGGATGGACAATCGTAAAAAAATTGAAGAAAGGTACACAAATTAGGTTTGACAAACCATTTTCTGAGATTGTTGAAAACAAGTTGTGGTGCTTATTGTATAAAATGGGTTTTTCAGAGCTCAATAAAGGAAATGAATTTGAAATATTTTTCAAAACCGCAGAAGGCGAAATTGCTTCAAAACATATCAATGTATTTGCAAAAGATGATGACACGATAATAGTCGCAGAATGTAAAAGTTGCGAAAAGTTAACACGTATATCACTCCTTGATGATTTAGTTACGCTATCAAATATTAAACGTCGACTTGTTAATTCTATAAAGAAGTTTTATGAAGAAGAGTTTAATCACAAAATTATTTGGATTTTTTTTACATCAAATATTATTTGGTCAAAGGCAGACGTTACAAAAGCAAATGAGTTAAAAATCAAGGTTATTACAGAGAAAGAATATGAATACCTCAATCAAATCGTGATTCATTTGGGAGTCGCAGCACGGTATCAATTTCTAGCTGAATATTGTTGTGGTGAAGATATCCCGAATCTAAGGAATAGATCTATACCCGCAATTAAGGGGCGTTTAGGTGGGAGATTTTTCTATAGCTTTGTCACGACACCAGATCATTTGCTTAAAATTGCTTTTGTGAACCATAGGGCTCTTGATGATCCACGGGGCATCCCCGCATACCAACGGCTAGTAAAAAAAGAAAGAATTAAAGAAATAGAGAATTTTATAAGAAATGGTGGCTACTTTCCTACCAATATATTGATCAATTTTTCGCACAATCTTGAATTCAAAAAAATCAGCAAAGGGGACGATGGTGCCATAGAGTATGGCTTACTAAATTTACCCCCAAAGTACAAAACGGCTTGGATCATTGATGGGCAGCATCGGCTTTATGGTTTTGCAAATTTGCCACCGGAAGAGAGGAAGCAAAATATTTTTGTTTTGGCCTTTGAACGCTTGCCAAAAGAAAAAGAGGCTGAGCTGTTTGTCACAATTAACCATGAACAAAAATCTGTCTCCCGAACGTTATTAGATGACCTTGAAGGAGACCTGAAGTGGGGAGCTTCAAAGCCTAATGAACGAATTGGGGCAATTTGTGCTCGTTTAATAAAAAATATAAACACTGAGATTGGTGGTTTTTTTTATGATAGATTTATAGCACAAGGGATAAAGGCATCAGACAAGAATAGTCTGACGATTCCTTGGATAAAAAATGGCCTTAAAGATTCCGGCCTGTTAGGCCGCGCAACAGACCAGAATAAAACGTATGCTCCTGGCGTCCTTTCAGGTTCTGATGATGTTGAGACATTAAATAATGCTCATTCGTTCCTTGAGGATTTCTTTGGGGAGATTGTAGGCGCTAATCCCGCTAGATGGGAAATGGGGAGAACAGGATATTTATGCACAAATGCGGGAATATTTGGCTACTTACTCTTAGCATCAGCTCTAGCTAAGCATTGCGGGCTAAATAAATACCCGTGCAAGCTAAATACAAATCAATTTATAGATAAGATTTATGAATATATGGATCCTGTACTTTGTTTTGTTGCAAGTGCATCAGATGAACAATTTTCTTCGAAATTCAAAGTTCCCTATGGGGCGTCTGGCCCTAAACAATACTACTGGCAACTCTGTAAAATCATAAATTCTGTCTATCATAACTTTTCGCCTGAAGGATTTACCAACTGGAACGAAGCTCAATCATATGAAAAGGTAGCTAATGCAGATAGTCAGGTGAAATTTATCCAGTCATCAGTTGCAGAGTATATATTCAAAAAGCTCAAAGCTGTATACCAGAATAATGAAAAATATCTTATGCTTTCTGTAGATACAAAAACATATACTAAGGCTGTTGAAAAACAGACTCAGAGTATAAAAGAAGGGAAAGACTATCCAATAGAGGTCTTTTTTGACTTTAGTGATGTTATTGAAATTGTGACAAGCAAAAATAATTGGAAATATTTTCAGGATGTTTTTGCTATTCCTCGCAAGAGCAATAATAAGAAGGATCAAACCGCATGGATGATTCGGGTCAACCAATTAAGAAGAAATCATGCCCACCCCTCCCCGGATCGAAGTTATAGCGTTGATGACTTTGATTTCTTAGATGAGTTTGTAGAAGTCTTGGAACAAAATTATGAGCGTGTTGGTTTTTCCCCGACACAACAATATAATAGTGACCGTAGATAATGCCAGCACAACTCCCTTTTTTGACATGGGCTGGGGGAAAACGCTGGCTCATGAGGCAGTATGCTTCTTTATTCCCACAACGGTTTAAAACTTATTATGAACCCTTTTTGGGGAGTGGTGCAGTTTTTTTCCATCTCCATCCAGAAAGATCTATTCTCTCTGACTTGAATTGCGATTTAATTAATACATATATACAAATCAAAGAACATCCAGCTCTCGTATTTAATAGATTAACAGAGCATCATAATCTACACAGCACCGAATATTATTACCACATACGAAAACAGATTTACCCAGACGCCATTGATCGCGCTGCACAATTTATCTATTTAAATCGGTCATGCTGGAATGGTCTATATCGTGTTAATAGAGCCGGTCAGTTTAATGTCCCAATTGGTACAAAAATGAACATAATACTTGCATCTGACAATTTTTACAACACAGCATTATCTCTAGAAAAAAGCACTCTCAAATGCGGAGATTTTAACAATATTGACGATATGATTGAAGAGGGTGATTTTATTTATTATGATCCACCATACACAGTGCAGCACAATAACAATGGCTTTATAGAATACAATAAAAAATTATTTTCATGGTCTGATCAAGAAAGGCTTCACTGCTCTGCAATAAAAGCAAAAAAAGCAGGGGCTTTTGTTGCGATATCAAATGCACACCATCCTTCAATTGTTTGCTTGTATTCAAAGGAATTTAATATTCATATTCTTAACAGATATGCTTCAATATCAGGGATCAAAAATGGAAGGAAAAAAACAGAAGAAATACTCATAACATCATATTAGCTGACTCGATAAAAACATTTCAGCCATTTTTATAACGCTTTTTATGTCTAGAATGTTATTATAAGCACGACGACGCTGCGCAAATTCTTTGCTTTTATCGGCATCAGAGCTGATAATAGAGCTTAGAAGAGCTTTCGGTTCATTTTTCATCGCCAAACCTTGAAGAAAATTAGATGCGGCAAAAATACAGCATAATAATTATTTTAAACTCTTTTGACGACTTCCCAAGTTCTATCATTAGCCCTGAACACGCCAAAATCTCCGATCATCAAAAGTAGAGTGGAATCGAACGCCAAAACATCACAGCTGAGAACAAACGCTGCTAATATAGAGGCTGCGGATATCGCACAGTTGGGTCAGCACACAACCTAACGTTGGAATTCGGATTTAGATTACGCTTACTTTCAATATTGAATTCATCGATATTAACGGCTCTTAGTTTCTTGTCCGCGCTGAGGAGGATGCATGAGCCACCCTGCCGGGGAAGTCCATTCCAAATATCATATACATCTTTTTCAGAAAATTTAAAAAGCACAGGGCATGAAGCCAAAAACATATCCAGATTTTCTTGCGTATCAAAGTAGCTGTTATTAGGATCACCTTTTGCCCTGTATTTCCGAATTGCCTCTATACACTGCCCATCTCTGGTCACCAGGCTTTCTTTTATACGAAATTCATAAGAACCCAATACATAGCCGATGCCGTCATAATTATTAAGCCAAACGGGGATAGAGCTGCCTGGGGCCAATTTTTCATGGTAAACAGCAAGATACCCATTGTCGCGAATCTCTTGAAAGACAAGATACACGTCCATATTTTCTTCGGAATTATTTACAAATTCTGGCGTATATTTCTCACGATATGCAATTCCTGGAGATATATCACAAGCTGAAAGCATAATAGCTAATAAAAATATAAAAAATATTCCCTTCATATTGCCCTCTTTAATTTTTACCACCCGCAGCTAACGAGCACCCTCCCAACTTACTCCAACGATTTTATCATAACACTTTATCGTTTTGCCTAAAAAACGAGCCACCCTGGAAGGGGCGGCTCGCTCTCATTTGTCTAAGTCTTACACATTAATGTGCAGCATCCTTTGGCCGCAGGCCCCAGCGCATCCCCAAGCTCACGATCTGCGCGGCCAAGGGCAACAGGCTCACCGGCGCGGGCGTGCCGCCACGGCGCAACGCCCCCCAAGCCAGTCCGGCCAGAAAGGCCGCGCCCGCAACGTGCAGGGGCTTTCGCCTGACAACGGCAAAAGGATCGAACCGGGCCGAAACCCGGCGTAAACGCTCTTTGGCCTCGCCTACTGTGTATGTCTTTTCTTTGGGAGCGACATCCATAACAAGCCTCCGGCGATGCCCGCGCAGACCAGCCCGATGATGCACAGCACCCAGGCCGGATGCAGCACGATCGAGAGGGCCTTATACAGCGCCGCCACAAAAAAAGCCAAGGCCGCCGCGCCGAAGAGCAGCCCCAAACCCAGCAGCATTGCCGTGCGCAATGTGCGCAGAGCGTTATGCCGCAGGAGCTGCCCTTCGGCCTCAAGCAGGTCAAAGAAACTGATGATGAGTTCAGCCAGACCCTTCACGCGGGCTCTTACCTGTACTGGCGGAACAACCAGGAAAGCGCGCAGCCCGCGCCAAAGGCCACGAGCAGGCTTGTCACGGGATTCCGGCGCACCTGTTCGCCCACCTGCTCGATGCCGGCGCTCCCGGCCTCGTAAGCCTTGTGCACTTTATCGGCCGCCATTTTCCGGTAGTGTTCCAGTTCCCGCTCCAGCTTGGCGACCATGTCCGAAGAGGCCTCGCCGCCTTTTTCGCCGAGAGATTTCACCAGCGTTTCCATCTGGTCGCGCAGGGTGTTCAGTTCATTCCGCAACGTATCCATGCTTTCTTCATTTTTTTCAGCCATGATAATATCTCCTGTTCGGGCAGCGCCCTTATATTTTATATAGGGGACAGAGCATTGCTGCTCTGTCCATGGTTCATTGGTACCCCATTACCGCCGAGATGACAAATCCGCGAAAACGCTTCCCGTTTCCGAGCGCCGGGCCCTCTCTACAACCCGGCAGCGCGAAGATACAAAAAGCGGCCCATGACTAAACGTCATGGGCCGCTTTTTGTATCCAGCCGGAAACAAGCGCCTCCTCAGAGCAGTTTGCGCTTGAAATCAGCGCTTAACGGCGAAGTAAATTCGCCTTGTGATAATTTCGCGGTGCGGATTTTCACGGAAAATCCGCACCGCGCGTTGAGATATTTTCAATATCAAAACGCTCTAAAACCAGCGGGAAAAGCCTACTTCACGGAGGGCAGCACCGCGCCCGCATACTTCTTTTTCATAAAGGCGGCCATTTCCGGGCTGATCAGAACCTCATACAGGGCTCGGAGTTCAGGACGCTTTTCATCGCCCTCGCGCACGGCCAGAATATTGGCGTAGGTGGCGGCGGCCACGGAGTCGGCGGCTTCCACGGCCAGGGCGTCGGCCACTTTCAGGCCGCCGAGAATGGCGTAGTTGCCGTTGATGATGGCAATGTCCACGTCGGGCAGGGCGCGCACCAGCTGGGCGGCCTCGATTTCCTCAATCTTGAGCTTTTTGGGATTCTCCACGATGTCGCGGCGGGTGGCGGCCAGACCGGCATCCTTCTTCAGCTTGATAAGGCCCTCGTCCTGCAGGAGCAGCAGCGCGCGGCCCTCGTTGGTGGCGTCGTTAGGCACGGCCACCAGCGCGCCGTCCTTCAGGTCCTTGAGGCTCTTGGTCTTGCCCGCGTAGATGCCGAAGGGTTCATAGTGCACCGAGCCCATAGAGCCGAGCTTGGTGCCTTTCTGGGCGTTGAAGTCGTCCAGGTAGGGTTTGTGCTGGAAATAGTTGGCGTCCAGCTCCTTGCTGTCCAGGGCCACATTGGGCTGCACATAGTCGGAATATTCCACGATCTTGAGGACGTAGCCCTGCGGTTTGAGCAGTTTGGCGGCCTCGGCAAGGATTTCGGCATGGGGCGTGGGGGACGCGCCCACGGTGATCGTACCCGCGGCCTGAGCGGTGCAGACCAGGGAAGCCGTGCCCAACAGGGCGGCAAAAGCCAGAAGCAGTTTTTTCATGGGTTTTGTCCTTGTGTAAAAGGTTGGAGCCGGGCTACGAGCCGCGTTTGTCGCTGCGACGCGTGGCCCAGTTGCCGAAAGACTGGAAGGCCTGCACGATGATGATCAGCAAAACCACCGTAATGACCATGATGTCGGTCTGATAGCGGTTGTAGCCGTACATGATGGCGAGCTTGCCCAGTCCGCCGCCGCCCACGGCCCCGGACATGGCCGAGTAGCCGAGAATGGTGATGGCGGATACGGCGCTGCCGTTGAGCAGCGAGGGCCGCGCCTCGGGCAGCAGCACTTTGACGATGATCTGCCAGGTGCCGGCCCCCATGCTCTGGGCAGCCTCCACCACGCCGTTGTCCACCTCCAGCAGGGAGGATTCCACCAGGCGGGCCACAAAGGGCGCGGCGGCCAGCACCAGCGGCACCACGGTGGCGTTGTTGCCGATGGTGGTGCCTACCAGAAAGCGGGTGAAGGGGATGACCGCGATCATCAGAATCAGGAAGGGGAAGGAACGCGTGAGGTTCACCACCACGTCCAGCACGTTGTAGACAAGCGCGTTGGGCCGGATGCCGTCCTTGCGGCAGATGACCAGCACCACGCCCATGACCATGCCGAAGACATAGGAAAAAAATGTCGCCACCACGGTCATGTAGAGCGTGTCCCATACGCCCACAAGCAGCATTTCAACGGTCTGCTGGTCAAACATGTTTCATTTCCTCCAGCATGATGGAATGCGCCTCGGCAAAGGCCATGATCCGCGCGCGGGATTCCTCCCTCTCGGGCAGTTGCAGGACCATCTGGCCGAAGGCCACGCCGTTGATGTCGCGGGTGTCGGCATACATGATGTTCACCGGACAGCCGCATTCCAGCACCATGTTGGCGATGACGGGCTCGAAGGAAGAGCGGCCGTTGAAGATGAGCCGGTACAGATTGGGCTGCGGCAGCTTGCGGAGGGCCTCGGGCAGGACCAGGCGGCGGGCCGCTTCGGTCCGGGGGTGGAAAAAGACGTCCTCCACCAGACCCTGCTCGACAATGACGCCCTTGCTGATGATGGCCACATGGCTGCAGATCTTTTCGATGACGCTCATCTCGTGGGTGATGACCACCGCCGTGATGCCGAGCTGGACGTTGATGTCCTTGATGAGCGCGAGAATGGAATCCGTGGTGGCCGGGTCCAGCGCGGAGGTGGCTTCGTCGCAGAGCAGCACGCGCGGTTTGGTGGCCAGGGCGCGGGCAATGGCCACACGCTGCTTCTGGCCGCCGGAAAGCTGGGAGGGGTAAGAATCCATGCGGTTGGCCAGACCCACCATATCCAGCAGCTCTTCGGCCCGCTTGCGGGTCTCGTCCCTGGGCGCGCCCGTCAGCTCCAGCGGAAAACAGACGTTCTGCAGGGCCGTACGCTGCATGAGCAGGTTGAACTGCTGAAAAATCATGCCCATGGAACGCCGCGCCTTGCGCAGCGCGGCCTCGGGCAGACGGCAGAGATCCCTGCCTTCAAAAAAGACGCTTCCGGCCGTGGGGCGTTCCAGCATGTTGATGCAACGCACCAGCGTGGACTTGCCCGCGCCGCTCTTGCCGATGATGCCGAAAATGTCTCCCCGGCCGATGGCAAGGTCAATGCCGCGCAGGGCGAACACGTCGGCATTTTTACCGGAAAAGCGCTTTTCCAGGTGCTCGATACTTATGATGGGGCCGTCAGCCATAATGCCTCCGCCGTGACGCTGCCGTTCCGGCAAAGGCGGAGCGCACCCGGCGCATCCTTGGCCCCTTCCGGAACGGAGGGAATATACTAGCACATTTTGCCTCAGGCGCAAAGAGGCGGCGAAGGCGCGCAGTCAGAGCAATTTCACTCCCGGCGGGACCGTCCGTGGGAACGCGCCGCCCGTCCGTTCAAGCCCGAGCGGATTTTGCATCTCCGCCCCGGCCTTCCGCCACGGTCACGGAAGGCCGGGGCGGAGTGCTTCATGCTATCGGACTGCCCGCCTATCTTCCGGCCAGCAGTTCCGCGGCCTCCGGGGTCAGCGGAATCAGATCGTCCGGGCCCAGCAGACTTACGTCAAATTTGCGGTTCAGGGCCGCGAAGTGGCGCAGACCCATGGCGATGCGGTTGAGATAGGAGAACACGCCGATGGCCCCGGCCGGGAAGCTCTCCGCCTCCTTGCCGTAGAGATGCCTGAGATCCGGCAGATCCGCGAACAACGTTTCCTTGCTGTCGCCGTATTTTTGGAGATAGGCGGGAATGTTGCCCGCTTCGATCAGTTCGCCCACCTTTTTGGCGCTGTTGGCAGCGGCCATGGCGGCCCGGCAAAGGCCCACGGCCTGAAAGCAGGGCGCGCCCAGAGCCAGGGCCTTGAAGACCTGGTCCTCAGTGGCGAAGCCGCCGGTGATGACCATGGAGGGCAGCTCCAGGCCTTCCCGGATCAGGCGGCGGACAATGCCGCAGACAGCGCTTTCCAGCGGCACGGTGGGCAGGCCCCACTCGTTCATCATTTTACAGGGGCTGTAGCCCGAGCCGCCGCCCGCGCCGTCAAAGGTGACCACATCCACTTCGGCCGACGCGGCAATACGCAGCACCCGCTCGATGTCCACGGGGTCAAAGCCGGTCATCTTGAAATAGACGTTTTTCAGGCCCATGTCCCGCAGCATGCCGATGCGGGGGATCAGGTACTCCTCGTCCCACATGGGCAGACGGCCGTAAACATAGAAGTTGGGCGCTTCGCCCCGTTCCGCCGAGGCCCGGACCGCGGGATCCTCCGGATCCGGATGGACCAGGGCCCCGGCCGTTTTTTTCTTGAGCGCGGCGTCATAATCCTTGAGCCGGGTCACGGGCTGGGTGCCTTTGGCGGACTGGCCGAACTTGAATTCAATGGCCTCGGCCCCGCATCGGCTGACCGCGTATTCCGGCAACCCCTGGCCGTCCTCCTCAAAATTGGCCTGCGGCACGATCTGCCCGTAGCCCCGGTAATAGCGGCGGAAGGCGTCCATTATTTCGTTCAGATAGGGAAATTCCGCAATTTTTCCGTTCCGCATTTGCAGCGCGGGGTCCTTGGAGGGCGAGCCTTCGCCGATGACGCAGCAGACCCCGGCCATGGCGGCCCCGGCGAAATAATCCTGCCAGTTCATTTTCAGCAGGGCGGGCAGGATCACGGGCAGGGCGATCTTGACCGGATGCCGCCTGCCCAGCGTGCGTTCAAGCCTGACGTTGAAGATGGCCGCCTGGTCCGTTCCGGCCGGGACGCCCTGAGCCCCGAAGACGCGGCCGTTGATGTTGAAGTGGGAGCAATCCAGCGGATAATCCTTCTCCGAGGCGATCTGGTTGTTGCCCGTGGTGGTGGGGTAGACGCTCTGCGCGCCCAGCACGGCGGACAGGCCGATCTCGCAGGTGCCGGGGCAGTCGGCGGTGCAGAAGGAGCACATGCCGCTCTGCGGCGACAGCGTGTGGCTGCGTGTTTTGGTTTCGTTGAAGCTGGAGGCGATTCCGGGGTTGAGGGACATGACGCATATCTCCTTGCGGTTGGGGGAAAGGGAGCCGATCAGACCATCAGGCACTCGTCAGGCGTATTTTCAAGGGCGGAGGCCGCGCCATGCGCCGGATGCGAGGCGCATCCGGAATATGACGGCCGGTTCCGGCCCGTGGTATCAATGGTTCTGATCTTACGTTTTTCCCGGCGTTCCGTCACCTCTTTCCTGCGCTGAACCGGAATGCCCGACGCCCGGCGCCTGAGCCGCCGCAACGGCCGCGAAACTCAGCGTGCCGCCTAGTCTCCTTCCCGCTTGGGCGGCTTGCCCGCCCCGCGTTCCGGCGGACAGGGACCGGCGCGCATCTCGGCCTCGATCAGCCGGACCAGCTCCGCCGTTTCCATGCGCAGGGCCGCCGCGATATGCAGCATGGCGGTCAGCGAACCGCACTGGATGCCGCGCTCCATGCCGGAGATATAATCTTCGGAAAGCCCCGCCAGGCCCGCCAACTGCCCCTGGGAAAGCCCGGCCTTGCGCCGCAGCCGGTGGATCACCGCGGCCACGGCCCACTGCAATGTGGGTATTTTTTCCATGCGCGAACCATAGCGCGGCCCTTGACAAAATATCCGTATATTTATACGGATATCCGGCAGGCGAAAAACGCCCGCAACACGACAACGCGGAACACCATAGGCAATGAGCAAAGTAACTTTGCTTCGTCGGCCGCGAAAGCGGACGCCCGCGCCTGAAGCCAAGGCACCTTTAGCCGTTCGCGAGCAAAGCGGGCATTACGGGTCAAGACAGCAACGATAGGCTGAGGGCAGCGCCAACATTGAGAATGTCAATTCTCAACATTAATCCGCTCAAGAGGAAAAAGGCAACGTGCGCGCGGCGGCGCATCTGAAAGAGCCGCAGGGCGGCCGCAGCTGGCCGGGAACAGCTGACAGACAAGACGGCAGGGCGGAGCGGACGGGACGCTTTCAGCGTTGGAACAAGCCTGGCCGAGCCGGACGCGCCCGCTCAGTACAGGTCCGCATCCTTACGCCTCGGGAACCCGAAGCAGTTTTGCCGCTCCTGTTTGGAAAGGGGTTCGGCGTGGGACTTGGCGCACGGTCCGGGGTAAACGGCGGCTTCGCAGAGGGCGATTTCGATCATATCCACAATCCGCGCGGCCGGCATTTGCAGGCCCTGGGCAATGGCGATCAGAGTCTCCACCCGCACGCCCGAGCGGCCCTGTTCGAAACGGCGCAGCCATGAGCAGTCCACCCCGGCCCGCTTGGCCAGGGCATAACGGCTCATGAGTCTCTCTTCGCGAAGAGCGGCCACAATGCGGCCCATAATCTGCTTGGCCTGTTCCGTTTCCATCCTGCCATTAAAACATGAACTTCCCGGCTTGCATAAAGGATTAAAGTCCTATATCGGTATATAGATACACACAGCATAAAAAATCCGACGGGAAAAAGGCGGGTTGACGCGTCTCTGTTTTTGTTGCGGCCCTGCCGCAATGCAACAATGACATCCGGAGGCGGCGGCCCGCCGGAGGAACGCCACAACCACAGCAAAGGCCTTCCCATGTCCACGCATCCGGCACATTGTCTTATCCCGCTTACCTCCAGCGAGCCGCTGTGGGAATGGGACATCGTTTCCGACGCGCTTTTTCTGAGCCTGGGCGCATGCAGCCGTTTGCGCCTGCCCGAACCGCCCACGCGCATGGCGGATTTTCTCGGCTGCATTCCGCCCCACGCCCTGCCCAGGCTCAACGAGCTGCGCGAGGGCGTGCTCAGCGGCACGGCCGGTTCCTGCCTGGAGTGCGACTACCCCTTCAACAACCTGTGGATTCAGGAACACCTGCTGGTGCTGGCCCGCAACGAAAAGGGCCGGGCAACCAAAATCATGGGCCGTTTCACGGTCACTCCGGCTCTGGCCGGCGATCCCGCCGTGGAGGCCAAAGCCCGGCAAAGCGGCCTGCCCGAAGTGGGCATTTGGATATATTCCATTCCGAGCAGAAACGTCTGGCGGGACAGCATCTGCGCGGCCCTGCTGGGCGAGGCCGCATCCGGAACCTACGCCGTCAGCTACGACAACCGCACCACAAACATCCACCCGGCCGACCGCAAAAACCTGCTCCGCCGCTACCGGCTGTTCATCGAACAGAAACTTCTGGGCGAATCCATTGACGACATCATCAGGGTCCGGCTGAACAACGGCCAGTACGCGCGCATGCTGGTGCGCGGTTCCGTGCTGGAGCGCGACCACACGGGCCGTGCCACCCTGCTGGCCGGCACGCTGCAACGCGAGGAAAGCCTCCGTCCCGGCCTCCGCTCACCCGACGACGAGCGGCTGCACTACGCCCTGGACACGGTGGGCGACGGCCTGTGGGACTGGGATCTGCGCACCGACGCCGTCTATTACAGCCCCCGCTGCCTGGCCATGCTCGGCTATGAGCCGGAGCAGTTTCCCGCGCATGTGGATGCCTGGAAAGACAAAATCCACCCCGACGACTATGACAAAATCGTGGGCACGCAACTGGCTATCGTCCAGTCGCCGCGCTACGGCGATTCCTTTGAATGCACCTACCGCATGCGGCGCGCCGACGGCGGCTGGGCCTGGCTTTTCGGACGCGGCTGCGTGACCCGGAGGGATGAAAACGGTCGGGCGCACCATCTGGTGAACATCGTCACCAACATCACCACGGCCCAGACCGAACGGGACAGGCTGGAGGAACTGGTCAAAAACGACGCGCTCACCGGCCTGCGCAGCCGGGCCTACTGCAACCTGGAGGCCGAACGCATCGAAAAAAACAACATCCGCCCGGTCTGCGTGATCTCCTGCGACATCACCGGCCTGAAAATGGTCAACGACAACCTGGGCCACGCGGCCGGAGACGAGTTGCTGGCCGAGGCCGCCACGCTGCTGCGCAAGCCCCTGCGGCTTACGGACTGCGTGGCGCGCATGGGCGGGGACGAATTCGTGGTTCTGCTGCCGGGCTGCGCGCCGGACAAGGGCAGGGAGCTGCTGCGCAAGATCGAAGCCTGTTTTGCCGAACGCAACCAGCATCCCGGCCGGATGCCGATTCTGGCGGCCTTTGGCCTGGCCTGCAGCGAAAACCCGGAGATGGCCCTGGCCAGAGTCATGGTCCAGGCGGATACGGCCATGCTGCGCCAGAAACGGGCCCAGCGCAAAACCGCGCACAGAGAGATCAAAAACTGGATTGAAGCCCGCACGGGTAAAAACATCCGCGCCGACGACCGTCTCCCCGCCAACTGAGCCGGTCCTTCTTTCTTGACAGTTCCCTCCGCCGGCATACACAATGAAAGCACGCGACAAGCCCCCTGGGCGCGCCGCGTGCTTTTTATTTCCCAAGAAGAACACAGGAGAATACCAATGTTGAAACTGATGCGGGCACCCGCAAAATATATCCAGGGCAAGGACGCCCTGCTTTCCACGTATGGCGAAACCAAAAATCTGGGTACATCCTTCCTCTTCATCTGCAGCCGCAGCGGTGAAAAGGCCTGCCGCGCCCACCTGGAGCAAAGTTTTGCCGGCAAGGAGGCCGCCATCCGCTTCGAGATTTTCGGCGGACACAGCTCCGAGGGCGAAATTCAACGCATGCGCGACATCGTGCGCGCTCACGGCATTGACTGCGTGGCCGGCGTGGGCGGCGGCTC
This sequence comes from Desulfovibrio sp., assembly GCF_018379785.1. GTDB lineage: Bacteria > Desulfobacterota > Desulfovibrionia > Desulfovibrionales > Desulfovibrionaceae > Desulfovibrio. The sequence goes on from NZ_JAGZUV010000006.1 coordinate 23,898, forward strand.
GGCCATCGACACGGCCAAGGCCACGGCCTATTATGAAGGCCTGCCCGTGCTGGTCATTCCCACAGTCAGCGCCACGGACGCGCCCTGCACCGGGCTTTCGGTCATCTACAAGGACGACGGCTCGTTCAGCAAATACCTTTTCTATCCGAAAAATCCCGACGTGGTTCTGGTGGATTCAACGGTCATCGCCAACGCGCCGGTCAAATTCCTGGTGGCGGGCATGGGCGACGCCCTGGGCACCTATTTCGAAGCCCGGATGTGCGCCAGGGCCAAAGCCCCCAGCCTGGAAAACGGCGGCATCACCCGCTCGGCCCTGGCTCTCTGCCGCCTCTGTTACGAAACCCTTTTGGAAAACGGCGCACGGGCCAAGGCCGCCGTGGAGCGGCATCTGCTCACCCCGGATGTGGAGGCGATCATTGAGGCCAATATCTACCTCTCGGGCGTGGGCGCGGACAACGGCGGCCTGTGCGTGGCCCACTCCGTGTACAACGGCTTCACCGCCCTGGAAGAATGCACTGCGGCCCACGGCAGCGTGGTGGCCTTCGGCACCATCGTGCAACTGTTGCTGGAAAACGCGCCCGGCGCGGAACTGCGCCAGGTGCAGGACTTCTGTCTGAATGTGGGCCTGCCCGTGACCCTGGCGGAAATGGGCGTCACCGACCCCGCGCGGGTGGCCGTGGCCGCCGCGAAGGCCTGCGCGCCGGGCGAAAGCATCCACAACATGATCGGCGACGTCACGCCGGAGGAACTGACCGACGCCGTTCTGGCGGCGGACGGCCTGGGCCGCGCCCTGCGCGCCTGATTGATGAAACCATCCGACAAACTAAGGGATGCGCTGACTGATGAAAATGTTTGTTCTTTGCCGAAAGGCAAACATCGCGCACAGGGCCAGCCCGGCGCGGGAAAAGAGCAAAAGGACCATTAGGCGGCGTTTCCCAAGAGTGAGACAACAATGAGCATCCGCAACATTCTGATGTCCCTGAGTACGGGTCTGGCCGTACTGGCGCTCAGCCTGAGCCCGGCCGGTCCGGCACGGGCGGTTTCCGCCGACGGCGCGCGCATGGATTTGCCCGCGCCGGACAAAAAGGGCGGCATGCCCCTGATGCAAGCCCTGGCCGAACGTCATTCCAGCAAAAGCGGCTATACCGGCGCGCCCCTGTCCGCCCAGGAACTGAGCAACCTGCTCTGGGCCACCTGGGGCGTGAACCGGCCCGACGGCCGCCGCACCGCGCCTTCGGCCATGAACCGCCAGGAAGTGACGATCTACGTGGTGCGGGAAAACGGCGTCTGGCGCTATGACGCGGCCCAACACGCCCTGATCCGGGAACTGAGCGGCGATTACCGCGACGCGGCGGGCGGCGGCTCGCTGGTGCTGCTCTATGCCGCGCCCGAGGGCCGCTGGTCCGGCATGCACGTGGGTTCGCTCTACCAGAACGCCGGGCTCTACTGTGCCTCCGCCGGGCTGGGCAACTATGTGCACGCTTCCGGCGTTTCGGCCCTGGACGGCAAACTGCCCCTGCCCGACGGCTGGCGCGTGCTCATCGCCCAGACCGTGGGCCTGATTCAGTAACGTGCCCCTGCGACGGCCCGTTGCCGCGGGCAGACCAAGGCCGTTGCCCTTTCGGGCAACGGCCTTTTCGTCATGACGGGCACCTGGAAATAAACGGCTCAGGAGGCGCGGCCTCTTGTGTGCCTCCACAAGAGTTCAAAGAGCTTTCCCGGCTCGATGGGCTTGGCGATATGGGCGTTCATCCCCGCGTTCAGGCAGCGCCGGACGTCCCCGGCAAAAGCATTGGCCGTCATGGCGATGACGGGAATGTCCGCCGCGCGGGCATGCCCGCTCCGCCGTATGGCGCGGGTGGCTTCATAGCCGTCCATGACCGGCATCTGGATATCCATGAAAACGGCGTCAAAGGCATCCGGCGCGCTGCTCTCAAAGGCTTCCCAACCCGCCTTGCCGTTGTCGGCGATGCTCACCGCCACGCCTTCGCTTTCAAGAATCCGTTGCGCCACCAGCTGGTTCACCTCATTGTCCTCCACCAGCAGCACGCGCAGGCCGGAAATATCCACATCCTCTTCGACGCTCTCCGCGACCTCCGGCGGGGCCGGGGCGTCCGGCGCGTCCGCCAGGTGCAGGGGCAGGTCCACCGTAAAGCGCGTGCCCTGGCCCGGCTCGCTTTCCACTTTGATGGTGCCGCCCTTGTAGTCCACAATATTTTTGATGATGGAAAGCCCCAGGCCGGTGCCTTCCGTATGCCCGACGCGGGCACTCTCCACCCTGAAGAACACTTCGAAGATATGCGGGATATCCTCCGGACTGATGCCGATGCCGGTATCCGCAACCACAAAGCGGTACCAGCCGATCTGCTCGTTCTTTTGCGGCAACTCCGTGACGGCGAAGGAGACGCGGCCGCCCTCGGGCGTGAACTTGACGGCATTGCTGATCAGATTTTCGAGAATCTGATGGATGCGCAGAACATCGCCGATGCACTTGTCATGGCGGACCTGGAAGGAATGACTGAAGGTCTGCCCCTTTTTCCCGGCCAGGGCCTGGGACCGGGTCACGATTTTTTCCACTTCCTCCCGCTGGCTGAACAGCTCCTTGACCAGAACTATATGGCCGCTTTCAATGCGGCTCATGTCCAGTATATCATTGATCAGGCGGAGAAGGTGCTCCGAGGCGGTCCTGATGACGGCAAGGCTCTCGTCGATCTGAACGGGATTGTCGCGCCGGGCCAGGGCGAGTTCGGTCATGCCGACAATGGCGTTCATGGGCGTGCGGATGTCGTGGCTCATGGAGGAAAGGAAGTCGGTCTTGGCCTGGCTGGCTTCCCGGGCGAGGGCGAGCGCGTTTTTCAGCTGCTCCCTGGTCTGCTGGTCCGCCCTGAGCACGTCGGTCACATCGGCCCGCACCAGGCAGATGGTCTGGTGATTTTCCCCGCCCCAGAGAACGCTGATCTGCTTGTGGCGGAGTCCGGCTTCGGAGCGGCAGGGGAAGGTGAATTCATAACCTTCGGGCTGTTCGGCCAAGCGCGCCAGCATGGTCTCCACGGACAATTGCCCGCGTACCTCGTCCTGTCCCTCCTCCGTGTCGGCATGACGGATGAACTTCTCCAGGGCCAGGTCAAAATCCTCTGTGGTATGCGGGGCAAGGTTGCGGAGCACGGTTTCCCGGGTGTGGATGACGAAACTTCCGGTGGCAAGATTGAGGAAACCGGCCAGATCAAAGGTATAGGCCAGCATGTTGAGCAGGGCCTTCTGTTCCCGCACGGATTCCGTAATATCCGTCCGGGAAAGGCAGACCCGGCCCAGTTTTTTGTCGATCGAAAAGACGACCATGTTTTTGGTCAGGATTTCGCCGTTCTCATCCGTCAGGGAATAGTGGAAGGAGTAGGAGCCCTCCTTTTCCAGGCGCCGGCACATGTAGTCCCGGTCGAGCATCCTGGCGCAAATCTCCTTGTCCTTGGGCACCACCAGAGACTGGAGAAGGTAAGCGGCCTGCGCGGCATAGCCGCCCTCGGACGGCGGCAACGCGCTGGCCCGGTGGTTGAAGGAAAGCACCTTGTAGCTGTCGCGCCGCAGGTCCACATCCGCCAGGAAATCATAGCTCGCGTGGGCCAGGCGGTTCAGGATCTGTTCTGAAATCTTCTGCTCGGTCACGTCCAGCACGGAAAGAACGCCGATGAGATCGCCGCTGTCCGGGGAGACCACCAGCTTGACCACGATCCGGACATAGCGGCCCTGCGTCTCGGCGGGCAATTTGACAAAGCACTCCAGCTCATGTTTGAGGTCGCCGCGCGCAAATGCCGCCAGCAGCGGCGGGGCGAGAAAGCTCTCCAGAAAGGCGCGGCGCTCGTTCTCGTCCACGACCAGCCCGGCCAGACCCGTGAAAAACGGCTCACGGGCCGTGCCGAATGTCTCCAGCAGGCGGCTGTTGGTCTGGTCCGTAATTTCAATGATAAAGTTGCGGGTGATGTTGCAGTGGCCCGTGATGATTTCGCCGTGCGCAAAGCCCTTGTGATGCTCTATGAGCATGTCGTTGTAGCGGCTGCGCAGCTCGGCCCGTTCGTTCATGTCTTCCGTGACGTCGCTGAACACGGCGTAAATCCGGGCGTTGCCGTCCTCATCCGGAATCAGGGCGGAAATGTTTTTCACCCAGATGTAGTCCTGTTCGCCCTTGCGCAGCCGGTAAACCGTTTCACAGGAATCCAGGCCCGTTTCCACCTGCCCGCGGATGCGGGCCAGGACATAGTCCACGTCCTCGGGATGCACGCCCGCGCCGGCGTCGCTGCCGTACAGCGCGTAGGCCTGTTCAAGCGTCATGCCGGTCATGGCGGCAAAACCGTCCGAGATGAATTCCGGCACAATGGTGCCGTCGGCGGCGCAGCCCAGCACCGTAATGCCGCCGGGCAGATGGCGGATCAGGGTCTGGTAGTAGCGCTCCAACCGCTCCTTTTCCTTGCGGATGCGCACTTTCTCCGTAATATCCGTCACATACCTGGCATAGGCGGGAATGCCGTTCCAGTCGGTCTCGCGCGTGGCTGTGGCGTAGATTCTGTCCGAGCCGGGAATCACCATGTCCTGGCGCTTCCGGCCGTCGTTGCGGCGGTCGAGATTGCAGAACTCGCAGGGTTTCTGCCTGCCGTGCAGGACGGCATGGCATTTCCGGCCCGAAACCAGGGCTTCCCCGTCCATGAACAGATTGACCCGCTCATTGACATAGAGCAGGCTGTAGTCTTCCCTGCCGATGACGTAAATGCCGTCCGCGGCCTCGTTGGCCAGGCTTTGATAGAGCTTTGTCTCCGCCGACATGCCGGTAAACACGGCGTAGAAGGTCGTGGGGCCGGTCAGCGCGCCCATGCGCCTGCCGTTCAGATGCAGCCAGACCAGACGGCCGTCCTTGTGAAGGATGCGGTAGGATATTTCCACCGGTTCGCCGCTGCGCACCGCGCTGAGCACAGCCGCCCGCACCCGTTCCCGGTCCTCTTCATACACAACCTGAAAGGCGTCGTTGCCCCGCAGCGCCAGATATTCCTCTTTCGTATAGCCCGAAAGCGCGGCCACGCCTTCGGAGCAGAAGACCGGCGTAATGGTGTCCGTCACGTTGTAGACCGCGATGCCGCCGGGAATGGCGTTGATGATGTTCTGCGTCTTTTCGTGCGCCTCGGCGAGCCGACGCTCCAGTTGATGCCGCTCGGTTATGTCGGTGTACACGCCGTACAGCAGGAACGTGCCGTCGGCCTGCCGCCGGGCCGCCAGCTCAAGCTGAACCCAGATGTACTCTTTTTTCCCGTCGTGAAAGACACGGTACGTGTGCCGCGCGACGCCCTCGTCCGCAATGGCCGCCGCAATGCTTGCCTTCAGGGCTTCCACGTCTTCGGGATGCACGTTCAGGTAGCTGGTTTCCCGCTGTGTGCGGGCGATGTGCTCGTCCGAGTAGCCCAGGAGGCTGTAAAAGGCGGGATTGTGAAAGACCGGGAAAAGTTTTTCGCCGTCGAAACGGTAGACGCACAGGCCGCCGGGCATATTGTCCAGCAGCGAGCGCAATTCCCGCGTCAGGGCCGTACTGGCCTCTTCGGCCCGTTTTTTCTCGGTAATATCGTGGATGTATTCCAGATGGGCGGGGATGCCGGCCCAGTCAATGACCTTGCCGCTGAGCTGATACACGCGCCCCCCACGGACATACTCCCGCACATGGGGCTCCGTATCGCTCATTTCGCCGACCCGGCAAAAAGGACAGGGCCGCTCAAAACCCATCAGGCCGTAGCAGGTGGCCTTGCCGCCGGGCCGACAGCCCAGCAGCTCCGCCGCCAGCCGGTTGGCATAGAGTATTTCCCAGGTGTCAAGCGCGCTGACATATACCGCCACCGGCGCATGGTCCAGAATCAGCGATAATTTGTCACTGGATGGAAACGCATCCTTGCCCATATCCGGCCGGCTCCTTCCCGCGCGTGCCGCGCTGTCCGCTTTTTCAACTTTGCCGCGCGCCGAACGGCGTGCGGCGGATAGTCATCGCATTGCCCTTCGGCGTCATTGCGGACATTCCAAAGGCCAAAGCGATATGCCGCAAATACAACCCGCCCGCAACGGAAGGCAGCCTGCTTTAAAGGCAGCCTTCCAGGCGCAGCAGGCATTCCTTGATGGGCAGGCCGCCGCCATAGCCCACCAGCGCGCCGTCGGCCCCGATGACCCGGTGGCAGGGAATCACAATGGCGATGGGATTGCGGTTGTTGGCCATGCCCACGGCCCGGCACCCCTTGGGGCAGCCCACGGCTTCGGCGATCTGCTTGTAGCTGCGCGTCTCGCCGTAAGGAATGGCGGTCAGCGCGGCCCAGACCTTTTGCCGGAACGGCGTGCCCCTGGGGGCCAGAGGCAGATCAAAGTTCCGCAGCCTGCCCGCCAGGTAGGCTTTGAGCTGGCGTCCGGCCTCGCGCAGCAGAGGTGTTTCCTCATCGGCGGCATTGGCCGCCAGCGGGCCGGATTTACGACCGCCGTCCTTGCGGACCAAGTCCAGGGCCAGGATGCGGCCGTCCTCCTCCACCAGGGAAACCCCGCCGACCAGGGGCAGATCATAGTGCTGCGCGTACATCATGCGGCGGTTCCTTGCGCCCGGTCGGGCTCTTTGGACGAGGACAGCAGAAAAGCGAACAGCGCGCCCAGCACGGCCACCAGGCCCAGGCACTGAATGGCCCGCGCCAGGCCGTAATTGTCGGCGATCCAGCCCAGGCAGGGCGCGGCCATGCCGCCCATGCTGGTAGCCAGGCCCAGGGTCACGCCCGAGGCAAAGCCGATATTCCTGGCCAGCAGTTTCTGGCCCAGCACCACCAGGGAGCTGAAAGGCGCATAGAGCACAAAGCCCAGAAAAGGCAGCAGGGCAAAGGCCGCGTAAAGATTGCCCGCCAGGCTGAAGGCGAAGACCACCGGAGCCATGAGCACAAAGGCCAGACGGATGATCCTGATGCAGCCGTAGCGGTCCGAGAGCAGGCCGCCGATGATGTTGCTGATCACCCCGCAGGTGCAGAAAAAAGTCAGGGCCAGCGCCCCGGCGGCCTTGGACTGCCCGAAGGCACTGACCCAGTACAGGGGAATAAAGGTATTGAAGCCCACAAACAGGGTGGAGCGGGCCACAATGGCGACGGTCAGCTTGGAAAACTCCCGCCAGTTGTTGCGGCCGAGGATTTCAGAGTCCTTGTCCGCGCCCCCGGCAACGGGCGCGACAGGCACAACAGGGTCAACAGGCGCGGCATCGGCCTGCGGAGTTTTGCCCGCAACGGATTCGGTCGGGGGCGCGGACGGGACGGGCACAACGGTCGCGCCCGTTGCAAGGCCGGTCATGTGCACGATCTGCCAGAGCAGAATGGCGGCCATGCACACGGCAAGGCAGGCAAAAACCGCCGTGCCGCTCATGCCGAAATAGCCCACGCAGCCCGTGACCAGCAACGGCCCCAGCACAAAGCCGCTGTTGCCGCCGATGGAAAAGATGCTCAGGCCCACGCCCTTGCTCTGGCCGGACACCTTATTGGCGTAGCGCGCGCCTTCGGGATGGAAGAGCGCCGCGCCGATGCCGCTGACCGTAATGGCCGCGAAAATGGCCCAGTAGTCCCGCATGAAGCCCACGGCCGCCAGACCGCAACCGGCCAGCAGCACGCCCAGGGGAATGAACCAGGGCTTGGAGAAGCGGTCCGAGAGCCAGCCGAACAGGGGCTGGATAATGGACGAAAGGCAGGAATAAGCGAACATCAGGCCGCCCGTGGCCTGATAGCTCAGGCCGTAGCTGGCCCGCAGAAACGGCAGCACGGCGGGCAGGGCGCCGCCGTTCACGTCGCAGGAGAGATGCCCCAGCGAAAGAAGGAGGATTTTCTTTTTGTCCATTGCGGGACGCTACACCAAAGGCCGGGCAAATCCAAGACGGAAGACGGCGCAGGCGCGCCCTGCCCGCCCGGACGCGCCGTTCAGCGCCATGTGGCCCCGCACTTCCCGCAGCGATTGCGGCGGCGGGCCAGGAGCGGAATGCCCAGACACAGGGACAGGGCCGCCAGCAGGCCCGTGGGCCCGCTTTCCACACCCTTGTTGCCGCAACGCGGGCAGACGGGCGCATCCCGCTCCTGTTCCGGGCTTTCCTCCTGCCCGGCGCGCAGCACTTCCAGGGCGGCCGCCGCGTGCTCCGCCGGAACCTGCACCTGCACCCCGCCCACGGCATTGGAATACAGCCACTGCACGCCCACAAGATGCTCGTTGCTGATAAACGCCGGAATGCCCGCCTGCTCCAGCAGGCCCTTGATGATATAGGCGTCGGGCGCGGCGTCGAACGCGGCCACGGTGACGAAATCAGCCATGTGCGGCCTCCGGGTTTTGTGAATGGAGCGTAGCCTTGCGCGGCTTCCGCGCCGCATACGGCTGGCATTCTCCGCAACAATTGCGGCGAATGGAAGGTGCAATCACCGCACGGACGCGCGGCCGTCTGTGCTTTGCAAGGCCCCGGAAAACCGGGGCCTTTGTCTCACAAGATTCAGGCTGTCAACGGCGCTTCCGCCGGTCTGAAATCCGCAAGGACAGAGCAGACTTTACTCAAAACATGCACGGAAGTTTGCAGCCTGTCGCCGATCAGTTGAACGGTGAAGCCGTCAATATCCTCACCATCCTCGAAATGTTCCATGAGATAGGCCGTGACATAAAGGTCGTCATGCACCTTATCGAGCAGGCCGGATAAATCCTCGGCTTTGTGCGCGGCAAGCGTTTCCTCCTCATATTTCAGCATATACGACGGCACGCGGTAGCAGCGCAATTCGTGCGGCACTTCCCCGGCGGGCCCGGCGGCCTTGGGGGAAGCGGCGGCTGCCGTGTCCCGTTGCGCCGGTTCCGGCTGTTCTTTTGCCGCAAAAGCCAGCAAGGCCTGGGCCGCCTGTTGCAGCTTTTCGGCCAGATCCGTGAAGTGGGAGCAGGAAAGATCCGGAGACGCCGCATCAGGCGGGACAAATTGGGGCCGTGAGCGGCGTGCGCTCGGGGAAGAACTGGACATGGAGTACCTCTACGGTTTTTTGATTCGGAACTTCCAAAAACAGAAAGTTCCGGGTGCTCAAAACTGCCGCAGAGCAGCGGGCTATTTTCCGGCAAGCCGGTCTTGTATTTCGCCCACACCCGGAAAGAGCATACGGGAAGTTACGCCGTGCCAAAGGCACAGCGCAAGAAAGCCCACAGTCTGTCGGGGTGGGAGCCGTCTACGGAAGGTGTTTTGAGCACCGGGAAGAAGGGAATCATAGGCGCGGGGAACTGTCAACAGCGGGCAGGGCCGGGAAGACGCACGGCAGCAGCCCTCCCGACGAATACTATCGCCAAGAACGCCATGGCCTGCAAGGGGTAGGCGGGCACGGTGGAGTACAGCTTTCTTATCTTTAATCCAAAGATAATATGGCGGCAACAACGCTCAGATAAATTTAGTTTTCAGGCCTGTTCTCCATAAATTATATACAACGACGCATTGAATATGATTGCAGAAATTGCATTACTGCTATTCTAAGAAGTGAATCATTTCATAACTCGTACTCCGTACGCCGCTTTCCCCTTGTCGCAAGATGCCGTATTCCATCAGCTCCCGAATATCCCGCAAGGCGGTATCCGGCGAACACTTTGCCAGCTTGGCGTATTTGCCGCTGGTCAAGTGGGCGACCTCGACTTTCACATGAAACTCATCCGCATACGTGTTCGGCCCAGGAGGTCACATTGTACGAACAAGCTTTTTCGCATAGTATCCGGACACGTCAATTTCCTTCTTGGTGAAGACTCGTACTCCACCCACTGGGCACCCAGTGAATGGGAAAGCCGGGTTACACAACACAGCCTAACCTTCCAATAGGGTCAAGCAGCTCATGACAGAACAACAAATCGAACAAGAGCTGATAAAGAATCTGACTGACCTCAAGTATGTTCACCGTCAGGACATCCGCGATCGTGCCACGCTGGAGGCCAACTTCCGGGAGAAATTTGAAGCTCTGAATCGGGTACGCCTGACAGACGGCGAATTTTCACGCCTGCTGGAACAAATTATTACCCCAGATGTGTTCAGTGCCGCCCGGCTTTTGCGCGAACGCAACAGCTTTGAACGCGACGACGGCACACCGCTCTTCTACACACTCGTCAATATCAAAGACTGGTGCAAGAACACCTTTGAAGTTGTCAACCAACTCCGCATAAATACAGATTACAGCTACCACCGCTATGACGTCATATTGCTCATTAATGGCGTCCCTGTAGTGCAGATTGAGCTGAAAACGCTGGCTATCAGCCCGCGCCGGGCAATGCAGCAAATTGTTGACTACAAAAATGATCCCGGCAACGGCTACGGCAAAACCCTGCTCTGTTTTTTGCAATTATTCATTGTCAGCAACATGAGCGACACATGGTATTTTGCCAACAATAACAACCGCCATTTCAGTTTTGATGCGGATGAACGCTTTTTGCCGCTCTATCAGTTTGCCGGAGACGACAACAAAAAAATCACCCAGCTTGACCGTTTTGCAGACCATTTTCTGGCCAAATGTACGCTGGCAGAGATGATCAGCCGCTATATGGTGCTGGTGGCCAGCGAACAAAAGCTCATGGTTATGCGCCCTTATCAAATATATGCCGTCCAGGCCATTGTGGACTGCATTCACCAAAACTGCGGCAACGGCTATATCTGGCACACCACAGGCAGCGGCAAAACGCTGACTTCCTTTAAGGCGTCCACCCTGCTCAAAGACAACCCGGACATAGAAAAGTGTCTGTTTGTGGTTGACCGCAAAGACCTTGACCGTCAGACGCGGGAAGAGTTCAATCGCTTTCAGGAAGGCTGTGTTGAGGCCAACACCAACACGGCTGCGCTGGTGCAGCGGCTGCTTTCCGATGATTACGCCGACAAGGTCATCGTCACCACCATTCAGAAACTGGGGCTTGCCCTCGATGCCGGCAACCCCGGCAACTACAAGGAACGCCTGAAACCGCTGCGCAACAAGCGCATGGTGTTCATTTTTGACGAATGTCACCGTTCTCAGTTTGGCGATAACCACAAAGCCATCAAAGACTTTTTCCCAAACGCCCAATTGTTCGGCTTCACTGGAACCCCCATCTTTGAAGCAAACGCTTCCTATACGCAAATCACAGGGGAGCAAGGTTACTATAAAACCACAGCAGATATTTTTCAGCGTGAGCTGCACGCCTATACCATCACCCATGCCATTGAAGACCGCAACGTGCTGCGTTTTCTTGTTGAATATTACAAGCCGGAGGGCAAAAGCATCCCCAAGCCCGGCGAGCCGCTTCTCAAGCGTGCTGTTGTGGAAGCTATACTGGACAAACACAATGCCTCCACCGCCCAGCGCAAATTCAATGCGCTGTTTGCCACATCGGGCATCATTCACGCGATAGAGTATTATCAACTTTTTAAAGAGGTTCAGGCAGAGCGCGCGGCGGCGGACAGCCATTATGAGCCGTTGAACATCGCCTGCGTGTTTTCCCCGCCCGCGGAAGGCAACAAAGATGTGCAGCAAATTCAGGAAGACCTGCCTCAGGAAAAGCTGGATAACGCCGAAGCCCCCGAAGAGAAAAAGACTGCGCTCAAGGCTATCATTGCCGATTATAATGCCAGCTACGGCACCAATCACAGCATCAATGAATTTGACCTGTACTATCAGGACATACAAAAGCGCATCAAGGATCAGCAATATCCCAATGAGGACTTGCCTCACGCGCAAAAGATCGACGTCACCATTGTGGTGGATATGCTGCTCACAGGTTTTGACTCCAAATTTCTCAACACCTTGTATGTGGACAAAAACCTCAAGCATCATGGCTTGATTCAGGCATTTTCGCGCACCAATCGCGTACTGAACGACACCAAGCCCTATGGCAAGATTCTGGACTTCCGCCAGCAGGAAAAGGCCGTTGATGCGGCCATAGCCATGTTTTCCGGTGAAAAGTCCGACACAGCGAGAGAGATTTGGCTTGTCGATCCCGCCCCTGCCGTCATTACCAAATTGGAAAGCGCAGTCACGCAGCTGGATGCCTTCATGCACTCCCAGGGCCTGACGTGCGCCCCGGAAGACGTGAACAATCTGAAGGGTGATGAAGCCCGCTGCCAGTTCATCAATCTGTTCAAAGAGGTCAAGCGCCTGAAAACCCAGCTTGACCAGTACACCGACCTCACCCCGGAACACGCCGAAACCATAGAAAAGCTCATCCCTCCCGATCAATTGCAGGGCTTGCAGGGGGTGTACCTGGAAACTGCCCAACGCCTGAAAGCCCAGCAGGAAAAGAAGGATGGCAAGGCCGACCCCGCTGCTGATGCGGCGATCCAACAACTGGAATTTGAGTTTGTGCTCTTTTCCTCCGCAGTGATCGACTATGATTATATCATGAAGCTCATTGCCGGATATACCCAGGCTGTTCCGGGCAAGCAGTCCATGACCCGCGACGAACTCATCGGCCTTATCCAGGCCGATGCCAAATTTGTGGACGAGCGCGACGATATTGCCGCCTATATCAAGACGTTGAGCACTGACAAGGGGATGAGTGAGGCCGCTATCCGTGAAGGCTACGAGCAGTTTAAAACCGAGAAAACTGCGCAAGATCTGGCCGCCATTGCCGCCAGGCACGGTCTTGAGGCGACTTCTATGCAAGGTTTCGTGGACAGCATCATGCAGCGCATGATCTTTGACGGTGAGCAGCTCAGCGACCTGCTGGCGCCTCTGGGCCTGGGCTGGAAGGCCCGCACCCAGAAGGAACTGGCCCTGATGGAAGACCTTATCCCTCTGCTGCATAAACTTGCCAAGGGGCGCGACATTTCGGGGCTGGGAGCCTATGAGTAAGGTGAACATGATGAGTGCAAAGGATAAGAAGAAAGGCTCTCTGGTGCCGCGTTTACGTTTTCCTGAATTCAATGGAGAGTGGCGTAGTCAACCCCTTGGTGAATTGGCTTTTATTATTAAAGAAAAAGCAGGGGATAGAAAATGTATTCTGATGAGTATTATGTCTGGAGTTGGGTTAATTCCGCAAATAGATAAGTTCGGAAAAGAAATTGCTGGCCAACAATACAAAAATTATATCATTTTACATAAAAATGATTTTGCATATAATAAAAGTTCAACAAAAGAATACCCTGAAGGATTTATTGCTATGTACATAGGTACTGAAATTGCAGCAGTACCAAATAGTATATTTACTTGTTTCAAAATTAAAGTAGCTGACATCGCTCATCTGTATTTAAATTATTTATTTTTATATAATTTCCATGGAAAATATTTAAGGAGGTATATCACTATTGGTGCTCGTTCACATGGTGCTTTAGCTATTGATGATGCAGATTTGTTGTCTCTCCCAATTCCCTATCCAACGGGTAATACTTCTTTTAAAGAGCAACAACGCATCGCCGACTGCCTTTCCTCCCTTGATGAACGCATTGCCGCCGAAACCAATAAGCTCGACGCCCTCAAGGCTCATAAAAAAGGGCTGCTCAAGCAGCTTTTTCCGGCAGAGGGTGAAACACTGCCCGCATTGCGGTTTCCTGAGTTTCGGAGTGCGGGAGAGTGGGAAGAGAGAACACTCAGCCAGTTAGGTGAGCTTGTCTCAGGCTTAACGTACAGCCCGGATGATGTCCGCGATAATGGATTGTTGGTTTTAAGATCATCCAACGTTCAAAATGGCATGATCGTGTTGGATGACAACGTCTATGTGAGACATGAAATAGGGAGTGCTAATCCATCAGAGCCAAATGATATTTTGATTTGTGTTCGAAATGGATCTAAATCCTTGATTGGGAAAAATGCCCTTATCCCCGAAGGGATGCCACCGTGCACTCATGGTGCATTTATGATGGTATTCAGATCAAGATCGGCTAAGTTCGTTATTCAACTTTTCCAAACAGAAACATACGAAAGTCAAGTGTCCGCTGGCCTGGGTGCCACCATCAACTCAATAAATGGCAACCAGCTAAAAAAATACAAATTTTTTGTCCCCAAACCAGCTGAACAACAAAAAATTGCCGACTGCCTCTCCTCCCTCGACGAACTCATTGCCGCGCAGAGACAAAAGCTCAGTCTGCTCAAGACACATAAAAAAGGGCTCATGCAGCAGCTCTTCCCAGTTTTTGACGAGGCGAAGGCATGAGCGACACGCCGAAAATTTGGGAATATCCGTCTTTGCCCAAACTGGTGACGCGCCTGCGGGATGACCTGCGCAGCAATGACTGTGTACTGCTTTTTGCCTACAACGGCACAGGCAAGACTCGGCTTTCCATGGATTTTAAGAATGCCGGGAAGAAAGGCGGCTCCAGTGACACGCTCTATTTTAATGCCTATACCGAAGACCTCTTTTCCTGGGACAATGATCTTCAAAGCGATGCGGAGCGTTATTTACGCCTCAACACAGTCTCCAAGTTTTTTTCCGGCTTCAAAGAGCTGGCACTGGAAGGCAAGATATTTTCATACCTTGAACGCTATGCGGATTTTGACTTCAAGATTGACTATGAACAGTGGTCGATTTCGTTCTCGCGTGGGGAAGAAGAAAACATCAAGATTTCTCGCGGCGAAGAGAATATTTTTATCTGGTGTATTTTCCTTGCCATTTGCACCCTTGTCATTGAAGGACACGAGTCCTATGCATGGGTGAAATATATCTATATTGATGACCCCATATCATCTCTGGATGATAATAACGCCATTGCTGTAGCTACAGACCTCATCAATACACTAAAAAAACCGGAGAATACAACAAAGTGTATCATTTCCTCCCATCATGGATTGTTTTTCAATGTGCTGTGGAACGAATTCAAACGCTCACGTACAAACTATAACACTTATTTCTTTTACCGCTCGGCACAAGGCGAAAAGTACTCCTTGCAAAGAACGGACGAAGCGCCCTTCTTTCATCATGTGGCCATGCTCAGCGAGTTGCAACAGGCTATGGAAAGCAATCAAATCTACACGCATCATTTTAATGCACTGCGCAGCATCATGGAAAAAACAGCGGTTTTCTTTGGCTATAAGGATTTCTCCGCTTGCATTCACGGCGTGGATGATGAGGTGCTGTACACGCGTGCTCTTAACCTCTTAAGCCACGGCAAGTATTCTATCTATACTCCGCGCGAGATGGTGGACGACACCAAGGAACTTTTCAAAAATATTCTGACGGCGTTCCTCAGCCGTTACCGATTTGAAATCCCGCAGCTCACCAAAGCAACCGCCAACCCCCCGGAACAGTCATGACCGAACAAAATCAAAAGCAACTGGGCGCTGTCCTTTGGAGCATTGCCGATACCTTGCGCGGAACCATGGACGCCGATGACTTCCGTGACTATATGCTTGCCTTTCTCTTTTTGCGCTACCTGTCCGACAATTATGAAGTCGCGGCCAAAAAGGAATTGGGAAACGAATACCCCGATGCCGGCACACAGTCCGGAGTTACGCCCCTGCGCATCTGGTATGCCGCCAATCAGGATGACGTGCCGGAGTTTGAAAAGCTCATGCGCCGTCGTGTGCATTACGTCATCAAGCCGGAGTATCTCTGGGGCAGTATTGCCGAAATGGCGCGCACGCAGGACGAGAAATTGCTGGATACCCTTCAGGGCGGCTTCAAACATATTGAAAATGAATCCTTCGACAGCACCTTTCAGGGGCTGTTTTCAGAAATCAATCTCACTTCCGAGAAGCTTGGCAAGCGCAACGCCGAGCGCAATGAGAAACTTTGTGATATTATAAAGAAAATTGCCGAAGGCTTGTCCAGCTTCTCCAGTGAGGGCGATACGCTGGGCGATGCCTATGAATATCTGATCGACAAATTCGCGGCAGGCTCCGGCAAAAAAGCCGGCGAATTCTATACACCACACGAAATATCCAGCATTTTATCAGGGATAGTGACGCTGGACAGCCAGGATCCCAGCACCGGCCCCAAAAAACATCTTGCCAGCGTGCTTGATTTCGCCTGCGGCTCCGGTTCGCTTTTGCTCAATGTACGGGGGCGCATGGGAGCGCAAGGCATAGGCAAAATCTACGGTCAGGAAAAGAACGTCACCACCTACAACCTGGCGCGCATGAACATGTTGCTGCATGGCGTGAAAGACTCGGAATTTGAGATATTCCACGGCGACACCCTGACCAACGACTGGGACATGCTGCGCGAAACCAATCCCGCGAAAAAGCCCTATTTCGATGCCGTGGTGGCCAATCCCCCTTTCAGCTACCGTTGGAATCCCAGTGAGGCGCTGGGCGAAGATGTGCGTTTCAAAAATTATGGACTGGCTCCGAAATCCGCCGCGGACTTCGCCTTTTTGCTGCACGGCTTCCACTACCTGAAGCGGGAAGGCACTATGGCCATTATCCTGCCGCATGGCGTGCTGTTCCGTGGCGGCGCGGAGGAGCGCATCCGCCGCAAACTGCTTGAAGACGGCAACATAGACACCATTATCGGCCTGCCCGCCAACCTTTTTTACTCCACGGGCATTCCCGTGTGCGTCCTTGTGCTCAAAAAGTGTAAAAAGTCTGATGACGTGCTCTTCATCAATGCCTCTGAGCATTTTGAAAAGGGTAAACGGCAAAATAGACTCTCTACGGAACACATAAAAAAAATTGTAGATACCTATCAGTTCCGCACAGAAGAAGAACGATATTCTAAATGTGTCAGCATGGAAGAAATTTCCGAAAACGGCTACAATCTGAATATTTCCAGATACGTCAGCACAGCAATGCCGGAAAAGGAAATTGACCTTGCCGATGTTCATAAAAAAATGATGGCGGTGGATGCGCAAATCAAAGCCGCCACGGAAAAACACAATGCGTTTTTGAAAGAGCTGGGTCTGCCCCTTTTGCCATAGGGAAGCACACTATCTTTTACAAGGAATAGCTCATGGCCCAAATTACCAATAAGCGCCTTGGGGAACTGGTACAGACCCTTTTTCGTATTCTGGAAAAGCAGCCGGAAGGCATGAAGGCTAAAGAGGCCCTGGCGGCGCTGGCTGATTCCGTCACGCTTACAGAGTATGAAGCGGGCAGCTATGAAAGCGGGCGCCGCTTTGAAAAGATCGTGCGCTTTGCCACCGTTGATACAGTACGCGCAGGTTGGCTCATCAAGGATGACGGGATATGGACCCTGACTGGAGAGGGAGCGAAGGCCCTGAAGCTCTTCAAGGACCCTGAAGTATTCCACAAGATGGCCGCCCAGCTGTATCGTCAATGGTATAAACAGCACAAGGGGCGGCATGCCGAAAATCAATGCGCTGTTTCCTCCGAATCGGAAGATGTTGAGGATGAAAGCGAAAAAAGCGTCAGTGTTTCCTACGAGGAAGCCAGGGAACAGGCACAGGAGACAATCGACGCTTTTTTACATGCCATGGATCCCTATGATTTTCAGAAACTAGTAGCAGAGCTGCTCAAGGCCATCGGCTACCATGTGACGTGGATCGCGCCTCCGGGCAAAGACGGCGGCGTGGACATCCTGGCATACACAGATCCACTGGGTACTCAGGGACCGCGCATCAAGGTGCAGGTCAAACAACAATGCAAAGCCGTAACCGAGCCGGATCTCAAATCATTCATGGCAAATATCGGCCAGCATGACAGCGGCATCTTTTTCTGCACAGGGGGGTTCACCAAGGATGCCGAGGCCTACGCCCGCAGTCAGGAAAGCAAGCGCATCATGCTTGTGGACAGTGCCAAACTTGTCCAGCTCTGGTCGGACAACATCCCGCGCTTGAGCGATCAGGCATGGCAGCGACTGCCCCTTACGCCCATCTTTTTTCTGACCCCGGAGAAATGACAATGCCTTGGGAAACGATTTTGGGGGCGGCCATAGGCGGATTGTTCACCCTTTTGGGAAGTATTGTCGCCTTGCGGCACCAAGGAAAATTACAGGACGGCAGATTTGCTTACGAGCAACAGAAAGCCAAGGAGGAATGGGAACGCCAGGAGGGGCGAAGAAAGGAAGAACGCAGTTTCGAGCTGAAACGGCAAGTCTACCAGAATTATCTTGCCGTGATTGCGCAATCGTCCCGAATTCCCATCAAGCCCATGGAGTTTAAAGCCACGCTTGCACTTCTGGAGTTGAGTGGATCCGCAGAGGTTTCTCAACTGGCCTCCGAGTTTGCCCTGTATATTGAATCTTGCATAACACATGAGATGCAGCCAACGACACAAGACGAAATACTGACAGCATCAAATCGGCTTGCTGCGGCAATCCTGTCTGACTTCCGTTCACATATTGCCTCATGAAATCTGGTAGTAGTCCCTTTCCTGGTTAGGAATAGGTTAGGAAATGAAAAAAGCGCTTATGGTTAGGATTCCATAAGCGCTTAAATTTCTTGGTTGCGGGGGCAGGATTTGAACCTACGACCTTCGGGTTATGAGCCCTTTTTTAACGATTTTGGTTAGAATTTACGCTCTTTTATCAAGCAGTATTTTTCTTTATTTTCAATATAATATCTTCGAAACATCTTTTACTCAACCCGATATTTTTTGCCAAAATTTGACGATGTGGTTAGAAATAGGTTAGAAAAATATCGGTGGTTAGAAAATGGTAAACAACGCTTTTTGAGTAAGAGAGCAAGCATATGGCAACGCAAAAACGGCGCTATCATCCGAACAAATGGGCAGGGGTTTACGTCTATGAAACCGCCGAGATGTTCAACGGCGCTCCAGACCTCTGCTTTTATATCACCTATCGTTCGGGCCGCCGTCTTATCTGGGAGAAAATCGGTAAAATCTCCGAGGGCTACGGCCCGGATGTTGCCGTCGAAGTCAGAGCCAAGCGAGTAAAGGCCGTCCGGCACGGTGAAGAGGTCAAGACCGCCAAGGAAATTCGACGCGAGAAAGCGGAGAAGGATCGAACCTTCAAGGAAATCGCCGACGCCTACTTTGAGATCAAAGGCCCATCGCTCAAGGGACTTGTCACCGACAAGAACCGCTACGCCAAACACCTTGAGCCGTTATGCGGTAATCGTACCGTCAGCGAAATCACCCCCCAGCTCATTGAGGAACTGCGAAAATCCTTGAGTGACCGTAAACCGGCGACCGTTTGGAACGCTCTTGAACTGCTGCGCCGTATCGCCAATTTCGGCTTCAAGACCAACCGTTGCCCGGCCTTGAGTTTTCAGATTGAAATGCCGGTGAAGGACAACGAGGTCATTGAATACCTCAAGCCGGACGAGGCGAAGAAATTTCTGGAAACCGAGGATTTAGACTTTCACATGAAGCTCATCCGCATCCGCGACCCCAAGGGCGGCAAATCCGTTTCCATCGGCATGAGCAATGTCGCCGAAGAAGTACTCAAAAATCAGCTTGCATGGAAAGCGGAGAACTTCCCGCAAAGCGTTTTTGTGTTCCCCGGTAAGTTCGGCGACATGCGCAAAGATTGCAGCGCCGTGGACAAAATCAAGAAAGCGGCTGAGCTGCCTGTCAAGTTCCGCCCTTTTCACGGCTTGCGGCACCACTTCGCCGTGACGCTGGCCAATAGCGGCAAATTCACCCTGGACATGATCGCGGAAATGCTCACCCACAAAAATGCCGAGTTCACCAAAAAGAAATACGGCCAGTTTCTGCCGGAATCCATGACGGCAGCGGGCAATGCTGCTGCGGCAATTCTCACCGCTATGCCAGAGGAATGAATATCTTGCGGCAGAGGCCCGCGTGATTTAGTGTATGACACAGCACTAATATATTTGAAGGAACCACATGGACGCATCAGCACTTCTCGCACAAGTCGCCAGGGGCGAGGACAGCACCCGCCAGTTCAAGGCGGATATTCACAATGCCGAATCCCTGGCTTCTGAAATGGCGGCTTTCGCCAACTCGGAAGGAGGTACGTTGTTTCTCGGCGTCGCGGATGACGGTTCGGTTCCGGGCCTCTCCCGGGCCGATGTAAGCCGCATCAACCAGCTTATCAGCAACGCGGCCAGCCAGCTTGTGCGTAGTCCGCTGACCGTGCATACGGAAAATGTCGTATTGGAAAACGGTAACGTGGTCATCGTCCTCACTGTTCCCAAGGGCATGGACAAGCCTTATTTCGACAAAAACGGCGTTATCTGGCTGAAAACCGGCTCCGACAAGCGCCGCGTCAATTCCAAGGAAGAGTTGCGCCGTCTGTTCCAGATCAGCAACCAGTTCCACGCCGATGAGTTGCCCACCAAGGCCGGAATCGACAAACTGGATAAACTGCGCTTCCGCGACTTCCTGCGTGACGTGTACCAGCAGGACTACCCCGAATCCCTGGAAGATCTGACGCGCCTGCTGCAAAACATGAATCTGGCGACAGACGCCGGAAAGCTGAACCTGGCCGGTGTGCTCATGTTCGCCGAGCGCCCGGAATGGATAGTGCCGCAATTTGTGGTCAAAGCCATCCGCTACCCTGGCAATGCAATTCATGCCACGGACTACATAGACACCGAGGATTTTGCCGGGCCTTTGCGAAAGATTTTTGATGACGCCCACGCCTTTATCATGCGCAACCTGCATAAGATTCAGGCTGGGCGCGGGGTCAACTCGCCGGGGCAGCCTGAAATTCCCCCAGGCGTATTTGAAGAACTGCTGGTCAACGCCCTGGTACATCGGGATTACCTTGTCAGCGCCGCGATCCGCATATTCATCTTCGATGACCGGATCGAAATAATCAGTCCTGGCCATCTGCCCAACAACTTGACCGTTGAAAAAATCAAGGCGGGCAACTCCAACATCCGCAATCCCATCCTGGTTTCCTATGTGGCCAAGGGACTGCTGCCCTACCACGGGCTTGGTTCCGGCATTAAACGCGCCCTGGCGGAATGGCCGGATATCGACTTTATCGATGACAACGAGGGCTGTTTGTTTAAGGCTATTGTGCGCCGGAAGGCTGTTTCCACCGACACATTGGTGACAGATTCACCAAAAAAAGAATCCGTGTCACCAAAAATGGCATCAATGCTGTCACCAGACATAAACGCCGCCATTATGGACATGATCCGGCAAGACAGCACTGTGACATCTGAAATCATTGCGAAATCGCTGAATGTTTCCAAGCGGACAATCCTTCGCCGCCTGGAGGAACTCAAAGGGCAGGGCGTTGTCCGCCGCATTGGGCCGAACAAGGGCGGCAGTTGGGAAGTCGTGGAATAGCCTGTTTTTGGATCAGTTATGTTTACCTCAAAGAAGTTTGAAATAATCAAAAACGCCCGTCTGGTTACGGTAATCGGCACCGGGGCGCTCGGGATACTTGCCGTTTCTTTTATCGTCGCTCATTTAGCCAGGATTGGCGTCAGTTCCGGAGCGACAATCAGTGACCTCACTGCAACCCTGCTGGGAGGGACGCTGATAGGCTTGTTCGTGACAGGACTTTTTTGCCTTCTTGCCTTCCATGCGTTTTCTTTCTTTGAGTCCGCAACACTCCCTCAGGCCATACGCTTGAACGAAGCCATGCGGATGCTGCACGCGAAAACGAACCGGGAAAGCCTGGCCGCGCTCAAATATTACCGAATCTCCGTGTTCAAAGCGAAAAACGCGCTTGGTGACGGCGTTGCAGAAAACGTCCCCTGCAAACTCATATCCACCTTTTTGTCACCGGGCTTTCTCCGCTCCGATCAGAACGCCGCCCTTGGATCTGACAACCATTGTTGCGACTTCACCCATATACAAGAAATAATCGCTGCCAACAAAGCCATGTGGAGTGAAGCTGAGGAACACGTTGAAGAACAGGCCGGAGACATCTCTATAGAAGTTGCCGCTCTGGAGCGCAAAATTGCCGATTTGCATGAAGAGAAGAAGGAAGCCACTCAGAAGTATACGGCGGCAGCCGGGCGTGAGGCTCGCCTGAAAAATCGGCTGGCGGAAACGGAAAGTCATATGGCTGTCCTTGTCGAGCTTGCCAACAAAGTCACCAATGATTTCCAACCACCACACACTATCACCCGCGAGGGGGTTAAGGCCAAATACATTGCCATCGGTAAAATTTACGGCATCACCGAAGCACCGAGCGCATATGTAGACATTTTCCGCAAAAACATGCCCAAGGACATCATCAACTGGAGTGGAGCCCCAAAACAGGGTTCCGAAGAAGAGAAAACCTGACCGGATTAGGTTCCGCTTGCCATAATGTTCATGTCGATATTACGCTAATTTTTCTGGATAAAATGGGAACCCCTCCGTTCTAAAGCTAGAATGGAGGGGTTTTGTTATGCCTCAGCTAGAAGTCAAATTTTTTCTCCCTTGATGCCGGTCTATACGAGTGTCTCCAGCCTGCCACATTTCGCGCAGGCGCAACACACCATTATGCAAGGAGACACCGTATGCCCGCTAAAAAACTCAACAACGAGCAAGCCGCCGATTTCCTAGGCGTGAAGCCCAACACGCTTGAAGTCTGGCGCACCAAGAAGAAAGGCCCGAAATACTCCAAAATCGGCAGCCGCGTTCTCTATGACATCAACGACCTGGAGGAATATTTCGCGTCGCGCAGCGTCCACACCAAAGACACAGCCCCACAGCTTCGGAGCGCCCGATGAACGGCAACATCTTTCAGGAAGTCAAAGACGGCCTGCAATCCAGGCTGGGCGAGGTAGTACAGGAACTTCTCCCCGGCGGGAGGATCGCCGGGAAAGAATACCTTTGCGCCTCGCTCCAGGGCGGTAGCGGCGAGTCATGCCGAACCAATCTGGAAACCGGCAAGGGCAGCGATTTTGCCTCTGGTGATGCATGGGGAGACATTATCGGCCTTGCCGCCAAAGTCTGGAGCATACGCCAGGGCGAAGCCGCCAAGGAGCTTGGAAAGCAGTACGGCATCGGCACGGCGCAGGTATTTCGACCGCAAGCGACAAGCAGCGCGGTTCCATCGGCCACGGCCACGTTTACGCCCATCCTGCCGGTTCCGCCGTCAGCACCGGAACCGCCGCGTCGTCACCCGCAGCATGGGCAGTACAGCCAGAGTTGGCGTTATGAAGATGAACAAGGCCGCACCCTGGCCTACGCCGTCCGGTTTGATTTGCCGGACGGCAAGGCGGTTCTGCCGCTCTGTTACGGTAAATATGGCTCCAATCCGCCACAATGGGCCTGGAAAGCTCTGCCGGAACCGCGCCCGCTGTATGGCCTGCCCAAACTCGCGTCCATGCCGGATGCTCCCGTCCTTCTGGTGGAGGGTGAGAAAACAGCGGACGCCGCGCAATCCTATTTTCCGCACCATGCGGCGCTTACCTGGAGCGGTGGCAGCAACGCCGTGGGTAAAGCGGATTTCTCTCCGCTCCAGGGCCGAAACATCCTCATTTGGCCGGATAACGATGAACCGGGTTTCGCCGCCGCCCTGGAGCTTGCCCGGATACTGGACGGCACAGCGCAAAGCATTGCCATCATCCAACCGCCTGACACCTTGCCGGATGGCTGGGACTTGGCCGACCAGACCGAGCCGGGATTTCTCCCACAAGTGCATATCGAAACCGCCATGCTGGTAGCGGAGTTCAGCCGCAGGGCAGCAAAGCGGTATCCAAGCCTTGCGCCGTCCGTTGCCGTGCAGTCGGATTCTTCGACAGCAGACCCGGAGGACATCACCATCAAGGAGTGGCCGGTGTTTTCCTTTGACGCCTGCCCCGGCATCTTGGGCGAGTTCGTGAGGCTGGCCACGCGGGACAGCGAGGCCGACCCGGCGGCAGTCGCCATTACCGCCCTGGTGCGCTTTTGCGCGGAAATCTACGGTCACGCGCCCGATAACGGTACGGGTCAAGGCCCCCACCTCTATATTGGCGAAACCGTCCACGCGCCGCGTCTGTTCGCCGTTATCTGCGGCAACTCCAGCAAGGCCCGGAAAGGCACGTCACGGCATCCGGTCACAAAGCTATTTGGCCGGGAGCATTGTTTCCTTGCCGATTTGCGGAAATGGGGCTTGCCCCTGCCCGCCAGGGAGAGCGGCGGGCCGCTGTCTACCGGCGAAGGGCTGGCCTATCACGTCCGCGATGAATCGGACGAGGAACGGGAGCGGCGGCAGCGGCAAAACCCCAACGAACCAATCCGTGAGAAAGGCGACAAGCGCCTGATGATTCAAGATGAAGAGTTTGCCAGCGGCCTCACCTGCACCAAACGCGAGGGCAACACGCTTTCAATGGGACTCCGTTGCTTTTGGGATGACGGCGACTACGCCCCGCTCACCAAGAATAATCCCGTCACGGTCAAAGGGGCGCATATCAACATCATCACCCACATCACCATGCAGGAGCTTGCCGTCTGCCTTGGCGACGTGCAGGCCTTCAACGGGTTTGGCAACCGCTTTCTCTGGATATGCGCCCGCCGCTCCAAGCTGGTAGCCATGCCGCCCCGGATGCCGGAAACGGAACTGGCCCCGATACAGCGCGAGTTGTGGCGGCTGGTGGCCCAAGCGCAGAAGCGCGGAGCCATAACCATGACCGCCAGCGCCCTGGAAATGTGGGAGGGCATCTATCCTGAAATCTCCAGGGAACACACCGGCCTTGCCGGGAGCATCATCAACCGGGCCGAAGCGCAGGCGCAGCGCCTTGCCCTGGTCTACGCGCTGCTCGACGGCCAGGAACACATTGATGTGCCGCACTTGAAAGCCGCTCTGGCAATGTGGGGCTACGCTCAAGACTCGGCACTGTATATCTTCGGAGATCGGTCTGTTGACCCGCTTGAGGAAAAATTGCTGGAAATTCTGAAACAGGGGCCGCTATCGGCCACAGACTTGAGCGCCGCGTTCAGCCGGAATATCCCCAAGGAGCGATTGCAACCGCTTTTGCAGCAGTTGGAGGCACAGCAACGCATACACATCCATAAGGACAAGAGCGGGAAAGGCCGTCCCAAGCAGATTATCACCCTGCGCGAAATAACGACAATAAACGAAGGAAACGAAAATAACGAATGTAACGAAAAAAAGGAGGCCATATGCTGATGCTTCTTTCGTTTTCTTCGTTTTTTTCTTCCTTCGCCGGACGCCGGGATCATCTGTTGATTGCGGCATTGTCGGCTCACGAAAGAAACGAAAAATACGAAGAAAGCCTCTCCAGAGCGACAGGCGTTTTTTCGGTAATTTCGTCAAATTCGTTTATTTCGTTTCCCGTATTCTTTCGTGATGCGCCCAATATGTTGCCGTTTCGCCCCGGTGTTATCTCCAATAGCCAGCCTACCCGTTGTGGCCACACGCTGCGCGGTGTCCACTGCCGGGGCTGGCGAGTGGCTGCGCCCCTTCGAACCCTGCCAAGGCAAAAATCATGAAGCCGAAAACGGATACCCGCACCGCCCTGGTCAAGCTGCGCGTCACCCCTGCGGAGAAGGAAGCCATCACCGCCAAGGCCGATGCTCAGGGGCAGACCGTGACGGATTTCATCCGGCAGCGCGCCCTGGACTATCGCCTGCGGCAAACGCCTCTGGAAAAAGATCGCGTCCGACAGCTTGCCCGCATCGGCGTGAACCTGAACCAGCTTGCGCGGTGGGTGAACGTCCACAAGGGCCGCGCCGAAACGATAGACGTACTGGCCGCTCTGGTCAGCCTGGAGCGGGAGTTGAAGGGAGCAGACACACCCCCGCCGCCTGAATCAGAGGACACGCCATGTATATGAAGGTGTTCCCTCACGGCCAGGGCGGCGGTGACGGCCCCACGCACTACCTTGTGCGTCCGGATTATCCGGGCCGCGACGAACTGCCGCCGGAAGTCCTGCGCGGGGATGTAGAAACTACCCGCGACCTTATCGACACGCTGGATACCAAATGGAAGTTCACCGCTGGGGTGCTTTCCTGGCACCCGGACGATGCGGTGACGCCAGAGCAGGAGCGGCGGGTGATGGACGATTTTGAAGAAATGGCCTTCGCGGGTCTGGAGCCGGATCAGCGCAACATCCTGTGGGTACGTCACTCTCACGCGGGCCACCATGAATTGCACTTCGTCATTCCGCGCGTGGAGCTTTCCGGCGGCAAGGCGTTTAACCCTTGCCCACCCGGTTGGCAGAAGCATTTCGACGTGTTCCGCGACATGCACAACCATCGGGAAGGCTGGGCCAGACCGGATGACCCGGCCCGCGCTCGTCTGCACACGCCGGAACATGCGGACTTGCACAACGCCCGGCTGCTGCGCTGGGGCAAAACGCCATCCGAGGATGACCGCGCCGCCGCCAAGGATGCCGTCCACGAATACATGCGGGCCAACATCGAACAGGGGCTTGTCAGCAATCGTGAAGACGTTCTTCATGCACTTGCCGGGGCCGGGTTGGAAATCAACCGGGCGGGCAAGAAGTACATCACCGTCAAAGACCCGGAGAGCGGGGAAAAACTCCGCCTCAAGGGAGGAATATATGCAGAGCACTGGAAACTTGAACTCGCTGACCGAGAAAGTGAAGGCCAAGACCGAACGGGAGCGGCAGGATATGGAAGCCCTGACCCGGCAACAGTTCGACGCCTTGAGTCGGAGTTTGCACGAATCGTCGAAAGCCGCGCTCAGTACAACCGAGGCCGCTATCCTTCACCAGCTCACGAACCTGGAACAGAACGTGACTTCACGCTGCCGGATTCTGAGCGCCGCCTTTGGCTGGAAATGTCTGCAAACCCTGATCGTCACCTTGTGCATCCTGACGGGCATGTCGCTCGGCGGTTGGAGCCTGATGGCCCTGGCCGAGAAGAAGATCACTACATTGTATCGAGAAATAACCGTGCTGTCGGATCGGAAGGAATCGTTGGAAGTGCAGGCAGCCAAAATACGGGCCACGTTCAAGGACTTGGAGCCGTACCACTCGGAGGGCAGGGATTATCTGCTGACGCCGGAAGGCTGGAAAATCACCCACGCGGGAACGCTCGACAAGCGGGACGCTTGGATCATAGTGAGGAAATAGTCCATGACAGAATTAGAACGTATGCTCAAAACCATCCTGACCGCCCTGGAGAAGGAAGTGACCGTCACGCAGGAAACCCATGGAAAGAGGCTGGCCGCCCAGCAGGAGAGCTTGAAAGCCCAGGCCCAGCACATACAGGAGTTGCGCCGGAACATCGAGCAGCTCCGAGCCGAACAGCAGGAATCAGCGCAGCACTTGCAACGCTTGAGCGATATACACGCGAACTTGGAACCGCTCTTGTCGCGTTTGAGCGCCTTATTGAACGCCAAATAGAGCGGCTGCGGGAGCAGGAACGAAAACGCAGCCGTGGGCCGAGGCTAGGGAGATAGCCTATGGTTGAATCATTCCTGTTCCGTAACATTTAGAACAATTCTTATTGAATCCATTGCAAGAACAGGCCACCTGCGTTTGAGATGTTTCTCCTGGATCAAGTTTGTTTTCCGAAGGAAAAGTGTTCTCGGCTAACCCATAAAACAAAAAAGATAACCCATAAGCAACGTAAAGGCGGTTTATCCAGTGTTCATATCCTTGCGGTATTTCTAAATCAGAAGGACGCGCAATAGAGGTAAAAACTGGGTCTTGTGCTGTACCGAGTGCTTCTTTATACGCATCAACAACCGCTCGTTGATATGGAAATTCAATATTCCCACCACCACTGAAAATAAACTTGATCTTTTCCTTAAGTGATGTTGTTGGAGTTATACCACCTTCACCATAAGGCAGGCATTTCAATGTTCCTTGTAATGTTTTTGTTGAGTCAAATTTTAATCCTTCGCTGACCTTCATTTTTGCTACGTTAAGCTCTGGAGAATTTTTACCAAGCTCTTTTTCTTTCCGCCAATATTCAAGGTTTATTTCATTAACTTCGCCAGCACATGCGGCAAGTTCAATCTGTCCCGATCCCCTCGGAAAAACTTCGGCAGAAAAATAATTAAGACGTCTTCCATTCCCACCGGCGTAGGTGAAAACGCTTTGATCCACCGTTCCAGCACCCGCATCTGAAAAAAAATAGATTGTACGGTCGTCAGGGCTTGATGCAGGAGAGCGAACAAAAGCCTGAACGCTAGCACTTACTTCAGGATAAACATGGCAAAGTTCACTATTGCTGGTTTGCTCAAGTGCATTTTCGATCTCTTTAACTTTTTGCGATAACTCATCAATGACAAAAGAATCTTGCCCTACATTGTGCTTACGGCCTAACAGCCATGCAATATTTAATATTTTTTCAAAAAGCGAACGAACGCTATTATTACTAATATTGGCAACAGGGATTGCCATATTGATAGCCATTTGATCTTCAGATTTACGTCCAAAGTCTGGAAATTTCTGTATAATACTGTTGCTTATTTCAGAAAAAGTCGAAGAAAGGAAAAAGACAGAGGCTAAGAAGGCAATGTGTGCTGGCGTGTGAGGAGATTTTCGGCCAACGATTCTTCTATATTCCCCAAAAATGGGATCATTAATTTCTCCCAAAGCGGCCTTTTCAACCGCCATTTTGAGGTGATACAGTCCACCTTCTGGATAAAGTGTGTCAATATCAAGATGGCGCAAAAATTTGTCATCCTTATAGATAACAACGCTTGGAATCAAAAAAGCTGTATGGGGCGCGGCAAAAGTGACAGTATAGACCCAAGCTCGATCTATGTTGATATCTCTAATAACGGCCTTGGAACTAGACGTTCCGAAGTCAAACCCAATTTGAAAAAAGTATGGCTCTCGTTCTTTTGAAACATTTGTAGCTGGCGAGATTGTACGAGCAGGTGGAAAGATATCTTCTGTAAGTTTCTGAGGATTAGTAGATTGTTGTATAGAATCAGCAGAGGTTTTCCCTGTAATTTTGGCAAGTAGTTTGCTTAAGTTGTCGCTGAAGCTTCCCATACTGTCCCCTCTCAACGTTCCACTTTAACGAGGCCAAGCGCTACCGTATTAGATTCAGGATCCAATTCGGCGCTAGATTGCAATTGTGCAATCCTATTACGCATGTTGTCCTCATTCTTTTTGATGCGAGCTTTGGTCATATTTATGATCTGCTCTCCGCGTTCATTTTCAACAAGAGTGGCTAACCGTTGCCGATCTTGTTCAATTTTCCGCCCGAAGATGGTCGATACGCGTTGTTCCTTAATCTGAAGCATATTTGCATTCTCTCTCTCAAAGTCTTCCGCTTCATCATTAAACTGTGCGTACATATATGTTTCAAGAGAGTTATATCGCTCAGCGATCAAGCTTTTGTCGTAATCTCTATATACCCATTCAGAGCCAGCCCTAAATATATCCTGAAACACTGTTTCTGCCTCATACGAAGAAACACACTTCCCATTTTCAAGAGAAATGAATCCATATGCAAGTTTTTCTCTATTTGTTATTCCTTTAAGTGTCCACTTGTCTATCCGGAAAAGGTATGTCCCCGGTTTTAGAGAAGATGTGTTCGAGCCGATAGCAGAAATTTTGTGTAAATTGTATTCTTGTTTTCTATTGAAACTTGTTATCCAGCGGACGAATGGTGACATGTGATTAATAAAAGCTAGTTTTTTCTTGCCACGTATTTCTTGTGCTATTTTACGATCAAATGTCATTGTTATTGTTTGTTGACGCAAATGAGTTGCAACAATAGTCCTATCTTCTCTTATGAAGTCAAATAGAGATTCTTTGGCATCGTTAGAAAGTGAAATTTGCAAACAGCCGTGTACTGGAGTATTATAGTTAATTATAGTTCCTTTAAAATAATGTGCAAAAAAAATAGAGATATATGCTTCAAGCTCAGATGGCTGAATATATCTGCCTCGTCCCCTATCTTCCTCTATTTTTTTTTGCACATAGTCTGAAAGGGCGATAAGTCCCTCGCCAGACTCTTCGAGGTGCTGAATATCAAGTTGTTTTTTTTCTATAGCTTGCTGCGTTTGGCTAATCCTGCGATCTGTTTCTTCCTGTGTTAAGTTTTTGCTCAAAAGATCAACAGTTAATTTTTTTACCTCTTCCCCAAGAACCTCATCCAAATCACCAAGGCTATTGCTGAATTTTGCCAATTTCTCATGAAGTCGTTCATATATTCTTTCTTCAATAGTACCATGGATTTTGAAGTTTACTATGGACAAGCGCTTTGCGGTTTGGCCCACGCGATCAATACGCCCAATCCGCTGTTCTACACGCATAGGATTCCACGGCAAATCATAATTTATGAGTATACGGCAGAATTGCAGGTCAATGCCTTCACTTCCGACTTCAGACGCAAGTAGAACTCTTGGCCCAGATGGTAAACGAAATCTTTCAATTTCTGCCCAACGCTTTTCGACCGGGATGCCCCCATGGATAACAGCAGACAATTCTCCGTTCTCTTCAAGTTTCTTTTGCAAATACGACAGCGTGCCACGATAGTAAGAAAATATTATTACCTTCTCCCCCGGCTCAGATTGCAACAGGTCAAAAAGTTGCGACAGCTTTGAATCATTTCCTTCGAAATCGTAATTTAATAAGTCTGCCCACGAAGCAATTTCTTGCCCAATACTTAGGGAGGGTGGCTCGCCATTGTCGGTGTTGCCAAAGGCTTCAGCAAGAAGGTTGTTTGATTCGTTTTCTTTTCCGGATTTTATTTTTTCAACAAAAGCAGGGAGGCAACTGGCAGCCATTAATTGCCATGTCATTATTTGAAATACATGAAATTCAGAATTGTTTTTAAAACAATGTACCCGTACAGCGCCAAGTATAGCCTGATAAAGGTCCATTTCGCCTTGCGTGTATGTAACTGGTATAACGTTTGAATCTCTGATAGGCCTGTTTTCCTGCACCTGTACCCTTCGCGTTCTATTGATATATGAACCAAGAACATTCATTTTATCCGCTATATCCTGGCATTTTGCCAAAAGAGCCGGATTAACAAAATTTTCTTGTTCCAATACGCCTAGTTTTTTAATTAACTCATGAAAATATGGAGAGTTTTGGATATGCGGAATAAAACTCATGCGTTCCAGCGCGTGCGATAGCGCATCTCGATCAACTGGATGCCGCGAAAGAGCATTAGAGACTTCGACGGCAGGTCTATTGCTTTGAATTAGCCATTCAAAACTGCTTTGTGTCGCAAAAAAATCTTCATCAATAAGTCTAAGCAAGCTATGTAGGTCAATATTACTATTGTTTACAGGCGTTGCTGAAACACACAAGACAGCCCTAGCGGCTTCTGCTGTAGATAAGCTCTCACCAAGGAGGAACGTTGTCGTTGCTTGGTTACGCATATAGTGTGCTTCATCAAAGATAACGAGATCTATTGCTTGATGTTCTTCGGACCAAAATCGCAATTCCCGCAAAAGCTGCACCTTTGGGGAAGAGGCTGGACCATCTTCCGGGCGAGTTTTAATTTCATCGCGTGCACTTTTTGGAGGCCGCAAACCGGAATAGGTACTGATAAGAGCAAAAGGATAATTTGCTCCATATTTTTTCAAATTGCCGATTTCACGCTGCAACTCATCAAAATTAACTATTTTGGCATCGATAAGAAATTTTTGGTGTAACTCCTCTCGCCATTTTTCCGCCAATATTTTGGGACAAACAACCAAAAGGCGCTTTGCCTGGTAGCGAGCTTGCATCTCCATCCAGACCAGCGCTGCTTCAATCGTTTTGCCCAGACCGACTTCATCTGCCAACAAAAGCCGTTCGGAAGGAGAGTTGATAAACTTGATTACAGGCTTGTACTGATAGGGATAAAAATCAATTTGAGCAGTCTCCATGGAGTAGACAACATCATGTAGTGCCCCTTTGAGTTTTTCATATGTAATTAGCTGGCGCAAATCAGACAAACTCCCAAAAAGTTCTTGCTGCATTTGCTCCAATAAGCTGCTGGTCTTGCCTTGTTGGATAGAGCTCACACTTGATAGGGGACGAAGCTTCAGGCTGCCATTTGGGAATCGCAATTCCACCATCAACCTAGAGCCAACTGGAATAGATTTTCCTGTATACTCCGCGATATTCCCAGGGTCGCTTTTATCGATGATCAGATCGCCCTGAATAAAGGGTATAATTTCACTACTAGCTGTCATATTGATTCTCTAAAGATTAAATTCTTCATTGCCTCAGTTGGCCACTGGCCCTGATCATCAAGCTGCCATGGTGCCACGACCATATAGACAGTTTGAATCTAGTATGAGGCATGAGCAAGGTCAAATAAGATTATTTTGACCAGACCAGATGTCCACCAGATAGCGATCTTTTTTGCCTTGGGAAAAGATGAAAGTTTTCTATGTGAGGCTATGACCAGTATCCCTGCATAGGTTAGAAAACTGGTTAGAAACGTGGTTAGGAAATGGTTAGGACTGGCGGAAAAACCTCCCTG
The DNA here is from genome assembly GCF_018379785.1 of Desulfovibrio sp. GTDB lineage: Bacteria > Desulfobacterota > Desulfovibrionia > Desulfovibrionales > Desulfovibrionaceae > Desulfovibrio. The sequence continues at coordinate 56,018 of NZ_JAGZUV010000006.1, forward strand.
CACCCACACCTAGCCCCTTCTTGCCGAGCAACCGTAATGGACTTTGCTCGCGATTTTCTCCACACGCTGCAAACTCCATAAAACCCAGAAAAGCCGCGCCAATACAGGCGCGGCTTCATCAGGCAAAATACCCTTGTGGTTAGAAATAGGTTAGAAAACAGAAAAGGCACTTATGGTTAGAAACTCATAAGTGCCTGTAATTTCTGGTTGCGGGAGCAGGATTTGAACCTGCGACCTTCGGGTTATGAGCCCGACGAGCTACCGAACTGCTCCACCCCGCGCCATGTGGCGACATGTCATATCGCGAGAAAGAAATATAGTCCTGCGGGTGGATTCTGTCAAGCAAAGCCGCGCATTTTATTTTCGGCTCGCCATTTTCCTCAGCGCCATCCCCCAAAAGCCGCTCCCCGCCACTCCCTCACCATCTGTCGCCAAGCGGCCTGCTTCTCCCGGTCCCGGTCGCGCCGGGCGGCAATTGCCAAGCCCGGTCCGTCGGGCTATAGTTTATCCATATAAATATGGGCTTGCCCACCGCGTCCATCTCCGGGCCCCGTGGCCGCCCGTCAAACCGCAGCCGCAGGATGCCGCGTCATGCTCACCCTTATCCTGGCCGTCGGCATAGCCGTTCTGGTCTCGTTTTCCTGTTCGCTCACCGAGGCGGCCCTGTACGCCGTGCCCTGGTCCTCCATTGAACGCCTGCGCCGCATGGGCCGTCCTGTAGGCGAACTGCTCTATAAAATGCGTACCGAGGTGGACAAGCCCATTGCCGCCATCCTGACCCTGAACACCGTGGCCAACACCGCCGGTTCCACCATTGCGGGCGCGGCCTTTCTGGCGGTCTTCGGCGCGGAGCACATGGCGCTCTTTGCCCTGGCCTTCACCGTCGTGATCCTGGCCTTCGGCGAAATCGTGCCCAAAACCCTGGGCGTGGCCTATGCCACGCCCCTGGCCAGCGCCCTGGCCCGCCCCCTGGCCCTGACGATCAAGCTGCTTTCGCCGCTGCTCTGGCTCACGAGCCTGCTCACCCGCCTGATGTCGCCGCCCTCCAGCGCGCCGCAGATCTCCGAGGACGACATCTGCGCCGTGACCAGCCTTTCGCGCCAGGCCGGGCGCATCCAGCCCTATGAGGAAAGTTTCATCCGCAACGTGCTGGCCCTGGATCAGAAACGCGTGCATGAGATCATGACCCCGCGCACCGTGGTTTTTTCCCTGCCCGAGGACATCACCGTGGAAGAGGCCTACAAGGATCCGCGCATCTGGCATTTCAGCCGCATCCCGGTCTACGGCGAAAACAACGAGGACCTGGTGGGTCTGGTGGAGCGCCGCACCCTGGGCCGCTGCCTCAAGGAGGACAAGGAGGGCACGCGCCTGTCCGAAATCATGCGCCCCCTGCATTTCGTGCAGGAAAGCCAGACCCTGGACGTGCTGCTGCGCGAACTGCTCAAGGCCAGGGTGCATCTCTTCGCCGTGCTGGACGAATACGGCGGCCTGGCCGGAGTGGTTTCGCTGGAGGACGTGCTGGAGGAAATTCTGGGCAGCGAGATCATGGACGAAAGCGACAACGTGGCGGATCTGCGCGCCCTGGCCCGCGACCGCCGTAAGGCCCTGACCCGCAAGGCACCCCAGGACAAGCCCGCCGCGCCCATCAGGTAGGTCCCCGGCAGGCGTGAGCCGCCGGGCCCGCCTGATCCGCAATGCCCGCGCGGTACGGGCCGCCCCGTAAATATTGATAACAATTCTTATCTTGTCAGAAAAATCGAAATGGGCTAGGGTACCCCATCTTCACTCAGCGCAACACTGGAGTGACTCGCATGGCCCGCAAAAAAAATACATCCATCTATGTGGCGGCGCTGCTCCTTTTCCTGGGCGGCGTAGGCTATCTGGCGTATTCCGGCTTTTCGGAAAACAGCGTTTACTTCCTGAACGTGGCCGAAGCCAAGGCCGCCACGCCGGACAAGCTGACCGCGGCCCGGCTGTTCGGCACCGTGGCAAGCCGGGGCATTGAAAAGCACCGGGGCGGACCGGGCGTCACCTTCAGCCTGGAAGACAAGGACAACGCCAGCCAGACCATCGTGGTCAACTACAGCGGCGCCGTGCCCGACACGTTCAAGGCCGGGGCGGAAGTCATCGTGGAAGGCGGCATGGGGCCGGGGGGGCGCTTTGCGGCCAAGACCCTGATGACAAAATGTCCTTCCAAGTACCAGAAGGAAAACCGTACAAGCTAGGCTCAACCCTCATTAAAACGCCGTCCGCGAAAAGCTGAATTTTTTCGGGCAGCAAGGCGCAAAGGAGAAATTGGGCGAAGCTGTATCGAATGCTTTTTTGCAACGCGGCCGCACGGAAAAAGGCGGCTTTGCAGCAGGCGCTTTTAATGACGGCTGAGCCTGGAGCAATACAACTTTGAGAAAGTGCATTCTCAAAGTTTTTAAGACGCTCACTTCGGCGTTTAATCGCGCAAACAAATTGCGCTTGCGCCTCCGTGGCGGGCGTCTGCTCCCGCAGCCGCCGGAGCAATTCCACTTTTGAAATTGCTCCGGCCACGCGGCGCCCCCCAACACGGGGCGTTGTTTTTTCCCGTCACGTCACTCGAACCGGGCGGGCCGGGACGCGCCGGATCAGCCGGCTTGTCTCGCCGTCATCCACGCGTAAAGGAGCCCCATGTACGTTTTCGCCTACGCCATGCAACTTCTGGCCCTGCTCTGCGCCCTGGGCGGCGGCGGCATGGCTCTGCTCCAGCTCTGGCAGGGACGCGCCGACAGCCTGCGCCTGATCGAAAAAGCCCACTGGGCCGTCACCGGCGGCTTGCTGCTGGCCTCGGCCCTGCTGCTGCACGCCCTCTACTGGCATGACTTCAGCCTGCAATACGTTGCCAGCTATACGGATCTGATCCTGCCGGTCTTCTACCGCCTGACCGCCTTCTGGGCCGGGCAGCCCGGTTCCATGCTCTTCTGGGCCCTGGCCGTGAGCCTGAGCGGCAGCATCTTCGCCTGCACCCGCGCCTGTAGAAATCTGAGCCCCGCCACCAAGCTCTGGTACTGGACCTTCTTTTACGTGATCATGGCCTTTTTCACCCTGATCCTGACCAACTGGAGCAACCCCTTTCTCATGCAGACCCCGGCCCCGGCCGACGGCAACGGACTGAACCCCCTGCTCCAGAATCCGGGCATGATCTTCCATCCGCCGTTGCTCTTCCTGGGCTACGGCGGCTTTACCGTGCCCGCCTGCCTGGCCCTGGCCCAAGCCCTTTCCCGCAGGGGCCGGTGCGAGGGGCCCTGGTTCCGCCTGGCGCGGCCTTTCATCATCCTGGCCTGGCTTTTCCTCACCGCGGGCATCGTGCTGGGCGCGTGGTGGGCCTACATGGAACTGGGCTGGGGCGGCTACTGGGCCTGGGACCCGGTGGAAAACGCCTCCCTGATCCCCTGGCTCATCGGCACCGCCGCCCTGCACACCTTGATTGTGGAGGAGCGCCGGGGCAAGCTCGGCCGGGTCAATGTGGCCATGATGGCCCTGACCACGGTATCGGCCTTTTTCGCCACCTATCTGGTGCGCAGCGGGGTTATTGATTCGGTGCACGCCTTCGGCGACGGCAGCGTGGGCACGCCGTTGACCGTTTTTGTGCTGGCCGGCCTGGCGGTCACCTTCTGGGTGGCCTGCACGGCCCCGCGCGAAGGCAAGCCCTTGGCCGGGCTGGACAGCCGCGAAGGCTTTCTGACCCTGGTGGCCTGGGTGCTGCTGGCCCTGGCCGTGATCATCCTGGTCGCCACCATGTGGCCGGTGATCAGCAAGCTCTGGACCACCGCCCCGCGCGGCCTGGACGCCAATTTCTACAACCGGGTCTGCCTGCCTCTGGGCGCGCTGCTGCTGGTCATGATGGCGGCCTGTCCCTGGCTCGGCTGGAACGGCGGCATGCGCGGCAAAGGCCGTTTCTTCGCGGTGCTGGGCGCATTTGTCGCCGGCGGCATTGTGATCTGGGCGCTGGGCTATCGCCAGCCCACGGCCCTGCTCGGCTCGTCCGCGGCCATCGCCGTCAGCCTCGGCGTGATCCTGCTGCTCACGGACAGCGCCGTCCGCCGCCAGCCCGCCAGCCTGGGGGCTCTGGGCGCGCACCTGGGCATGGCCCTGGCCGCTCTGGGCATCGCCTTTTCCGGCCCCTATACGCAGGACAAGGAAATGTATCTGGCTCCGGGCCAGACCGAACAGGTCGGCGGCTACACCGCCACCCTGCTGGAAATCAAGGACGGCCGCCAGCCCGGCTACGACTTTATCGCGGCCCGGCTCCAGATCAGCAAAGACGGCAAGAATCTGGGCATTGTCGCTCCGGAACGCCGCATGTACGACAAATTCGGCAGCATGCAGTTTTCCGAGGTGGATGTGATTCCGGGCCTGGGCAATGAAGTCTATGCCTCCCTGCTGGGCCTGGACGAGGAAATGCGCGTGCTGGTCAAGGTCAGCGTGGAACCCCTGGTCAACTGGATCTGGATCGGCGGCACCCTGATGTGTCTCGTGCCCCTGCTGGGCCTGCGCCGCCGCACGTCCCCGGCCAGGGAGCCCGACGGCGAGGACGGCCCGGATGACGGCAAGGGCGATTCCACCACTGCGTCCGCCGGTAACGCCTGAAGCCGGGAGGCCCGCGCGTGCTTGAACTCGACCGTGTCGCCAAGCTCTATGGCGTCAAAGTGATCTTCAAGGATGTGAGCTGCGCCTTCACGGCGGGCAGCGTCTCGCTGCTGGTGGGCGGCAACGGCGCGGGCAAAAGCACCCTGATGCGGATCATGGCCGGCTTGTCACGCCCCAGCGCGGGCCGCGTGCGGCAGGCGGAATCCGGCGCGCGTTCCGGCGGCCTCCGCCTGGGCTATCTGGGGCACGCCACCTTTCTCTACCCCGGCCTCACGGCACTGGAGAATCTGGCTTTCTGGCGCACGGCCCACGGCCTGCGCCTGTCCAGAGCCGACCTGTCAGCCGGGTTGGAGCGGGTTGGCCTGGGGGCCCACGCCCACGAGCGCGCGGGGGTTTTCTCGCGCGGCATGGCCCAGCGCCTGAACCTGGCGCGGGTGCTCATGCTCGAGCCGGACCTCCTGTTGCTGGACGAGCCGGGCACCGGACTGGACGCGGCTTCCCTGGCCCTGTTGCGCCGCGAGGTGCGGGACGCACGGCAGCGCGGGGCCTGCGTGGTGCTCATCAGCCACGATCTGGCCGGCGACGCGCCCCTGGCCGACCGCCTGCTGGCCCTGGCGGAGCGCAAACTGGTCTATGACGGCGCGCCCTCGGACTTCACGGGCTTTCATACCGCGCCGGACGCGGCCGCCGCGGGCAATACGGATAAGGCGGATAGGGGAGGCCCGGCATGCTGCGCCTGACCCTGGCCGTGGCCCGCAAGGATCTCGCCCTGACCCTGGCCCGGGGCAGCGGTCTGATCCAGGCCCTTTTGCTGGGTCTGCTGCTGCTTTTCGTGTTCAGCCTCTCCCAGGGCATCGGCGAGCGCATGAACCCGCAGGCCGCCGCCGCCGTGTTCTGGCTGAGTTCGGCCTTCTGCCAGGTGCTGATCTTCAACCAGCTCTACGCCCTGGAAGAGGCCAACAACGCCCGCCTGGGCCTGCTGCTCTGTCCCGCGCCCATTCAGGGCGTCTGGCTGGGCAAGGCGGCGGCGGGCCTGACCCTGCTGCTGCTGGCCCAGGTCATCTTTTTGCCCGCGTCCGTGATTTTCCTGGGCCAGGAGCTGGGCGGACCGCCGCTGCCGGGCCTGGCGGCCCTGCTGCTGGTGGATCTGGGCATGTGCGCCCTGGGTTCCCTGCTGGGGGCCCTGGCCCAGGGGCAGGCGGCGCGCGAATCCCTGCTGAGCATCGTGCTTTTTCCGCTGCTCACGCCCTTGCTGCTGGCCGGTATCGGCGTGGGCGCGCAGACGCTGGGGGCCGCCTCCCCGGGCGGGCCCGGCGGCTGGCTGGGCGTGGCCTGCGCCTTTGACGCGGTCTTTCTGGGGGCCGGTCTGTTGCTGTTCAGCTTCATCTACACGGGGGACGAATAAATGCCGCGACTTCTGGCCCTGCTGGGCGGACTGGCTTTTGCCTGCTGCCAGTGGCTGATCTATGTCTACGCCCCGGAAGAGGCCACTCTGGGCCTGATCCAGAAAATCTTCTACATCCACCTGCCCCTGGCCTGGTGGGCGCTGATCAGCTTTTTTACGGTCTTTCTGGCTTCCATCGCCTATCTGTTGCGCCGCGCGCCCGGCGCGGACAGGCTCTGCGCCGCCGCCGCCGAGGTGGGCGTGCTGCTCAGCGGCCTGGCCCTGGTCACCGGCATGCTCTGGGCGCGCAAGTCCTGGGGCGTCTGGTGGACCTGGGACCCGCGCCTGACCACCACCCTGATCATGTGGTTCGTCTACGCGGGCTATCTGGTGCTGCGCGGCCTGGATCTGCCGCCGCAGCGCAAAAGCATGGTCTGCGCCGTGGTGGGCGTGGTGGCCTTTCTGGACGTGCCCCTGGTCTTCATTTCGGCCCGGATCTGGCGCTCGATCCATCCGGCGGTTTTCGCGGCCAAGGGCGGCGGCCTGGAGCCGGAAATGAAGATGACGGTCATTGCCTGCGTGCTTTCTTTCGGTCTGCTCTGGGCCGGGCTGGTCTGGCTGCGCAAACGCCAGCTCGATTTGCGCGCCCGCCTCGATGCCTTGGCCGCCAATGCCGACAACCCGGCGGCGTAAACGCCGCAGCGAACTCTCCCTCGGAGGACAAGTATGGATACCCTCACCTGGATCGTCATCGCCAATGCCGCCGTCTGGATCGGCCTCGGCGCGTATCTGGCCTTTCTGGCCGCGCAGCAGCGCGCTCTGGCGGCTCGCCTGAGCCAATGGGAGATGCTCAACCATGACTGATCTGCCCAAGCTCAAGACCCCGGCGCGCGCGCTGGCCCTGCTGCTGGCTCTGAGTCTGGCGGCCATGCTGGTGATTTCCCTTACGGAACGCTTCAAACATCCTCAGATCACCGTGCATGTGCAGCCCGCGCCCCAGGCTCCGGCGGGCATGGGCGGCGACGCCATCGGCGCGCTCATGCAGGAAGTCGCCAAAAATCCCCAAAACGTGGACGCCCTGGTCCACCTGGTCGAAGCCCTGATGACCGCCCAGAACTGGGATGCCGCCGAGACTTTCGCCCAGCGCGCCAGCACCCTGGATGTGAACAATCCCCAACCGCTCTATCTGTTGGGCGTCATCAAGCACAACCAGGGCAAGCACAAGGAAGCCGCCGAGCTTCTGGAAAAAGTGGTGGCCCTGCATGACAACGCCTCGGTGCGTTACAGCCTGGGCGTGCTCTACATCCATTTCCTCAACGACCCGGCGCGCGGCGTGGAACATCTCAGCGCGGGTCTGCATGACCCCAAGGCCGGTGAGGATCTCAAGAAGGGCATCCGCGAGGAGCTGGAAAAAGCCCCGCTGTCCCATGCCGGCGGCGCGGAAAACAACACGCCGGATCAGCCGGTCCGACAGGACAAGATGGATAAAAAGGCAAAAAAAACCAATGGGAAGGACGCGCGGCCCTGAACCGCCTCCCGTCAATGTCGCAGTTGCCAGGCCCGCTTCTTGACCATAAGTTGCGGGCTTGCCTCTTTTTTTTTCAGGTTGTAGGTTGACCGCAAAGACTTTGACCGCGCCCCACCCACGTTATTGAGGAGCTTATGGCCCGCCGTAAAAGCAAAAAAAACCCTGAAACGGAAGCGGCTTCGCCGCGCGACGCGCTGACGCGCCCCACTCCCGACGCCCTTGGCAGTGCATCTCCCGCAGCCTCTTCGGAGGCCGCGCCTTCCGGCATGGTGCGCAAAAGCACCTGCATCATGGGCATGCTGCTGACGCTGGCGCTGGGTCTGTATCTGGGCGGCCTGCTGCCCGGCCTGATCAACGGTCACGGCCCGGCCGTTACGACCCATCCCGCCACGGCCCAGCCGGAAGCCGCGCCTCCCGCTCCCGCGGCCCCGCAGGCGGCCAGGCCCGCGCAGGACAATCCGCCGCCCATGCCCCCGGAACTGGCCCGGAAAATCGCCGAACTGGAAAAGGCCCTGCTGACCGATCCCAAGGACGCCGCACGCTGGGCGGCCCTGGGCAATCTGTATTTCGACACGGGCCAGGCCAAACAGGCCATCTCGGCCTATGAGCGTTCCCTGACTTTCGCGCCGGGCAATCCCGACGTGCTTACGGATCTGGGCATCATGTACCGCGAGGCCGGAGCCTACGAACAGGCCGTGGACAGCTTCCGCAAGGCCTCGGCCGCCCGGCCCGGCCATGAAAACGCCCTGTTCAACGAGGGCGTGGTGCTTTATTACGATCTGCACCGCAAAGACGAAGCCGTGCAGGCCTGGCAACGCCTGCTGAAGGCCAATCCCGGCGCGCGTTCGCCGGACGGGCAGCCGGTGTCCGAATTGATCAAGCATCTGCATTAGGGCTGTCAGAGATGATGCCCGCGCTGCCCGGCGGACGCGCGGATGCCGCACGCAACGTTGAACGCCCGGCGTTGCAGCGTTGCTCCGGTTTAAGCCCGTAACGGCTCGCCGGACGTCACGCGGAGACGGAACCGCGCGGCGTTCATGCAAAGTTATATGACAGGCGGAAACACTATGGCATATGTTTTTTCCGGCACGGCCCGTTTCCGGGTTTCGGCCGCTGTTCTTCTGTTTTGCGCGCTCTGCTTCGGCTGGGGCGGCACCCCGGCCCAGACCATGCTGCCCGCCGCGCCCACCACGTCCAGCACGCCCCTTTTGCCCTACCTCGACTATCTGCTGGATGAAACCGGCACCATGGATGTGGAGGAAGCCGCCGCTCCGGACAAAGCCGGGGACTACCGGCCTCTGACGCTCAAGGATCTGCCGCGCGAAACCGGGGTCGTGTGGCTGCGCTTCACCCTGGCCCCTCTGCCCGAGGGCGCCCGCCCAGCCACGCTGCTGCTGGACATGGGCGAAAGCGTGCCCGGCATGCCCATGCTTTACGAACCCGTGTCCAACAGTCTGAGCGGCGCGCTGGAATGGCGCGAATTCAGCCCGGCCCAGCGCAATGTGCTGCTGCTGCCCGAGGCGGGCAAGGAGCCTCTGACCTGCTATATCCGCCTGGACGGCCTGCCCGGCCTGTGGTTCGCGCCCATGCTGCGCACCCCGCAGGACGCGGCCACCAACTGGGGCAGCCTGTCGCGCACGGCGGCCATTCTGGCCCTGGGCGTGGTCATGCTGCTCTGCCTTTTGCGCGGCCTGTCCGAAAAGGGCCAGTGGCGCGTCTGGACGGCCCTGTACGTGGGCGTGGCCCTGGGCCAGGGCCTCATGGGCATGCCCGCCTCCGGCTCCGGCCATATCGGCCTGGGCGAGTCCGGGGCCGTGCTGGCGCCGGGCGTGGCCCTGATGCTGCTGCCCCATGTGGGCCGCCATCTGATGCGCACCCGTGAGCGTTCGCACGCCCTGGACATCCAGCTTCTCCTGCTCTCCCTGCCCGGCGCGGCGCTGGCCCTGCTGCCTCTGGTGCCGAACTTCGGCTGGCTGACCCGCTATCTGGATCTCTGGCCCCTGGGCACCCTGATTTTCGTGCCCACCGCCCTGGGAGCCTGGATCATGGGCCTGGGCGGAGCCAAGCGTTTTCTGCTGGGCTGCCTGCTGCCGCCGCTCTTTGTGGCCGGGGGCATGCTGGGCCTGGACAGCGGCTTTGCCCCCAACCTGCTGGCCTCCGCCCCACTCTGGGGCACGGCTCTCAGCGCTTTGATCATCGCCGCCACCAGAGCCCCGCACGACACGGTCGTCGCACAGGCTGACGCCACGGCGGCCAAGGCCGTGCGCACAGAGGCCGACGGCACCATCACCCTGGATCAGCCTCTGGACGATCCCAATCTGCGGCTGATCCCGCCGGGACCGCCCATGCCCCCGGACAATCCGGACGCGGATGCATCCTCCGCGCACTCTGATCCTCGGACCGCGCCGCACGCCGGTCTGCCCTCCGATCTTTCGCCCAGTCTTCTCCCCGATCTTCTGGAAGACGCCCTGCGCCTGCCCCTGGACCGCCTGATGCGCGAAGGCGCGGCTCTGGGGCATTGCGCCCTGCCTCCGGCAGTACGCCAATACGCGGAAAACATGCTGACCGCGGCCCGCCAGATGGCGGATATTGTCAGCAATCCCACACAATTGAATCAGGAACGGCCCACCACCGAAGCCGCCGCGCCTTTCAATCTGCAACATCTGATGCGCGAAGCCCATGACGCCGTGGCACCGGCGGCGGAAAGCGCGGGCATCGGCCTGGCCTGGTACATGCCGCCCCATCTGGGCCATATGTACGAGGGCGAAGCAGGGGCTCTGAGCGAAACCCTCTGCCTGTTGCTGGAAAGCGCGGTGCGCGCCACCAAGCACGGAGCCGTGCATTTTTCGGTGCGCCGCGTGCCGGAAAGCACGGATGCCGGGCATCTGCTTTTCACCGTCACGGACACGGGTTCGGGCATGCCGCCCAAGGAGCGTTCCAGCCTGGCCCTGACCCGCGCCTGGGAACTGGCGGGCGCGCGCAAGGGATTTCTGGGCGTGGAGTGCAGCCCCCACGGCACCACCATCGCTTTTACCCTGCACCTCAAATATCTGGAACGGGACGGCAGCGAAGACGCGCCTATGGAGCGCGGACAACCTCTGGTCCTGGTCGCGGCGGAAAGCGCGCTGGACCGCCGGGCGCTGGCTCGCATGCTGGACGGCATGCCCTGCCGCAACGCCGAAGCGCGCAGCCTGAGCGAGGCCCTGCAACTGCACAAGGGCGAAGTCGCGCTCCTGCTGATAGCGCAGGGCAGGCTGGCCTCCCCGGCGGCGGGCGACATTCTGCGCCAGTTCCGTGAACTGGCGACGGCAGCGGGCCTGCCTTTCTGCAAGGCCCTGGCCGTCACCATGGACGACAGCCAGTGGGACCGTCTGGCCGATGCCGGTTTCACCCATGCCCTGCTGGAGCCGGTGGACGGCGAAGCCCTTTGCCAGACCGTGCGGGAAATTCTGGATGCCGCCGCGGCCACGCGGACGGCCGATGAAACCGGGCAGGAAGCCGTGCCCACGGAACCCGCCGGGCAAACCGGCACAGCCCCGGCAGATATGGCAGCGGCGGTTCCTGAAGCGGTCGCGCCTTCCGCCGTAACGGCGGGAGCACCGGCCGGACGGCCTCCTCTGCCGGATCTGTTCGGCAACGAGGACGGCCACGGCGGTTCTCCCCTGAAAATACCGGATCTGACGGCCCTGCCCGATCTGTTGAGCTTTGCGGAATCCCTGCGCGGCCCCCTGGTCGGTCCCGGAGAGGATAAAAAGTCCGGCAAACCCGCGGGCGGCCTGTTCAGCGGCCTGCCGGAAAACAAGGACTCCCTCCTGCCGGACCTTGGCCTGCCTCCGGCGGACGCCGGTCTGACCCCGGTCAGCCGTCTGAACGCGTCCCGCAAGACCGCGCAAGAGCAACCGGACATTCCGGCGGGCCTGTTCGTCAACCCCTACGCACCCGACGATCCGGTTATGACCGCCGCGTCCAAAACCACGGCGGTCGAATCCGAAAGCAACGAGGCCCCGGCTCCGGCGCCCTCTCCGGAAGACGCCGCCATGCAGGCGGAATTTTCCGTGGCCGCGGGCCTGGAAGGCCCGGTCTGGGGCGAGGAAGAGACTGCGGACTCCGGCACGGCACAAGAGACAAAGGATGCCGCTCCTGAAGACGCCGCATCCAAGGAAGACCTGCCGGTGGAAAGCGCGGCAGCTCCGGCGCCCGTGGAAGCGGCGGAGGAGAAGGCCGACAGCGTTACGGCAGCGGAAAACCCGGCTTCAGGTACGGAGGAAGCTCCTGCGGAGCCCGCGCCAGCCGCTGCCGACAACGCGACGGCTGCCGTTGCCACGGCTGATGCAGCCGAGGAAAAGACGACGGACACGATGGAAAACGCGCCGCCCGCTGAAGCACTTCAGACTGTTGCCTCCGCACCGGAAGCCGATAGTGAGGCCGTACAGCCTGCCGCTGAAAGCGCTTTCGCCGCGCCGGAATTGCCGGAAGAGCCGGAAACAGCCGCCCCCGTGGAGGCGACCGCGCCGGAAGAAGTTGTTGCGGAAACGTCCGTGCCGGAGACTGAACCAGTGGCCGCCGTGCCGCTGGCCCCGGAAAAGCCCGTGGAGCCGGAACAGCCCCGTAAACCGGCCTTCCGGCCTGTCACTTTCGCCGCGCGGCCGGGCGCCACCATTGTCCCCATCCGGCCCAAAGTCGCAGCCGTGCCGGAAGCCAAGCCCACTGTTACGGCCAACGCCGGGGGTTCCTATACCAGCCCCCGGCAGAACACGCCCGGCGAGTGGGTGGGCGAGCCCATGCCCATCGGCAGTCCCCTGCCTCCCCGTCCGCAGGATGAGGAAGCCGCGTCCCTCGCCGGGAACGCAGTCCAAAGCGCTCCCCGGAACGCTGTGCGTCGCGGACCGCGCATCACGATCAGATCCGTCCCGACCGCGACCGCCCGGCGGGACACGGAGAACACCGAGGATACCGCCAAGAACGCCTATACCAGCCCCAGTCTGAGCACGCCCGGCGAATGGGTGGGCGAGCCCATGCCCATATCCCCCAAAGCCACGGCCGACAGACCAGCTCCGCCCAGGCGCCACGGGCCGGAGGAAGCCCTCCGGCCGATGAACAAGGCCGGTCTGGGCCTGAGCCTGGCCAACGACCCGGCTGCCGCGCGTCGCACCGTAACCGTGTCCGCAGCGCCGGAACCGGAGGCAGTGGAAACGCCCGCAGCGACGGCCCCCGCTCCCGCGACGCCCCAGCCCCGGGAAGCCCCGGCACCGGTTTCGCCGTCCGCTCCGGCAGCAACGGCGGCCGATACAGACGGTTCCGGAGGCCTGAGCGGCTCCATTATGGACTTTATCGCCGGAGCCGAACCCGTAAAAAAAGAAAATCCGCCTCTGGCCGCGCTCATTGTGGAGGTTTCCGGCCCCGCCGCCGCCTCGGTGCCGCCTGCCCCGCCCCCGGCGGAGGCGGAAGAACCCCGAACGGTTCAGGGACGTTTGCAGATGCCCTTGCCGGAATTTCGGCCCACGGTCGGGACAAATGAAGCCCGGACCGCAACGGACAGCGCAGCCCCTGTGCCGCCGCCTCCCGCGCCCGCAACGCCGCCGCAGCCGGGCCCGGACAAGACCATTCTGCAACTGGTGGAACGCCTGGATGCGGCCATGGAGGACGCCCAACAGGCCTTCCAGAGCCGACGCGGCTACATGGTGGGCGAGGCCGCCGGGCGTATCGCGGCGGAGTCGGACGCCTTCGGCTTCCGGGTTCTGGCCCGCATGGCCCGCTGTGTGGAACGGGCGGCCAAGGCCAACGACATGAACGCACTCAAGGATCTGCTGCCCGAACTGGCCGTGGCCGTGGAACGCAACCGCATCGCGCTCACCCCGCGCAAATAGGCGCGCTTTGGTAAAGCAGACGGCAGCCCGTTCCCTGTGGGAGCGGGCTGTCTCCGTTCAGAGCGTTCGGCATGAAGCGGCGCGCTGCACTCGCGGACGGCGTTTGTACCGCGCCTCGCGGACAGCGGGCGCGTCGAAAAGCAAGCGGCACCAGCGGGCAAAGGCTTGCGCAAAACGCGGAGGCATGCGAAAATACTACGGCCCAGGCAGGAATACCGCCACTGAGGGCAGACAAGGAGTAAACATGTACAAAAAAGTTCTTCTGCCGGTGAGCGGCAAAAAACACGGCGAACGCGCCCATCAGGCTCTTAAGCACGCCCTGGGCCTCTGCTCCGGCGAGATCATCCTGCTGCACGTCACCGAGCCGCTGTCGCAGATCGTGGGCGGCGAAGCCCACACCGAACTGAAGCGCGAGGAAGCCGCCAAAGGCCTGACCCTGCTCTGCCCGCTGATCGAGATTCTGGAAAAAGACGGCGTCAGCTTTCACACCCGCGTGGAAGAGGGCACCCCGGCGGAAACCATTGTGCGCGTGGCTGACGAGGAAAACGCGGATCTGATCGTCATGTTCACCGACGGGCGCGACGGCCTCGGCGATCTGCTGATCGGCTCCATCACCGAACGCGTGCTGCGCAATACAGATACCCCTTTGCTGGCCGTGCGCCACTAAAGCGGTTCCGGTTCAGGCGGAAAGGGCCCGCGCCTCTTTCGTCCCTCGCCTCTCCGGCGAAGGGCGGCGGGGCCGTCGGCGTCCGTAACGCCCCCGTGATGCCGAAGAGCGCCTTGTGCTGATACTGCTGGAAACTCTGGGCCTGTTGGCCGTCCACATCCTCTCCTGGGTGGCGGTCTGTCATGCCTTGCTGACCAAGCGAGACCCGCGCTCGGCCTTGGGCTGGACCGCCACGGCCCTGCTCCTGCCCGTACTGGGGCCGTTGCTCTACGCGCTTTTCGGCATCAGCCGGGCCGAGAGCCGGGCCGACAAGATCATGCGGCAGCAAGCCGCCCTGGAACCCGAATACGCCCATCCGCCCTGCCCCGTGCGGCCGCCGGAACAGGTGCCTGAAAATATTGCCCGCATGGCGCATTTGGGCCGCCGCCTGACGGACCAGCACCTCTGCGGCGGCAATGCGCTCCGCCCCCTGCACAACGGCGACGAGGCCTATCCGGCCATGCTGGAGGCCATCGCGGCGGCGCGGAACCACGTTTTTCTGGCTACTTACATCTTCAATGCCGGCAAGGTGGGCGCGGCCTTTACCGAAGCCCTGGCCTCGGCGGCCGCGCGCGGCGTGGATGTGCGCGTGCTGGTGGACGGCATCGGCACGCTCTACTCCTGGCGCAAGCCCTGGAAGAAGCTCGCCGCGCGGGGCATCAGGACCGCGCTTTTCCTGCCGCCCAAGCTCTTCCCTCCCAACCTGAGCATCAATCTGCGCAATCACCGCAAGGTGCTGGTCTGCGACGACATCGGCTTTACCGGCGGCATGAACATTTCCGACGACAATCTCCAGAGCCTGCGGAAAAGCTGCGTGCAGGACGTGCATTTCCGTTGTCTGGGACCCATCGTCAATCAGCTGCGGCGCGCCTTCCTGCTCAACTGGGGCTTTTCCACCGGCGAATACACGCCCCTGCCGCCCAGCTCCACCGAGCCCAGGGGCGAAAGCCGCTGCCGCATCGTCATCGACGGGCCCGGCTCAGACGCGGACGTGCTCAACGACCTTTTCTGCGGGGTCATCAACACGGCCCGGAGCTCAGTACGGATCATGACCCCGTACTTCCTGCCCTCGCACGACCTCATGTCCAGCCTGCGCTCGGCGGGCCAGCGCGGCGTGGACGTGCGCGTGGTGCTGCCCGCCAAAAACAACCTGCCGTATGTACACTGGGCCACGTTCCGCCTGCTGCCGGCCCTGCTCAGCGCCGGGGTGCGGGTCTGGTACCAGCCGCCGCCCTTTGCCCATACCAAGCTGCTGGCCGTGGACGGCTATTACAGCCAGATCGGCTCGGCCAATCTGGACGCCCGCAGCCTGCGCCTGAACTTCGAACTGAATATGGAAATCTTTGATCCCGCTTTCCACGGCCTGCTGGCCGGGCATATCGACACCATCATCAGCCGCAGCCGCGAAATCAGCCTTGAGGATCTGAAACGCCAATCCCTGCCGGTCAAGCTGCGCAACGCGGCCTGCTGGATTTTCTCGCCCTATCTGTAGGCAACAAAACTTCGTTCCGAACTCCATATTTTGTTAAAACCCCACAAAGGCCGTCGGCATTGCCGACGGCTTGGGGTGTGACAGGCAGGCGCATCTAAAGCAGATTACCTTTGAAACGCTGTCAGCATGTCTCTGATTGCATTATTTTAACTAGAAGTCATTTCATAATTCTAGAAAAAGTCATGAAAATCGTGTAATCGAGTTTCATGAGCAAATACCAAAGATTAACGGATGAGCAGTGGGCAATT
>NZ_JAGZUV010000007.1:0-71238 GCF_018379785.1 Desulfovibrio sp.
CCCAGCAGCTCATCAAGCAGCTGCTGCTGACCTCCTAGCGCAGCTACACGCGCAAGATGAAGGAAGCCATCCTGGCCTACCGCCTGGAAAAGGATCTCTCCAAGGACGAGATCCTGACCATCTACCTGAATCAGATCTACCTGGGCGAGCATGCCTACGGCGTGGAAGCCGCCGCGCGCACCTATTTCGGCAAGCATGCTTCGGACATCACCCTCGCTGAAAGCGCGGTCATCGCCGGCCTGCCCAAGGCCCCCAGCAGTTACAATCCCTTCCGCCATCCCGAGGCCGCCAAAGGCCGCCAGATGTACGTGCTGGGCCGCCTGCGCGACCTGAAATGGATCACCCCCGCGGAATACGAGCAGGCCGCCGCCGAACCCCTGGTCTACTGGAGCATGCCCGAAGGCCAGGGCGGGGCCGCCCTCTGGTATCTGGAGGAGGCCCGCCGCCTGCTCATCGAATTTTTCACCGAGCATAACCTCAAGGCTCTGGGAGTGGACACCCGCAAATACGGCGAGGACTACGTCTATGAAGCGGGCCTTACCGTGCGCACGGCCATGGTGCCCGCCCAGCAGGCTGCCGCGGGCCAGGCCCTGCGGCGCGGCCTGGAGGAACTGGACAAGCGCCAGGGCTGGCGCGGCCCCCTGGAACATCTGGACGCCGAAAAGCAACGCGCCTTTCTGGAAGCCAGCGCCTTTACGCCCCTGGATCTGGCGGGCGGAGCCTGGGTCAAGGCCGTGGTCACCGCCGTGGACGCCAAGGAAGCCCGCGTGAACCTGGGCAAGGGCTATACCGGCGTCATCCCGGTGGCCAACATGTCCTGGGCGCGCAAGCCCAATCCCAAGGTTGCGGGCATCTATGCCCCGGCAATCAAAGACGCCAAGCTGGTGCTCAGCCCCGACGACCTGATCTGGGTTTCCGCCGCGCCGCGCAAAACCGCCGTAACCAACGCCAAGGGGCGGAAAGAACAGCAGACCGTGCCCTTTGACGCCGCCGAGGTCAAAAAGAACGCGCCCGTTCCCCTGCTTTTGCAGCAGGAACCGGCCGTGCAGGGGGCTCTGGCCTCCCTGGAGCCCCAGAGCGGCGACGTGGTGGCCCTGATCGGCGGCTACCAGTTCGGCGACAGCCATTTCAACCGCGCCACCCAGGCCCGCCGCCAGCCCGGTTCCAGCTTCAAGCCCGTGGTTTATTCCACAGCCATGGATTTCGGCTTCACGCCGTCCTCCATCGTGCTGGACGCGCCTTTCGTCTACGTGAACCCCTACACCAACGAGGTCTGGCGGCCCTCCAACTACGAGCACAACTACAAGGGCGAGCTGCCCCTGCATCAGGCTCTGGCCCTGTCGCGCAACACCAGCACCGTGCGCGTGGCCCAGCAGGTGGGCATCGCCAATGTGATTCAGCGGGCCAAGGCTCTGGGCCTGGAACCCAGCTTTCCGCAGGAGCTTTCCGTGAGCCTGGGCGCGGTGGCCGTGTCTCCGCTCAATCTGACCCAGGCCTACGCGGCTTTTGCCAACCAGGGCCTGGGCGTGCGCCCCCGGATCATCACCTCCATCACGGACGCCCGGGGCCGCGAACTTTACCGCCAGGACGAGGAACACTGGCAGGCCGTCAGCCCCCAGAACGCTTATATTATGGCGACGTTGCTCAAAAATGTGGTCAATGCCGGCACCGGCGCGCGCGCCAGGATCGAAGGCCGCTTCATCGCGGGCAAAACCGGCACGACCAATGACGAGCACGACGCATGGTTCGTGGGCTTCACGCCTTACCTGGTCACCGGCGTCTATGTGGGCTACGACCAGTTGCAGTCCCTGGGACGTCTGGAACAAGGCGGCCGCACGGCCGCGCCCATCTTCCGCTACTACCGCAGCGTGGTGGAGGAGCTGTACGAACCCAAGGACTTCACCATGCCCGAAGGCATCGTCATGTCCGGCGGCTTCGCCTATCGGGCGGACATGCCCCTGCAGGGCGCTTCGGCCACGGACGCCGGCACCCAGGACGGCACGGTGGTGGATACCTCCGAGGGCGGTGAGGATCTTATGCGCCAGATGTTCTGAGCGAAGCCGTTTCCGTTTGCCCTGTTTTGCCTCTTTCCGAGGAGCCCGAATGCGTTCCTTTCTTTGCCGCCGCCTTGCCGTCCTGTTCTTGGTCTGCGTCTGCGTTCTGACCGCTTTTTTTCTCCGGCAGCGCCTTATGCCCTCCGAGCCGGAAAAAAACGTGCCGCCCGTACTGCGCGTCGGCATGGAAGACCATTACCCGCCCATGGCTTTCATGGACGCGCAAGGGCGGCACACCGGCTTCGACCATGACATGGCCGAGGCTCTCTGCCGTCGGATCAACGCAAAATGCGAGTTCGTCATCGGGTCCTTTGACGACATCCTGCGGATGATGACCGCCGGGGAACTGGACATCCTGGTTGCCGGGCTGGCCGCTCTGGAACCGCGCAAACAGTATATGGACTTTACGGAACCGTATTACAGATCCAGCACCATCTACATCGGCCGGCCCGGCCTCGCCATCAGCGAAGAAGGTTTGCGCGGCAAGCGCCTCGCCGCGCAGATCGGCTCCATGCAGTTGGATATCCTGAAAAAAAACTGGTCGAATACAGCGACGGTGGTTGAGGTTCCGTTTGAGGCGCTCTTCGGTTCGCTGGTCAGCGGCGAGGTGGACGCGGTGCTGGTGGACGCGATAGCCAGTTATGATTTTCTGAAAAGCGAAGCCGGACGCGATTTCGGGATGCTGGGAGACCCTCTGCAGATCAACGACGTGCTCAGCCTAGCCCGTATCGGCGTGCGCAAGGGCGAACGGAAGCTGACTGAAGCCCTGAACAAGGCCCTCATGACCATGCGCGTCAACGGCGAGTACAACCACATCACCAGAACGTATTTTCCCTTCAATATCTATTGATCCTGTCACGCGCGCCCTATGGACACCAGCAATACAACAGCGTCTCCGGACAGGACCGGGGCCTTCCGGCGGATGGGCGTCTACCGCTTTATCATGCTGGCCCTTCTGCCCACCGTTCTGCTGCTGACCCTGGTTTACTGGTATATCGACGACAATCTTCATGAGATCAAAACCGCCGCCGGAAGCACCAATGAGGTCCATCTGCCGGGTATCCTCAAGAGCCAGCGCACCCTGATCAATATCGAGAGCCTGCGCCGCTATGTGGAGACGGTTTACAACGCCACGGACGTCGAGGTACGGCGGGACGCCCTGATCAACGCCCTGGCCCTGGCCACGGAATCGGTATTCGAAGCCAACTCCCGCTTTGTGGAACATGCCGCCGCTGCCAGAGCCCTGCTCCATTCTCTGGACGCGGTAAAAAAACGCAGCGATCAGGCCCGGAAAGAACTGGCAAGGTCCACGGACATTTTTGCCCGTGCCGCAGCGCGCCTCGGCGTTTACGCCGGAATGGACGATGCGCGCGAATCGGAGGCGCTCTTCAGCTATTGCGCAAAAGTCCGGTCCGCGTCCGGCGCGGTTCCCCGCATACTCGCGCAGTGTGCGGCGTTGCGCGAAAGCCGCGAGGATATGGAAACGGCACGGCAACGCCACGCCCAAGCCGACATGGAGGCCCGCGAAATCTGGAAACGCTTTGACGGCCTGCTGCGTCAGCTGAGCGATCTCGCCTCCTCAAGCGAAGCGGAAATGACCTATCTGGCCATGGAGCGCATCAGCCGTGCGGCTGGACGCTCCCATCTTATCGTTTATCTCTCGGGCGCGCTCATCGTCCTGATCCTCTGCGTGTTCATTCTGGTCCTGCACCGCCATGTCCTGTCCCCCATCACTCTGGCCTCGCGCTCCCTGCGGCGCATCCGCGACGGCGGCCGCGTGGAAGACCTGCCGCCCGTGCGCGTGCGCGAACTGCAGGACATGCTCAATATCTTGCCGATGGTGAGCAGGCATGTTACGGACCTCTCCGCCCGTTCCGGCCTGCTGGAGCAGGAAAAGGACAGGTTCAGAAGCCTCAGCCTGGTGGACGGCCTGACCGGCGCGGGCAATCGCCGCCATTTCGACGCCTGCCTGGCCAGAAGCGGCCGGGACCGCCCTCTGGCCCTGCTCATGCTTGATGTGGACATGTTCAAGCTCTACAACGATACTTACGGGCATCTGGCGGGCGACAGCGCACTCATGGCCGTGGCCCGGACCATGCTCGAAGAGTTGCGCGGTTCCGTGGATCAGGCCTTCCGCTACGGCGGCGAAGAATTCTGCGCATTGTTGTCCGGCGTTTCCGCCGCCGAGGCTCTGGCCGTGGGAGAACGCTTGCGCAAGCGCATCCGGAACCTCCGTATCCCGCATCAAAGCTCGCCCGTGGCTCCGCACCTGACGGTCAGCATCGGCGTGGCTCTGCGCGAGGCCGGCAGCCCCATGAGCAATCAGGAACTGGTGGAACACGCGGACAAAGCCCTGTATCGGGCCAAAACCTCCGGCCGCAACCAGGTCTGCTTCTACAACCCTGCCGTATCGCCGCTTCCGGGCGAAACGGCGCTGTAACGGAACGCATGGACCGCCCATTGGCGCGCGGCTTTGCGACAGAAAGGAAAAGCATGATTCCCTACGGCTCGTTAGTGGTTTTTGTGACGCCCAAGGGCAGACGCTACATCAAACGGCTGGAAGAAGGCCAGGACTGGCACAGCAACGACGGCACTCTGCCCGCCGCCCAGGTGGCGGCCCTGGATTTCGGTTCGGAAACCCGCACCACGCTGGGCGTGCCCATCCGCGTGCTGGAGGCCACGCTCTTTGATCGCCTCCAGGGCATCAAGCGCCAGACCCAGATCATCTACGCCAAGGACATCGCCTATATCTGCCTGCGCCTGGGGGCCGGGCCGGGCCGCACCATCATTGAGGCGGGCTGCGGTTCCGGCGGCCTGACCGTGGGTTTTTCCTGGTTCTGCGGCCCCACCGGCAAAGTAGTCAGCCACGACGCGCGCGAGGAATTCACCCGCCTGGCCCGCCGCAATCTGGATTGGGCCGGGGTGGGCGGCAACGTGGAGCTGCACCACCGGGATGTGGCCGAAGGCTTTGCGGCCAGCGGGGCCGACGCGCTCTTTCTGGACGTGCGCACCCCCTGGGAATATCTGAAACAAGCCGCCGAAGCCGTGAAACCCGGCGCGAGCCTGGGCTTTCTGCTGCCCACAGTGGACCAGGTCGGCAAACTCCTGCTGGGCCTGGAACAGGGCCCCTTCGCGGAAACAGAGGTCTGCGAGATCCTGATCCGCCGCTGGAAACCCGTGGCCGACCGGCTGCGGCCCGAGGACAGAATGACCGCGCACACCGGCTTTCTGGTTTTCTGCCGCCAGCAGGAATGCAGCGAGGACTTTGAATCCCGGCGGCCCATGGGCACGCGCGAACGCAAACAGGAAGCCGCGCGCCTGGCCCGCCTGGGCCTGGCCGCTCCCGGCGCGGGCGCGGTGCCGGATGGAGACGGGGCATGAACCCCTGGATTGTGCTGATCGCCGCCGGGCTGTTCGAAATCGGCTGGCCCCTGGGCTTCAAGCTGGCCCAGACCGCGCCCGCCTGGCGCGCGGCCGCCATCGCCCTTTCTGTCCTGAGCATGGCTGCCAGCGGCTGGCTGCTGTTCCTGGCCCAGAAACATATCCCCATCGGCACGGCCTACGCGGTCTGGACGGGCATCGGCGCGGCGGGCACCTTTCTGATCGGCGTGGCCGTATTCGGCGACGCCCTGAACTGGGGGCGGATTCTGGGCGTGCTGATGATCGTGGGCGGGGTCATCGTGCTCAAGACCGTCAGTCCGTAGCTCCCCGGGCGGGGGAATCGCGCCCAAAGGAAAAACCACGCGGCATGCGCTCTCTTTTCATCATTCTGCTCATTCTGAGCGTTCAGGCCATACTCTTCTCGGTCCGGGAAGTGCGGACCGTCTACGAACGCGTGCAAAACCAGATGGAAGTGGAGCGCAGCAGGCGGCTGAGCGAGGAACAGAGCCAGACTCTCGCGGACGCCTCCGATTACCTGACCCAGGAAGTCTGGCGCTTCATCGCCAACAAAAACGCGACGCATCTGCGCAATTACTGGCACGAAGTCACCACGCTGAAGCGCCGGGACAAAGTCCTCGAGCAGCTTGCGGCGCTGCATCTGACCGCTGAGGAAAGCGCGCTGGTCAACGACGCCAAAAAGGCATCCGACAATCTGGTGGCCGGGGAAGCCTGGGCCATGCGCCTGACGGCGGAAAGCATCGGCATGAAAAAAGAGGATATGCCGCCCGGCGTGGCCGCCGTCCGCCGGAACAGCCAGGAAGAGCAACTGGCGCCGGACAAAAAAGCCATGCTCGCCATGAGTTTCATCTTCGGCCCGATCTACATGGAGAACAAGCAGATCATTCGCGACGCCCTGCGGGAATTCCGGCAGAAACTCCAGGACCGGAAAAACGCGGAACTGGCGCGAGCAGCGACGGCCACCGAACACGCGCTTTTCTCGGCGCAGGTGTCCAATGCCGTGGTACTGGCGCTGCTGGCCGCTCTGCTGCTCTGCTTCTATGTCCTGACGTTGCGGCCGTTCAACCGCTACCTGGCCAGCCTGAGGAAAATCGAAAAAGGCGCCCCCGCCCTTCTGACGCCCGCGGGTTCCAGGGAAATGCGGGGTTTCGCCCTTGTTTTCAACAAGATTTACACCGAGTGGCAGGCCCAGAACCGTCGCCTCACGGAACTGAGCGCCATGGACCACCTGACAGGGCTGCCCAACCGCAGGAGTCTGGAAGAATATCTGGAAAAGATCATCGCGCGCGGCAGCGGAAACCTGGGCGTGGTCATGGCGGATATCGACGCCTTCAAATCCTTCAACGACGCCTATGGGCATATGGCCGGGGACCAGGTGCTGGCGCGCATCGCCCGCTGCCTGCAAAACGCCGTGCCGAAGGACAAAGGGCTGGTCAGCCGCCTGAGCGGCGAGGAATTCGTCATCGTGCTGCCGGAGGCCGACGCGGAACGCATTAATCAGGTGGCGGAAAGCATTCTGCGGGACATTCAGAAGCAGAATCTGCGGCATGACATCGTGCCGCTCACGGACGCCCACGTCACCCTCAGCATGGGCAGCATCCTCTGGGAGCGGAAAGAGCCGCGCACGCCGCAGGAACTGATTTACCATGCCGATCTGGCGCTCTCCCAGGCCAAGAAAAACGGCAGGAACCAGCATGTGATCTTTTCCGAAAAAGACTACACCTTCCGCCTGCTGCAAAACAGCCGCAGTCATGACCTTGAAGTGGAATCCGCAATGCACGAGGCCCTGAACCAGCGGGAATTCGTGCCCTATTTCCAGCCCAAGGTCGATCTGAAATCGGGCAGGATTCTCGGCGCGGAGGCCCTGATCCGCTGGCTGCACCCTCAAAAGGGCCTGCTGTTCCCGGATTATTTCATTCCGGTCTTTGAGCGCAACGGTTTCATCAAGCGGATCGATCTGTATATGTTCGAGGAAGTTTGCAAGATACTGCGCAACCGCTTTGACTCCGGCAAGCCGGTCGTGCCTGTTGCCTGCAATTTCTCCAGGCTGCATTTCATTGATGAAAACTTCGCGGAACACCTGAAAAGCATCGCGGACCGCCATGCGATCCCACACGCCTTTCTGGAAATCGAGATCACGGAAAGCGCCCTGATGGACGATCCCGATGCCGTCATCCAGCAGAACCGCAAGCTGCGGGAAAGCGGTTTCACCATAGCCATCGACGACTTCGGCGTGGGCTATTCCTCTCTGGGCCTGTTGCAGGATCTCCCGGCGGACGTGCTCAAAATCGACCGCTGCTTTGTGCAGCGGGACCTGAACGAGCGCAAAAGCATCATGATCATTCGCGGCATTGTCCAGATCGCCAAAACATTCGGCCTCAAAATCGTCTGCGAGGGCGTCGAAACCAAAGAGCAGCAGGCCATCCTGAGTGAAGCGGGCTGCGACCTGGGCCAGGGTTACTATTACTCGCGGCCGGTTGAACTCGCCAAGCTGGAATTCCTGCTGGACGGGCAAGGCGTTCCGGCAACGCCTGCCAGAGCAGATTAGCCTTCCTTCTCTGCCTTGTTCCGGCGCAGGCTGAGCAGGCTGGCCTTGCCGCGTTGCAGATGGGCGCGCAGCTCCCCGGACGCGGACGCCACATCTCCGGAAGCGATCAGGGTGCAGAGCCGCTGGTGATTTCGGCACATCTGGCTCATGGATTCCACGTGCAGCTCTTCATTGAGCAGGATCTGGATTTTGGTGGAAAGGGTCAGCCAGGTCCGATAGAGCACGCTGTTGCCGGAAAGTTTGCAGAGCGTCTCGTGGAATTCAAAATCGTTGCGCAGAAAGTCCTCGCGCGAGGGTTCGGTGGCGGCGTCCATGGCGCTGATGATGGCGCTCAGCCGGGCCGCGATCCCGGCGACGTCCCCGCGCATGGCCAGGGTCAGGGCGTGGGCTTCCAGCAGTTCGCGGATCTCGTATGTTTCCACGATCTCCGTGCTGTCCGGTATGCTGATGAATGCGCCCTTGTAGGGCTCAATGGTCACCAGGCCCTCGCACTCCAGACTGGCGAAGGCCTCCCGCACGGGAAAACGGCTCATGCCCATCTTTTCCGAAAGTTCCTGCTCAATGAGCCGGCTTCCGGATTTCAGCTTGCCGGAAAGAATGGCCTGCTTGATCTGCTGCACGGCCCTGTCCCGCAATGTGGGCCGCGATTCCTTGGTAAAGACGCATCCCGCTCCCATGACCCTTTCCCTACCCCTTCTCCGGGCTCTTTTCCGCCCGTGCCCGGCGGACGCGCACTGCGCCCGCCATATCACGCATAGTATAGAGCAGGCCGCCCTATTCGGCAATGAATACAGACCGTCTGTTTTTCCGGCGCGCCTCACCGGGCTCGGCGTTGGAGCATTTCAAATGTCAACAGTTCCTAACAGGCCAGCCAGCGCCGCACCTCCTCCCCGCTGATCAAACGCGCGGCGCCCATGCTTTCCTCGATGCGGATCAGATTATTCTGCTGCTGGGTGCGCTCACCGGTCTGGGGCGCGCCGACCTTCATCAGACGCGCGCCCACGGCCAAGCCCAGTTCCGCCGTGGGATCGTCGGGCGAGGTGGCCGCGCGCTGCGAGGGGATCACCTCCATGCCGTGGGCCACAGCGTATCCGGCGGCATCCATGGCCTCGCTGACGCTGCCGATCATATTGGGCTTGAAAATCATGGCCCCTGCCGCGTCGAGGGCCGCGCCCTCGGCCAGCCGCCGCACGCTGGTCACAAAGAGGTCATCCCCGCAGATCAGGGTGGGCACGGCCGCGTTCAGCCGGGCGAAGCCTTCGAAATCGTCTTCATGCAGGGGGTCCTCCAGCATGAAGATGGGGAAGTCGCGCACCAGTCCGGTGAAATAGTCGATCATTTCCGTGGTGTCGAACCGCCCGAAATTCAGGTTGTAGCGCCCGCTCTCCGGATCGAAAAGGTGGCTGGTGGCGCAGTCCAGGCTGAGCACGAAGCGGTCCGCATAGCCCGCCTCTTCCACGGCGGCCCAGAGCGTGGCCAGCACCTCGCGCGGGTCCGCCGACGGCGCGCCGATGCCGCCCAGATGGCCGGGCCGGTAGGCTGCGGCGCCGTGGCGTTTTCTGATCACCTCCGGCAGGCGCTGCAAGACCTCCACCCCCATGCGCATGGCCTCGGCGAAACTTTTTGCGCCCGCCGGAGCCGCGTGAAATTCCTGAAAATCCGTGGGCGCGGCGGAATAAGGACCGCCGTTGATCATGTTGAAAAGCGGCAGGGGCAGGGTGTCACACAGCGCGCCGCCGAGATACTGATACAGCGGCACCTCCCGATGCAGCGCGCCCAGCCGGGCCACGGCCAGGGACACGCTGCAGATGGTGTTGCCGCCCAGAGCGGACTTGTCCGGCGTGCCGTCCAGATCCAGCAGAACCCGGTCCACGGCGCGCTGGTCCCGGCAGTCCAGACCCCGGAGCGCCGGAAGAATCCGCTCATCCACCAACCGGATGGGCTCCAGCACGCCCATGCCGCCGTAACGCGGACCGCCGTCCCGCACGACGGCAACCTCATGCGCGCCCGCCGAAATGCCGAAGGAGGCCGAGGCCCGGCCCAGGCGGCCGTCCTCGCTGAGCACGTCCACTTCCAGTACCGGGCAGCCCTTGTTGTTCAGAACTTCCCGCGCCTTCATGCCGCTGATGCAGTAACTTTTCATCCTCTTTCCCGTCCTCCCGGCCGGATCGTCAGGCAATGTAGATGATGTTCAGATCGCAGAGGTTGGTGCCCGTGTTGCCCGTTTCCAGCTGATCGCCCACGGCGGTCAGCGCCGGGCAACAATCGTGCCTGTCCAGGGCCGCCAGAATGTCCACGCGCGCGGCGCGGCAGCGTTCCGGGGTGGTGCCGTCGGTGACGGCCCCGGCCAGCGCCGTGGGGCCGTCCGTACCCTCGGTTTCGATAGCCGCGATGCCCACCCCGGCAAGACCGGCCACCTCCCTGGCGAAGGACAGGGCCAGTTCCTGCGAGGGACCGCCGCTGCCCGCCGGGCCGTTCAGGCGCACCGTGGTTTCACCGGCCGCCACCAGCACGCAGGGCGGAACGAACGGCTCGCCCCGGTCCCGGATCTCGCGGGCTACGGCCGCCAGAAACATGCCCGCCTGACGCGAATCCCCTTCCAGGCCGGAGGTCAGCACATGCACCGGCAAGCGTTCGGCGCGGGCCGCGTCCACGGCCGCCGCGCAGGCGTCGGGCAGGCCCTGGATCACAAAATTGCTCACCCCCGGCAAAGGGCTTTTGGGCGTCTCGGTCAGTTGCGGCCCCCGCCGCAGATGCTCCAGCACCGAATCCGGCGCGACGGCGAGCAGCCTGTAACGCTCGAGAATGTTCCAGGCGTCCAGAAAGGTGGTGGGGTCCAGGCCGATCTGGGTGCCGGTATAGACCACGGGCACGCGCGGCGTGCCCACGGCCGTGTCGCCCACCCGGTCGGACAGGATCAGGTTGAGCATCTGCGCGCCCGAGGCCGAAACCCGCTGGGCCAGGCGGCCGCCGTTCACGGCCGAGACATGCCGCCGCACGGTGTTGATTTCCAGGATGGAAGCCCCGGCCGTGAGCAGGAGTTCGGTAAGGCGGCTTTCCTCCTCCACGCTGATGCCTTCCGCCGGGCAGTTCATCAGAGCCGAACTGCCGCCGCTGATCAGCGAAACCACCAGATCTCCGGAGGCGCAGCCGCCCAGCAGGTCAAGGACGCGCTGGGTGGCCTGCCGGCCGCTTTCATTGGGATAGGGGTGGCCGCCCAGCGCCAGCTCAATGTGCGCAAGCTCATCCCCCGGCTCAAGTTGCTTGACAATGACCAGCCCCCTGCTGATGCGGGCTCCCAGAATGCGCTCCAGGGCGCGGGCCATATGATTGCCCGCCTTGCCCGCGCCCACCACGAGCACGCGCCGGTAGTCGGCCAGGTTCCATACGGTGTCGCCCACATGCAGGATGTCGCCCTCAAGCCGGACCAGCGAGGGAATCAGGCGTTCCGAATTGAGCGCCGCCAGGGCGTGATTGGCCATCCGCAGCAGCGGGCCCCGCACCAGGGGATCGCCCGTGTTCTGAAGCATGGAAGTATTCTTGATGGGCAGCATGTCCTCTTCCTTGTCGTCGGCCGGTTCGGGAGGGCGGGCTTGTCCCACCCTCCCCGCCCGGTCTTACTTCTTGAGCATGTTCAGGTTCCCAAGCACCAGCGTCATTTCCGCCTGCTGTTCCTTCAACTGCCGCATCCATGTCTCACCGGCGGTGAAATCGGGCATGGCCCCCATGTTTTCAATGGCCTTGGCAAAGGCCGGATCCTTGCTCATGTCTTCGGTGACGGCGGTGAGCTTGTCGATGATTTCCCTGGGCGTGCCCTTGGGAGCGGCTATGCCCGCCCAGCCGAAATAATTGCCCTTGATGCCCAGGCCCGCGAAGGTCGGCGCGTCCGGAAAGTCCTTGCTTTCGGCGCCGATGGCCAGGATCTTCAGCTTGCCGGCCCGGACCATGGGCGCATAGGTCTGGGGAAACATGAAGTTCATGTCCGCGTGGCCGCCCACCACCGCGTTGATGGTTTCCGCGCCGCTCTGGTATTCCACCTGCTTGAGCCGCGCGCCGGAAATGCTCTGCCAGTTGCGCATGGCAAAGGTCAGCCAGGCCGTGGCGCCGGGCGTGGCAAAGATATACTTGCCGGGATTTGTTTTGGCGTCAGCGCCGAATTCGTTGAGATCCTTCCAGGGCGCGTCGGCACGCACCACCACCGCGCAATTGGCGATCATGATCCGCGCGATGTAGGCGAAACTGTCAAAGGTATAGCCTGCGCTGGCGGTCTGCGGCAGGATCAGCACCGGTCCGGCCTGGACCAGATAGAGCGTGTAGCCGTCCGGCCGGGCCTTGGCCGCGGCCAGGGTTCCGGCCAGCCCGCCGCCGCCCGCCTTGTTCACCACCACCACGGGCTGCCCCAGGCGCTGTTTGGCGAACTCGGCCCAGACTCTGGCCGTGAGGTCGCTGTCTCCGCCGGGCCCGTAAGGCACGATGAGCTGGATGGGTTTGACCGGATAACTGCCCGCGGTTGCCGCGGACGGCAAAGCGGCCGGCAGAAGAGCGCCCAGAACGCACAGGGCCGTTCGCAGAGTCTTGAACATAGCGGTCTCCAGGATTGAGGGTTAGAGCAGTTTAACTTCCAAAGTTCATCTGCTCTGGGCTCGAAACAGGCCGGGCCGGGGGACTGATGCCGCCTTCAGCCCTGGGCCACTTTCGCGAATCTGGCGTTGCGCAGCCGCACATGGATCACGCTGGCCACGGACAACGCCGTGAGGATCAGCAGGCCCAGGGCGATGGGCCGCTCCACGAAAATCAAAAAACTGCCGTCGGAAATGGTCATGCTCTGGTCAAAAGCGCGTTCCAGCAGCGGTCCGAGAATGAAACCGATGATCATGGCCCCGGCGCTGTAGCCGAAACGGCGCATGCCGTAGCCCAGAACGCCGAAGCAGATCAGGCAGACCACGTCGAACAGGCTCTGGTTGATGGAATATGCGCCCACCACGGCGAAGACCGTCACGCCCGAAAAAATTACATGCCTGGGCAACTGAATGATTCTGATCCAGACGTTGAAACCGGCTTTGGCAATGGCATAGAGCAGGATGTCGCAGATGATCAGCGAGCCGAAAATGCCGTAAACCACCTCGGTATGCTCGAAAAAGATATTCGGCCCGGGCGACAGGCCCTGGATGAAAAATGCCCCCATGAGCACGGCCGTGACGTCGTCGCCGGGGATGCCCAGCGTCAGCATGGGGATCATGGCCGAGCCGGTCACCGCGTTATTGGCGGCCTCCGGGGCCAGCACGCCCTCGACCATGCCTTTGCCGAACTTTTCCGGCGTCTTGGAAGTCCGCTGGGCCTCGGAATAGGCCATGTAGGCCGCCGGGGTCACGCCCAGGCCGGGCAGAGCCCCGATAATGGAACCGATGATGGATGAGCGGAACAGCAACGGCAGATTGCGCCTGAATTCCGGCCAGGTCAGACGTCCGTTATCGCCGCGCAAATCAATTTTCGCCGGAATCTGCCGCCGGATGCCAGCGCGGGCCTGATGGATGACCTCCGGCAGGCAGAGCAGCCCGATGACCATGGGGATCAGCGCAATGCCCGACACCAGTTCGTCACGCCCGAAGGTAAAGCGGATGTCCCCGGTG
The DNA here is from genome assembly GCF_018379785.1 of Desulfovibrio sp. Taxonomy (GTDB): domain Bacteria; phylum Desulfobacterota; class Desulfovibrionia; order Desulfovibrionales; family Desulfovibrionaceae; genus Desulfovibrio. Next base: position 13,632 of record NZ_JAGZUV010000007.1, read on the forward strand.
GTGGCCGACACCCCCACCGTGGCCAGCAGCAGGCCGAAGCCCGCGCAGCTCATACCCTTGAGCAGGGAACGCCCGGAAATGCTGCCCACCACGGTCAGGGCCAGGAGAATCAGGGTAAACTGCTCCACGGGGCCGATCTTCAGGGTCAGGTAGGAAAGGGGCGCGGCCACGCAGATCAGCAGGACGTTGCTGAAGGTATCCCCGAACACCGAACCGGTCAGGGCCGCGTTCAGCGCTTTGCCCGCCTTGCCCTGCCGCGCCAGGGGATAGCCGTCCATGGCAGTGCATACGGCGGGAGGCGCGCCCGGCGTATTCAACAGAATGGCCGTGATGGAGCCGCCGAACATGCTGGCCTTGTAAATGCCGAGCAGCATGGGGATGCCCACCAGCGGGCTGACGTAAAAGGTCATGGGCAGCAGGATGGAAATGGCCATGATGCCCGAAATGCCGGGAATGGCCCCGAACATCAGGCCGGTGAAAATGCCCAGAGCTATGGCCCCGAGGGACTCGGGCGTCAGGACGGAAAGAAGTCCGGCGAGAATCTGCTCAATCATGCTGCCCCCTTGCCTGAAGGTTCACCCGCAACGCTTCCCTAATTCCAGAGTACCCCGACGGGGAGAATGATCTGCATGACGTGGAGCGCCAGATAATTCATGAGTACCGCGAACAAAACATAAACCACGCAGGCGAGCGCCACCCGCCGCAGGCCGAGCATCAGGGCGATGGCCAGCATGACCGGCGGCGTGGCGCAGACAAAGCCCAGCCAGTACAGACCGAGCACATAGCCGAAGAGAATGCCGATATAGATGAGCAGCGATGCCGGGCCGCCGGTCCCGGTTTCGTCCCCGGCTTCATCACTGTCCGCTTCGCCGGCGGGCACGGCGAGGGACGGCCTGCGCCATTGGCGCAGATCCAGAACGAGAATCAACAGATTGATGGCGATCAGGCAGTTGAGAACGACGGAGGGGAAAAAGTCGGGATTGATGAGCGAGGGCACCACCTGCTGCACGCATTTGTCGATGTTGGCCCTCAAAATGACCAACAGAAGCAGAAGCGCGGCGGTTATGATCAGATCAGTGCGCAAGGTCCGTGGGCAATGCATGGGTGGCCCCCTTTGTTGCTCCGTTGCCTGTGCCGAAACCGTAGCGTCATTTTGTAAGATTGTATACAATTTTAGAAAAAAATTTTGCATAAATCCCGCAAACCCAGCACTGACGCCATAATCCGGAATTTTCGCGTTTGCCCGTCGTCCGGGCCAGAGGCCGGACGCGACGCGGCTCGCAATATCGCTCGCTCAACAAGCCCAGAACTTGAGTTTGGGGGGAGAAAAACAGCCCGTCACCGGGCCGGGGCAAGGGAAAAACCTGGTTTACCCGGCAAGACGCATCCAGCGATTCCAGGAGACGGAACCGTCGCGGCCATAGCGACGGATCATGCGGACCATGCCGCCCTCCGGATCTTCATACTTCGCTTCATGCCGGGCCATGGCGCTGAATCCTTCCCGGCGTCCGTCGGCATACACCACCGTGGCCGCCGGTCCGGCGGCATTTTCCGACTCCGCGTCCATCACAAGGCGGTAACGGTTGATGGCGATAAGCATGGGCTTAGCTCAATCTCGTCGCCCTTACCGACAATTACGTTGTCCGGGGCGCCGCGCGCAAAGCCGGTGGAAGTCAGCGCGCCCACATCGCGGCCGACCCTGATTCCGCCGGAATCAGGACGCCACAGCGAGCCGAAATTACCGGCGGTCAGGAGGCGGCTTACAAGACTCATACAACGCTTATCGGGCGGCTACGGTAACACATGAGGGCATTTCAAAAAATTGAAATGCCCTCATGCCGCGGCGTTCGCGGCCGGTGTATCAGATTCGGCGGACTCTATGAAGTGATCTTGAAAAAACGCAGCCGCAAGGCATTCGTCACCACGGACACCGAGGACAGGGCCATGGCCGTGCCCGCCAGCATGGGCGAGAGCATGGGGCCGCCGAAAATATGCAGCAGACCGGCGGCCACGGGCAGGCCCAGAATATTGTAGCCGAAGGCCCAGCCCAGATTTTCGCGGATATTGCGCATGGTGGCGCGCGAAAGCGACAGGGCCGTCAGCACGGCCCCCATGCCGCCGCGCATCAGCACGATATCCCCGGCTTCGGCACTGACGTCCACGCCCGTGCCCACGGCCATGCCCACATCGGCCAGGGCCAGAGCCGGAGCGTCGTTGATGCCGTCGCCCACCATGCCCACCACCTGCCCCTCGGACTGAAGACGGCGCACATAGCCAGCCTTTTCGGCGGGCAGCAGCCCGGCGGCCACTTCATCCACACCGGCCTCGCGGGCCACGGCGCGGGCCGTGCGCTCGTTGTCGCCGGTGAGCATGACCACCCGCACGCCCATTTCATGCAGACGGGCCACCACGGCCGGAGATTCCGGTCGCAGGGCGTCGGCCAGGGCCAGAATGCCGGCCAGGCGCGCGCCCACGGAAAGCAACAAGGGAGTCTGCCCGGCCTCGGCCAGAGCCGCCAGTTGCGCGTCCGCCGTCCCGGGCACTTCCAGACCGCGTTCCTTCATAAAGGCCCGGTTGCCCACGGCCACCACATATTTCTGATTGTTCAGGCCCACCGTGCCGGCAATGCCCAGACCCGGCGAAACGTCCACGTCATCCACCGGGCAGGGCGGGCAGCCGCGCTCACGCCCCGCATTGATCAGGGCCAGGGCCAGAGGATGCTCGGAGCGGGCCTCCAAGGCGGCCGCCAGGGTCAGCAGATCCTTTTCGGCCAGTCCGTCCACAACGCCGTCCGTGGCCGAGCCGTCGGCGGACAGCACTGAAATGCCGGTGAGCACGGGCTTGCCCGTGGTCAGGGTGCCAGTCTTGTCCACGGCCAGAGTGGTGATCCGCCCGGCCTGCTCCAGGGCCGCGCCGTTCTTGATCAGCACGCCCAGTTGCGCGCCGCGGCCCGTGCCCACCATGATGGACATGGGCGTGGCCAGGCCCATGGCGCAGGGGCAGGCCATGACCAGCACGGCCACGAACACGGACAACGGCGTGGTGACGGGCTCGGAACTGAAGATCAGCCAGGCCAGCGCCGCCAGCAGGGCGAAAACCATGACCGCGGGCACGAAATAAAAGCTCACCCGGTCGGCCAGGCGGGCGATGGGGGCCTTGCTGCCCTGAGCCTCGCGCACCAGGCGGATGATCCGCGCCAGGCGCGTGTCCTGGCCCACGGCTTCCGCGCGCATGGTCAGGGAACCTTCGCCGTTGACGCTGCCCGCCACCAGCTTGTCCTCCGGCCCCACAGGCACGGGGATGGACTCGCCGGTCAGCAGGGAGAGATCCACCGCGCTCTTGCCGGTCAGCACCACGCCGTCCACGGGCACGCGGCTGCCGGGCCGGACCAGCAGGCGGTCGCCCGCCTTCAACGCGGAGACAGGCACATCCTCGGGCGGCACGGCCTCGTCCTCAGGGTCCAGGCGCAGGGCCGTTTCCGGCGTGAGGCTCATCAGCGCGCCCATGGCGTCCCCGGCCTTGCGCCGGGCCGTGGCTTCCAGGAACTGCCCGAACTCGATCATGGTCAGCAGCACGGCGCAGGACTCATAGTAGAGGTTCATGGCCCGCATGACCGGATCATGCCCCAGAAGGCCCAGCACGGTGTTGACCAGGCTGTACAGAAAGGCCGCGCCCGTGCCCACGGCCACCAGGCTGTCCATGGTCGGGGACTTGTGCAGCAGGGCCGCCGTGCCCTCAATGTAAAAATGCCGCCCCAGCCAGACCACCGGCAGGGTCAGCAGCAACTGCACCAGCATAAAGGCGCGCGGCGAACTGTGCGGCTCCAGCCAGGACGGCAGGGAGAGACCCATCATGTGTCCCATGGACACGATCAGCAGGGGCACGGTAAAGCCGAGCATGGGCCAGAGACGGCCCAGGCGTTGCCGCCGGTCCTCCAGGGCCTTGGCCTTGGCCGCTTCATACTGGGCCGAGGCGTCCTCGTCCTTGCTCGGCGTGGCCGAAAAGCCCAGCTTGGCGACGCGCTCCATGACCTCCCGGCGCACCTCGTCCTCGTCGCCGGGCTTGGCCCAGACCTTGGCCTTGGCCGTGGCCAGGTTCACACTGACCTTGTCCACCCCGTCCAACTGGCTCACCACGCGCTCGATGCGCGAGGAGCAGGCGGCGCAATGCATGCCGCCGATATCAAAGCCCAACGGGCAGGCTTCATGACTGTCTTTGGTTTCTTTTTCCGTACTCATTGCCGCGCCTCCGCTTGTTTTTCCAGCGGGTTCAGCGTAGCCTGAATCCGTTGAAAATGAAAACCAAAATTATTTTGGAGGATAAGATGAAAACTCTGAAAGTCAACGGCATGCATTGCGGCCATTGCAAGGCCTCCGTAGAGGAAGCCGCCGCCAAGATACCCGGCGTGAGCAAGCCCGAAGTGGATCTGGCCGCCAAGGAACTGCGCTTCGAGGAATCCGGCCCCGTGGACCTGGAAGCCCTGAAAACCGCCATCCGCGACATTGGTTTCGATCCGGAATAGATAGACGCGCCCGATTGAGGCTTTGGGCCTGTGACGCGGCATGGGCCTGCCCGCCGGGCACGGCGTTTCTCTCTTTCCCGCAATCGGGCCGCCTTTCCCGCTCAGGCCGGAAAGGCGGCCCGAACCGCATTCGACCGGCAAGCCTCGCTTCAGTCGCGCCGCCCTTCTTGCCGTTTGCCGCCAAATGGCGTAACACTCGCCTGTATCTTCAAACACAGGAACAGGCAGTGAATACAAACGCATGCGCTGTGCCCGGCCCCGTTATGGGGTCGGTTTTTTACCACCGGTCCGGACTTTTGTCCCGCCTGGCGGTCTGTTTGCCGTTGCTCTGCGCCTTTCTTTGGCTCTGCCTGCCCGTCGCGGCACGCGGGGAAGAGGCTTTTTCCCTGGATTTCACCACCATCCGCCTGGGCGACGCGGCGCGCGTCGTGCTGGTGGTGGGCGGCATCCAGGGCGACGAGCCGGGCGGTTTTTCCGCCGCCACCTTGCTGGCGACCCGCTACGACATCCAGGAAGGGGCCGTCTGGGTGGTGCCCAACCTCAACTTCCCCAGCATCATCAAGCGCTCGCGCGGCCTGCACGGGGACATGAACCGCAAATTCGCCCGCCTGGACGAAAGCGATCCGGAATTCCCCACAGTGCGCCGCATCCAGGAGCTGATCCGCCATCCGCGCGTGGCCCTGGTGCTCAATCTGCACGACGGCAGCGGCTACTACCGCGCGAACTATCAGAATTACCTCTGCAATCCGGCCCGCTGGGGCCAGTCGGTAATCATCGACCAGGACGGCCTGCCCTCGGGCGTGTTCATGGGCGCGCTGGCCCAGGAGGCGGCCCGGGTGACCGCCGAGGTCAACCAGCGCCTGATCAAGCCCCTGCACGTCCTGCACGTGCACAATACGAACACCGCCGCCGGGGACAAGGAAATGGAAAAAAGCCTGTCCTACTACGCCGTGCGCCAGGGCAAGGCGGCTTTCGGCCTGGAAGCCAGCAAAGAATTTCCGGTGGAGCTGCGGGCCTATTACCACTTGAGCATGGTGGAAGGCTTTCTGCGCCGGGCGGGCGTGCGCTTCAAACGCGACTTCAGCCTGACGCCCCAAGGCGTGGGCGAGGCCCTGCGGGACAATCTGGGAGTGTCCTTCGCGGAGAACCGCGTCTTCCTGCCCCTGGAGGACGTGCGCCCGGCCATCAACTATCTGCCCCTGCCCAAGGGCAGCCCGGCCAGGGCAGTGACTTCCAAGCCCATCATGGCGGTCCTGCCCTGCCGGGACCGCGACAGGGAACTCTGCATCCACTACGGCAACCGCACCATCACCCTGATCAAGCCCGACTGGCGCGAAATGGACCACAGCCTTGAATCCGTGCGCGTCACCGTGGACGGGCGCGAAGAAGCGGTGCCCTTCGGCCGGGTGCTGGACGTGGCCGAAACGGTACGCGTGCATCCGCAGGAGGGCTTCCGGGTCAACGCCATCGGCTTTGACAGCGGCCGCCGTGACGAAAGCGGCCTGCTCCTGCGCCGCAAGGATTTCGCGCCGCGCTTTTCCGTGGACCGCGGGGGCACGCTCTTCCGGGTGGAAGTTTACAAAAACCAGAGCTTCGCCGGGCTGTTCCTGCTGCGCTTCAACGCCAAGAACGCCCGGCTGGCCAAGGGCCGCGCCATTCTGCCCGACAGGCCCGGCCCGGAATCGAAACTGGGATTCTGAACCACATGTCCGACACGCTTTCCCTAACAACGCCCGTCACCGTGGCAGGCGGCGGCAGCTGGGGCACGGCCCTGGCCCACCTGCTGGCCGCGCGCGGCCTGTCCGTCACCCTTTGGCTGCGGGACGCGGAGGTGGCCCGGGCCGTCAATGAACGCCACGAAAACCCGCGCTACCTGCCGGGCTTTGCCCTGGATGCCCGCCTGGCGGCAAGCACGGATCCGGCCGTCCTCAACCGTGATCTGCTGGTGCTGGCCGTGCCCAGCCAGCAGTTGCGGGGCTGGCTGGGCACGCACAGAAAATTTTTCCGGCCCGGCCCGGTACTGGTCAACGCGGCCAAAGGCCTGGAAACCGGCAGCCTTGCAACCTGCGGCACGGTGGTCGCCGAAGCCCTGGCCGGTCTTGAGCCCCGCTACAGCGTGCTGTCCGGGCCGTCCTTCGCGGCGGAGGTGCTGCGGGGCCTGCCCACGGCCGTGGTGCTGGCCGCGCGCGACGAAGCCCTGGGCCGGACCCTGCGGGAACTGTTTTCCGGCCCGTCCTTCCGCTGTTATTCCAGCACGGACGTCACCGGCGTGGAGATGGGCGGCGCGCTCAAGAACGTCATGGCCATCGCCGCCGGAGTCTGCGACGGCCTGGGCCTGGGGCACAACAGCCGGGCCGCCCTGATCACCAGGGGCCTGGCCGAGATGAGCCGCCTGGGCGCGGCATGCGGCGCGCGCCGGTCCACTTTCATGGGCCTTTCCGGCCTGGGCGATCTCACCCTGACCTGCACCGGCGACCTTTCGCGCAACCGGCAGGTGGGCCTGCGCCTGGGGCGCGGCGAAAATCCGGAGGCCATCACCCGCAGCCTGGGCATGGTGGCCGAAGGCGTCAAAACCACGGCCGCCGTGCATGCCCTGGCTCTGCGCCTGGGCATCGACGCGCCTATCACCGCCGCCATGCATTGCGTCCTCTACGAGGGACAGGCCCCGCGGGAAGCGCTCAAAATCCTGATGAACCGCGACCTGCGCGAAGAATAACGCCGTTTGGGGCTGTGAAAAAAAGATTTTCCTGCTTGCGCCTGAAGCTAATGTAGTGTATTGACTGATTACTCAGCTAGGGATTTTTTTCACGAGCAAAATCAGCCATCCTGCCGTCGGGGACGGCTGATTTCGTGCGAAAAAGCCCGCCACTCGTCGCGGCGCGTATCGGCCCGGACGGCATCACTAGTGTCTAATTGGAAAAATTAGACACGCAAAACCCGGAGGGTTTTGCGGCGGCGCAGCCGCCGGGAGTCCGCGGAAAACCACGCTTTTTCGCGGACGATCCTGTGAAAATTGAGAGCATAACCATGCTCGAAATTTTTGCAATCAGACACTAGATATTGTCCGGAAGATCCATAAATCACGGGGCGTCTATGACATCACCACTGTTCACGGCCGGCGGTTCTTGGTTGCCGCTGTTGCTCGGTTCGGTCCTCCTGCTGATCGCCACGGTCAAGGCCGTGCGGGAGCGCAAGGATCCGCGCCGCCTGATCCTCTGGGGCGCGCTGCACGACGCGGGCATCGCCTGTATGGCGCTGACCGCGCAGACAGCCGCGGGCCTGACCGGCCTGTGGCTGTTCGTCATCTTCCAGATTTTCGCCAGGCTGCTGGCTCTGGCCGCGCTGGCGCGCCTCGCGCCCTGCGGCGCGACGCTGGACGGACTGCGCGGCGCGGGACGGCGCAATCCCTGGGCCGGAGCCCTTTTCGGCCTGGGCCTGCTGGCCGCCGTGGGCGGCTCGCCCTTTCTGCTGCCCGAGGCCCGCGCGCTGATCGTTCAGGGCCTGCTGGAAGCGGCCCCGGCCGGGGGGCTGCTCTGCCTCCTGCTGATGGCCGCAGCCACCACGGTCTTCATCTGGCTGTACGTGGACGCCGTGCGCCGCGTGAGCCTTGAGGAAGCCCCCGAAAGCGCGGAAGGCGCGGACGCGGCGGCTCTCGCGTCCGGCGGCCTGTCCGGACTGTCCGGCTTGGGCCTGCCGCTGCTCGGTCTGGGTCTGCTGACGGCGGCCCTGGGTCTGTTGCGTGCGCCCCTGACCGACGCCGTGGGCGGGCACTTCGGCCTGCTGGTCATGCACGCCCCCGTGCATCCGGCCTACTGGTGTTTCTACGTCGGCGCGTTCGTCGCCGGTCTGGCTTTTTTGCTGCGCCTGCGCGCGGCCCCGCAGATCGCCGTTCTTTTCCCGGCCCTGGCCTTCGCCACGGTCTGCGTCATTCCCAGCCCGCCCCTGGCCCGGCTCTTCCTGGTGATGATCGCCTTGGTGGCCCTGGTGGTCAGCGTCTACTCCCTGGGCTACATCCACGACCGGCGCAAAGGCTGGTACTGGTTTTTCCTGCTGCTGACCTTCGCCTCCCTGGCGGGCATCGTCTCCACGCCGGATACGGCGGCCATGTACGGCTACTGGGAGCTGATGACCTTCGCTTCCTACTTCCTGGTCGTGCACGAGGGGCGGCGCACGGCCTATGAGGCCGGTCTCAAATATTACGTGATGTGCGCGGGCGGGGCTCTGTTCATGCTGCCGGGCCTGTTCATCCTCGGCGTTTTTTCCGCCGCGCCGCTGGCCGCCTTCCACTTCCCGTTCTGGTTCCAGGCGGCCCTGGTGCTCTGCCTGGCGGGCTTCGGCGTCAAAGCCGGTCTGGTGCCCCTGCACTCCTGGCTGCCCGACGCCCACCCCGCCGCGCCCTCCTCGGTGTCCGCGCCCCTGTCCGGCATCATCACCAAGATGGGCGTGTTCGGCATCGTCAGCGTGATCCTCATGGGCGTGGGCCAGGCCGCCGGTGAAATGCGCGGCCTGCTCGGCCTGTCCTGGTTCGGGACGGGCCTCAGCGCCATGGGCGTCGCCACCCTGGTCTACGGCGAGGTCATGGCCCTGCGCCAGGAAGACATCAAGCGCATGCTGGCCTACTCCACCCTGGGGCAGATCGGCGAAATCGCGCTGGTGCTGGGCCTGGGCACCTGGCTGGCCACGGCCGGGGCGCTCTGGCATGTGTTTAACCACGCCGTGATGAAAGACCTGCTCTTTCTGGGCGCGGGCGCGCTGATCATGCGCGCGGGCAGCCGCAATCTGGCCGACCTGCGCGGCCTGGGCCGCCGGATGCCCTGGACCGTGGCCTGCATGGCCGTGGGCCTGGTGAGCATCATGGGCCTGCCGCCCTTCGGCGCGTTCTACAGCAAATTCCTGATGATCCAGGCCGCGGTCAACGCCGGTCAGATCTGGCTGGCGGCCCTGATCCTGGCGGGCTCCCTGGTGGGAGCCGTATACTACACCCGCATTCTGAAAACCCTGATCTTTGAAGAACGCCCGTCCCACCTGCCGCAGGTGGAAGAAGCCCCCTTCAGCATGCGCCTGGGCCTGCTGGTGCTGGCGGCCCTCAGCCTGCTGCTGGGCCTGGCCCCGCAACTGCCCATGCAGTTGGTTCTGCCCGTGGCCTCGCTCTGCTACGAGCCCACGTCGGCCGCCCCGCAGATCATGCTGGCCATGAACGTGTTCTGGCCCGTATATGTGGTGGTGCCGGTCTTCGGCGCGGTGCTGCCCGCCCTGTTCGCCGGTTGGCGCAGGATGGCCGGCTGGACCAGCGTGGGCGTGCTGCTGCTCACGGCCCTGCTGGTGCTGCTTTTCGGGCGAGATCTGGATATGCTCTCCTTCTGCTTTGCCCTGATCGTGCCCCTGGTGGGCGCGGTGAACATGGCCTACGCCGTGGGCTACATGGAGCACAGCCACAGCCAATGGCGTTTCTACTGCGCCTTTACCTGCATGTGCGGCGGCCTCGTGGGCATGGCGGCCAGCCAGTACCTGTTGAGCTTCTTCCTGTTCTGGGAAATCATGAGCTCGTGGACCCTGTACATGGCTATCGCCCACGAGGGCGACAAGGCCTCGTTGCGTGAAGCCTTCAAATACTTCCTTTTCAACCTGCTGGGCGCGGGCTTCCTCTTTGTGGGCCTCTGCGTGCTCGGGCCCTTCACGCCCTTCAACGCCGGCCTGCTGGCCGGGCTTGTGCCCGACCTGCCCGCGGGCGCGGCCTGGCTGGGCATGGCCCTGCTGGCCACGGGCTTTGTGATGAAGGCCGCCCAGCTGCCCTTCCGCATTGACTGGCAGATGCACCCGGCCCTGGCCCCCACGCCGGTGTCCGGCTACATATCCTCGGTGCTGCTGAAAAGCGCCGTCATCGGCCTGATCAAGCTCTTCATGCTGCTGGGCGGGGGTTTTGCCCTGGCGGGCATCCTGGACGGCTTCGAGCAGGGCGTAATCAGCCTGATCGTCATGTGGATCGGCGGCATCACCATCATCATGGCCGCCGTGCAGGCCCTGCGGGCCAACGGCATCAAGCTGATCTTCATCTACTCCACCGTGAGCCAGCTGGGCTACATGGTGCTGGCCGTGGCCGCGGGCGGGGTCCTGGGCTACGCGGGCGGCATGCTGCACCTGATCAACCACGTCTTCTTCAAAGACCTGCTCTTCCTGATCTGCGGGGCTGTGATGTTCGCCACGCACCGGGACAGCCTGGATGATCTGGGCGGCATCGGCCGCAAGATGCCCTTCACTCTCTGCATGTTCGCCATCGCGGGCCTGTCCGTGGTGGGCGTGCCGCCCACCAGCGGTTTCTCCTCCAAGTGGCTGATCTACCATGCCCTGATGCAGGCCGGGCAGCCCTTCCTGGCCCTGCTTTCCCTGGTGGGCAGCGTGCTGACCCTGGCCTATATCGCCAAGTTCCTGCACGCGGCCTTCCTGGGCCAGCCCGCCCCGGACCTGGACGACGTGCATGAGGCCCCCAAGGTCATGCGCGTGCCCATGGGCATTCTGGCCGCGGGTTGCGTGCTGACGGGCATTTTCCCCGGTCTGGCGCTCATGCCCGTCAACAGCGTGTTGATGGAATACGGGCTGGCTCCCCTCAATGTGGGGCTTTCCGGCGTGCTTTCCGGCCCCGGCGCCTGGAACGCCACAGGCATGTTCGTCATGATGGCGCTGGCCTTCCTGGCCGGGTACTGGTTCATACGCCGCTTCACGCGCCTGCGTGAAATCGACGTGCACGCCTGCGGCCTGCCTCCGGAAATCGCCACCAGCCGCATGGCTCCCTCCAGCATCTACGGCGACCTGACGCGCCTGCTGGGCGGCGGGCGCGCTTCCAAGGAGAACCGCTGATGAGCGACACCCTGCTTGCCATTCTGCACATGTGCATCTTTCCCGGCGGGGCCTTTGCCCTGGCCGTGGGATTCTTCTTCAAGGGCCTGGACCGGCGGGTGGAAGCCCGCCTCCAGCGCCGCGTGGGCCCGCCCCTGATCCAGCCCTGGCTGGACATCGCCAAACTGCTGACCAAGGAAACCCTGATCCCGAAAACCGCCTGCCGTTCGGCCTTTCTGCTGGCTCCGGTCTTCGGCTTCACGGGCATGGCCGTGTGCGCGGCCTTCATTCCGGTGCCGGGCGTGTTCGACGGCCTGTTCAACATGGGCGACCTGCTGGTGATCTTCTACCTGCTGCCCATCCCGGCCATGGCCCTGATGCTGGGCGGCTCGGCCTCCAGCTCGCCCTTCGGCGCCGTGGGCTTCTCGCGCGAGATGCTGCTCATGCTGGCCTATGAAACCCCGCTGCTGATGATCTTGCTGGCCGTGGCCATGCTAGTGGGCAAGGGCATTTCCGGCGGAGACTGGGGGGCCGAGTTCTCCCTGCTCAAGATCGTGGCCTGGCAGCAGCACAGCGGCTCCCTGGGCTTCAACCCTTCCATGATTCCGGCCCTGCTGGCCTACCTGATCTTTTTGCCCGGCACCATGGGCGTGGCCCCCTTTGACATTCCGGAAGCGGAAACCGAAATCATCGAAGGCCCCCTGTTGGAGTACGGCGGCCCGCTGCTGGCGCTCTTCCAGGTGACCTCGGCGCTGAAGACCTTCGTGGTGCTGGGCCTGGGGGTGGCGCTTTTCTTTCCCGGCACTATATCTGAATGGTGGCCGGTGAATCTGCTCTGGTTCGTGCTCAAGTGCCTGGGCCTGATGCTGGTTTCGCTGACCCTGGTCAAGTCGGCCACCGGGCGTTTCCGCATTGATCAGGCATTCCGCTTCTATGTGACGGTGCCCACGGCGCTCGCGCTGTGCAGTCTGATCCTGGTCTGGGTGATGTAAGGAGGCCGCTGTGGCTTTGGACAACCTGCTCAAAAAACTTTCCGTGCGCTCGCCGTGGCTGTTCCGGATCAATGCCGGTTCCTGCAACGGCTGCGACGTGGAACTCGCCACCACGGCCTGCATTCCGCGTTACGACGTGGAGCGCCTGGGCTGTAAATACTGCGGCAGCCCCCGGCACGCGGACATTGTACTGATTACCGGCCCCCTGACCACCAGGGTGCGCGACCGCGTGCTCCGGGTCTGGCATGAAATACCCGAACCCAAGGTGACCGTGGCCGTGGGCATCTGTCCCATTTCCGGCGGCGTCTTCCGCGAGGGCTATTCCATTGAAGGGCCCATCGACCGCTATTTGCCGGTGGACGTGAACGTGCCCGGCTGCCCGCCGCGCCCGCAGGCCATTCTGGAAGGCGTGGTGCTGGCGCGCTCCATCTGGCTCAAGAAACTGGGTCTGGAGGAATAAATGACCGCGTTGCGGCAGGCCTTGCGGCGGACCTTCGCGCGCCTGCGGGCCGCGGCGGCCGACAACGGACAAACCTGTCGGCGTTGCGGCGTCTGCCGTCATGTCTGCGGCCTGCTGCGGCGGCCCAAGCCGCATAAACGACGCCAAGGTTCTGGAGGAATAATATGGCGGGCTTTCTGAAAGTTCTGTTCCGCAACCTGCTGGAGGGCCCGAGCACCGACCCCTTCCCGCTGGGCGAAACATTCACGCCGGCGCGCCTGCGCGGCCGGGCCAAAGTGGATCCCACCCTCTGCATGGGCTGCGGCGTCTGCCGCCATGTCTGCGCGGCCGGGGCCATCAATATCACCCATCTGCCGGACGGCAGCGGCTACACCATCACCATCTGGCAGAACTCCTGCTGCCTGTGCGCCTCCTGCCGCCATTACTGCCCCACCGGGGCCATGAGCATCAGCACGGACTGGCACTCGGCCCATCCGGAAAAGGAAAAATTCGACCGCCTGGAACAGCACACCATCAAGTACGAACCCTGCGCCCACTGCGGCACGCTGATGCGGCCCGTTCCGGCGCATCTGGCCAAGCGCCTGTATGCCAAAAATCCGGACATCGACCCGGAGCTGATCCGTCACCTCTGTCCCAAGTGCCGCCAGATCGAGGACGCCAAGCGCAATGCCTGCGTGCTGCCCGCCCACACCGAGGACAAGCCGGAACAACGCGTGACCTCGGCCGCGCCCACCAGGGAATAAGAGACGAGCCGAAACCACAAAGGATACAGTATGCAAGACATTATCCGGGGCGACGCGCGGATCATTGAGGACATTTCGGCCCTCTGCACCGACAGCGACGCCATTCACCACAGCATCGACAGCTTCGGCAACGCCTTTCACTGGTTCCGGCTGGACACGCCGCGCCAGCTGCCGCAGGCCGCTGAGGTACTGCGGAAGGCCGAGGCGCGCCTGGCCATGGTCACGGCCTACAACCGCCGCCAGCTGAGCGAGCCCATGCAGGAAGTCTGCTACCATTTCGAGCTGAAAGGCGTCATCTACAATCTCACCGTGACGCTTAACGGCGAATGGCCCACCGTGCCCTCCATCACCCCGCTGTTCGCCAACGCCGACTGGCATGAACGCGAAATGATGGAACTGTACGGCATCCAGGTCACGGATCATCCCGACCCGCGCCGCCTCTTCCTGGACGAGGAGCTGGACGCGGGCATTCTCAACGAGGCCGTGCCCCTGTCCATCATGATGAACGGGGCCTGCACCACCGACCTCTGGGAACGCATTCTGAAAGACAAGGAGAAGCGGCCATGAGCAGCACCTTCACCATGCCTCTGGGCCCGGTACATGTGGCCCTGGAGGAGCCGGTCTACTTCCGCCTCACGGTGGAGGGCGAAACCGTGCGCCACGTGGAGCTGACCTCGGGCCACGTGCATCGCGGCATGGAGGCCATGGCCACCCAGCGCAATCTGATCAAGAACACCACCCTCACCGAACGGGTCTGCTCGCTCTGTTCCAACAGCCATTCCTTCACCTACTGCATGTCCGTGGAGAACGTGCTGGGCATCACCATTCCGGAGCGGGCGCGCTATCTGCGCGTGCTGGCCGAGGAAATCAAGCGCGTGGCCTCGCATCTGTTCAATACCGCCATCCAGGCCCATATCATCGGCTTCAAGTCCCTGTTCATGCACGTCATGGAAGTGCGCGAAATGATGCAGGACGTGAAGGAAACCGTGTACGGCAACCGCATGAACCTGGCCTCCAACTGCATCGGCGGCGTCAAATGCGATGTGGAACGCGACATGCTGGACTACACCCTGGGCATGATCGCCAAGGTGGAGCCCGCCGTGGACGAAATCCGCGAGATTTACGACACCAACAGCCTGGTGCTGGCCCGTACCAAGGGCCTGGGCCTGCTGCCCAGGGAAGACGCCGTGCGCCTGGGCGTGGTGGGCCCGGTGGCGCGCGGATCCGGCGTTGTCATCGACGTGCGCAAGGATTCGCCCTACGCCGCCTATCCCGAGCTGGACTTCGACATGGTCACTTCCGAAGGCTGCTGCATCCATTCCCGGACCATGGTGCGCCTGAACGAGATCTTTGAATCCTTCAAACTGATCCGCCAGTGTTGCGAACGCGTGCCCGACGGCCCGGTGACCGCGCCCATGCGCCAGATCCGCACGGCCGAGGCCTGCGCCCGCTCCGAGGCGCCGCGCGGCGAGGTCTTTTACTATATCCGCACCAACGGCACGGACATGCCCGCGCGGCTCAAGTGGCGCGTGCCCTCATACATGAACTGGGAAGCCCTGGGCGTGATGATGCGCGACTGCAAGGTGGCGGACGTGGCGTTGATTACCAACAGCATTGACCCGTGCGTTTCCTGCACGGAACGCTGACAGCGGATCTTTTTCCCGCCGGCTGCGTCAAACAGCGCGGCACGCCCGGTCGCACAGACTGCCGGGCTCCGCTCCGGCGCGCCGCTTGTTTTCCTTGCCGGCGGAAAAAACCTCCACTGCCAGGAAAAAGGGCAAAAGGAAATACATGCATGAGGCCAGCCTTGTTCAAGGCCTGCTGGACATGGCCCTGAAAGCCGTGGAGAAACACAACGCGGCCCATCCCGACAACCGTGTGCTGCGGATCCAGGAAATCACCTGCGAGCTGGGCCTGATCGCCTGCGTGGAGGCCCAGACCCTGACCGCCTGCTTTGAACTTTTTGCCGAAGGCACCCTGGCCGAAGACGCGACGCTCACGCTCAACACCGCGCCCCTGGCCTGCCGCTGTGAAAACTGCGGCCACGCCTTCAGCCTGACGCAACGCCGTTTCGTCTGCCCGGCCTGCGGCAGCGAAAACATCCACTTCAGCGGAGGGCACGGGCTTACGCTCCAGTCCCTGCGCGTTGAATCCGAGGAAACGGACCATGCTTGAACACATTCAGGTCGTACCCGACAAATGCCGCGCCTGCCGCCGTTGCGAGGTGGCCTGCATCGCCGCCCACCACGGCATGTCCTTCAAGGAAGCCATGAAACACCGCGACGTGCTGGTCGCGCGCGTGCAGGTAGTCAAGGCGGAGGGCTTCAAAACCACGGTGCGTTGCCACCAGTGCGATCCCGCGCCCTGCTGCAACGTCTGTCCCACCGGCGCGCTGCAGCAGGAGGAGGACGGCCGCATCACCATGCGCGTCCAGTTCTGCGTGGCCTGCAAGATGTGCATCGCGGCTTGTCCTTACGGCACCATTTCCCTGGACACCATCGGCATGCCCGATCTGAGCGGGGACGACGCGGAAACCATTGCCCAAAGGGCCCGCCGGGAAGTGGCCGTGCGTTGCGACATGTGCCGCGCCTGGCGCGAGGAAAACGGCAAGAAGATCACCGCCTGCATGGAGGCCTGCCCGGTGCGCGCCCTGTCCATGGTGGAGCCTGACGGCACGGTGGTGGAAGCGCCCCAGCCTGAGAAAAAACCCGTGGCCGAAGCCAAGGCGTCCCCCACGGAAACGCCAGGCGAGGGGGCTCAGGCGTAGCTTCGGAAGGGCGCGCAGCAAGGCTGATAAATCTTGTTGACAGGCGGGGGCAAACTCCTTAGTGGCTGACTCAGAAAGATGTGACCTTCGTCACGCTTCGTTTGACCGGCATGTATGCCGGATACGGCGGAGTCAGTAACTCCGGCCGGATAGGGATTTTCCCTTCAAAAACATTTTCCCTTATCTATAAGGGGGAATCCGTATGTTGTTTTCCAAAACCCTTGCCCGTTGTCTTGTTCTGGCCTGTGCTCTCTCCATCTCCTGCGCGGGCGTTGCTTTTGCGGCTCCGCAGCAGGGCGCGGCCAAAGCCCCGGCCGCTTCCACAGCCAAAGCCCCGGCGCACAAGTCCGGCGCGGCCGTGAAAAAACCCGTCAAACACGCTCCCAAGGCCGCCAAGCCCGCCGCCAAGCAGCCGGTGAAAGCGCCTGAAACCGAAGAATAAACAACCTTCACCCGAACCATCAGCCCCCGGTCCTCCTGTTCAGGAGAGCCGGGGGCTTTTTTTCAGCGACCATACCCGCAATGGCCCTTGAGCAGATTCATTTTGAAGTTACTCAAGTAGTTTTAAAAAATCCAAATATGTCTTGTTATCATGTAATTTCAGCATGTTAACTGGACATATTTGCTTTATATTATCCACCAAAATCCCCCTGAATCCGGAAAATCCGTTGGTAGACACGTTGGTAGTCTTTTGGTAGATCGGGGCTGTCAATGATGGCGTTTCCCAAGGTCGGACAGAGCAACCTCCGACCTTGGGAAACCGGGAGGGGTGGTCCCTCCCGCTACCCGCATATTTCTTATAATTCCTTGTTGCAGAAGGATTTTCCAAGAATATGCTGGTAGCAGTCAGTCCAACCGTACCAAAAAACACCACACTGGAGGTGGATGGATGAAGCTGACCGATACCTTCATACGGCATGTCACGGCCAACGGCAAGGTCCAGAAGCACTCGGACGGCGGCGGTTTGTTCCTCTACGTCACGCCTACGGGCAAAAAGTCATGGAGGCTGGCGTACCGCTTCGCGGGCAGGCAGAAGCTTATTTCC
Source organism: Desulfovibrio sp. (assembly GCF_018379785.1). Lineage (GTDB taxonomy): Bacteria > Desulfobacterota > Desulfovibrionia > Desulfovibrionales > Desulfovibrionaceae > Desulfovibrio. The sequence continues at coordinate 30,995 of NZ_JAGZUV010000007.1, forward strand.
CTTGGGCCGTATCCGTCCGTGAGTCTGCGCGAGGCGCGGGAAAAACGGGAAGACGCCAAAAAGCTGCTGCGGGAGCATATTGACCCCAGCGAAGCACGGCGTCAGGCCAAAGAAGCGGCGGCGGAAGCGGCCCACAATTCCTTTGAGGATGTGGCGCGGGAATGGTACGCCAAGTATTCGACGAAGTGGGTTCCCGCATACCGGAAAGCGGTCATCCGTATCATGGAGGAAAACCTCTTCCCCCATATCGGCAAACGTCCCATCAATGCAATTACGCCGAGAGAACTGCTGGCCGTTCTCCGGCGGGTGGAGGAACGGGGCGTGCTGACCATCGCCCACAAGGCGCTACGCGATACCGGACGGATCTTCCGTTATGCCGTCGTCACCGGCAGGGCGGAACATGACATTGCCGCTGATTTGCGCGGTGCACTCGCGCCCACTGCCAACGGCCACCATGCGGCCATTACCGAACCCGCCGCCGTGGGTGAACTGCTACGTAAAATTTACGCCTATGAGGGGAACTTTTTCATCTCCCGCGCCCTGCGTCTTGCGCCGCTGGTTTTCGTTCGCGCCAAGGAGCTGATTCGCGCGGAATGGACGGAAATCGACCTTGAGGCGGCGGAATGGCGCATTCCGGCGGAACGGATGAAGATGAAACAAATCCATATTGTGCCGCTCTCGCGTCAGGCCCTGGCGATTTTCCGGGAACTGCACGAGAAAAGCGGCGGGGGACAATTTGTCTTTCCGGGCAACCGGGCGGGAAACGACGGTCCCATGTACAGGGGAGGCCCGTTGCGTGTCCTGCGGCAAATCGGCTGCGCCACCGGCGAACATACCTTTCACGGCTTCCGGTCAATGGCGTCCACGCTCCTGAATGAGCTTGGGTATAACGCGGACTGGATAGAACGGCAGCTTGCCCACTGTGAACGCAACGGCGTCCGCGCCGCATACAATTATGCCGAGTACCTGCCGGAACGGCGGCGCATGGTTCAGGAGTACGCCGACTATCTCGACAGACTGCGATTCGCGTCTGACAGTGCCGAAGCGGAAAAACAGGCCGACGAGACGAAAGACATTTCCAGAGAGATGGACACCAATGTCGCCATCGGAAAGATAGACGAGAACGCCCAGATCACGGAAAGGGATACGGGCTGGAGCGAGGCATATCGGGAGAAGTTACGAGCCGCTGGGTATGACAGCATGGACATTCTGCAAGCCTGGTACGGGTAGGAAGGGAGCCCGACCTGTGCGGAATCCGTGGCCGTTTTCGTACCGCTATCCGCCCATAACAACAAATCGAACAGCCTAAAACCTGACGGCGGGGTTGAGAAATTTTCTTGACCTCGTCGTCCGCTTTTTCGTCCTGTCCGGCTTCCCGCTTCCTCCGTTTCGCTAAAGCCGTTGTTTCGCCAGAGCCTCAAAGTATAAGGAGGCGCGACCTCCGACGAGCCTTGCATGAGCCCATTCTCGGTCGCGACCGCATGAATCGGGCATACTGACCTGACAGGGAGTCATGCCCCGCTCCCACTGAAGTCCATATCCAAGTGAGAGAAATCCGCTAGCCCTGTTCCCTCGCCCGTACAGACTTTCCTGACACATTCCCGCTCTTTTTCATGTGAGCCTGCCCACTTTCTACGAGACAAGGCGTGCGAAGTTTCCAGATGTTCCCCGTTCGTTTCATTCAGACAGTCTTTCACTTTTGTCATGAAGATTTCCCATCTTTCCTGAAGCCTTTTCAAGGGCAGAGCTTTCCCATTCCACAACAGGAGTATGGACTTCTATTCAGAGCCATATCCTGGACTACTGTAGACGTTATTGAACGCATGATTATGCAGTCATACAATTATGGACAATTACTGCTTCTCAAATTGAGCTGTAACAAATTTTAAGATGATTGTTCACAGAAATATAATATGGTCTTTTTGCTTTTTTCTCTGGAAATCAGCACAAAATTTCAGCTATGCTTGCCGTAAAAGAGAGAAGAAAGCGCGTGGATACACGCTGGAAAAAGAAATGAAGCGGTTTCAAACCGCGTCGGGTGTTCTTCCTTACAGGATAGTAGCTGTCTGACGCCAGCTACTATCCTGCCAAAGGCTTCGCCTCTGGACTCCCCCGGAGCGTTCGGCGCTACGCTTCTCACGCTCTCAAAAAGGCAGGAAAGACAGATGGAAAAACGGAAGGCGACAACCAGATTTCAGAAGCGGCGGACGCTCAGACTTAGCGCCGGGGAAGACGAAAAACTGATCCGACAGGCCGCGACCGCTGGAATCTCGGTTTCCGAATATATGCGGCGTCTGTTCTTCGGCGGCAGGCCCATCATCGCCAGAACGGACGACCAGACCATCCGGGAATTGCGACGGCTTGGGGGGCTGCTCAAGCATCATTTCGAGGTGGTGAAGCGGACGGGAAACGCGGACATTCTCACGGAACTGGACGCCGCTCTGCGAGCAATCCGGCGGGCTGTTGAAGTCCTGAGCGAGAAACAATGATTATCAAAAAGCTCAAGCGCACCAGTTTCAAAAAATCCAAGGCCGTTATGATCAGCGGTTTGGTGGACTATATCCTTGCCGAGCACGACGACAGAGGCAAGGACAAACTCGCCTATGCCGGAAGCAGAAACTTTCTGACCACGACCGTTACCGCCCAGAAAAGGGAGATGATTTCGCTTGCCGAAGAATCTATCCAGAGCAGGATGCCCGTCACACACTGGATTTTGTCATGGCAGGAAAACGAGCAGCCTTCCCGTGAACAGGTGGATGAAGCGATCAGGCTCTTTCTCCGGGGAATGGGGCTTGCCGAACACCAGACGCTCTATGCCCTGCACAAGAATACGGGTAACTACCATCTTCATATTGTCGTGGATCGGACGCATCCCTATAGGGAAAAGGTCATTCAGCCGCACAGGGGATTCGACATTGACGCGGCGCATAAAATCATTGCCGAAATCGAACACAAACAGGGATGGTCACCGCAGATAAATGCCCGTTATCGCGTCAACGAGCAGGGATATGTGGTCAAAAATCTCCGGCATCGGGCACAGGTAAAGCCCAAGCCGAAAGTGGAAGACTTTGAAAACGCCACGGGTGAAAAATCCGCGCAGCGAATAGCGCAGGAGCGCGGCCATGCCGTCATTCAGAACGCCTCATGCTGGGAGGAACTTCACGCCGGACTGGATGCCGTTGGTCTGCGTTTCGTGCGCAAAGGTTCCGGCGCGGTGATTTTCGTGGGAGACACGGCGGTCAAGGCATCCAGTGTGGACAGAAATTTTTCCATGTCCAGGCTTTCCAAACGGCTTGGGGAGTTTAAGCCCGGCTACTACTCCGAGCGGACATTCAGCAAGCCCGCCCTGGAGCCGGCCAGTCACGTTTGCCGGGAGGAGTGGGAGCGGCGCAGACAGGAGGAGGAAAAGCATAATTTCAGAGAAAAGCGAGAAAAGGAACGGGAAGAGCTGGAGAGGCGGCAGCGGGAACGCCGGGAAGCGGCTACCGCCCGCCTTGCCCGGCACGGGCTTTCCGTGCTGAACATCGCCCGGCATTTTCTGAAGGAGCGCGAACAGGAAGAACGCGCGGAAATGCGAAACAGGCCAGCCGCTACAGAGCAAGCGGGGCGGCTCCCGCGCTTCAAGTATTGGCTGGGTAAACGCAATCCGTATCTCGCCAACCTCTGGCGTTTCCGCAAACGGATCGTCCCCGGCGTGGAGGTCAGGAAACGTGAGTTCCCCAGGGACGGTACATTGGCTTCCCCGTATGCCGCCTATCGGGAATTGGTGAAAAAACGGTTTCCTGAAAAGATGGATGAATCACGGCTGGATGCGGCCATTGCCCTATATATGCGCTGTGCCGGATACACCGTGCAGGAAGTTGTCAACGAATTGTACAGACACACCCCCGCCCGCCCCCACGGGCAGAACCGGGATGACCGGATAGACTATAGCCGCAGGGTGGGCTGGTATGCCTTTGGTACAGCGGGCGATATTGATATTGCAAATATCCAGCCCACACAAAAACAAATCGAAAAAATTACTGAAGAAATTCAACAAATTAATCAAAAAGAACGAATAAGTTCTACATACCGCTTACGTTGAATTTGCATTAATTATTTTTAAAATTTTCAATTTTTTCCTTCATAAAATTAACAAGAAGAAGAAGAAGAAGAAGAAGAAGAAGAAGAAGAAGAAGAAGAAGAAGAAGAAGAGTTGATTTTTCTAAACCATCCCATTCATCAATATATTTTCCTAAGTAAGCCTGGCAAGCCATCTCCATTAATGGTGCAAGATTATCGGGAAATTTAGAAATTACCCATTCTGCGGCAACATCTTTTGAACATATATCTTGTTTTTCTAGGGTAAACCACATTCGTGACAAAGTTAACAATACATTTCTTTCATCACCACTTATATTAGAAATCAGTGTTGGCAATGACTGCATTATTGCTATTTGTATTTCTTTATTTGGAATAATAGGAATAATTTTTTCAGCATATTCACCTTTCAAAGATATACTATGTAATCTTGCCTGCCATAAAAGAATTATCAAATCAGGATCATAATGAGGTTGCTGTATATTACCTGATTCAATTTATTCCCTCAGCCATTCACCATACATATATTCATACTTTGGAGGAAACTTCAATGGAATAATATCATTCAAATTAACAATTGTTAATTCTAATGGAATTTTTTCAGGATTTCCTATAACACCAGAAATATCCAGTAAATACTTTGTCAATGTTTTTCGCACATCATCTTTTATTTTTTCTTTAATTAAAATATCTAAATCACTATTTTGATATATTCTCCCAATAACGTAAGATCCATATATATACCTATAATATTCATTTTAAATAATTCATCTGCTATCAAAACTACCTGATGAATTTGTTTCATTAGTATTTCTTTTTTATATGATAGTTCATATTAATTATTATTTTATTTCCATTGATTTACTGCAATTTTATCATTATTAATATCCTTTATATATCGTCTATATAGTAATTTTATTATTGCATAACATATACTTCAATAACGAAGTACAACAGTACATCCAAATTTTTTCTAATCTTTCTTTTTTGTAGGTAGTTACGCGGGTCCTCGCATTTCTATTCGAATAAAAATTATGTAAAATCAAATTATTATATAACATATATACTTTTATTATGCTCAGTAGCATACTGGTCTGGCGGAAGCTGTTCCATGCTTTTGACTTCCAGCCCCCGTACCGCCGGGCACGGTTGTTCCCATACCAGGGTGAAGTCCAGATGAGCGCGGAGGGGAGCGCCTTAATGCGCGCAACGGCAGTCCACCACCATCACTCGGAAGAGTATACCGAGGGCCAGTCCTTGATTCGCGGCAGAGAATCGTCATAGATGCCATCCACATTGATGAGCAGGGCCACCGGAAACGTAATGCCGAGCCGCCTTGCCGTGGCGTTGTTCAGATAAATGCGGGGCTCAAAGGGCAGGATGGCTTCACTCCCCCCCGCATCGGGAGACACATGCTGGAGAAGAGCGGCGGAAAAAAAGCTGCCGATATATTGATAATTCAAGGTGGAAATGCCGATAAGCGCTCCCTTGGCCACAGGGATTCTGCCATCCTTGGCGTATGTCTTCACCTTATTCTTGTGCAGGATATCGAACAGCAGCGCGGGGTCGCCCAGTTCCGGGTCAAAGCATTGGATGGCGGGAACATACAGGGCATCAATGCCCTGAGCTATGAGTTCTTCAATGCCTTTCTTGCAGGATTCGACGGTGGCCTGCGGGTCCAGCCCTTCGTAGACCACAATCTCAAAGCCTCTTTCTCTGCCGACTTCGTATAATTCCTTGCTATTGCTGTATGTTCGCCCTTCCCGGGTACCGGAAGACATGGTGCCGATTTTACGGAAGGGCAGGAGGGTATACAGCAACGCGATGCTTTTGTTCCACTTGTCGGGGACATAGTCCACAATGAAATTGGGAGCCGTGGCGGCGCGCGTCTGCGGGTCAACAAGACCGATCAAGGGAGGGTCGGCGACATCCAGGCAGATGACGGGCTTTTTCCCATTGTTACACGTGAGTAGGGCCTTGGATGCGACGGACCCCATGGCCACCACCATGTCAATGTCGGGATTGGCCATGATGGACCGTGCAATGGCGGCATACTCGGATTCCGACAAATTCCAGCCGGGACTGTAATGATATTTTTGAGGAAAGCGTATCAGGCGCTTGTGGTCGCTGCCCGCGAGCGCGTCCAGCAGCGCCGCCTGGATTTCCGAAAACTCCCAATGTGGCCCGCCTTCAAAATAGGCCACCATATAGACGGGCTTGGCATAGGGAAGTCTTTGTATGTTCCGCTGCACCTGACGGCTTTCCCCATCAGAATCGGAAACCTGTTGCGGCTGGTACCCAGCCGAAAATGCGCGATCCGCTCCGGAAAAAAGCAGAAGGGCAAAGGCAAGGCAGGAAATGAACAATGACCCCCTGAACATACGGCACACCCTATGGCTGTTGTGACAAAACTCCATGCAAGCGGTGCCGCGGCGTCCGCGGCATTTTTAAACCGGCCCGGCGGCTACTCCGCCGCGGCTGAGCAACGGCACCGCGCGGGTCAGCGCGCGGGTCAGCGCGCGTCCACCTTGCTGCCGCTCGCGGCGATGAGCATGAGCAGGCCGACCAACGGCGTGAGCAGCAGGGTGGCAAAAAAATACCCCCAGAAGCCGAATCTGTGCCGCCGGCCCAAAAAACCGATCACCAGTGCGCTCAAAATAACAATCACTATCAGAAATAACATCAATTATCTCTCCCTGCTAGGTTGGATTGATTCTGTGTGGGAGGGGGAGTGATAGGCCATGTCAGGATTTTGTTGATGGAATTGATGAGCGCCGAAAAGCGGTCATCCTCCTTCTCGGGGACCGCCTGAACCGGCGCTGCCTGGGGCGTGGACGATTCGCTCCGCCGCTCTTCACCGGGCTTGGCGGGCCGCGCGGGTGTTGCGTTCTGCGCGGGTGCGGCGGGCATATCTTGCGTATTGAGGATAACGGGCAGCCCGTCCCTGCCGCCGCCGGAAATGACGAGCTTGGCATTGTTCGAGCCCGCAAGTTCACGCGTGGCCATAATACCCTGGTAACGCAGATAATTCTCGGTCATGCCCGCGTTGACGATCTCCTGGAAATTTTTGATGCCGATGGCCTCAATATGTTTGCGCTTGGCTTCTTCGCCCTCTGTCAGCAGAATGTACGCATAGCGCTTGTAGCGTTGCGCGGCGACCATTTTGTCGACGATCGCCGCTTCGACTTCCTTGGGCAGGACAATATTCCTGATGTTGAAATTGTGAATGGCGAGAGGCAATCGCCCGATGGCCGCCACGGCCTTGACCATCATCACGTCTTCAAGTTCCTGTCGGGCCGTGGAATACAACGCTCCCACGGCATACGTGCCGAATACCTGGCGGGCCACGGTGTTCATCATGGGCAGAATAATCTTCTCCTTGTAGCGTGGGCCGACCAACTGATGCAGTTGAGGCAGGCGCTCACGGTCGACCTGGTATTGGCACGAAACGCTGACCGTCACGGGAAGGCCGGTATATGTCAGCATGACGAACGTTTCCGTATGTTCGAGGATGCGCGCGTCATAGACGTACATGATGTCGAAAGGCCATATAAAATATATGCCTTCAGGATAGGTCTCGCTCAGATCTGTACCGCCCCAGAACCTGCTGTACTTGACCCCCAATTCGCCGGAATGAATGGTCACGACGATATCATTCCAGAAATAAAGGACAAAGAGTGTGCATAACAGGCCGGCCGCCATCAGATAGAGACGAGTTCTGGTCCAGCAGGCTGCGACGATGTCTTTAACACGCATCATTCAATCCTGAGCTGCAGGTTGTCATACAAAGGAACGCCTCTCCAGAATTTATCCAGCATATAATCAATGCATTGCCGTTCAAATCTGATGCAAAAGCCGGGACTCGTGCGATGTTGCGCATCAACCTGTCCTTCGCATAAATTGTACATCACGGGACAGTACTCGATATTCTTGACGAACGGGCCGATTTCAGGCCGCCCGCTGACATTGGCCCGCGCCGTGGCGACAATATCGCGCTGATACGTGTCCATGCATATTTTGGCGCGCTTCACGTAACTGAAATTCCGTGCGAAGCAGGCGACGCGTTCGCGAATTATAGCGGAATTCTCTTCAACAGAGGCATTGGAGGGAGGCGTGGCATTCACCTCCCTGAACAACTCGCTCATATCGGACGCATCCTGAATCAGAAAAAAGTTGTCCGCCCGCGCCGGTCCATATACGGCCACAAGCGCCATGACGCAGAGAGCCAACCATACAAAGCTGTTCCTCATGCTCCTGTTTTCCCTCCCTTGGTCCCGTTCAGGCATTGCCGCAAAAAATCCCGCAATGCACCGGCAGTGACAACCTGGCGCGACAAAGGCGCAAGCCCGGCCCGCGCGCGGCGGCAAACAGCGGCACACACCCCCCGGCCGCCAAAGCCGTAGGTATCCACCCGCACGTCGGTCCGGCGCAGCACTAGAGGCAGATCGTCCCGCAGTCCCTCTCCGGTATATTTGCACACGCTCTCCTTGGCCGTCCATAAGGCGCAGGCCGCTTGCGGCCCGTTGGAAGCGGCCTGAACGGCCTTCAATTCCTCGGGTGCGAAAATGCGTTCGAGCATGCCCGTATCCAGGCGCTCCGGCGCAAAGGAAGTCCAATGTTCCACATCCGCGCCCACTTCCCCCCTGTCCAGGGCGCAGACAACGGCCTGATGGCAGTGACTCAGGGAAAAACCCGCTTTGCCGTTCCGTAGCGATGGCTTGCCGTACGGGCCGAAAACGCATTCCGGGCATCCGCTCATGCCGTATTCACGTCCCAACCCCAGACGCAATAAAAGATACGCCACGGCGGACAGAACCCTGTCGCGCGCAAAACGGAAACGCAGCACTTTTTGTTGCCTGTCCGCCGAAAGCGCGGGCAGGGCGCGCCGCCAGAAATCTTCGCCCAGCCGGGCGGGCTCCAGAAAAACGTACAGCACCATAGACCTCAATTCCGCATCCGGGCGGCGGCCGCTGCACCCTGATGCAGAGTCCCGCATGCCCGGACGATAAGAGCGGCGAGTTTTTCCCAGTGCGCGGTCAGATAAAAATGTCCCCCGGGGAAACGGTACGACGCGAATGTGCCTGTCGTTCTGGCGGCCCAGTGGCTCAACGGGCGGTTTTCCGCCTCGCCGCTGAAAAGCGTGAACGGCAGGTCGAGCGGCGGCCATAAGGGGGGAAACCATGTTTCCAACGCGGCAAAGTCCGCCCGGATCACGGGTTCCGCATACTCAATCAAGGCGGGCGAGTTCATCACCTCATCCGTGAGACCGCCCATTTCGCGCAGCATGACCAGAAATTTTTCGCGCGGCAAATTGTGACAGCAACGCGTCTCCTCCCCTTGTTCCGTCCCACGGGGATGAAATATCGGCGGCGAGGAAAGAAAAACATGGAACGGGGGATGCGCTTTCAGCTTCCGCGCTTCGTAAAAAGCCAGTATGGCCCCCAAACTGTGCCCGAACACGGCGTAGCGCGGCTGCCCGGACCGCTCCAGCCCACCGCGTATCCGCGCGGCGACGTCCTCAGCCAGCTGCTCAAAATCGCCGCACGGCGGCTCAATGGAGCGCCTGCCCCTGCCCGGCAGTTCCACAGGCACAAGACGCAGCCAGCGCGGCAGATGTTCCGCCAGCGGCAGGTAAAATCCCGCGCTTCCTCCGGCGTGGGGAAGACAAAACAACAGTGTTTCTTCCGGCATCAATTCCGCCGCCTTTGCACGGCGCGTTCCACATCCAGCAGACCCAGGGCCAGCTTGAAGGCCTCAAAGCAGGCGTTTTCCTGATTCAGCAGCAGGACCGCGGCCGCGCCCGTTTCCGGATCATAGACAAACTGAGACGCGTAGCCCGGAATCATGCCGTCCTTGCCGAAAAAAAATCTTCCATTGCCCATATCGTACAGATTGATGCCCTCCAGCATGTCCAAATTGTAGGAGAGTCCCCCGTACTCCACCCGCGTGACGGCGGGTGTGCCGTCCTTGAGACGCAGGGGTTCGGCTTTTTCGGGCAGCAGGCCGTAGCGCTTGAGAAATTGGGGAAGACGGAGCAGATCCAGGGCATTGCCCCCCAGATCGCCTGATCCGGAAGCTAACGTGGTGCTGGAAAACATGGGCAGGCACAGGGTTCCTTCCTTCGTGAGGGAATAGCCGGTCGCCCTGAGCGGCACGATTGAGTTGTCATCCTCCACTTGCAGGGACGGCATCCCCAACTCCTCGCGCTGACGCTCCAGCCATGCTTTTGCCGGAACATCGACCTTCTCCAGCAACTGCCCAAGCAAAAAGTATCCTGTATTGTTGTATTTCTGTTGCGTCCCGGGCTCGAACAGCAGCGCTTTGCCGCCGATGACGGCGAGCAGTTCCGCCGGGGTCCAGGCTTTGGCGGGATTGGCGACCACTTCAGGCTGTTCCAGAAGTTCAGGCAGGCCGGACGTGTGCGTCATGAGTTGAAACACGGTGATCGGCCCGGCAAGCTTCAGTTCAGGGAAAAAAGGGCGGATGTCTGTTTCCGGCGAGAGCTTTCCGGTCTCCATGCACTGTTTGACGTGCATGGCAGTGAATACTTTAGTGATAGAGCCGTAGCGGAACACCGCGTCCAGGCGCAGCGGCACGGTGTTTTCCACACCGGCCAGGCCGCGCGCCACCACCAGCGGGCGCTCCATGTCCGGGAACGACAGGGCCGCCACCACACCCGGCGTATGGGTGCGTTGCAGAAAATCGTCCAGCAGCGGCGCGATTGTCTCCGCCGAGGGGCGCGCCGCCGCGCACGATACCGACGCCACGCACAGAGACAGGGCGCAGCAGAGTATACACCATAGGTGACGCACAGGCCTCATCGCATCCCCCTTTTCGGCTATATTAGGCCGCACCGCACAGCAGGGTCCGCACCCGCCATTGCGGAACACTCCGGAAAAAACGCCCCAACGTCCCGCCGGAACCGGCCTCGACGATCTCCGTGATTCCGGCGCGCCGCATGCCTTTCATCACTTCCAGCCAGCGTACCGGACTGACGATCTGCAAGGCGCAATGCGCGGCGAAGCCCCGGCCGGTGAGCGCCCTGCCCGTCATGGACGAGAGGCAGACGCCGCGAGGCTCTTGCCAGTCGAGCCGACTGGCGAACGCGAAAACTTCTTCCGCCGCGCCGGCCATATACGGGGAGTGAAACGCCCCCGCCGTGGGCAGCGTCACCGCGCGCAGTCCCGCTTTTTCCATATACGGCGCGCAGGCGGCAAGAGCCTTGTCCTCTCCTGAAAGCACAAGTTGCAGCGGCGAATTATAATTGGCGATCCAGACATCGGTTGCACTTTTATCTTCAATAAAAGAGTGCACCAAGTCCTGCATTTCCGCAATGGGCTTCCCGAGAAGCGCCAGCATGCCGCCCTTCCCTCGGGCGCAGGCCCTGGCCAGGGCCTGTCCCCGAGCGGCGGCGAGGCGCAACGCGTCTTCCGGGGATAAAGCTCCCGCGCAGGCCAGAGCCGAAATTTCGCCCAGGCTATGTCCGGCAAGCAGACGGAACGAGGAGACCGCCGTGTTTTCCCCGTACTTTTTGCTTTCCGCCGCATGGGCCAGCAGAGCGAAACTCACCAGGGCCAAGTGCGCGGAAAGCGTATCCCCCGGTTCCACCGTATCGTGCAGCAGGGCGCGGATGTCCCGTCCGGCCGCCGCGGAAAAGGCGTCCGCCTGCCGTACGAGTTCCGGGCTGCGGGCCAGCAGTTCCGCGCCCAGGCCGGACAGACGCGCACCCTGCCCGCCGCAGACAAAAGCCCGGCGCGCGTTCATGCCAAACCCCGGCAGTATTCGCGAATAGCCTCCGCCACGTTGCCGACATTCTGCGCCTGCAGCATGCTTTCGTGGGAACCGGGCACCCAGTGCAGATCGACGCCTCCCCTGAGGCAGTCCCGCCAGCCCAGCCAGGGGTCGACATCCGCAGCGGTTTGGCCGTCCAATCGGCGCGCGCGCAACAACAGGGCGCGCCCGTCCATGGCTGAAGGAACATAACGCGCCGCGGCCAGGGCATTATACTGAAACGTCCGTAACAACGCGCGCATGCGGGCTTCGTCGAATCCGGACGGCAGGCGCCCGCTTTCCCGGCCTTCCCGCAGGAGAAAGGCGATGCGCTCCGCCGTGGACATGGCCCGAAAGGTTTCCGGCGTTACTGAAAGCCCCCGGCCAAAAAGGTCGAGCAGGAAGTCCGCCTCGTCCAGCCGCAGCAGGCTGGCCCTGTCGTCGGTATGCATCAGGGTGTCAAGAATCACCATGCCCCGTTCGGGCAACCCTCTGCCGCGCAGCAACCGCGCCGTCTCAAAGGCCAGCATGCCGCCGAAACTCCAGCCGCCCAGAAGATAGTGCCGTCCGTCCGCCATGTCCGCCAACGCGCGCGTGATGCCGCGCGCGTAATTGACGGCCATTTCCTCCACACTGAGCATGGCGGGCCAGCGGGCCAGCAGCGACGGCGGTTCCACCGCCAGGACCGGAAATTCCGCGCCGAGCCGCTCCGCCAGCGCCCTGTAGCAATAAGCGCTGCCCCCTGCGGGATGGAAGAGGAACAAGGGCATTCCCCGGCCGTTATCTTCCGGGCAGAGCGGCAGAATCCGGGCCTCACCGCTTTCAGCGTCTTCCGGGCTTTCCAACAGCCCGGCCTGCGCCGCGACGGTGGCGTGGGAAAACAGGGCGGAAAGCGGCAGACGCCGCCCGAACTGTGCCTCAATAAGCGAGGCGAGGCGCACCCCCAGAACGCTGTGCCCGCCGAGGGCGAAGAAGTCCGCCTCGGCGTCCGTCACGACCCGGCCCAGCAAGTCGGACCACAGCCCGGCCAGCGCCGTTTCCGTGGGGCCTTCCGGCGCTCTGCCCCGCGCGCCCGCGCCTTTTGTCGTGACCGGCGAGGGCAGGCTTTTGCGGTCCACCTTGCCGCTGGGGGTCATGGGCAGGGAAGCCATGGGAATAAAAAATGCGGGGATGGCATAGGCGGGCAGATGGTTGGCCAGATAGCCGCGCAGCGTGGCCGCGTCCGGCGCCGTGCCCTCACGTCCGTCCGGCCTTGCGGCGGGGACGACATAGGCCGCCAGGGTCATCACGTCGTTGCCGGAAAAATCCCCCGCCGTCACCACGACCTGTCGCACCAGGGGGCAAGCCGCCAGTGCGGCTTCCACCTCAGCCGTTTCCACGCGGTAGCCGCCGCTCTTCACCTGCCCGTCCTCGCGGGAAAGATGAAAAAACAAGCCGTTGCGGCGGCACACGATATCCCCGCTGCGATACCAGCGCTCTCCGTCGCGTTCCACAAAACGGGCCGCCGTGCTTTCAGGCGCGTGCAGATAGCCACGGCACACCCCGGCCCCGCCCAGCCACAGTTCACCGGGGATGCCGTCCGGCACCGGCCGTCCCGCGCCGTCGCGGATGCCGGCTTTCACGCCTTTCAGCGGCACGCCGATGGGGGGTGAAACGTGCTCCCGCCAGGAGGCGGACGTAAAGGTCTGCAACGTGGCGTCCACGCAGCACTCCGTGGGTCCGTACGCGTTGTGGACGCGGGTCCGCTCCTGCCCGGGCAGGCCATACAGGCGGGACAGATGGTCGAGACGCAGGCTTTCCCCGCCCAAAAGCCAGGCCTTCACGCCGGGATGCCGGGCATGGCGTTCCCAATGGTCCAGCAGCAGACCAAACAGGCTCGGTGTGCCGTCGCAGAGGGCGATGCCCCGGCGTTGCAGAAAATTGTGCAGGCCCCGCGGGTCGCGCCGCAGTTCGTCGGCCACGGGGAAAAGCGTGCCCCCCGCGCACAACGCGGCCCAGCCCTGAAGCGAGGCGTCAAAGGAAAACGACGCCAGTTGCGCCGCGCCCTGCGGGCCGTCGTCCCGCAGAGGGGCGTAGACCCGCTCCAGCAGGTTGTCCATCAGGTTCATCAGACCGCCGTGCTCCGCCACCACCCCTTTTGGCCTGCCCGTGGAACCACTGGTATACATGATGTACGCCGCCGTGCGCGGCGTAACGTCCGGCAGCGCGCAGGCCTCCTCAGTCGTCAGGTCCGCCGCGCCGAAAAGGCGCCTGGGAGCGGTCTTGCGCGCCTGCCCCCGACTCTTGCGGATCACCACGTCATAGCGGTAGGCGTCCAGTTCCGCCAGGCCGCAGGCCGGAGCGGAAAAGGAAAGCGACACGTCCGCGCGTCCGGCGGCCCAGGCCTCAAAAACGCCGCGCGGCACAAAGAGTTCCCGCCCTTCTTCAAAACGCGTCAGCCCGGCGCTGTCGCCCGTGGCAACGGCATGGGCGCGCAAGGCTTCGCCCAGGGCATCCCGGCGGCCGCTGTCCCAGACCATGCCGACCAACAGGATTCCACCCTCGCGAAGCAGCCCGGCCGCCTTATCCAGCACCCTCCGCAAATAGTTGCAGCCGGGGAAATTTTCCACCACGCTGTTCAGCACGATCAGGTCGAAACCGGGCTCCAGAATGCCGATGTCCAGCGCTTCCATGGAATGGGTTCTGACCGCGACGCCGCGCTCCGCGCCCAGCACGCGCACCCGTTCCAGTTCGTTGTCCGACAGTTCCACAGCCGTGTAGGCAGCGCAGTTCTCCAAAAGGACGCGGGCCACCGCACCCGAGCCGCCGCCCACGTCCAGCACGCGAGCCCCGGGGGTCAGGACTTCGGCCGCCTTGGCGCGGACGTTGCGGGCCATGCCCGCCAGAGCTTCCCCGGCGATGGGCCGTCCGGTAAAAAAGCTTTTCCAACTGCCGTCCGGCGCGCTCCGCGTCACATGCTCCCACAATTCCAGGGCCATGAGGTCGCCGGCGCGCTCCACGGCATCTTCAAAACGGGGCAAATCGGGACAGAGCAGCAGGCGCAGACCGGGGCAGACGAAAGAAAGCCGTTCCGCCCGACCGGCATGGACGGCGTCCGCGATCAGCAGCGGGGCCGCGCAGTCATCCAGCATCCGGCGCAGGCGCGGACCGGGCAGCGCCGGATCCAGCGGCACGTACACGGCTCCGGCGCGCCAGACGCCCAGAGCGGCCGCCAAGTGCCGGCGGTTACGTCCGGTCAGCACGGCCACGGGCGTCTCCGGCGCAAAAGCCTGGCGCAGGATGAACGCCGCAATGGCGCGAGACCGCCGCTCCAGCTCCGCATAGGTAAAAAAGCCCTCATCATCGACAACGGCCCGGCGCTCGGGATGCGCCGCGGCGAGGTTCTCCAGACGCCGGGACATGGACAGGAAGGGATAAGGCGCGGCGTCTTCCGCATCGGCATTTTCCGTCACAGCGGCCGCTTCGGCCGACAGGGAGGAGAACAGGTCGTCAAGCTTCATTCCAAACCTCTCCGGAATCGTAACGGATTGCTGTCCGCCATTGCGCACCCCGTATACTATTGCTCCGCGCCAACTGATGTCTCCATGAGCCGCTCCCAAAACGCAAGCCACTGCGCCACGGTCCCGCGCGTGAAACGGCCGCTGTCATATTCGGCGCGCAGGCGGCAGCCACGCGGCTCATCCTGCACATAGACGGTGAGATCATACCTGGCTGGCGGACTTGCCCCGCCCGCCAGCGGCATCCACTCTTCCTCGTCCACGATGCGGGCGGCCGGGGCCGCCGAGCCCAAGGTGTTGATTCCCGCCAGATCGCTGTAACGCTGGTATTCGAACATGACGTTGAGCATCTGGTTTTCGCGCGGGGCCGCTGTTTTGGGGGCGCATTGGCGCACGAGCAGATCAAAGGGATAATCCTGCCGCGCCAGGGCTTCCCGGCAGGAGTTGTTGACCGCTTCCAGCAGTTCGTCCAGTCCGCCGTCGGCGGGCATACGCACGCGGATGGGCAGAATGTTCACGAAAAAGCCCACCAAACCTTCCAATTCCTTCCGTTCGCGCCCCGCGACGCCCATGCCGATGAGGATATCGTCCTGCCGGGAAAGGCGGAACAGCAGCGCCGCGAACAGGGCCAGCAGGCAAGAGGCCAGAGTCATGCGCCGTTTCGCGGCAAAGGTCCGCAGTTTTTCCAGCGTCTCCCGAGCCAGCATGCGCGTCGCCACGCCCGCCGGGCCGCGTTGTCCCGGCTGTCCGGACTGTCCGGCGGGAGCGTCGGCGGGCAACGCGACATGGCCCGGCATATCCCGCAGGCATTCCCGCCAGTAGGCCGCCGCCCCGCTCCAGTCGCGGCCCCGCTGCGCAAGCGCGTAGTCGCGGTATTGCATGGGCAGGGGCGGCAGCGCCGCCTGCGGATCGGCATACAGGGCCATCAACTCTCCAAAGAAGATCTGCATGGACCAGCCGTCCCCAATGAGATGGTGCATGCCCAGCGCCAGGCATTGCCCGCCTTCCGCCGTGGGATGGACGCAGAGGCGAAGCATGCCGGCCGCCGGATCAAAGGGCGCGAGAGCCTCCCGCACGGCGGCGGCGCAGGCTTCCTGTTCCGGGACCGCGGGATCGCGGAACAGGCAGAGAGGCGGGACGTCCTCCCGAACCCGCTGCCACAATGCGCCCTCCCGCTCAATGATGACAGTGCGCAACATCTCCTGGCGACGGGCCAGCGCGTGCAACGCTTTTGCCAGACGTTCCCTGTCCAGCGGCCGCTCCAACAGGAAGACGAAGGCCATGTTGTAGGAAGTGCCGCCGTTTTCCATCCGGTGCAGGACATAGAGGCGCTGCTGGGCATGGCTGAGCGGATAGAGCCCCTCCTTTGGAGTGGCAGGAGGAATATCGGGCATTGCCGGATGGCCGACGGATGTCGCCGGGATTTCGTCCCGCCGGGCAAGGCGGACGGCAAGGGAGCGCGGTTCCGGATTGGTGAACAGGTCGCGCGCAGTCAGGTTGGTTCCGAGCTTTTTGTTCAGAGCATTGACAATCTGTATGGCCAGCAGGCTGTGCCCGCCGAGTTCAAAAAAATTATCCCCGGCGGCGACGGTTCGCAGGCCGAAGTATTCCCGGAAGGCCTCAATCACAACGGCTTCCAGCGCGGCATCGCCTTCCGGCGTGGAGGCGGGCGCGACGTCCGCCGACAAGGCGGCCCCGGCTCCAGCAGAAACCGTCCGCGCCTCCAAAATCCCGGATGCGGACAGGAGTTCCGCCAGCGTGCCCCGCACCCCGTTCGCCGCGAACGACGCCGCCAGGGCCGCGAAGCGCCGCCCCAGCGCTTCCATGCGGGCCGGGGCGAAAAGATCCGCGTAGTACTCCAGCCCGAAGCGCAGACCGCCCGCCACGTCGCTGACGAAAATGGCCAGATCCGCCTTGCAGCCGCTGTTGGCCACGATGTACGGCGCGTCTTCGTCCGTTTCCGCCCCGTAGTTCATATAGGAAAATGTTACTTCCGAAAGCAGGGTGCGGGAAAGGTCCACGGCCGGTTTCAGTTCGGCCATCAGGCTCCCCAGCGGAAAGCCCTTGTGCCGCAGGGCTTCGGTGTTCGCCCTCTGCGCGGCCCGGATCAACGTGGAGACGCTTTGTCCTCGTGCCACACTCAGGCGCACGGGCAGAAGGCAGGCGAACATGCCCGCCGTCTCCTCAAAACCAACGCCCCTGCTGTCCGCCGCCACGGCCATTACCATATCCTCACTGCCGGCGTCGGCGCTGAGCAAAAGAGCCCAGGCGGCATAGAGCAGGGAATGCAGGGTCGCGTCGCAGGCGGCGGCCAGACGCCTCAGCTCCCGCGTCAGATCTTCCGGCAGGGTGAAAGAGCAGACCGCGCCCCTGTTGGTATGCCAGGCGGGGCGGGCAAAATCCGCCGCCAGTTCCGTGCGCGGCAGACCGTCGGCATACAGATCCAGCCAATACGCGCGCGCCGCCCGCAACGCTTCCGGCCCCTCTTCGTGCTGACGCCAGGCCGCGTCCTTCTGTTGCAGGCTGACCAGGGGCGGCGTTTTACCGGCGAGCAGGTCGCGCAGGTCACGCAGCAGAATGCCCACACCCTTGGCGTCCGCCAGCGAATGGTGAATATCGAAGAAGAGCACCTTGTGTCCGCTGTTCCCGCTGCTTCCGGCAGTCCCCTCCGGCAGCCTGTCTATGCGCAGCAGGGCCGCCCGGAACAACGGGGTTTCCCGCAGATCAAAGGGCCTGATCAGTTCGGCGGCGGCTTCTTCCAGGCAGGAAAAATCGAGCTCCGGCAGCGCCACGGCCACGGCGGCCCGCACGAGCATGCGCGGCTCCGGCTGTTCCAGGCGCACGAAGCATGTGCGCAGAATTTCATGCCGGGCCGTCAAGGCCTCCAAGGCCCCACGCAGCGCTTCCAATCCGCATTCCGGCGGCAGGGGCAGGAATTGCGGCAGATTGTAGCCTGTGTGCGGCCCGGAGACGGTTTCGGCCCGCAGGACAGCCAGTTGTTCGCGGCTCACGGGATAGTCCGGCATGGCGGGCGCGGACGCGGGACGCGCGGCGGATGCGCCGTTTTCCAATAGTTCGCTCACCCGCGCGCAGAACGCGCCGATCCGGCTGCACGAAAGCAGGTCCGCCAGGCCGACGGACGCGCCCAGGGCCGCGTTGATGGCCGTCACAATACGCATGCCCGAAAGGGAATCCCCGCCCAGAGCGTAAAAATCGTCATCGGGCGTGAGCCTGTCTTCGTAGCCGAGCACCCGTTCCATGACCACGCGCACCACCTCGGGCACGGGGCGCCCGGCCATGTCCCGGGCGGCCATCGGCAAGGCCGCCGTGGAAGTGCGGGAAGCGGAAGGCTCCGGCGCGGCGGACAGAGGTTCGCCCGGCATGCTCAGAATGACATGTTCCGCCCCGCTGGCCAGAGCGCGCAACAGGGCGTCTCCGGCCTGGTCCGGGGACAGCATGAACGGTGCGGAAATCCCGGCGCGCGCGGCCATGCCCGTTTCCGCCCAGGTGTTCCAGGCCAGCGAGAGCGCGGGCAGTCCCTGTGCCGCGCGCCAGCGGGCAAAGCTGTCCAGGGCGGCGTTGGCGGCGGTGTAATCACTCTGCCCCGCCGCTCCGGCCAGGGCCGTGCGCGACGATGCCAGCACGAAATGGCGCACAGGATCACCGAGGGTCAGCCGGTGCAGCAAGCGCGCGCCCTCCAGCTTGGGGGCGACCACGTCCTCGAAAGCCTCGTCGTCCTTGCGCAACAGGAAACCGTCGCCCGCCACCCCGGCCGTATGGATCACCGCGCCGATGGGGCCGCATTCCCGCCGCACGCGCTCCAGAACGCCGGACAGGCTGTGCTCGTCCGTGACATCGCACGCATAAAGGCGGAAGTCCACGCCGCGACGCCGCAGTTCGCGCAGAGCCTCAATGCGCTCCGCCGTGCGGTTGTCTGCGGGAGCATCCCAGTCGGCTTCGGCAGGGAAAGCCCCCCGGTGCAGCAGGGCGGCCCTGCCGCCCAAGCGCGGGACAAGCTGTCTTGCCAACGTCAGCGCCATGGCGCCGAGTCCTCCGGTTATCAACACGCATTCTTCCGGCGCGGACTGCGGCAAAGCCGCCACATCCGCTTCCAGCGGAGAGGAAAGGCCGGGGCTGAAAAATCCGCCCGCCGCGTCCAGGCGCAGCCAGGCCACACGCTCCGCGTCCTTCGGGGACGCCAGAGCCGTATAGAACAGACAGTCCGCCAGCGCTGACGCGGCCGGGGCCGGGATATGCCCTTCCTCATCGCATGGGATGTCCACAAAATTGGCGGCGAAACCGGCTTCCTCGCGCCGTGCCGCCAACAGAACCCCCAGAGCCAGCGCCTGTTCCGGCACTGCGCGGCCGCCGCCGACCCGCCCGACGCACAGCCAGCTCAAACGACGGTCCTTACCGGGAACGCCGCCGGACAGCATCCGCAGCATGGCCCGCACGGGCGCGGCGGCTTCCCAGCCGGTCAGCGCCTCGGGCAGGACCACAAGGACATGCCGGACGCCGGATGTCCGCAGGCGTTCGGCCAGCGCGGCGCAGGCCTCCTCGCCGCGAGGATAGGCCAGAGGCTCCACCGCAATGCCCCGGGAGCGCAGGACGGCGGCCAGATCTTCGCGCAACGGCCCTTCGCCCAGCAAGAGTACGGGGCCATCCGGCGTCGGGGATGCTTTCGGAACGCTGAAAGGCGTCCATTCCAGGCGATGCAGACAAGCCTGGGGCGGACGCAGGGGCAGGAAGGACAGCCCATCCAGGGCCGCTAGTTCCCTGCCTTCGTCGTCGTAAAGACGACAGTCCACCACCAGCGCGGAAGCGTCCTTCCCGCAGGAGCGCAGGGCGCAACGCGCCCAGAGCTCCTGCGGGAAGGGACGGCGCAACGTAATGGCGGCGCAGGCGGCAGGCAGCAGGGGGCGGTCGTCCAGGGCAAGGCTCGCCGCCACGTCCAGCAGAGCCGGATGCCACGGCAGACGCGCGAAATCTCCGGCATAGCGCGGCGGCAGCGCCAGGCGGGCCAGCGTGACCCGTCCGTCCTCAGTGCGCCAGACGGCCTTGCGGCAACGCCAGCGTTCGCTGGCGCGCACCAGTTCTTTTACCGGCGCGGAGGGAAGCGGCAGCGGCTCCATGCCTTCCCGCAGAGAGGCGGCAGAGAGCGGTTCCGGGCTTTCGGCCGCCCCGGCGAAACGAAGCCGTGCCGAGACGAATGTCGTCCAAGCCTCTCCCCCTGTCGCCCGGGAAGAAGAGGCCCGCAGTTCCACCGCGAAGCCGTCTTGCTGCGGGATCAGCGACAGGGTGGCTTCAGCGCAGGCGTCCGACGCCAAGGGACGGGACCAGTGCACGTTTTCCAGCACAAACGCGGTGGCGGGCCGCAATCTGGCTGCGGCATTGCCCGTTAACGCGGGGAAGGCCATGCCCATCAGGGTGGAGCGACCCGCGACAATGTGCTCCGCCACAGGCCAGAAATCGGCGTCGTGGAGCGGCACGGGGCAATGCCTGCCCTGCGGCGTGGCCGCCGCTTCTCCGGGCCAGGGCGCATCATGCGCCGCACGCGGCCGAAACACGGGCCAGCAGGCGACCCGCTCCAGTGGGACCGGCGGCAGATGCAGACGCGTGAACGTACGGTCTGCCTCCCAGGCGGGCGCCGCGCCGCGCAAAAAGGCCGTCACCGCCGACCGCGCTTCCGCTTCCCCGGCGCAGAACACGGCGGCGCGCTCTGC
The DNA here is from genome assembly GCF_018379785.1 of Desulfovibrio sp. Taxonomy (GTDB): domain Bacteria; phylum Desulfobacterota; class Desulfovibrionia; order Desulfovibrionales; family Desulfovibrionaceae; genus Desulfovibrio. The sequence continues at coordinate 52,065 of NZ_JAGZUV010000007.1, forward strand.
ACCGGGGACAACGGCATGGCTCTGCCCTCCGGCGCACAGCCAGCGCACGAGTTCTTCGCAAAGCTGATGCGCGTTGCGGGCGGCGCAGGCCACGCGGAAGGACAGATGCTCACGTCCGCAGGCCAGCGTGCCCGCCACGTCCCGCAGCGCGCGGGGGCTCTCTTCCAGAGCCGCCAGCAGTTCGCGCGCATAGCGGCGCAGCCCGTCCGGGCTGGAGGCGGAAAGCGGCACGCAGCACCAGCCCTCCGGTTCCGCTTCCGGCTCGCGCAGGGGCGCTTCCTGTACAATTACATGGGCATTGATGCCGCTCAGACCGAAAGAGCTGATTCCGCTCCGCCAAGGATGGCCGTCGCCGGGCAGCGGTTCCGGGCGCTCAACCACATGAACCGAGGCGGCGGCGAAGTCAATGCGCGGATTGGGCCGGCTGAAATGCGGCTGCCCCGGCACAAGGCCGTGCTTGAGCGTCAGGATGGCTTTGGCCAGTCCCACGGCTCCGGCGGCGGCATCCAGATGCCCGAAATTCCCCTTGACGGAACCGATGGGCATGGACCGGCGCGGCGGATTGCCGGCAAAGGCGCGGCGCAGGCCGTCGATTTCCACCGGGTCGCCCAGCGCTGTGCCCGTGCCGTGGGCTTCAATGAAGTGCAAATCGCCGGGAACGATGCCGGACGCGGTGGCGGCGGCCTGAATGACGGCGGCCTGGGCAACGGGATTGGGGGCGGCGATGCCCGCCGAGCGCCCGTCCTGATTGACGGCTGAGCCGAGAATGACGGCATGGATGGCGTCCCGGTCCGCAAGGGCCTGTTCCAGCGGCTTGAGCAGAAAGACTGCCGCCCCTTCCCCGGCGCAGGTTCCGTCCGCGGCCGCGTCAAAGGACAGGGTGCGGCCCGACGCGCTTTCAATGGCGAAAGCCGACGTGCCTTGCAGCAGCACGGACTGCACGCGCGCGCCGCCGGTCAGGGCCAGCGAGCATTCGCCGCGCCGCAGGGCGGCGCAGGCCTGATGCAGGGCCGCCGGCACTGAAGAACAGGCCGTATCCACCACGGCGGCGGGGCCGGACCAGTTGCGCAGATAACTCAAGCGCGCCGCCGCGGCGGAAGGGACATTGAGCATATAGGCCTGTTCCGCCTGCTCCGGCAGGGAAAGCGCCACAGCCTGGCGGAAGGGCGAGGCGGAGCCGGCCCCGACAAACACGCCCACGGCGGCGTTGTTCAGCGCGTTGCCGCCGTAGCCCGCGTCTTCCAGGGCACGCAGGGCCGTGCTGAAAAAGAGCCGCTGCTCGGGATCAATGATGCGCGCGTCGCCCGGGGCCATGCCTAAACGGGCCGGGTCGAAACCGGAAATGTCATCCAGGTAGGCGGCGGGTTTGAAACCGGCCCCGGACAGGGGTATGCCCGCAGCCGCCAGCATGGACGACTGCTCACGGCAACGCTGTTCCGGCAAGGCGCGGACCCGATCGGCCCCGCTGAGCAGATCCGACCAGAAGGCTCCCGCATCATCGTAATCCGCCAGCCGCAGGGCCATGCCGATGATTGCGATGCTTCCCTGTCGCCCGGCCGGGCCGGGCGAGGGAGATTTCCCAAGGGCCGCGTCGCCGCCCTCCTGGCCGGACAGGCGCAGCTTCTCCGCCTGCGCCCCGATGTCGGGCGAGGCGAACAACTCCGGCAGGGTAAAGCATCCCGGCCAGCGTTCCTCAAGCCGGTCAAGAAGGCGCACCAGCAGCAACGAACTGCCACCCGCGTCGAAAAAGCTTACGTCCGCAGGCAGGTCCCCGGCTTCCGGCAGCACTGCGCGCCAGCAGAGCCGCACGGCCTCTTCCAGCGCGGAGCCGGATGGGGCGGAAAGCGCGGACCCGCTCCCCATCTCCGCTCCCTGCGCGTCCAGACGTCGGCCGCGCAGGGCTTGCCTGTCCGCCTTGCCGCTGCCGCCCAGCGGAATGGATTCCACGCGGTAGAAGGCCGTCGGGCACATGTACGCGGGCAGACGCTGGGACAAGGCCGCGCGTATGGCGGACAGAGAAAGCTCGCCGCCCCGCCCGGGCAGCAGGTAGGCTTCCAGCGCGGGCAGGCCGCCCACACTGCCTACGCGGGCCACGGCCTGGGCCACGCCGGGACAGGCTTCCAGCGCGGCTTCCACTTCGCCGAGTTCAATGCGAAAGCCACGGATTTTAACCTGATCGTCGCGGCGTCCCAGATATTCCAGCACGCCGTCCGCCGTCCAGCGGGCCAGGTCGCCCGTGCGGTAGCGGCGCGCGCCGCCGGCGGGGTCCGCATCGAAGGCTTTAGCCGTCAGGTCCGGCCTTTTGACATAGCCCCGGGCCACCTGAACGCCGCTGATCACCAGTTCGCCCGTGACGCCCAGGGGCACGGTCTGCCCCGCGTCGTCCCGCACGCTGATGACGGTATTGCTCACCGGCCTGCCGATGGGCACGCGCGCGGCATCCGCCGGGAACGGCGAACAAGGCTGCCAAGTGACGTCCACCGTGGCCTCGGTGGGGCCGTAAAGATTGTGCAGTTCCGTGCCGTTGGACTCGAAAAGCAGCTCGTTGAAAAGGCGGACGCAGTCCGGCGTCAACGCTTCGCCGCTGGCGAAGACCCGCTTCAGCGAAGCCAGTTGCGCCACCGCCCCGGACCGTCGCGAACAGTGTTCAAGGAAAACGCGCAGCATGGACGGCACAAAGTGGATGACCGTGACCTTGTGGCGCTCCACGGCCTCCACGATGGCCGCCGGGTCACGTTCATCCCCCGGCGCGAGCAGCGCCAGCGACGCGCCGTACCAGGACCACCAGAACAGCTCCCAGACGGACACGTCAAAGGAAACCGGCGTCTTGTGCAGAATCACGTCATCCGGCCCCAGCGGGAAACGCGACTGCATCCAGAAAATCCTGTTCAGCACGCCACGTTGTTCCACCATGACGCCCTTGGGCCGCCCGGTGGAGCCGGAGGTGAACAGAATGTACGCCAGCGCATCGGGCGGCGGCGCAGGCAGGGATGGCGGCCTCGCCGCAAGCGGCTCCTTTGGGGCAAGCAGCAGCCGGTTGCCGCACGCTCCGGCCGGAGCGCCAAGCAGTCCGGCCTGTTCCGGCGCGGCCAGCAGCAAGGTGTCCGAAGGCAGGTCTTCGAGCATGGCGCGAATGCGTCCGTCCGGAAGATCCGGCACAATGGGCACATACAGACCCCCGGCCCGGATGACGGCGAAGATGGCGGTCAACAGGCCGACCCCGCGCGGGAAGCAGACCCCCACGGCGCTTCCCGGCCGGACGCCCTGCGCTGTGAGCCAGTCCGCAAGCCGCTCCGTCCCGCGCGCGAACTCCGCATAGCTCAGCGTGGCGCCGTCCGCGCCGCGCAGCGCCGGAGCCCGCGGCGTGCGCGCAGCCTGGGCCATGAAACAGGCATGTATGCCGCCGGAACAGTCCCAGTCCTCGCGGGTGGCGTTGAAGCGCTCAAGCAGCCGCGCTTCCTCCGGGGGCAGCAGAGGCAGGCGCGCCACAGGCAAGGCCGCGTCAGGGCCGCAGGCCGCTTCCGCCAGCAGCGCGAAACGCGCCGCCATGCGCTCCACCGTCTCCCGCTTGAACAGGGCGGCGCTGTATTCCCAATGGATTTCCAGCTCGTCTCCCCTGTCACGGAAAAAGAGGCTCAGATCCAACCGACTCTGCCGTCCCGTGATCGGATACGGCTCCAGGCTGAAATGCCCCACAGCGGGCTTCCCGGCCCAGGTCTGTTCCTCAAAGGCCACGAGGACATCAAACAAAGGATTACGCCCGGCGTCACGCCGCACGGGAAGTTCCCTCAGCATGTGCTCCACCGGGCATTCCGCGTCTTCCAGCGCTTCGCCGAGTACGGCGGCGCACCGCCGGACGCAGGCGTCGAAGGCCGCTTCCCCGTTCACGTCCAGACGCAGCGGCAGGACATTCATGAGCAGGCCGACGACATCCTGCTCCTCCGCCCGCCCCCGGCAGGCGGCAGGCACGCCCAGCACCATGTCCCGCTGTCCGGTATGCCGGAAGCAGAAAACTTCCGTCAGCGCCAGCAAGACGGGGAACAGGGTGGCGTCGTTCTCTTTGGCGCGGCGGCGCAAGGCCGTGGTAAGGGGGGCCGGAAGGCGTTGGACCAGCGCGCCGCCCTCAAAATTCCGCACCGTCGGACGCGGACGGCCCGCGGGCAGTTGAAGCGGTTCCGGCAACGGCGACAGACGCCGGACCCAGCGGTCCAGCGCCGCCCGCCCGGCGGAAGCCGCCAGACGCTCGTTGCGCTCCCGCACCAGCGCCAAATAGCCGGCGGGCGCATCCGGCCATGTCCGGCCACGGTCTTCCAGGGCCATGGCGTAGGCCCGGTCAAGGTCGGTCAGCAGCACTTCCATGGACCAGCCGTCGCACACACAGTGATGCACCAGCAGCATCAGCACGGCGGAATCCGGCGATTCCACAAAGCAACAGGCGCGCGCCAACGGTTGATCGTCGCCGAAACGGAAGGGACGATCCTGTTCCTCGGCCACCAGTTGCGCCACCCTCTCCCCGGGGTCGGCGGCCGTGCGGCAATCTTCCACGCGCAGGCGCAGGCCCCCGGCCGGAGCCAGACGCTGGCGCGGCCCTCGGGCATCCACCTTGCCCGACAGACGCAGGCGCAGGGCTTCGTGGCGTTCCTCAAGCAAGAGGAGCGCACGTTGCAGGACGTCCGGGTCCGGAACGCCCGCGAGGCGGAAAACGCTGATGACGGAATAGACGGGACTGTCGGGATAGAGCCTCTGCTGGAACCAGAGCTGCTCCTGAGCCGGGGAAAGCGGCCAGTCAACGTCTTTCGCCGGAAGGGCGTCCGGCCCGTCGACGGCGCGCTCCCCGGCAAGGGGATGGTTTCCGGCCCCGGCATGGAGAGAATGAATGCGCGCGGCCAGTGCCCCCACCGTGCGCAGACGCAAAATTTCGCTCAAGGTCAGGGCAACACCGAACCTGCCGTTCAGGCGCGCCAGCAGGCGCATGGCCTTGAGAGACTGGCCGCCGAGTTGGAAAAAGTCCGCTTCCGCGCCCTGCGCGGGGACATCCAGTACCGCGCTGAAAACGGCGGCAACGCCCTCTTCCAGGTCGCGGGGCGACGATACGGCCGCAGCCGCCGTTCCCTCGCCGCTCAGAGGCGCGTCCGTCGTCCCGGTCCGCCCGGTCCGCTTCCAGGCGGCCAGCAATTGTTCCGCCAGTGCGGCAAGAGCCCGCCTGTCGCGCTTGCCGTTGCTGTTTACCGGCAGATCCGACTGAGGAAAAATATGCGCGGGAATCATATATTCGGGCAAGACGGCGCGCAACGCGGCGCGCATCTCCCGCTCGGGCATCAGGCCCGCGCCCGTGACGAAAGCCGTCAGCATTTTGTCCGCGCCCTCGCCCGTCACAGCGACGGCGGCATCCTTGATGCCCGTCAGCCGCAGGAAGGCGTTTTCAATGTCTTCCAGCTCAATGCGGAAACCGCGCAGCTTGATCTGGCCGTCGCGGCGTCCGCCGAACTCCAGCAGGCCGTCGGCCCGCCAGCGGCCCAGATCGCCCGTGCGGTACACGCGCTCACCCGCCTGGGGCAGAACCTGAAAGGCGCGCTCCGTGGCTTTGGGGTTCCGGCAGTAGCCCAGGGCCAGACCGTCGCCGGCGGCGCAGATTTCCCCCCATTCGTCCACCCCCGCCAATGCGCCGCTTTCGGTCACGATATGGACGCGGGTATTGGACACGGGACGGCCCAACGGCACGGAGCGGGCCCCTTCGCCCACATCTTCCGGACTGACCCGGTGCACGGCGGTGAAGGTGGTGTTTTCCGTGGGGCCGTAGCCGTTGTACAGTTCCAGGCCGGGGCAGGCGGCGAGCACGCGCGCGGCTTGGGGCACACTCATGGTATCCCCGCCGGAATAAAGACAACGCAAGGGCAGAAAAATATCCGGCGCTTCCGCAGCCAGAGTGGAGAACAGCCCGGCCGTGAGCCACATGACGGAAATCTTCCACGATTTGATCCGCCGACGCAGCAATTCCGGCGAAAGCAGCGTATCCTCGTCCAGAAAACAGACTGTGCCGCCGTTCAACAGCGTGCCCCACAGCTCCAGCGTGGACGCGTCAAAACCGAAGGAGCCCGTCTGCCCAACCCGTTCGCCGGGCAAGAGTTGCCAGAAGGAAGCGTTGCGCGCCAGCCGCAGCACGCCCCGGTGCGGCACCAGCACGCCCTTGGGCAGGCCCGTGGTGCCGGACGTGAACATGATGTAGGCCGGGGCCGCGCCGCCGGGCGCGTGTCCCCCCACAGCAACCGCCGGTCCGTTCATGAGCGCGTCGTACTCCAGCCGCGCCAGAAGGCCTGCGGGACTCTCGGAAACAATGTCCGCAGGCGGCGCCGTCTCCGCGCCGCGCCGGTAAATGACACGGCGGCAGGCGGCCGCATCCAGCATATTGCGGGTGCGCTCCGCCGGATTGCGCTCATCCAGGGGCATAAAGCAACCGCCGGCCATCAGCACGCCCAGCATGGCGGCCACGCATTCCGGGCAACGGGGCATGGCCAGGGCCACAGGCTCGCCCGCTTCCAGACCGCGCAGTGCATGGGCCACGCGCGCGGCGGCCACGGCCAGTTCGGCATAGCTCCAGATATCGCCGTCCATGCCGATGCAGGCCGGACGTTCCGGACAGGCACGGGCCATGTCGAGGAACAGGCCGTGGATGCTGCCGTCGCGCTCGTAGGGCCGGGCGGTCGCATTGAAGGAAGCGGGAACGCCCGGCGCGGCGACGCTCGTCGGCAACACGGCCTCCAGCGCGGCGCAGGTCGGAGAGGCGGCGTCCGTCGTGGCTTCGGTCGGGGCTTCCGCCGGAGCGCTTCGGGCAAGTGCTTGCAGCAGATCGCGCCAGCAGCGGATCAGCGCCGCCAGACGAGCGGGCGGGATACGGCGGGCGTCACAGGAAAAACGGAAGGAATACGTCTCGCCCGTGAGCACGGACAGGGCCAACGGATAGGGCTGACGCTCAAAACCCTCCACCCCTTCCAGACGTAGGTCACCGTCCGTGGCGATGCCGTCCAGGGGATAGTTTTCAAAGACAAGAATGTGATCGAACAATGCGCCGCCGCCTTCGCGGCAAAGCTGGATGTCGGCCAGCATGTCGCGCTCATGCGCGGCCCGAGCCAGGGCCGCGTCGCGCACCCGCGCAGCCAGAGCCGCGAAAGGCGTGGCCTCCGTCCAGCGCACCCGCACGGGCAGAGTGCGGATGAACAGGCCGATGACGTTTTCAATGCCCGGTATTTGCGCCGGGCGGCCGGAATGCACCAGTCCGAAAACAACGTCACGCTCACGGCCCCCACCCAGCAGCAGCGCCCAGGCGGCTTGCAGCAATTGGGACGGGGTGACCGACAGCCGCGCGGCCGTGCGGACCAGGGCGCGGCTGGTTCCGGCGTCCAGTTCCAGCCGCGATTCCAGAACCCCGTCCCCGGCCGCCTGTTCCGCGTTGTCCGGCTCTGTCTCCACGGCGGGGAACAGCCGGGCCAGCACGTCAACAATGGAGACGGCCTTGTCATATCCGGCAAGCTCGGCGGTCCAGTATTCCCGTAGCGCAACGCCGTCCACAGGACCGAGAGCCGCCCGTATCCGCGCCAGCGACGGCGCTTCCGGCAGTGCCGCGTTGCGCCCGGCGCGTCGGGCGGCATACAGGGCCAACAATTCGCGCAACATGATGCCGATGCACCAGCCGTCCATGAGCAGATGCGGAAAACACCAGGACATTTCCCAGAAGACGCCCCGCTCGTCTCTGCGGCAGAACAGCGTGAGGAAGAGCAAAGGTCCGCGCGCAAGGTCAAAAGGCGTTCCGCGCAATTCACGCAGATGCCTGTCTCGCCGCTCTTGCTGTATGAGCGGCGGCAGCGAGGCCAGATCCAGCCGTTCCGCGCAGGAGCGCGTCCCGGAGAGCACCACGCGGCGAAAAGCTCCGGCTGTTGTCCGGGGAAACAGGGTGCGCAGACCCTCATGGCGACGGACCAGCTCCGCCCAGGCCGCTTCCAGGGCGTCGGCATCAAGTTCGCCGTCATCGGAAGCTTCACGGGAACTATCGCCGTCGGCTCCGGAACGCAGGGCAAACGTGATCTGCTGCACGTAATGCGCCGCAGGGCGTCCCTGTTCGCCGTCCAGCAGCCATTGATAGAGCATGGCTTCCTGCGCGGGGTCGGGAGCGCCGGTTTCCGCCACGTTTTCCGGCGCACACAGGCAGAGCAGCGTCAGAGCCGCGCTTTCGGCTTCGGCCTGACGGCGTTCAAGAGCCAGCACCTCAAGAGCGTTTTTCCAGGCATCCAGCAAGGCCGCCACGGTGTCCGGCCGCGTCCCGTCCGGCGCAAAGGCGGCCACAAGCTCCAGGCGGTCTTCCTCGCCGCCGAACACAAGCACGTCCACAGGACAATCGGATACGAAACCGTGAGGCAGCAAACCCGGCAGAACATCCGGCGCGGCGAAACGCGGCAGAATCTCAAGGGGGTCTTCCGCGCCGCATGCCGTCAGCGCCACTCCCAGATAATTCAGGCTCATGTCGGCGCGGCGGGCCAGTTCCGGCGCACGCGTGACGGCGAAAGCCCGGCGCGCCCCGCGTAGAGGAAGGCTGTCCAGGCGCGCGGCCCAGGCGTCGGCGACCGGCATAAGCCCGCTTCCCCCTTCGGCTTCAACGGGAAGGGGGCGCAAGGCCAGCGGAAACGCCGCTGTGAACCAGCCTACGGTACGCGAAATGTCCACTCCGGGCAGGAGAGCTTCCCGTCCATGCGTCTCCAGAGTCAGGAGCAGCGGCTTCCCTTTTACGGCGCGCAGGGCGGCTTCAAGCCCGGCCAGAATTTCCGGCAGGCCGCCGCCGCGCCGCGTCCGGTCAAAGGCAAAACCGGCAACCGTGCGGCTGAGGCTGGTTCTGCGGGACAATGTGTCGGGCCGGGGCGCGCGCTCCGGGCCGGATTCCAAACCATCCCGTTCCGGAAATTCGGCGCACATCTCCCGCCAAAACGCGGCTTCAGCTTCAAAATCCCGGGTCGAGGCAAAAACGTCATGTTTGGCCAGCAACTTGGCCCAGGCCGCAGCCCCGCACTCCGGCGCGTCGCCGGGCCAGACGCCCCGGGTGCTGAAGGCGGCCAGCTCCTGCCGCAGAATTTCCAGCGAAAGCGCGTCCAGCGCGAAATGGTGCGCCGCGAACAGAAGATAGTTTGTCCCGCCATGCCGGAAGAAAACCGCGCCGTACAGCGGGCCGCTCCCCGCTTCGCGGGCGCGGGACAAAGGTGGAAAGAGCCGTCGGGCCGCTTCGGTGAAACACTGCCGCAACGGCATAGCAGGGGCGAATTCTTGTTCCAGCCAGAGGGGCGACGACGGCGCTTCGCAGGTCAGTGCCGAGGCATTGAAACGCATCCGCAAGGCTTCGTGGCGTTCTCCCAGCGCGGCGACGCCGGATTTCAGCCGCGCAACGTCCGCGCCGGAGCGCAGGCGCAACGGCAGGGCCATATGGAAATCGTGCCAGTCGTCCGGGTGCCGCGCCACCCAGAGCGCATGCAGAGGCGGCAGCGGAACGGCTTCGTCCGGATTGGGGGCCGCAGGCGCGCAGGCCGCCGCCGGGCCGGATACAGAAGCGGCATGGGCGGCGAGGCAGGCGCAAAGCTCCTTGAAATTTGGGTGGCTGAAACACCGCGCGGGCGGAAAATCAGGAAAGCCCGCCTGGCGCAGACGCCCGGAAAGCTGAATGGCCTTGATGGAATCACCGCCGCTGAGAAAAAAATTGTCCGACGCCTGCGGGGACGCGCCCAGCACTTCGCGCCAAGCCTGCTCCAGCGCCGCCACGACGTTCGCGCCGGGGGCGGATGTGCCCGCCGGGGTCCCGTCCAGCTCCGCGCTCACCGCATCATGCCGAGCGGCGTCTTCTTCCGGCGCGACGACCGTCACTACGGCGTCCGGGTCGCCCACCGCCCCGGCGACGAAACGCGCCCAGTCCGCCAGCAACGTCCGGGCTCCATCCTGATCCAGAACCGCCCTGTCATACTCCAGCACCAGAGCGCACTGCTCCACCAACCGCGTGGCCGGGCCGCCCGTCAGCAGGATAAAGGAAAACGCGCCCTTGGCGGCCCGCAACAGCGGCAGGCGCGGCTCAATCTCCAGCCCGCAGCCTTCGGGCAAAGGAGGAAGCCCCAGATCCATGTGTGTGGCGAAAATTTCCGTCAGCACAGCGCGTTGCTCCACAGGCACGGCTTCCGCGATCATCCGGGTGGGCAGCCTGCTGTGCGCGGCCGCCGCGCGCAGGGTGCCGCCCGCCCGCCGGGCCGCTTCCGCCGCATCGGGCGGCGCAACGAGGCGCACGGGCACCGGGTTCACAAAATAGCCGCATACGCGGGAGAGGGACGCGCCCTCACGCGTGCCCACCGGCACGGCGACGACGCAGGCTTCCCGGCCAGCGCGGCGGCACAGGAAGACGCCGAGCAGACCCAGCATGGCCCCCAGCAATGTTGTTCCGCCTTGCCGCGCAAGACGGCGGAGACCCTCGACAGTCGCAGGCGGAAGTTCCGCCGTCAGTTGGCCGCCCTGGCCGCTCAGCACGGTGGGGCCCTTTGTCCGCGTCAGGCCGAGGCTTCCGCTCACAGTTGGCGGCAGGGGCGACAGCATCCGACGCCAGAAAGCCGCCTCGCCGTCGCGCAAGGGCGAGGCCAGGAAGCGCCGCTCCTCGGCCACGGCTCCGCGCAGCAAGGCCGCGCGGGGGATATCCGGAAGAGCGTCTCCGGCCAGCAGGCGCGCGGCGTCATCCATAATGGCCCGCAGGCCGATGGCGTCCCCGGCCAGATGGTGCATGACCAGCGCAAAAAGCCAGGACTCTTCGGCGGTGCGCAACAGGGCCAGGCGGACAGGCGGCTGGCTTCGCAGCGCGAAGGGCGCGTGGATGACTGCGTCCAGCCTGTCGCGCAAGGCCGCCTGATCTCCGGCCTCGTACCGCCGGCACTGTGGAACGGGCAGGCTGAAGGGCAAAAATTCCGGCGCTTCCACCGGCCCGCCCAGACGCCCGGCGCACAGAGGCTGCGCCGCCAGCGCCTCGCGCACGGCCTCCACAAAGGGCAGAACCGCCCCTTCCCCACCCCTGAGTTCAGCCACCAGCGGCATATGGTAGCGGGCCGACGGCGCATGGGAACACTCCTGCGCCCAGAGCGCCACCTGTCCCGCATTGCAGGAAATGGGCGCGCCGTCCGCCAAGGGAGCGGCTGCGCCGCCGTCCGTGGCCGGGCGTTCCGCACACCCGGCCACGCTCCTCGGACTGGAAGCGGCAAGAAAATCGCGCATGGCGAGACGGATGCCGCATTCCTTTTCCAGCCGGTGCAGAAGCTCAGCGGCCTTGAGGCTGTCACCACCCATGAGAAAAAAATCCTCTTCGGGGTCTTCCACGGCGCGGCCCAGCACGGCGGCGTAAACCCCGGCCACGCGCGCCTCCCGCGCGGACAGGCGGGGCCGAACGGAAGGCGCGGCGGGCTCCGCCTCGGCTCTGCCTATCAGGGCGCGCTTGTCCACCTTGCCCGCCGGAGTCAGTGGAAAGGCCTCCACCAGATGGTAACTTCCCGGAAGCATGTATACAGGCAGCCTGCGCCGCAACCAGTCAGCCAGGGACTCGGCGTCGCAATCGCGCGGACCGCCGCGCGGCAGGATAAAGGCCGCGAGCCTGTGACTGGAACCGTTCGGCACCGCCACAACCACGGCCTGGGCCACCAGGGGGCAGTCTTCCAGCGCGGCCGCGACTTCCCCGGTTTCCACCCGCTGTCCGCGAATTTTAACTTGGTCGTCCGTGCGGCCCAGCAGGCGCAGCCGACCATCCGTCGTCCACATGGCCCTGTCCCCGGTGCGGTAGCAGCGGAAGCCGGGCAGGTCCGCCGGTTCGACGAAGCGTTCGGCGGTGAGTTCCGGCCTGCCGTGATAGCCCAGCGCCAAGCCGGCTCCGGACAGCCACAATTCGCCCACCATGCCGGGCGCGACGCGACGGCCGCGCGAATCCAGAATATGGGCCCGCGTATTGGGCAGGGGGCGGCCGATCTCCGCGCAGGAGCCAGCCTCGGGCAAAATGCGTTGCAGGGCGGCGCAGACCGAGGCTTCCGTGGGCCCGTAGGCGTTGAAATAGGCGAGCTCCGCCGCATACCGGCGGGCGTCTTCCGCCACGGGGGCCTCGCCCGCCGTCAACAGCACCCGCAGGCCGGGGAAATTTTCGCCTTTGAACAAGGCCAGATAGGAAGGCGGAAAGGTGGCCACGCTGACGGCGTTTTCCGCCATATAGTCCCGCAGCCGCCAGGGTGCGTCAATGCGCGCTCGGGAAACGGGGCAGGACGCGGCCCCGGCCATGAGCGCCATAAAGATTTCAGACAGCGAGGCGTCAAAAGACGGCGAGGCGAACTGGAGCACATGATCCGTGGCGGTGATGCCGAAAGCCTCGATCTGCGCCAGAATCATGTTGACGAAGCCGCCATGAGGCACCAGCACCCCTTTGGGCGTCCCGGTCGAGCCAGAGGTGTAAATCAGATAGGCGGGATCCGCCGGGGACGGCGCGGCAGGCATCCAGTTCCCGGAAAAGGCGTCCGCCCGCTCATCCGCCCCGGCGTCCCAGATCAGACAATCACGTCCGGCCTCAATGAGGCCGCGCGCGTCTTCCGCCTCCAGCGCCACGACGATACGCGCGCCGGAGTCCTCCAGCATATGGGAGACGCGTTCGGCGGGATAGTCGGGATCAAGAGGAAGATACACAGCGCCGCAGGCCATGATGCCCAGAATGCATTCCGGCAGGCCGGGGTGCCGTCGGGCCAGCACGGCGACCATGTCGCCCTTGCCGATGCCGGACGCCCCGAGCCGTTGCGCCAGAGCCCCGGCATGGCGGCAAACCCGCGCGTAACTGCGGCGGGAGCCGTCCTCCCCGCACACGGCGGGACGGTCGGCATGGCGGCGGACCACGCCGTCAAAAAGTTGCGGGATGGACACGGCGGGCACGGGTTTTTCCCCGCCGGATTCCCAGCGCTCCAGCGCGGCGCGTTCATCCGCCAGCAAAGGAGAATATGCGCCCAACGGCAGCGGATCGGCTTCGGCCATTGCCAGCGCGGCCTCAAAACGCGCCATGTAGCGGCGCACTCCTTCCTCGCTGAAATGATTGCGGCTGTACTGGACCACGATGCGCAGAGGAGCGCCATCCTCTATGCCGCGGACAACATAGAGGCCCAGCACGATTTCATCCTCTCTGAGACAGATGGGGATGTAGTCCCGCAGCTGAAAATAGGCGTTACCCACAGGCAATTCGCCGATATAATTGAGATTGGTATCCCAGAGATGGGCAAGCCCGCGCAGGCCGTGGGATGCGCGCAGGGCAGCGGGCACGCTGGTGCGCGCGTGACGGCGCAGGCGCTGGATCTGAACCGCCACGGATTGCGCCGCTTGCGTAAAGGTCATTTCCGGTTTCAGCTCCGGGATAACCGGAACCGCATTGACCATGAAACCCTGCATCCGCAGCATATTTTTACGTTCGCCGTTGTCCACGGTGAATACCACCGGGACCGTGGCGTCCAACAGGGCCCCCAGGGCGACGGCGTGCGCCGTCGTCAGCAGTGCCGGGATGTTTACGCCCGTGGAGGAAGCGGCCAAGTTGAGATGGCGCATGGCGGCGGACGACAGCGGCCGGGTGCAGAAAGCGCTGTCGCCCAGCCGGTCGGGATGGCCGGGCAATGGCGGAAAAACGCGCTCTTCCGGAGCGCGGCGCGTTTCCTCCTGCCAGAACAGGCGGTCTTTGGCGGCGCGGGCGGACGCGGCATAGGCCTGATCGCTGTCCACGGTTTGCTGCCAATCCGGCGCGGGACCCAGATCCACGGGGCGTCCTTCCAGAACAGCGGCATAGATTTGGGCAAACAGGGAAAAATACGCGATATTGGACAGCCCGCTGCACACCAGATGAAGATTTTGTTGCAGGAAAAATGCCTTGGTTCCGCTGAAGCGGATCAGGGCGAAACGGACCAGCGGACCGCCCAGGGGCGTGAACGGAGATTCCGCGAACGCCTCGCAGGCGTCCAGGGCCGCGCGTTCGGGGTCTTCCGCGCCGGAAACGTCACTGAAAATAATCTGCGGTTCGGGATGCTCTCCGGTACGAAACACGGGCAGGCCGCCGGGGCCGGGGCAAAGCGTGGCGGACAGCAGGGGGAAATGCGCGATCAGATGGCGCAACGCCTCCCGCGCCGTTGACGCGATGATCTCTCCTTCCACAAGCGTGCGCACGCCGGAAGAGATGCCGGGATGACCGGCGGGAAGAGCCTCATGCGCCAGCCAGAGTTCTTTTTGAAAGGAAGACAGGCCTACTGTCCTGTGGACTGTGGGGCTCACGGACTCCTCCGGGGCAAACAACAGGAATCGTCTTTTGAACCTGGCCGGTTTCAGTCCGGCCGGCGTGCTTTTCCAAGCCGGCGAAACAGATAAAAACTCGCACGGAGCGCCGGTCAAAACGGATTACAGGCCCGGTTTTGCCCCCTCAGGCGCAAAGCTGCCGTCCGCCATATGGATCACCCTGTCGGCGCAGGAAAAATACCTGTCATCGTGCGAAACGGCGAGGATGGTTTTTCCCTGATTGCGCAGCATGGGGAGCATTTTCTCATAAAAGCAGCGCCGGAACTCGGGGTCGAAATCAGCGGCAACCTCGTCGAACAGACAGATCTCCCTGTCTTCCAACAGGGCGCAGGTCAGGGCCAGACGCTTGCGTTGCCCGGCGGAGAGATCCCGGGTGGAAAACGAGCCGTCCTCCAGAATCCGCACTTTCGTCTCAAGGCGCATCAGAGCCAGCAGTTCCCTCACTCTGTCCGGGCCGCAATGCAGGCCGAGGATATGCTGAAAAAGATGAAAGTCCCCGGGAACAAGGGAAAACATGTTGCGGTAGACATCCACGCCCAGCTCCGCCATCGGTCTGCCGTTCACAAAAAATTCGCCGGACTGCGGCGTATACAGGCCGCAGAGCACACGCATGAAGGAGGTCTTTCCCGCACCGTTACCGCCGCACAGAAAAACGATTTCTCCGCGCTTCAGGCTGAATTCCGGCACATTGACGGCAAAGACAGGCGCGCCGGATGCGTCACGGTAGGCAAAGGACACCCGACTCAGGCACAGGCTTTCAAAGGTCGGAACATCCGGTTCCCGCCCTTCCCAGCGCGCGGCCACTAAACCGCTCTCGCAGGATTCGACGGCCGCGTCCAGTTTGTGTTCGAGAGCGTCCAGTTGGCCGAGGTTCATTTCAACCTTACCCAGCATAGGCACGAAACCCACCAAGCTCATCATGGGGCTGAGACAGAACATGACCAATACCAGCAGGCTGGTGACGGATTCGGCGTCCACCGGCAGCAGCCGGGGCAGGAGAAAAAGGATCAGGCCGAGAATAAGCAGGTTGAAAACGGCGAAAAAGGAAATGCCCAGCGCGTGCCGCCGTTCCATGGCTTCGCGCGCGGCGGAGGCTTTTTCCAGGCCGGGCAGCAGCCAGCGCTGGAAAAGATCCCTGGTTTTGCCGAAATGGACTTTCAGGTGTTGAAAACCTTCCTGCAGATCGCGAAGGTGGGACGAAAACGCTTTTTCGGCCTGTATGGCGGGCAGCATGCGGCTGTTGACGCTGCTCACCAACCTGAAAAAAACGGCCAGACCCACGGCCATGCACAGCAGAACGCCGCAGGCCCCCAAAAAAGAAATGGTGAACATGCGGGCGACGGCCACGACCATCATCACGGAATTGGCCGCGGCGGCCATGAGCATGCGCGCCGCCTCCACCACCATGTCCTGCGCGTCGAGCAACACGGCCTGCGTGCGTTCGGTCCGCATGCGGCCGAAATGCTCCATGGGAATGCCGCGCAATTTGGCCGCCAGACGGATGCGCCAGTCCATAATACCGCGCAACGCCAGCAGGGCCGCCTTCTCCGTTGTGTAGTGGAACAGGCGGTAAAAGATATAAAGACTCAGCAGGAAAAGCAGGAACGTCTGAAACTGCACGCCGTCGCTGCCCAGCTGTGCCAAGCCCGACATCACGCTGAACACAGCCACCCCCTGCGCGAGACCTGCGCCGCAGCAGGCGAGCATGAGCTTCTTGCTCTCAGGCCCGGCCTGCTGGCGGAGCAAGGCGAGAAATCGGGAATCCCGCAATCCCATGAGATTCCCTAGACGGCTTCGGAGGGAGTGGTTTTTTCTTCAGCGGCCTGCCCGGCATCCTGTTTCTTTCCGGGCTTCAGCTTTTTAACGTATTCTTTGCCCTCTTCCATTTTTTCGGCAAAGTAGGTTTTGCATTTGTCCGCGTCAAAGTCTTTCAACGTGCCGCCGTTGCGGAAATGCCGGTCAAACACGCGGCCCAGAGCATAGGTGGTTGCCGCGCCGCTCAGACTGATGGTCGCCGCGCCGGCGGTCAGGCCGATCAGGGGAATGCTCTTCAACAGAGAGGACAGCGCGGGCACGGCGGCCACAGTGACGCCACTGCCGCACAGCGCGGAAATGGCGGACTTCACCCACTGGCGCTGGAAGGAGATATTGTGGGCCTTGCACAGGGCGCGCAGCATTTCCACCTGGATGACGCCGAAGCCCGCCAGATCCACAAGCGGCACAGGCACGAAACCCATGGCGAGCGCGGCATACACCCGCTTGCGGATGAGGCCGTCAATGGCGTCGGGAGCGGGCACGCAATGCGCTTTCGTTTCGGCCTCCACAGCATGCACTGTGGCATCAGCCTGTACTTCTTCCATTTTTTCAACAGAACTGAGGGTCTGCTCATCAACATTTTTCATCTGATGACTCCGGCGGTAAAACGTGCACAAGGCATTCTCCGGGCACACTATCAGGCGGACGAAAGCATTTTTCGAACCACCCCATCTACAGCTTTTTCGCTAAAAGTATTACCTTAAAACATTCTCGGCGCTTGTTGAAAAAAACGGATCTACAGAGCGCCTGATGATTGATACAACCATCTTAAACCGCATCGCACTACGGCAAGTCTGTTCAAAAAAGGGCTCTTTCCAGTGTGCCTTTGGTCTGCATGATTCCTCCTGTTTTTCACTCTCAAAAATTCCTACCGATGCTGAGCGATCTAAATCGGCATCGACAGGTACACTGTCGATTTTTTTGATAAGGTAAAATTTTCGAAAGCAATATATTTATATGAAATAAAAAGAAATTTCTTCGTAGGAGCATTGAGAGAACGGTATTTCCCAAAAGAGAGGATTGCCAAAATAACCATGAAGGTGTATAAGCTATTAAAAATTTATCGACAGTGTACCTGTCGATGAGCAGTCCGCACACGTCCAAAGACACCCCGCCGTATCCGGGAGTATCCAAAGCCGGTCAGAAAGGTCTCCACCCTCCCCCCTTGACGTTTAGAGTTGTTTATCTTCTCACGGCGCGCGCCGCTCCGTTTCCTTGCGTCTATTCCCTGTGCGGTCGGAGTATGCCGTTTCCCAAAGAGGATTTCTCCCGGCGAGCAGAGGAAAGGCACCCTGTGTTCTGTCGCTGCTTTTGCATGAAGTGAAAAAGCCGCTCACGGCTTCAGCCGCCGCCAGCAATGACGCCTGCCCCAAATGGGCATATCTCATGGTGGTTCGGGGATCGCTGTGCCCCAGCATCTTTTGTGCCTCGTACAGCGAATGTCCGGCATTCACGAGAAAACTGGCGAAGGTATGCCGCAGGTCGTGGATGCGTACATCGGCAAGTCCCAATTCCCGCCGGAGCCTGTTCCAGAACAGATAGAGGTCGCTGAGAGGCTTTCCCGGAGCATGGCCGGGAAACAGCCACGGATTGCCGGGTGTGCGGGGTATGGCGCGAAGAACTTCCAGCGCGGCATCGGACAGGAGGATATGGCGCGGCTTGCCGGACTTGGACAACGGCACGATGAGCAGCCGCAAATCCGGACGGACATTTTCCCAGCGGGCCTTGAGGACTTCGCTTTTGCGCGCCCCGATCAGCAGAAGCAGGCGGATGGCAAAGACTTCCGGACGGTCGCTTTTTTCCATCGCTCGCATGAGCCGTTGCGCCTCATCCCGCGTGAGATAGCGCTCCCGTTGCGTGTGGATTTTGAAGGAAGACACGCCCGCGCACGGGATTGCCCTGCGGGCAGAAGGCCACGCATTGCAGCCAGAGAGCAGATTGTCTTGAACACTGCCAGAATGCGGTTGCAGGTGGCCGAGGCCAAATCTTTTTCCGACAGCCCGTGTAGCCAGTCTTCAACTTCATGGCGTTGTATGTCGGCAAGTTTTCGTGCGCCGAATGCCGGGGACAGATACTGACGGGCAATGCGCTGATCCACGCGCCAGCTTCGCTTGCGGAGTTTGACGTGCGGCAGATAGACGTTCGAGACAAAAGCGTCGAGGTTTACGGAATCAGGCGTATGTCTGCCGGAATTACCAGCCTGCATAGAGGAAGGGGCTGTTGAACGAATGGAGGAATAGTGGCAGGCCATGTGCGGTTCTCCTGTAAAGAAGGAACATTGACGAAATACGTTTTGATTCCGACAATGCTGATTCCGCACAGCATATCACGGGTTTTTAAGCTGACGCCTTGTATGATGAATATCCCGCGACCGAAAAAATCCGCATACGTCTAACCGAGTATTATTATAAGGCAAAAAATTCATTTTTTCTCTTGACATAGTTTGGCGCATCCGATTCTTTGGATTTTGCGCTGTTGTAGTGCGGGATTGCAGCGGAAGCGGAAATCTGATGCCCGCAAGGTGGCATGGCAGACCTACGGTAAATAAAAATGCCGGGAGGCGTTCCACCTGCCCGGCATCTGGAGACTGGCTATTGAAGGCTGATATAGTCCTCTGAAAGCCAGAGAGAATGTTGGTATTTGAGTTGGCAGGAATACTTTCTAAAAATATTTTTTAAATATATTTCAATATCTTATATGACTAACATAACTCTCACTTTGAAATTCTACAAATTTCAAAGTTGACATTCAGGCGAAAAACATGATTTTCGCCTGAATCCACGCCGCGTTGCTCTCGATGCCTGTACGCCCTTTGGGCTACAGGCACGGCTACGGGCCGCCCGTCGGGTCGGTCTTCGCGGCGCGCCTCACCGTGGTTGGCGTTAGAGCATTTCAACGTTGAAATGCCCTAGGTGTTTAGTCCCACAGTGAAGTGGCTTGGATCAATATGGAATCTTTCGGGCTCGATAGCCCATACTGCTCTCACAAATTCATAGGGAGATTT
>NZ_JAGZUV010000074.1:0-13714 GCF_018379785.1 Desulfovibrio sp.
ATCGAGGGCGTCAAGGAAGCCACCGGCGATATGGTGCAGGGCAGCGAAATACTGGAATCCTGCCCGGCGGGCTTCAGCGTGCTGTCCGGCGACGACCTCACCGCCCTGCCCCTGATGGCCCTGGGCGGCAAGGGGGTGATTTCCGTCACCTCCAATCTGGTGCCGGGCCGCGTGGCCGCCATGTGCAACGCCTTTGCCGAGGGCGATCCGGCCGGGGCCGCCCGCCTTCACCATGACCTCTTCCCCCTGCATCAGGCCATGTTCATGGAAAGCAACCCCATTCCGGCCAAGACGGCCCTGGCCCTCATGGGCCGGATGGAAAGCGAAATGCGCCTGCCGCTCTGCCCCATGAGCGAATCCGGCAAGACCAGGCTCATTGAAGTGTTGCGCCGGCAGGGCCTGCTGTAAAAAACGTTTCCAGCGGATACAACAAGGAGCGCGCCCACTGGCATGGGCGCGCTCCTTGTTGTATCCGCTGTGCGATGACGGCCGCGCCGCCGCATCAGAGCGGGGGATCAGCGCCCGCTGCCGCCAGGGCCGGTCAGCATTGAAGGGTACCTCGAACGGCAAACACCTATTCTTCTCCGGCCCGAGCCTCCCGGACCCGGGGCCCGTCCTCGGCCTCGTCCGCCAGCTCGCCGTGATGCTTGAGGGTCAGGCCCTGATTGATGAAATAAACGTGCTCGGCAATGTTGATGGAGCGCCGCCAAATCCGGGTCAGCGAGCGGGCGACCAGAATGATGTGCATGGCCAGATGGGGCTCCATATCCGCCCCGTGGCCGGAAAGCCGCTCCATAATGCCCTGAATGATCCGCACCTCGCACTGTACCGCCTCGTCCTCGCCCCGGCTCATGTCCAGGGCGGCCCCGGCGTCGTTTGCGCGGAAGATGACCACGGCCTGTTCAAAGGCCTGGCGGGCTTTGTCAAACATGACCCGCACATGGGGAATGACGCCGTAACCGGGCATGTCCTGCATCAGAATGGCCTGTTCGGCCATACTCACGACCTCGTCGCCGATGCGCTCCAGATCCACCACCATGCGCAGGGCGCTGACCACAAAACGCAGATCCCCGGCCACGGGCTGGGTGCGGGCCAGCAGGCGCAGGGCCATGTCGTCGATGTCGTTTTCCAGCTCATCGATAGCCGCGTCGCTTTCAATGACCGCTGCCGCGCGGCCGGGATCGTTGGCGGCCAGAGCCTTGTCGGCCTCTTCCAGAGCGATGCCCACGCTGGCGCACATGACCAGAAGGCGCGTACGCAAGGTCACGAGCATCTGCTGCAAATAATTTTCCTGCTGGTTCATGTTATCCAAACCTGCCTGTTATATAGTCTTCCGTCTGCTTCTTGCCGGGCCGGGTGAAAATGACGTCCGTGGCGTCATGCTCGATAAGGCGGCCCATGTAGAAAAAGCCCGTGTAGTCCGACACGCGCGCGGCCTGCTGCATGTTGTGGGTGACGATGATGATGGTCAGCGAAGCCTTGAGCTCGCGGATGCTTTCCTCAATTTTCTGGGTGGCGATGGGATCCAGGGCGCTGGCCGGTTCGTCCATGAGCAGCACCTCCGGCTCCACGGCCAGGGTGCGGGCGATGCACAGGCGTTGCTGCTGTCCGCCGGAAAGGCCCAGCGCCGATGACTGCAGCCTGTCTTTGACCTCATCAAAAATAGCGGCCCGGCGCAAGGAAATTTCCACCTTCTCGGCGATCAGCGTTTCGTCGGACAGGCCGTTGACGCGCAGACCATACGCCACGTTTTCAAAAATGCTCTTGGGAAAGGGATTGGGCTTCTGAAAGACCATGCCCACCCGGCGGCGCAGCGAAACCACGTCCGTTCCGGGCCGGTTCACATCCTCGCCGTCCAGCAGGATCTCGCCTTCCACGCGCGCGCCGGGCACCAGATCGTTCATCCGGTTCAGGCAGCGCAAAAAGGTGGATTTGCCGCAGCCGGACGGCCCGATCAGGGCCGTAACCCTGCCCGGCGCGAAGTCCAGGCTCACGTCGTGCAGAGCCTTGTTTGAGCCGTAATAGACATTGATATTCCGGGCCAGCAGATTTTCCTTCATGCCTTTGCCGCTCCGTCAGGATTTTCGCCAGAGCGATGTTCGCTCTCAACAGAACCAAGGGTGAACACAAGGGCCGTGCTGCCGTCCTGAGCCGGGCTTTCCGCCCGGATACGGCCGCCGTGCCGCTCCACGATATGCTTGCAGATTGCCAGGCCCAGCCCGGTGGAGGCCTGGCCCCGGTGCCGTTCCACCTGGTAGAAACGCTCGAAAATGCGATCCAGGTCCGCCGCCGGGATGCCGGGCCCGTCGTCCACCACCCGGAAAACCACCTCATTGCCGACCGGATGCGCGCCAACGCGGATGTTGCCGCCTTCCGGCGCGTAGCGGCAGGCGTTTTCCAGCAGATTGCGAAAGACCTGGGCCAAATGCGGCAGACTTGCCATGACCCGGCACTGTTCCGGAATATCCACATTCAGGTGCAGGTTGCGGCGCTCCAGAACCTCGCGGCACATGCCCCTGGCCTGGGCCAGGGCCTCGCGCGGGTCCGTGGGGGCCAGCTCCAGGCTGCCCGTCTTGCCCTCCAGGCGGGCCAGGGCCAGCAGATCGCCGACCATGCGCGTGAGGTAGGCGCCGTTCTTGAGAATGATCTCGCCGAAACGGCGGCATTCCGGCGAGGAGTCCAGGCTGATGAGGGTTTCCGCATAGCCCTGAATGGCCGTGAGCGGGGTGCGCAATTCGTGCGAGACATTGGCCACGAAGTCGCGGCGCACGCGCTCCAGGCGCACCAGTTCCGTGATGTCGTGGAACACGGCCACGGCCCCCAGGTGGCTGTCCGGCCCGGCGGGCCGCGACAGGCAGACCGACATGACCTGGCCGGACGGCAGGGTGAGGTGCAGATGGCGCTGCACCCGGCCGTTTTCGTCGCCCGGCCCGCTGCCGGAGCCGGAACTGGACGCGTCATGGGATACGCATTGAGACGCGGACGGCGGCGCGGGCGCGGCCAGCACCTCGTCCACGGCCTTCTGCAATTCCGGCGAGGGGATGATCTCCACCACCTGCGCGCCCCGGGCCGTGGCCGCGGCCGGAAATTCCCCGGCAAGAGCGCGGTTGCAGCGGCGGATATGTCCGTGCGGCCCCAATACCAGCACGCCGTCGCTCATGGTGTCCAGAATGCTTTCCAACTGGGCGGTCTGGTCCGCAGCGGCGCGCACGTGCGCCTCGATATTTTCGGCCATGCGGTTGACCGCGTCGGCCAGGGGCGCGAATTCACTGCCCGGAATGCGCCGCAGGCGGCGCTGGAAATTGCCCAGGGAAATGGCCTCCACCACGCCGACCATCTGACTGAGGGAACGGCGCAGCGCGCCGGACAGCAGCATGGCCAGCAGCAGGGAAAGGGCCACGGTTATCAGGCCGATCTGGCTGAACACCGCAAGGCGGCTTTCAATCTGGCGCTTCAGATTTTCCAGGGGCACGGCCAGACGCAACAGGCGGCCGTCGTCCAGGCGGGTCACGGCATAGGCCAGAGGCAGGTCCAGAGTGCCGCTGGGCCGGATGACAAAGCCCCGGCCGCCGCCCTCTCCGTTCGCGCCGGGCTCCCCGGAAAGGGCCTCGCGCACTTCCGGCCTGTCCGCGTGATTGTCCAGCCGGTCCACGGGCTGGGCTCCCACGGCTGTGTCGGCCAGTACGTTGCCCTTGCCGTCCAGCAGGGAAAGTCGCTCGTCCGGCAGATTCAGGATGCGGGCCAGTTCCGGCAGAGCGTCAGGATCGGGCCCCAGCTTGTCCAGAATCACACCCGCCAGGCGGGTTTCGTGCAACAGGCGTTCGCGGGCGGCCTGCAACTGGCTGTGTTCCAGCCAGCTTTTGCCGTAAAACACGGCAATGCCGATGGAGAGCAGCGCCACCGCCAGCACGCTGCAAAAAATCCGGGTACGAAAGGAAAACATGAACTTACCCCGCCAATGGTTGTCTTTGGCACTCTTCCTGACCCAACGCTGAGCAGAGGCGCTATTCCCTGATCCGGTAGCCCACGCCGCGCACGGTCTCCAGCGCGGCCGCCGCCTCGCCCAGCTTGGAGCGCAGGCGGCGCACGTGGGTGTCCACAGTGCGGGCGTACCCTTCAAAGGAGTAGCCCCAGACATTGTTCAGCAATTGTTCGCGCGTGCGCACCGTGCCCGCGTGGCGCAGCAGATCCTCCAGCAGGCGGAACTCCGTGGCCGTGAGGACCAGCTTCCGCTCCCCGGAACTCGCCGTGTGCGCGTCGGGCCGCAGCCGGATGCCGTGGCGCTCCAGCAGGGCGTTTTCCGCCGCGCGGCCGCCCCGGCGCAGAATGGCCTTGATGCGCAACATAAGCTCGCGCACGCTGAAAGGCTTGACCACGTAGTCGTCCGCCCCCAGGCTCAGGCCTACCACGCGGTCCATTTCCTCGCCGCGCGCCGTGAGCATCAGCACCGGAATGCCCGCCGTTTCGGACTGGCCGCCCAATTGGCGGCTGACTTCAAAGCCGTCCAGGACGGGCAGCATCACATCCAGAATAATCAGGCACGGCAGGTGCCGCCGGGCCAGTTCCAGCCCCTTCTGGCCGTCCTCGGCCTCCAGCACGCTGAAGCCCTCGCGCTCCAGATTGAAGCGCAGCAGTTCGCGAATGTCGCTTTCATCTTCCACTACCAGGATATGTTGTGCGCTCATGCTTCTTTTCCTCCGCGCCGGGAGCCAGTTAACAATGCCATTGCGCCAAACAGGTGGTGACATTGTTACAATCGCGTGACAAGCGCCTCAACGCCTGATTTCCGCGCCGGACAAGGCTTCGGAGATGTTCGGCGCGGCTTCACGCAGTCTTCGCCTTCCTGTCATCATTCTGTAACAGAGGCCGGTCAAAAGGAAAACGCGCGGGGAGCTTCCCCGCGCGACACCTTCGCAAACACTAAGGAGAGTACAGAATGACTATCGGCAAAATGCTGGTCACGGCCCTGACGGTTCTGAGCCTCAGCACCCCGGCCCTGGCGGCCCGGGAAATCGTCATCAACGGTTCCACCACGGTGCTGCCCGTGATGCAGAAGGCCGGCGAGGCCTTCATGGCCTCCCACCCGGGCGCGCAGTTGAGCATCTCCGGCGGCGGTTCGGGCAACGGCATCAAGGCGCTCATAGACAAGCAGTGCAATGTGGCCATGAGCTCGCGCGATATCAAGGACAAGGAAAAAGCCGCCGCCGACAAGAACGGCGTCACGCCCGTGCGCACGGCCATCGCCGTGGACGCCATCGTGCCCGTTGTCCATCCGTCCAACACGGTCAGCGGCCTGACCACCCGGCAGCTCAGGGACATCTATACCGGCAAGATCACCAACTGGAAGGAGTTGGGCGGCGCGGACGCCAAGATCGTGATCATTTCCCGCGACACCTCCTCCGGCACTTTTGAATGCTGGGAAGAACTGGTCATGAACAAGGAACGCGTGACCCCGGCGGCCCTGATGCAGGCCTCCAACGGCGCTGTGGTGCAGGCCGTGTCCAACAACAAGAACGCCGTCGGCTACATCGGCCTGGGCTATCTGGACAAGTCCACCAAGGGGCTCAAGGTCAACAATGTGCAGGCCAGCGCCCAGACCGCGCTTTCCAAGCAATGGCCCGTGGCGCGTGAACTGTACATCTTCACTGACGGCCAGCCCACCGGCGAGGTCAAGGCCCTGGTGGACTACCTGCAGGATCCGGGCAAGGGGCAGAAGAGTGTGCGGGAAGTGGGGTATGTGCCCCTGGCCCATTAAACACGCCGCGCTTTTGCCCACCGGCGGCGTTAGGCGGCGTGGCCCGGCTTGGTCACGTAGGCGGCTACGCACCGCGCGCCGGGCCACTTGCCTGCCTTGCCGGTAAACAAAATCCCCGCCGTGTTTAAACCACCAGTCCAATGGCGGGTTCTTTCCTTAAAGAACCCGCCATTGGGGGAGAAAGCCATGCGCAGAGCCGATCTCAAGGAAAAAATCGTCCAATACAGTCTTACCGGCGTGGCCGGAAGTTCCCTGCTGGCGCTGGCGGGCATTGTGCTTTTTCTGTTTATGGAAGGCCTGCCGCTGTTCGCCCATTATTCGGTTTTCGACTTCCTTTTCGGGCGGCTCTGGTATCCCACGGAAGATCCCGGCCTGTTCGGCATCTTTCCTCTGCTCATGGCCTCGCTGGCGGTGACCCTTTTTTCCTCCCTGCTTGCCGTGCCCCTGGGCGTGCTGACCGCCGTGTACCTGACGGAAATCGCCCATCCGGGCGTGCGCCGGATCATCAAGCCCTTTGTGGAACTGCTGGCCGCCCTGCCCTCGGTGGTGCTGGGCTTTCTGGGCATGGTGGTGCTGGCCCCCGTCATCCAGGACTGGCTCGGGGCGGCCACGGGCCTGAATCTGCTCAACGCTTCCCTGGTGCTGGCCCTGATGAGCGTGCCCACCATCTGTTCGGTCTCCGAGGACGCCCTGTACAGCGTGCCCCGCGATCTGCGCGAAGCCTCTCTGGCCCTGGGGGCCACGCGCTGGCAGACCACCGTGCGGGTGGTCATTCCGGCCGCGCTTTCCGGCATCGGCACGGCGGTGATGCTGGGCATGTCACGGGCCATCGGCGAAACCATGGTGGTGCTGATGGCGGCCGGGGGCGCGGGCCTGATCCCCACCTCCCTGCTGGACCCGGTGCGGCCCATGCCCGCTTCCATCGCGGCCGAAATGGCCGAAGCGCCCTTCCGCAGCGATCATTATCACGCCCTGTTCGCCATCGGCATCGTGCTCTTTTTCCTGACCCTGGCCTTCAACCTGGCGGCCGGGCACATCGCCGAAAAACACCGCCAAGCCGGTTCGTCCGGTCTGTAACCTCCCCGGGAGCATCACCCATGTCAACCCTGCCACCCGGCATTTTCTCCAGCCGCTCCCGCCTCCGCCGCCAGGCCGCCATGTTCTGGCTGCTGCGGGGCGTTGCCGCCGTCAACGTGCTGGCCCTGGTCGGCGTGTGCGCCTTTCTGCTCTGGCACGGCCTGCCCGCCCTGTCCTGGGAATTCCTCACCGAACCGCCGCGCAAGATGATGACCGAGGGCGGCATCCGGCCCTGTATTCTGGGCACGGCCATCCTGTCCCTGGGCGCGCTTTTGCTGGCCTTTCCCATGGGCGTGGCCTCGGCCGTGTATCTGCACGAATATGCCAAGCGCAACGCCTTCGCCCGTTATGTGCGCCTGGGGGTGAACAATCTGGCCGGAGTGCCCTCGGTGGTCTTCGGACTGTTCGGCCTGTCCTTTTTCGTGACCTTCTGCGGTTTCGGGGTGAGCATCCTTTCCGGGGTGCTGACCCTGGCCGTGCTGACCTTGCCGGTGATCATCGGCACGGCCGAGGAAGCCCTGCGCTCCGTGCCGGACACCTACCGCGAGGCCTCTCTGGCCCTGGGAGCCACCAAATCCCAGACCATCGCCCGCGTGGTGCTGCCCTGCGCCCTGCCCGGCATGCTCACCGGAGCCATTCTGGGCGTGGCCCGCGCCGCCGGTGAAACTGCGGCCATCATGTTTACCGCCGCCGTGTTCTACACGCCCAAGACGCCGGACTCGATTTTCAGCGCGGTTATGGCCCTGCCCTACCATATGTACGTGCTGGCCACGGCGGGCACGGATATCGAAAAGACTCGTCCCCTGCAATACGGCACGGGTCTGGTGCTGATCCTGCTGGTGCTGGGCATGAATCTGCTGGCCGTGTTGCTGCGGGACCATCTGCAACGCCGACGCTAGGCTCAGCCCTCATTAAAACGCCGTCCGCGAAAAGCTGAATTTTTTCGGGCAGCAAGGCGCAAAGGAGAAATCGGGCGAAGCTGCATTGAACATACCGCGAGGCCAATTTCTTTTTTGCAACGCGGCTGCACGGAAAAAGGCGGCTTTGCAGCAGGCGCTTTTACGGAACATGCTCCGGGAAGCTTTCTTTCCCTCCCAAAACACGAGGCCCCCGCATGCCTGTCGAACATGCGGGGGCCTCGCAGCATTCACACGGGCAGGATCATAGCGGCGCGTTGGCGCCATGCTCCTCATAATCGTCCAAAGCCCTGGATACCAGTTTTGCCAGGCCGATCAGGGCCACCAGGTTGGGCAGGGCCATCAGGCCGTTGAACATGTCGGCCAGCTCCCAGACAAGGTTGACCTGGAGAAAGGAGCCCAGCACCAGAAAAGCCATGACCAGCACCCGGAAGACCGGCACGGCGCCGACTCCGAAAAGATACTTGATGTTCTGCTCCGCGAAGAAATACCAGCCGATAATGGTGGAAAAAGCGAAAAAGAAGAGGCAGACCGCCACAAAACCGAATCCGTAGCCCGTGGAGCCCAAGCCGGTCTCAAAGGCCTTCTGGGTCAGGGCGATGCCCGTGGTGCTGCCGTCAATGGCTCCGGTGACGAAGATGACGAAGGCGGTCATGTTCAGGACCACAAAGGTGTCCACAAACACGCCCATGATAGCCACAAAGCCCTGTTGGGCCGGGTACTTGACCTTGGCCACGGCATGGGCGTGCGGCGTTGAGCCCATGCCCGCCTCATTGGAAAAGAGGCCGCGGGCCACGCCATAGCGCATGGCCTCCTTGACGCCCGCGCCGATCAGGCCGCCGGTGGCCGCCGAGGGGTCGAACGCGCCCACAAAAATCATCTTGAAAGCGGGCAGCAGCATGTCCAGGTGGGTCAGCAGCACCCAGAGGCCGCCGGCCAGATAAAGCACGGCCATGAGCGGCACGATCTTTTCCGTGGTGGCCGCGATACGGCGCATGCCGCCGAAAAAGACGAAACCGGCCAGCAGGGCCAGAATCACGCCGATGATCCAGGTGGGAATGCTGAATGCGGAATGGAAGGCGTCGGCAATGGAATTGGCCTGGACCATGTTGCCGATGAAGCCCAGGGCAATGATGATGGCCACGGAAAAGAAAGCGGCCAGCCATTTGCAGCCCAGGCCCTTGGAAATATAGTAGGCCGGGCCGCCAGTGACATGGCCTTCGGAATCGCGGGTCTTGTACAGCTGGGCCAGCACGGCTTCAGCGAAGATGGTGGCCATGCCGAAAAAGGCGGCTATCCACATCCAGAAAATGGCGCCGGGACCGCCCATGGCAATGGCTGTGGCCGCGCCGGCCAGATTGCCCGTGCCCACCTGGGCGGCAATGGCCGTTGCCAAAGATTGGAAGGAAGTCATGCCGTCCTTGCCGGCCTTTTTGCCGAAGAGCGTCAGGTCGCCGAAGGTATAGCGGACTACTTTGCCGAATTTGCGGATCTGCACGAATTTCAGGCGAAACGTATAATAAATGCCCGTGCCCACCAGCAAGGGGATCAGGCAGTACACGCCCCACAGCACGCTGTTGATATTCTGGACCAGTTTTGTCAGCTCTTCCATGCTCCCTTCTCCTTGATGGCGATTCTCCCCGGCGGGGCATGCCTTGCAGTCACGCCCGTCGCCAATTTTTCGCAGCCTACTCCCCGCGCTACAAGCAGGCAAGCCGGAAAACAGACGCGAAAAGGGGGAACCCGAGGCTCCCCCTTTTACAATCATCCTACGGGATAAATCCCGCGCAGAATCGGGCTTAGAAGCTGTACGCGAAGATCAGCTGGGCCTTCCACATATCCTGCTTCTGGAAGGAAGAGTCGCGCATACCGGCTTTCTTCCAGGTGTCATTATCCATGAAGTTAGCAATGTAACCCAGTTCCAGGTTCACGTCGAAGTTTTCGTACATCTGGTAGGAGTTGACCAAGTTGAATTCCAGCAGACCATCTTCCGTGGTCAGGTACGGGGAAGCACCGGTGCCGGTGCCGTAGTTCCAGGCATAGGCACTGTCCATATACTTGACCATGGAGGTGGAGTTGGTGCCGCCCCAGTAGGCCACGCGGAAGGTGTGCTTGAGGTCTTCCAGGAAGCTCATGTCGCGGATCTGCAGGCCCAAGCCCCAGGTACCGGCGTATTCCAGGGAGTTGTCAACCCACATCCAGCCGTAGTTGCCGTCACCCAAGAAGGAGGTGAAGTTGCCCATGGGTACGATGGAGGGCATACGCTCGGAACCGTTCTTGACATTGCCGTCGTCGCCGGAACCGTACCAGCCGAAGATGCCGGGAACGCCCCAATCCATCTTGTATTCCACCAGGGCCTTGGCCAGCCAGCCCTGACGCTCGGTGCTGCCACGCTTTCCAATCCGGTCAGCTCCATTATACTTGACGGCGCCATAACGGCCCATGGCTTCCACATAGCCGTAGTTGATATCCACTTCGATGTTCAGCGGATCCCAGGCGGTGATGGCGAAAGGTAGACCAGCCCAGAACATGGAACCGTAGGCTTTGCTGGTATTGCCAACATCGGTACGATTGTTTCTGTCGTAAACGCCGTAGTAGGGGTACAGCGTAAAGTTCAAATCACCATCCTTAGTGCTGAACGGCGTAGTAAGGGTATTTTTGCCCTTCATACCGTACATGGCCCAAGGGGTAATTTCAAAGCCGTCCAGCTTCACGGGCACCATCAGGGCGAACAAGTCCATGTTGTCCAGATAGTTAGCATTGTCCTTACCACCGACATAGTTGTCATTGGCAGGGCGCGCCCACAAGGCGGTCAGGCCCACATTTTCGTTGAACTGATAAGAAGCGGTGATACCGGCAGCGTCGGTATCCATGATGGCGGAACCACCGGCCTTGTTGGGCAGGGTCACGCCCTGAATACCCATGCGAAACTTCAGGTCGGTCTGCGGCACCATCCAGTCAATATACGCGCGCTTGACCTTGATGACACTGTTGCCGTCAGCACCCAACGCGCCGCCGGTATTCTCCTGACCCCAGACCTGGTTGCCGATTTCAAAGAAGACCGTGCCGGACAGAGATTCGGAAGCCACAGCGTCCAACTGCAAACGCACACGCTGCTGCGCGGCAAATTTGTCATCACTATTCTGCTTGGTATTGCTGGTAGCACCAGGAGCGCGATATTTGTTCACCAAGCTGTTCTCGCCGCCGGCAAAACCCACCAGCCACTGGCCCTTGGCCTTGAAATCAATGGCGCTGGCGCCCGTCGCCACGCCCAGCAGCATACCGGCCGCCAACAGAAGCGTACAGATACGTTTCATGTTTTTTCCTTCCTCTCGTTTGAGCCCTCAAAAAGTTAAAAAAGTTGTCCTGTCCCATACAGGTTGACATACTGTCTATCGGCTTTCGTGTACGAAGGCAAGTCTTTTTGTCAAAAAATTTTTACCGCCTCGCGGCTTCGCCCCAAAACAAAGAAAAAGCCGGTCCCGAAGGACCGGCCGCTGAACACGAAGGTTATATGCAAGTCTATAAAAAGTCCGGGTCCGCCGCCGCTTTGCCTCCGGCCAGCATGATCCGCACATAGTGCAGGCCGTGCTCGTCCACCGGGATGATGGGGAAGGCAAGGCCGCAGCCGTCGCAGGAGATCATCCGGGGTTCCGTGGGGCTGACCAGGGGGATGTGCTTGCCGCACTGCGGGCACTGGTAGAAGAAGAGGATTTCCATGCCGTCCGGCGGCACGGGCGTCAGAGGACGGTTTTTCCTGTCAGCCATGCCGCACCTCTTTGGCGGCCAGATTCCGGCCGGTCATGGGCGACGAGGGCTCCATGCCCCAGAGCCCGAGCAGGGTCGGGGCCACATCGGCCAGCTTGCCGTCGGCCAGGGCTGTGACCGCGCCGCCCGGCTCCAGCAGAATGCAGGGCACGGGATTGGTGGTGTGGGCCGTGTGCGGCTGCCCCTCGGGGGTCAGCATGACCTCGCAATTGCCGTGGTCCGCGATGATCAGCATGCGGCCGCCGCGCGCCTCCACGGCCTTGAGCATGCGCCCCACGCATTCATCCACCACGGCGCAGGCCTCCACCGCCGCCTTGAGCACGCCGGTATGGCCCACCATGTCGCCGTTGGCCAGATTGCAGACCACCAGATCGTAAATGCCCTTGTTCCAGGCTTCCACAAACTTGTCGGTGACCTGGCGGGCGCTCATGGCCGGTTTGAGGTCATAGGTGGGCACGTCGCGCGGCGACGGCACCAGAATGCGGTCCTCGCCGGGGAAGGGCTCTTCCACGCCTCCGTTGAAGAAGTAGGTCACATGGGCGTATTTTTCCGTTTCCGCCAGGCGGAGCTGGCGCAGACCGGCCCGCGAAACCACTTCGCCCAGGCCCATGGTCACGGCTTCCTTGGGAAAGGCCACGGGAATGCCGAAATGCGCCTCATAGGAGGTCATGGACGCGATGGCCGCCAGTTTGGGCAGCCTGCCGCGCTCAAAGCCCTTGAAATCCGGCTCGATAAAGGCCTGAGTCAGCTCGCGCATGCGGTCGGCCCGGAAATTGAAGAAAAAAAGCGCGTCGCCGTCGGCCATACCCAAGGGTTCCTCCGCCCCATCCGGGAGGGAACCGCCGGTGCAGCGCACGGGCTTGACGAACTCGTCGGTGATGCCCTCGGCATAGGAAACCTCAAGGGCCTTCACCGCGTCCGGGGCCACGCGGCCCTCCTCGCTCCGTCCGTGGACCAGCAGATCCCAGGCGGCCTTGACCCGTTCCCAGCGCTTGTCGCGGTCCATGGCGTAGAAACGCCCCACCAGACCGGCAATGCGCGCCAGGGGCTGCTCCTTGAGATGCTCCTCCAGCGCGTGCGCAAAACCCACGCCGCTTTTGGGGTCCGTGTCGCGGCCGTCCATGATGCAGTGCACGCGCACGGGCACGCCCGCACGGGCGGCCATGTCGCAGATGGCCTCCAGATGCCGGATATGGCTGTGCACGCCGCCGTCCGAGAGCAGGCCCGCCAGATGCAGCCTGCCGCCGCTCTTTTTGACCGTTTCCAGCAGCCCATTGAGCACCGGGTTGGCGGCAAAGGAGCCGTCCTCCAGGGCCACGTCGATACGCGTCATGTCCTGGTAGACCACGCGCCCGGCCCCGATGTTCAAGTGGCCCACCTCGGAATTGCCCATGTAGCCTTCAGGCAGGCCCACGGCCCGGCCCGAGGCCGTCAGTTGCGCATGCGGGCAACGAGCGTTGAGGTTGTCCAGATTGGGAGTGGGCGCGAGATACGGCGCATTGCCGGGAGTGGGCGCGGCCAGGCCCCAGCCGTCAAGAATCAGCAGCAGGGTGGGGGTCATGCCGAGGCCTCCCCGCCGGGCCCGGCCGCCGCGCGGGCCGGAGACTGGCCCCAGAGGGCTTCCAGACGGTACAGCTCCCGCACGGGCTCCAGAAAAATATTGATGACGATGTCGTTCAGGTCCACAAGGATCCACTGCCCGGCCTCATAGCCCTCGATGCGCAGATATTCGTAATTGCGCTCATGGCAGAGAGCGGCCACCCCGTCGGCCAGGCTCTGGGCATGGCGCATGGACCCGGCGGTGAGCACCAGCAGGGCGTCGGCAAAGCCGCCCTGCTCCGAGAGATTAAGACTGACGACGCGTTCCGCCTTGTGTTCTTCAAGCCAGGCCGTGACGACAGCCAGCTTTTCGGCCAGGGGAACGTCCGCATAACGCTTGCGGCCCGGACGCGCGGCCTGGACCTCAGTATTTTCGGTAGAAGGAATCTGTTCCATGCCAAGCACATACCCCAAAGCCGGGCCGAGAGCAATGGCGCGGCGGGCAAGGCGGCGGTATGGGAGAATGCAACAGATGCCCGCCGGAAGGCAAAGCCGTGCGCCGAGACATCAACTTTTTCAATGACAGATAACTTCATATATGCTATCTTCTTTGTAGAAGGAGGAAAGCAATATGAAATGCCGAAAATGTGGTTCCGAA
>NZ_JAGZUV010000008.1:0-69934 GCF_018379785.1 Desulfovibrio sp.
CAACAGACAGAAAACTCGCAACTCCTCTTTTTTGCCCTTGAGAATAAGATGCCAGATGGCATTCGGACAGCCTGCGCATGCGGTTTCCGGCAAGGCCTTGACCTGCTTCAAAGTGGCGCTGCGGATCGTAGTGCCGTTTTCCATCGTTCAACTCCTGCCGCACATCATGTTCACGCCCGGCGGCGATATAGTCCGCCAGCCGGGCGTAGTTGTCATTTTGGGGCGCACACGGAATGCGTTTGCTGATCATAATGCCCTGATCTTGGCCTTCAGGCTGGCCTGAAGCTGATCAATCTTATGGAGCAGTCCGTAAATCTGCTCCTTGTGGCCCGTGGCCAAGCTCTGCTTGAGCAGGCCGCCCAGCCGCCCCAGGTCGGCATTGACCTTCAGCAGTTCCCGCCGAGCCTGCTGATCCTCCCGACTCTCCACCCGGAACCCCAGACACACGCGCCGGGCAAACTCCGACATGCTCAGCCCGGCCCGCTCACTGGACTCCATGATAAGAGTGAACTCTTCAGGCGTCACATAAGCCTTGATCTGCTCCGTGCGTTTGGGCTTCTTCACAACTTCCAGCATGCCTTCTGTTCTCCTGCCTTTGGCGTCGAGCGAAGCGAGTAAGCCAGCCACCCCCGGCACATGAGGGGGCAGGACGTAAAGTAGCCACTTGGAAAGTGGTACTACTTTACCTGTCCTGTCTTCTTCGATTTATCTCAATCTATAGCAGAGTATTGCGATTTTACAACAGATTATGACAAATGTTATAAAATAGCATAGGATGTTATGAAATGAACATTGCTTTTTATAAATTGCCATAGTCTGTTATTCCCTGTGATTCCCCATGATTCTCCATACAGAGAATTTCATAGAATTGGGTTTGTTGACATTTGTCAGGCAATCAGACATAGGGAAGTGAAGAAACTGCTTGCATCCCCTGATTGGGGGCCAAGTGGGCGTAGCGCATAGTCATCCTCATGTCGCTATGGCCTAAAAGCTGGCTGACAACAACTAAAGCAATGCCGCGTTGAACAAGCCAGCTCGCAAAAGTATGCCTGAGAGTATGAAAAACGACACGCTCTCGCCGGTCGGTGATCCCTTGGTTAAAACCACAGGCCTCGACTGCACGGCGGAAAATTTTAGGTGTCGTTGCCGCCTGCTGGAAGATGTGGGAGGATGACTTCCGCATATACCGTTTTAAGATTTCGGTGGCTTGCGGGTTTAGTGGCACTACACGATTGTGCCGCGTCTTTGTGTCAATGACATGGGCATGTTTGAGAGTGGGTTCTATGCGGGATGTGGTGAGTGAAAAAAGTTCTCCGGCTCTCAGTCCCGTATGAAGATCAAAAAGAACAATGTCACTCCATAAAGGAGAGACGAATTTTAAGGCCCCAACGAGCTGTTTGGCTTCTGCTTCCGTTAAATAGCGGACACGCTGGTTGTCGAACTTGGGCATTGTAAAAACTGGAATTGGTCCTTCCCATAACTCCCAGCCTTTGGCCCGACGCAAAACCCTCCGAAGAAGCGAGAGGCAATGATAAACCGTTTGCGGACTGAGCCCTTTTTCCTCAAGGCTTTTACGCAAAAGTAAAATTTGCATATTTTTGAGATTGGCTAAGCGCAAGTGCCCAACAATAGGGGAAATATGAACATTCCAACGCCCTTCTTCCGTTCCTCGGGCCTTGACGGTAGCACTTGAAAGGATCAGTTTTTGGTAGTAAGACCAAGCATCGTTCAATAACATACGATCCTCCTTTATAGGAAAAAGAAAGAAGTCATATGCTATTTCGGCCTGTCACGCCGGAGGCCGAGGGTTCGAGTCCCTTCCGCTCCGCCAGCCACTTCAAGAGGGTCAGTTCAAAGCTGGCCCTCTTTTTTGTGCAAACAGCCCCACGCATTGCGTGGGGCTGTTTGTCATGGCGGCGCTCCGGCCCAAAAGAACTGCTTGCCTTGCCGCATATCCGGCCATAAACGGGCAGCCCGGCCGGAATCGTATAGCTCCCCGGGCGCGGTGGGCATATACTGCGGGCCGGGCGGAAGGGCACTTGCCGCGTGTCGCTATAAAAAAGCCGGTCTTGCCGGAAAACGGCGGACGGTCCGCATCCGCTGCCGGGCGAATACGGACCGTCCATATGCCAAGGAGGTCTACATGGAAGAAAACAGAATCAAAGCCGTGGTCGTTCGTTCGGGCTGTCCTCTCTACGCCGTGGGCGATGCCGTCTATTTTGACGGCCCGCTGCTGGATAAGGACAAAAGCGGCAATTTGTGCATGATGGCGCTGAACGCCATCTTTCCCTTTGTCTATGCCGCGCGCAAAGGCGTTTTCAAGGAGACGCCCGTGCAGTGCCCGGACTGTGAGGAGCATGTGGAATTCATGCTCCAGGCGGAACCGCGCGACTGACGCGGAGCTCGCCGTTTCTTCCGCTCCCGGTGCGCTGGCCGCTCCCTCCCTTGCCATTGGGAGCGGCCATGCCCGGAAATTTTCGTCGTTTGGGGAGAGGTGTTGTTTGTATATTCAAACAGTTCCTGAAAAATAGTTTTTGTCGTGTTGCCGTTTTTGTCAAGTTATTTTTTTCGCAATGCCGGGTTTAGAGCAGTTCATGCATGACATACCTGGACTGCGCTGCAAGACGTCGTCCGCGACTCCTTGCCGCGAAATGTCAGTAGGCGGGCTTCGCTCGCCGTAAACGAGCGTTCCACGTCACATGCTTCAGAGCTGGTTGAAAGCCCCTCCGGATATATTGCGTCCGCCTGGTGGCAGGCTGTCAAAATTTCCTTCGTTTTTTCCGGGAAACAACCCGGCGGGGCGCTTTGCCGCAAAAAACAAGCATTGGCCGGTTTCTTGCATTACTGCGGAACAGATATGTACGTTCCGATCACGACGGCACACGGCTGCATGCCGGGCCGCCACCCTGAAAGCGAGGTTCGCATGATGCCTGTTATCTGGTTGCTGGGGCTCTCCGGCAGCGGCAAAACCACCCTGGGGTCTCTGTTGCGCCTGTATCTGGAAACGCGGGGTCATGACGTTGAATTCATTGACGGCGATTGCTTCCGACGCCGCTTCGGCTTCAGCGGCTTTCGCCCCGAGGACCGTCTGCGTAATATCGACGCCATGCGTGAACACGTGCTGCAGAGGCATGCCCAGGGCAAGATCTGCATTGTGGCGGCTATCACGCCGTATGAATGTATGCGCCAGAAAAACCGCGACGAGATTCCCCTTTATCGTGAAGTCTGGGTGCGTTGCTCGCTGAACACTCTGGTGGAGCGGGATACCAAGGGATTTTATGCCCGGGCCGCGCGCGGCGAGATGGATTTGCTGACCGGCGTTTCCGACGCTTTTGATGAGCCGTTGCGGGCCGACCGCGTCGTTGATACGGACCGCTTCAGCCTGGCGGAGAGTTATGTGGCCTTGCGCGACTTGGCCGAAGAGGCTCTGGCGGAAAGCCGGAGCTGGCGGCGGATCAGCGAAGGTCTGCCTCTGGAAAGCATGCCGGGCGGCCCGGCGCTGACAGGATATTTTTTGTAGACGCCGCGTTTTTCGCGGAGAATCGGCGGACTTCGCTTCATCTCTGAAAGAAAGGCGGTCAGCTCTGTGCTGACCGCCTTGAATTTTGGCGCGCCCGGCGCGATTCGAACGCACGGCCTTTGGCTCCGGAGGCCAACGCTCTATCCAACTGAGCTACGGGCGCGCAGGATGTGTCTTGATATGCTTTGTATCCGGCTCTGTCAAGGCATGCCCGTCGGCCAGGGCCGTCCGCCCCGGATGTCGCGAGCCATATTTGCCAGCCCGCCGCTTTTATGGGAAAAATAGGCAGACTGATGAACGGCAAGGAGAACAAAAGCATGCGCAACATTCTGGTGGGCGTCAGCGGGGCCAGCGGCATGCCCCTGGCTTTGTGCGTGTTGCGCGCTCTGGCCGCCATGCCCGGCGTGCGGACCCATTGCGTCGTTTCAGAAGGCGCGCATGCGGTTTTGCGGGCCGAGTGCGGGGCCGGGCCGGAACTGCTGACCGCCTGTGCCGACCATGTCTATGAGCCGGACAATCTGGCCGCCGGTCCGGCCAGCGGTTCCTGGTGGCACGGCGTGGAACCCGCCGCCATGCTCGTCGTGCCCTGTTCCATGGGCACGCTGGGCGCGCTGGCCTCCGGCGCCACCCGCAATCTTCTCCAGCGTGCCGGCGACGTGGCCCTCAAGGAAGGCCTGCGTCTGGTGCTGGTGACGCGCGAAAGCCCGCTTTCCGCCGTGCATCTGCGCAATATGCTGGCCCTGCGCGAAGCCGGGGCCGTGATCATGCCCTTTTCCCCGGGTTTTTATCTGCGCCCGCAAAGTCTGGAGGATCTGCTTCTTCAGACCAGCGGGCGGATTTTCGATCAACTGGGCCTGGCGCACTCTCTGGGGCGCTGGGCCGAAGCATAGCATAACGAGGCAAAACTATGAGCGAAATCACCTGGTACGGCCATTCGGCCTTCAAGATCAGCGCCCCGCAGGCGCATGTGGTCATTGATCCTTTTTTTACGCCCTCTTCCGGGGTGAACGCGGAAAGCCTGGGCCCCGTGGACATGGTGCTGGTCACTCACGACCACGGAGACCATGTGGGCGAGTCCGTGAAAATCTGCCGCAAAACCGGGGCCATGCTCGGGGCCATCGTGGGCACGGCGGACAAGCTGATGGAGGCGGGCGTGCCCCAGGCCCAGATCCTCAACGGCATCGGCTTCAACATGGGCGGCACCATGGAATGCAAGGGCATCAAGGCCACCATGACCCAGGCCTTCCATTCCAGCGATTCCGGAGCCCCCGCAGGCTACATTATCGAGATGCCCGACGGCCTTGTCGTCTATCACGCGGGCGACACCTGCATTTTCAGCGGCATGGAACTTTGGGGACAACTCTACCATATCGATGTGGCCCTGCTGCCCATCGGCGGCGTGTTCACCATGGACGCCCGCCAGGCGGCTCTGGCCTGTAAACTGTTGGGCTGCAAGTCCGTCATTCCCATGCACTGGGGGACCTTCCCGGTGCTGGCCCAGAGCGCCGCGGACTTTCAGGCCCGGCTGGCCGAAGTCTGCCCCGCCTGCGACTGCATTGCTATGCGCCCGGGACAGAGCCTCTCGTTTGTGTAGGCGGTGAGTTTGAAACTCATCGGGCGTCAGTTGTGAATGAGAAAAAGCAAAAGACCGCCAGATGTCGGTCCTTTGCTTTCTCAGATGCTTAAGGAAGCACTGATCTCTGCCAAGGGCGGCGAACTGCGGGCGGAGGGAGTATATCCAAACATATTCGACCTTCGCACGGAGTGAACCGGACGCGGGCAGAGGGCAAAAAGACCATTAATCAGTGCTTCCTTAATACACGACGCTGTAGGACATCACCTCGGGCCGGTGGAAAAAGAACTCCACCCGCCGGTTGACGGCCCGGCTTTCCTCGTCGATGCCGGGTTTGAGCGGGCGCGTGTCGCCGTAGGCCACGCCGCGCAGGCGGGTGGGCTTGACGCCGTGGTCGGCCAAATAGTGCAGCACCGCCGCGGCCCGGGCGCCTGAGAGCTCCCAGGCCGAGGCATAGGGCGGCCTGGCCTCGGTGCTGTCGGCATGGCCGCGCACCACCAGGTAGAGATTGTATTCCTTCAGAACCCGCAAGACGCTGTTCAGCACTTTTTCGCCTTCAGGCAGAAAATCCACGGAACCGGGCTTGAACATGACGTCGGAATTGATGCGCAACTGCACGCCCACGTCGTCGGCGCTGATGCCCGAGGAATTCTGCGGCACGGCGTCGGCCATGAGCATCTGTTTGATTTTCTGGGCAATGGCGTAATGGGATTTTTCCACTTCGTTGATCTTGAGATCCCGGGTGTCGATTTTGTCGGTGTTCTGAATAAAAGGGTTGTTGGACACCGGCGAGGTGGAGCTGGAATCAAAGTTGCGCTCGCCGCTGAAATAGGCGGCAAGGCCGGCTCTGGTTTCCGGGGGCACCATGTTGAGCACCCAAAGCAGAAGAAAGAAGGCCATCATGGCCGTCACAAAGTCGGCGTACGCGACTTTCCAGGCGCTGCTCATAGTTCTTCCTCACGATAAAAAGCAAAAGCCGGGACGCGCCCGGCTGTGGACTCGGCTCCCGCCGACGGCGGGAAGAGCGGCCGGGCTCGGGGCTAGCCGTTCTTGAGCTTTTCTTCCATTTCCGCGAACGTGGGCCGGAACGGATAGGGAATGGTCCGGCGGCCGTATTCCACGGCGATCAGGGGGGTGGAGCCGCGAATGGCGGCGGCCACGGCCTCCTTGATGGAATGATAATAAAAATGTTCCTCGGAGACAAAGTTTTCCAGCTTGGCGCCCATGGGGCCGAACAGGCCGTAACAACAGAGAATGCCGAAAAACGTGCCCACCAGGGCCGCGCCGATGTAGTGGCCCAGCACTTCGGGGGGTTCGTTGATCTTGCCCATGGCCAGCACCACGCCCAGCACGCAGGCCACGATGCCCATGCCCGGCATGGATTCGGCCATGTGGCTCACGGCATGGGCGGGCAGAATGCCTTCCTCGCGCATGGTGGCGATGTCCACGTCCATGAGGCTGTCGATGTCCGCCGGGTCGCCGGTGGTCAGATAGACGCGCAGGGTGTCGCCGATGAAGTTGACGATCCTGGTGTCCTTGGACACGTTGGGATATTTGCTGAAAATGGGGCTGGCCTCCGGCTTTTCCACGTCGCTTTCAATGCTGATGACGCCTTCGCGGTGCATCTTGGAAAACAGCGCGTAGAGCAGGGCCAGGGTTTCCAGATAACGCGATTTGCTGGAGCCGGGGTCCGCGAACAGGTGTTTCAGGCTTTTGACGATCAGGCTGAACGTGTACTTGGTCTGGGAGCCAAAGAACGCACCCAGGCCGCATCCCAGAATAATGATGAATTCCGCAGGCTGGAAAAGTACGCCCCATTCGCCGTGGGCCAGGGTGTAGCCGGTAAACACCGAGGCCGCAACGATGGCAAGACCTATTAATAAGTACATACTTTGCCGCCTGTACGCTCAATCTATGACTATTGTCCGCCCGCGCCGGCATCCGTCGCCAACGGGACAGAGCCTGCCCTCGGCGGGCCGCTTCTTGTGTCTGATGTGCCGCCGCAAAATCCTGAAGAGTTTTGTGTGTCTGATTTTTCAAATGAGACGCTAGCATTCTCAACGGCCGACTAAGGAAAATCTTTAGCCTCGGGCCGGGAAAAGGCAAGCCCGTTTTTCCGGCCCGAGATCCGAAGCCCCGCGCTCGCTCCAGCGGGCCGCTGTTATTTGCCGAAAAGGCCGCGCATCAGGCCGCCCGCGCCTTCCAGGCCCTTTTTCATCACGCCGCCCGTGCCCGCAGCGCCGTTCCGGGTCGCGCCTCCCGCTGCCTTGCCGCCGTCCAGCAACGCGCCCGGCAGTTTTCTCGCCATGTCCAGGGCGAATTTGGGATCAACGCCGTAGGAAATATTGCTGAAGGGCCCCTTGGCCACCACGGGGATGGTCATGCCCAGGGTTTTGATGTCCGCCGTGGCGTCCAGGTATTCGCGCGGCAGGCTGGCCTGGGCCCGGCCCGAGGCGTTGAGCCCGGCGGAGCTGACCGTGATGGGCTGGGCCGTCACCTCGCCGTTGCGGGCCGTGAAGGGCACGCGCACCAGGTCAAAGCGGTCGGGCACCGCGCCCTTTTTGCCGGTCAGACCCGGCATGTTCTGAGGCAGGGCGGACATGGCCTCAAGGTGCATGTTGCGCACTTCCAGCACGCCCCGGCCGTTGAGCCCGGCCAGCATGGCCTTGGCGTCCGCGCCGCGCAGGCTCAGGTCCGCATCCAGCGCCGCGACGCCGTCCAGCGGGCGGCCCTTGCCCAGAGCTTCCAGCAGGCCGCCCACATTGACGCCCACGGCCGTGGCCTTGAGGCTGTAGGCCTTGCCCGGCAGATTCGCAACGGCCGACCCCTTGATCTTGCCGCCGCTGCCCAAAGCGCAGCTCAGAGAGGTGACGTTGTAGCGGCCTTTTTCACCCTTGAGAATGAAGGCAATGTCCGTGACGCTCAGTTTGCCCTGGCGCACTCCGGCCAGAGCCGCGCGCAGATTCACGCCGGGCCAGTTTTGCGCGGGTTGCGCGGAACTCCCGGACGCCGCGCCGCCGGAGGCCGCCGCTCCGTCATGGGGCTTGCCGTCGGCCGCGGCGGATGTGCCGTTTTGAGGCAGGGGCAGGTAATTATCCAGATTGATCATGCCGGTTTGAATGCCGCCGGATACGGCCAGGGGCGTGCCCAGGGCCAGGGTCAGGTCGCCGCGCACCGGGATGTCGTCCAACTGCATGACGATCTGGCGCAGATGCAGGGTGTCGTCCGCGTATTCCAGAATGCTTTTGAAGCTCAGCACGTCGTTGTCCGAGGGTTTGAGCCTCTGCCCGGCCAGAGCGGCCAGCTTGCGCGGCAAACCTTCCAGGCTCACGGTGCCCTTGAAGGTCGGGGGCGTCAGAGTGGCCTCGCCGCCGAGGGTCAGGCGGGCCTGTGGCGTGCTCAGCCGTGCCGCGGCCAGGCGCAGGTTTTGCGTCTGGAGGTTGAGCGCCCCCTCGCAGACCAGTTGCGCGGGCCCGGCCTCCTTGGGCAGCAGGCCGCCCAGGGGCGTGAAGGTCAGGGAAATCTGGCGGAAGGTCAGATGCGGCGCGTAATAGCGCAGTTTGGCGTCCAGAGCCAGATTGCCGGTCAGAACGGCCTTCTGCTCTTCTTTGAGATCAAAGGCAAAATCGCATTGCATGCCGGCTTCTTCGCGGCGGCGCAGGTTTTCCACGGAAAGATTGAGATCCTTGACCCGCAGATGAACGCCCCGGGCGTCCACGTAGCGCACTTCGCCCTGGCGCACTACCAGGCGCATCAGCTCCACGGGCAGCTCGTCGGAAGGCGCGGCGGCCCCGGCCGCCGGGGGCAGGCTCTGCAGCCGGCCCTGCGGTCCGGCCTGGACAGCGGGAGCGGGGGAGGCGGCGGGAGCCGCCGCTTGCCCGGACACGGCCTTGCCCTCGCGCACTTCCAGCACGGGATTGTCCAGGCGCACCTCGCGCACCACCAGATTGCCGGAGAGCAGCGGGGTCAGCTCCAGCTCCACCATGCCGCTTTTGACGGATACGGCAAGGCCCTGGCCGTCCTTGATCTCGCCCCAGTCGGCCTGCCCGAACTTCACGCCGGGCGGCAGCAGGGACAGGCGCGGCGCGCTGGCAAAGACCAGGGGTTTGCCGGTGGCCTTGGCTGTGGCGTCGGCGATCTGGCCGACCACGAATTGCGTGTCGATGCGGCCGAGCAGGATGGCTCCGGCCGCGCCCAGCACGATCACAATGCCCAGAATCCAGAGCAGAACACGTTTCATGCGGCCTCCGTGCAGAGGTTGCGATCCGTTCTCACGACTTTTCTTATATAAAGGATGCGGCAAGAGCCTGCAAGTTTTCTTGCTCCCGCCCGCGCTTGCGGGTAAGGAGAGAGGCATGCGACCCTTTTTTCGCGCGCCGGATGCGGCCCCGACACCCGTCCCGGCCAAAGCCGCCGTGCCGGCCCTGATGCTCCAGGGCACCTGCTCCAACGCGGGCAAAAGCCTGCTCACCGCCGCCGTCTGCCGTCTGCTGGCCCGTCGGGGGCTGAGGGTCGCGCCTTTCAAGGCCCAGAACATGGCCCTCAATTCCTTTGTGACCGAACAGGGCGAGGAAATGGGCCGGGCCCAGGCCCTGCAGGCCGTGGCCTGCGGCCTGCCCGCCGACGCGCGCATGAATCCTGTGCTGCTCAAACCCACTTCCCATGTGGGCTCCCAGGTCATTGTGCTGGGCCGTCCCGTGGGCCAGATGCGGGTGGGCGCGTATCTGCGTTACAAGCCCGAGGCCTGGAAGGCCGTGCGCCGCGCCTACCGCGAGCTGTCCTCGGGCATGGACGTCATGGTTCTGGAGGGCGCGGGCAGCCCGGCGGAAATCAATCTCAGAGCTCACGACATCGTGAACATGCGCATGGCCCGCCATGCCGAGGCGCATGTGCTGCTGGTGGCGGACATCGACCGGGGCGGGGCTTTTGCCTCCCTGGTGGGCACCATGAGCCTGCTGGGCCGGGCCGACCGGGCGCGCGTGGCCGGATATGTGCTGAACAAGTTCCGGGGCGACGCCTCCCTGCTGGACCCGGCCCTGGAGGCGGTGAGCCGCCGGACGCGCCGTCCCTTTCTGGGCGTGATGCCCATGCTGGAGGATCTGCGCCTGCCGGAGGAGGACTCCGTCAGCTTCAAGCTGGGGATCACGCCGGGCCTGGGCGCGGCGGACGGGGGCAGGCCCGCCGCGCCGGACTGCCTGGATATCGCCCTGGTGGATCTGCCCCATATCAGCAACTTCACCGATCTGGACGCCCTGCGCGCCGAGGCGGACGTGCGCCTGCGCATTGTGCGGCACGCCGATGAGCTGGGCGCGCCGGATGCCGTGATTCTGCCGGGCAGCAAGAACAGCATCGCGGACATGCGTTTTCTGCGCCGGACGGGCGTGGCGGAAGCCCTGCGCGGCTATGCGGAGCGTTGCCGGAACCGGGGGGCGCTGGTCGGCATTTGCGGCGGCCTCCAGATGCTGGGGCAAAGCATTGCCGATCCGTTGGGCCTGGAGGAGGGCGGCCTGGAGCCGGGCCTGGATCTGCTGCCGCTGCGCACGGAACTGGGCGGCGCGAAACT
This sequence comes from Desulfovibrio sp., assembly GCF_018379785.1. Classification (GTDB taxonomy): domain Bacteria; phylum Desulfobacterota; class Desulfovibrionia; order Desulfovibrionales; family Desulfovibrionaceae; genus Desulfovibrio. The sequence continues at coordinate 10,657 of NZ_JAGZUV010000008.1, forward strand.
GTTGCGCCGGACCGGCGGCCGGGCTCTGGCCGGGCTGGCCGGAGAGGAACTGGCGGTGCGGGGTTATGAAATTCACCACGGGCGCAGCGTTCCGGCGGAAGAGCGTCCCGGCGGCGCGGGCGGGATGCCGCTGACGCCGGTCATGACGGACGAGGCCGGGCGGACGCTGGGCTGGGGCCTGCCCGGCGCCGACGGCGCGGCGCGGGTCTGGGGCACCTATCTGCACGGGGTCTTCGATGCGGACGCCTTCCGCCGTGCCTTTCTGAACCGGCTGCGCCGGGAGCGGGGCCTTGCGCCGCGCACCGGGACCGTTTACAGCCTGGGGCCGGAGCTGGATCGCCTGGCCGACGCGGTGGAAGCGAATCTGGATATGGCGGCCATTTACGCCATGCTGGGGCTGTAGCCGCGCACCGCCGCAAGACTGCGGCGGAAATCCGGCTTGCCGCGATCCCGGAGCGAATAAACGCTGATAACGCGGTCTCCCCAAGGATTTGCTTGCAAATTCCTGCGGCGGGGTGCTCTAATGGCGTTCAGCAGGGCGTTCGTGTTTGTCTCAGATACCGGGGGCCCGTAATGGGCGGAGACAGCGTATGAGAATTCCCCCCGGCGGCATGGCCGGTTTGCCCCTGATCGCGGCCGCGGCCTTTTTCATGCAGGCCCTGGATGCCACTATCCTGAACACCGCCTTGCCGGCCATTGCCGAAAGTCTCGGCGAGTCGCCCCTGGCCATGCAGATGACCGTGGTCGGCTACACCCTGACCGTGGCCCTGTTGATCCCCGCGAGCGGCTGGTTCGCGGACCGCTTCGGCACCCGCAACGTCTTTCTGTTCGCGGTGGCCCTTTTCGCGTTGGGTTCGCTTTCCTGCGCCCTGTCCGGCAGTCTGCGCATGCTGGTGCTTTCGCGCGTGATCCAGGGCATCGGCGGAGCCATGATGATGCCCGTGGCCCGGCTGGCTGTATTGCGGGCCTTTCCGCGCGAGAAGCTGGTGGCTGTGCTCAACTTCATCAGCATCCCGGGACTGGTGGGGCCGGTGGTCGGGCCGCTGCTGGGCGGCGCTCTGGTGACCTATGTCGGCTGGCACTGGATTTTTCTGATCAACATCCCGGTGGGGCTGGCGGGCATGCTCTATGCCTGGCGGATCATGCCCCAGTTCACAGGGACGCACGGGCCGTTCGATTTCACGGGTTTCGCTTTCTTCGGTCTCGGGCTGGCGTTCTTTTCCGGCGGCCTGGAGCTTTTCGGAAGCCGTGCGGAGTCAAAAAGTCTGGCCCCCTTCCTGCTGCTCGCCGGCGTGGCGCTTCTGGCGCTGTACGCCCGGTACGCCCGGCGCAGCAAGGCCCCTCTGATCCGCCTGGGAGTTTTTCGCATCCATACCTTCCGCGTGGGCATCGCGGGCAATGTGGTTTCCAGACTGGGCACGGGCTGCATGCCCTATCTCATGCCGCTCATGCTTCAGGTAGGGCTGGACCATCCGGCTCTGACCGCCGGTATGATGATGGCCCCCATGGCCCTGGGTTCCCTCACGGCCAAGACGTTTGCCGTGCGCGTGCTGCGTCGCTTCGGCTACCGCAACACTCTGGTGGGCGTCACCGCCTGCATCGGCCTGATGATCGCCCAGTTCTCGCTCCAGACTCCCTCCCTGCCCCTCTGGATGCTGATCCTGCCCATGATCCTGCTGGGCATGGCCATGTCCACGCAGTTCACGGCCATGAACAGCATTACCCTGGGGGATCTCGCCCAGGAGCATGTCAGCACGGGCAACAGCCTGCTCGCCGTCACCCAGCAGCTTTCGATCAGCTTCGGCGTGGCCAGCAGCACGGCGGTGCTGCGCCTGTTCAACGCCCTGGCGCCGGGGTCGCTGCTGGATCATTTTCATGAAACGTTTCTCACGGTGGGAGGCGTCACCCTGCTGGCCTCCCTGGTTTTTCTGTTTCTGAGCCGCAGCGACGGCGACGCGCTGCTTCCCGGTCGCGGGGAGCGCCGAGCATCCTCCGGGAAGCGGCGGGCGTCGCGGTAAGGGCTGCACTGATATTGACAGGGAGCCGCAAACCCGAGGAAGGGGAGAGGCAGCCGCAGCCGGGCAACGCTGAAAAAGCCGGATCGCGCAACGGGCCCGCCGCTATTTTTCGCGGCGTCCTTCAGCGTGCCTGTTTCCCTCCGTGCGCCGCCACTGGCTGAGCAGCACACCGGCGATGACCAGGACCGAGGCCAGGTACTGCGAAGGCAGAAAAACCTCGTGCAGCAGGCTCACGCCGAACAGCAGGGTAAAGACCGGGATCAGGTTGGTGTAGGCCGCGGCCTGCCCGGCGCAGAGCCGGTTGACCCCGAAATTGTACAGCCCGTAGCCGCCGAAGGTTACGCAGCCCCCAAGATAGAGCACGCTGGCCCACGGGGCCCAGGCTGGCAGTTCCAGGCCCAGGGAAATGGGGCGGCTCGTTTCCGGCAGAAAAAGAAGCAGCAGGCAGAAGAAAAGCATGCCCAGGCCGGACTGCGCGGCGGTGATCTGCATGGGATTGTAAAGCGGGGAAAGCCGCCGGGCGATGACCGTGTAAAAGGCGGCGCAGAGCATGGCCAGGGCTTCCAGGGCATTGCCCAGCATGGGGTCGGCCGCGTTGTCCGCGGGCGCTGCGGCCAGTGAAAGCCAGACCACGCCGCCCACGGCCAGGGCGAAGCCCAGCCAGACCCGCCCGCTTATCCGTTCGCCCAGGGCGACCCAGGCCACACCGGCCACGATCAGAGGCAGAAGAGAGACCACCATGCCCGCCTGGGAGGCGGTGGTCAGTCGCAGGGCGTGGGTTTCGAACAGAAAATAGCAACAGGGTTCGCAGAAGCCCATCAGCAGCAGGGCCCCCAGGTGGCCGTGGCGGCGCAGATCCCGGAACAGGCGGGGCCAGAGGGGCGCGAAGACCAGGCTTGCCACCAGCATGCGCCCGGCCATGGCCTGCAGGGGCGTGAGGCCGGAAAGCGCGATGCGCAGCGCCACGTAGGAAGTGCTCCAGACGCACATGGCCGTGAGCAGGGCCAGGTGGGGAACAAGGCGGGAAAAGGGGCGTGGGGCGGAAGCGGCCATGGCGTCACCGCGCCCGGTGCGGCGCCGGGCTGCCATCGCCGCGTCCGGCAATGGGTTGGAAGATGATTTTTCCGGCAGCCTATGGTACTACGGCAACAACATCAAGAAGGCCGCCGAGGCCGCGCCCCTGGGGTGCGTGGGAGTGAAGGCATGACGATCCGGGCCATTATCAAAACCTCCAACCTGGTGCAACTGGGCCTGGTGCTCCTGCTGGGGGTCTGTTTTTTCTGGCTCGGCCGCGACCTGCGGGAAGTCAACGGCCTGCTGCACAATTTTTACCGCATAGACGCGCTGCTCAGCGAGCTGGGGGGCGGCGCGGCCGACAAATACCGTCTGGCCCTGGACTATGTCAGCGCGCCCAATGAGAGCCGGCTGGAGGAATGGCAGGCCCTTCTTCTGGCCGAGCGCGGCGATGTCGGGCGCCCGTCGGGCTCACTTCTCAAAGGGGAAGAGGGGCGCTCCCTGCAGGAGATCGCGGACAGCCTTGATCTGGACAAAGAGAAAAGAAGCCTGCTCCAGTTCTGCCTGGAGCAGAATGATCTGCTGAACCGCCTGACCGAAATCGCCGTGATGCGGGCGCGCGGCCTGTTCCCCGACGAGCGGGGCGGATTTTCCATTCAGGGCGACCCCCAGCCCAAGCAGGCCCTGCAATGGATCTACGACACCAAGCTGGCGCGCATTCCGGACAAAATCAGCAATGCCGGGCGGCTGCTGCGCGCCCGTCTCTATCAGGATTTTCTGGCGCATATGTCCGCGCAGAAGCGCGCCCTGTGGTGGATGCTCGGTCTGGCCATCGTCGGCCTGGGCCTGCTGGCGGTCAATGTGGCGGCCGGCATGTTTGTTTTCCACAAGCGGGTGGTCCGGCCCCTGGGCCTGGTGGGCCGCTATGCCGAGGACGTGGCCGCGGGCAACGATCCCGTGCCCCTGCGTCTGAAATACGGCGACGAACTGGCCGGCATGTTCGGCTCCCTGCAGAAGATGAAGAGCGCGCTGCTTCTGCGCATCCAGGAGCTCAAGACGGCGGAGACGGCGGCGCATGCCAGCCGGAAACAGGCGCTGCAGGCCAGGGCTCAGGCGCTTTCCTCCCTGCGGATAGCCCAGAAAGCCTCCAGTGTGCAGGAGGATTTTCTGCGCCGGATCAGCCACGAAGTCCGCACGCCCATGAACGCCATCATCGGCATGAGCTATCTCTGCCTGCAGACCGAACTGAGCCCCGGCCAGCGCAAGTATCTCTCCCAGATCAATAAATCCGGCAGCGTGCTGCTGGACATGTTCAACCGCATTCTGGACTTCGCCAGCGTGGACGAAGGCAGTCTGCGGCCGGAACACACGCTCTTTCCCCTGGGCCGTTTTCTGGACCTGCTGCGCCAGAGCGTGGCCGCCCAGGCCGCCGAGAAGAAATTGTCCCTGGAGCTGCATGCGGCCCAAGGCCTGCCCGCGCGCCTGCTCGGCGACGAGCGGCATCTGGAGGAAGTGCTGCGCATTCTGTTGGACAATGCCGTGCAGTACACGGCGGAAGGCGGCGTGGAGCTGAGCGTGGCCCCGTTGCCGGACGCGGCCGCGGGCAAGGTACGTCTGCGTTTTTGCGTGACGGACAGCGGCCCCGGCATCAGCGGGGAAAACCAAGCCAAGCTGTTCGAGCCCTTTGTGCCCGGCGACATGTCCATGACCCGTTCCGGCAGCGGCTTGGGACTGGGCTTGGCGCTGGCCCGCCATCTGGTCAACCTGATGGGCGGCGAGATCGCGGTGGACAGCGCGCCGGGCCGGGGCAGCCGCCTGAGCTTTGACCTGGAGTTCGATCTGCCGCCGGATGTGGAAGAGGATGATCCGCTGCCGGTTGCGGACGGCGGGGAGCGGGGCGCGGAAGCCGTGCCGCCGGTGCTGGTGGTGGACGACAACGAGATCAACCGCCAGATTGCCAGGGAATTGCTGGAACAGGCCGGGCTTGCGGTGACCGTGGCCGGGGACGGGCGCGAAGCTGTGGAATGCGTGCGGCGGCAGCCCGTGTCCCTGGTGCTCATGGACGTGCAGATGCCCGTCATGGACGGCCTTGAAGCCACCTGCCGGATCCGCGAACTGGGCCGCTCCCCGGCGGAACTGCCCATTCTGGCCATGACGGCCCATGCCGACAAAGGCTCGCGCATGGACGGCAAGGGCGTGGGCATGAACGACTATCTGACCAAACCCGTGAACCCGGCGGAACTGTATGCGGCCCTTGAGAAGTGGCTGCCCGGCGGACTGGCCCGTAATCCCGTGCGGGAAGCCGCCGGGCGGACGCCGGAGGAGACGGGCGCCGCCACGGCGCCCGCGCCTGTCCCCGGCGGGGACAGGCAGTCCGTCAACATCAAGGCGGGCCTGGCCACGGTGGGCGGCAATGAAAAGCTGTACAACGAGCTGCTGATCCGTTTTGTGGAGCACTACGGCCAAAGCGCCGCGCAGTTGCGCGATCTGCTGGACCTCAATGACTACCGCGGCGCGGCACGGCTGGCGCACACGGTCAAGGGCGTGGCCGCCAACCTGGGCGTGGAGCGGGTCACGGAACTGACCAAGCAGATGGAGTCCTCCCTGCCCGGCGTGCCGCCCGGCGAAGACCTGCTGCGCCGTTTTGAGGCGGCCATGGACGAGGCTTTGGAGCGGATCCGCCAGCTCCAGAGTCACAGCCGCCTGTCCGTCACGGCGGGCGACCTGCGCCTGGCCGAAGAGCACAAGCGCGCATTGCTGCGCCTGCTTGAGGAATTGCCGCGGCGCATGGAAACGGACTGGGGCGGCGTGGAAAGCGCGCTGGAAGCCTTCATTCCCCTGGTGGAAGGCACGCCCTATGCCGAGGGTCTGACCGGGGTGCTGTCGGCGGTCAATGATTTCAACCCGGCGGACATGGCCGGTCGTGTCGAGCAACTGTGCCGGCATCTGAATGGTGAGGAAGATGAAAGTCGTCTTCTGCATTGACGACAATCCGCGCTATCTGCTGCTGCTCAAGGCGGCCGTGCGTTCCCTGCGCGCCCTGCACGGGCCCGACGCGCCCTGCCTCTGCGTCTATGCCGGGGAGAAGCCGGAGGTGCTTGAAGGCGTGACGCGCGAAGGCATCCCGCTGGCGCGCTACCGGCCCCGCCTCGGCCGCGACCTGCTGCCGCCGGAAACCCATGCCAACATCGGCTGTTTTTTGAAGCTGGAACTGGCCCTGGTGCCGGAACTGGCCGAAGACGAGGCTGTGTTGTACTGCGACGCGGACGTACTGTTCCGCCGTCCCCTGGACGCGCTTTTCAATGGTCCTCTGCCGCCGTACATGGGCATGGCCCGCGAAAATACGGCCCCGTTTTACCATGAATATGAAAGCCTTGCCTATGAGTTCCGGCAGCAGCGCTATACCGTGCCCATGCCTTTTCCCATCTGGACGTTTTCCAGCGGCGTGGTGCTGTTCAACCTGGCGCGCCTGCGGCGGCACGATCTGATCGGGCACTTTCTGGCTTTTTCCCTTCAGAATGTGGGCCGTATCGGCAATCTGGACCAGTCTCTGCTGAACTATTTCTTCGGCAAGCGCGTCACCCGCCTGGAGGGCCGCTGGAACTGCCCGCCCTACCAGGCCGACTGCCTGGACGCGGGGCATATTGTGCATTTCCACGGCCCCAAGCCCTGGGATGTCCGCAGCCCTTGGGCCGAGGAGCTGCGCGTCAACCATTTTGAAGCCATGCGCCGCGCCTGGCTGGACTATCTCAGCGCGGCGGAGCGCGCGCAGGCCGAAGCCTGGGGCTGAACGGGCGGGCCTCAAGTATTTTTCACGGCAGCCGATAAGGATTGTCGGCGAGTCAGCTCAAGCAAGAGCATCGGGCGGGCAAGGAGGGGGCGGCAATGCCGCCGCGATCCGGGCCGCCCCGCTGTACACCGCACATGCTACAGGCGGCGTGTCCCGGACAGCCCCTGAGGAGGTTTTGCCATGAGTCAGATTATGGAAGATATGAAAGGCCAGGGACACGACGAGCACGACGGCGATTTGATCCAGCTGGTCACTTTCCGCATCGGCGAAGAGGAATTCGGCGTGGATATCCTGGCCGTCCAGGAAATCATCCGCCTGATGCAGATCACCATGGTGCCCCGCGCTCCGGCCTTTATTGAGGGCGTCATCAACCTGCGCGGCAAGGTCATTCCGGTCATCAGCATGCGCACGCGCTTCAACATGCCCGTCCTTGAGCACGACAGCAACACCCGCATCGTGGTCATGGAACTGGGGCAGAAAATCGTGGGTTTCCTGGTGGACGGCGTTTCCGAGGTGCTGCGCATTCCGGCGGGCACGGTGGAGGACCCGCCGCCGGTGGTGGCGGGCATCGGTTCCGAATACATCCGGGGCATCGGCAAGTTGGACGACCGTCTGCTCATTCTGCTGGATCTGGACAATCTGCTCAACGATATTGACCTCAGCGGGTCGTAGGGATCCGGCCGCGTTTGCGGCCGGGCTTGATGCCCCGCGCCGGAGCATGGTGGTTTAACGCCCCGGTGATGGATTTCGGGGGGCTTGTCATGATGAGGTATTTCAAACCCTGCGGGCACGGAGGCGTAAAACCTCCGTACCCGCAGGGCAGGAGAAAACAACGGGCGGAGAACAGAATGACCCTGTCCCGGGCGGGGAATTCTTGACTGCCGCCCTGAAATATGTTGCCCTCTCCACAGGTGCCTAAGAACACCTTTCCGTAGACGGTTTCCCACCCCGACAGCTTGTGGGTTTTCTTGCGTCTTGCCTCCGGCGGGGCGCGCCTTCCCGCATTATCGTTCCGGGTGTGGGTGAAATACAAGACCGGCTTGCCGGGAAATAGTCCGCTGCTCTACGGCAGTTCTTAGCACCCGGAGCTTTTCATTCTGAAGGCTCCAATAAGAAAACCGTAGAGGTGCCTGATGTCCGATCCTTCTCTGGACGCTCAGCGTTCACAGCCCCGCCCCATCCCGCCCGCCGCTTCTCCAGATTTTTCCCATTGCGCCGCATTGGCCGAAACGCTGCAACAGACGGCGCGGGCCTTGCTGGCCTTCGCGGCCGGAAAAGAGCCGGAACCGGCGGAATGCGCCGTGCCGGATGCTTCTCCCGTCAATCCCGGCGGCCCGGCCAAAGAGGTGCCGCATGAGTTGCGCTGCTACCGCGTGCCGTCGTATATGCTGAAATATGAAGAGGACGTGCTTGACGCGCACAGGGCAAAGGATCTGTCCGGACTGCTCGGCAAGGTGTATGACGATCTCTATGTCACGGCATATCTCATGGAACATTTCGGCGAGGCGGAAGATCTCGACGGCTTCACCATCCACGTGATCGGCAGCAGCCTGCAATCTTCGCTGCATGTGCTGAGCAAGGTCTGCTCCGTGTTCGCGGATTTCAGGCCCGCGAATCCGCCGGAAACAGCCCCGGCGCTGTAAGAGGGAAAATGGACCGGGGCGGTGGCCGTTGCCGCCGCCGTCCCGCCCCGGCGCTTGCTCCGGGCGGCGATAGAGGGTATTGCAAAAGTTCTCCGGGCGCATGCCGCGTCCGGAGAACTTTTGCAATCTTGCGGAGGGGCTCATGTCCTTGCGTCTTTCGCGTTCCATTGTGGGTGAAGCCGAGGCCCGCGCCGTCAGCCGGGTAATTCTGGAAGACGGCTATCTGGGCATAGGCAATGAGACCCGTTTGTTTGAAGAGGAGCTGGCCGCGTATCTGGGCGTGACCCCGCAGCAGGTCATCACCACGAACACGGGCACGGCGGCCCTGCATCTGGCCGTGGACGCCGTGGCTTCCCAGTGCCGCGCCACGGACGGCAAGGCCGAGGTGCTGGTGCCCTCGCTGACCTTTGTGGCTTCCTTCCAGGCAGTCACGGCGGCGGGCTGCGTGCCCGTGGCCTGCGACGTGCTGCCAGAAACCGGCACTCTGGATCTTCGCGACGCGGAAAAACGCCTCACCTCCCGCACCATCGCCGTCATGCCCGTGGACTACGCCAGCAACCCCTGGCATCTGGACGAGGTCTACGACTTTGCCCGGCGCAAGGGGCTGCGGGTGGTGGAGGACGCGGCCCATGCCTTCGGCTGCCGCCATCACGGGCGCAGGATCGGCTCGTTCGGGGACATGGTCTGCTTCAGCTTTGACGGCATCAAAAACATCACCTCCGGCGAGGGCGGCTGCCTGGTGGCCTTTGACGCCGAGGCCGCGCGCCTGGCTTCGGACGCGCGCCTGCTTTCGGTGGAAAACGACGCCCAGAAGCGCTTTGCCGGTATCCGCTCCTGGGATCCGGACGTCAAACGCCAGGGCTGGCGCTACCACATGAGCAATCTCATGGCCGCCATCGGCAGGGTGCAGCTTTCCCGCCTGGACAGCGAATTTATCCCGGTCCGGCGCGCATTGGCCGCCGTCTACGCCGAGCGCCTGGCGGGCCTGCCGGGTCTGGCCCTGCTGCACACCGACCCGGAAGACTTCATTGTGCCGCACATTATGCCCGTGCGCATCCTGAACGGCCGCAAGGACGCGGTCAAGGAGGCCCTGGCCCGGGAGGGCATTCCCACGGGCGTGCATTACAAGCCCAACCATCTGCTGAGCTTTTTCGGCGGCGGGGCCGTGCGCCTGCCGGTCACCGAACAATTGTACGCGGAACTGGTGACCCTGCCCCTGCATCCGGGTCTGAGCCGGGAAGATGTGGAAAACGTCTGCGCGGCCCTGGCCCGCGCCGCAGCGGCCTGAGGGCGCGCCGCCGTCTCACAGGAGTTTGCCATGCCGTCCCGTCCCGCGCCTCTGCTGGCCCTGGTGGTTCCCTGCTATAATGAGGAGGAAACCCTCCCGCGCACGCTGAACGCCCTGGCCGAGTTGCTGGAGCGCTGCAAGGCCGGGGGCCTGATCCGGCCTGAAAGCTACGCCCTGTATGTGGACGACGGCAGCCGCGACCGCACCTGGCAAGTGCTGGAAGAACGCCATCGGCACGATCCCTTCTGCCGGGGCATCAGCTTCGCGGCCAACGCCGGACACCAGAACGCGGTCTGGGCCGGTATGGACACGGCCCGCCAGTGGGGCGCGGACTGCATTATCAGCCTGGACGCCGATCTTCAGGACGACATCGGGGTCATCCCGGAAATGCTGGCCCGCTATGCCGAAGGCTGCGACATTGTGTACGGCGTGCGCAAAGACCGCAGTTCCGACACCTCCTTCAAGCGGGGCACCGCGCATTTCTTCTACCGCTTCATGAACTGGCTGAACGTGCGCCTGATCCCGGACCATGCGGATTATCGCCTGGTGGCCCGGCCCGTGCTGGAGGTTCTGCCGTCCTACGGGGAGCAGACCCTGTTTCTGCGCGGGCTTTTTCCCGGTCTGGGCTTCAAGAGCGGCAAGGTCTACTACGCGCGCCTGTCGCGCCAGGCCGGAGAGAGCAAGTACCCTCTGCTGAAAATGCTTTCCTTCGCCTGGAAGGGTATCACCTCCTGCAGCGCCGCGCCCCTGCGCCTGGCGGGCCTCATGAGCCTGCTCTGCATGCTGGCGGCCCTGGCCTACAGCCTGGTTTCGCTGTTCCAGTACATGGAAGGCGCGGTTATCCCGGGCTGGACCTCGCTGATCATCGTGGTTCTGCTGCTGGGCTCGGTGCAGTTGTTCTGCCTCTCCGTCATGGGCGAGTATATCGCCAAGATTTTCACGGAAGTGCGGCGTCGGCCCCGCTATATTGTGGAGAAAACATTGTGACCGGCTTTGTGCCCACCTGGGAGGATCTGCGGCGCTTCGTGCAAAGCCTGCTGGCCCGGCGCTGGATACGCTTCGGCCTGGTGGGCGGCCTGGCGACCCTCTGCTACGCCCTGCTGGGCCTGCTGTTCGTGAACGTCTGGGCTTTGCCCCTGCTGGCGGGCAACGGTCTGGCCTATCTGATCAGCTTTTTTGTCTCCTATCTGGGCCAGAGCCTCTGGACCTTTCAGGCCAGGGGCGGCCACCGGGCCATGCTGCCGCGCTTCGCCGCCACCCAGGCCGTGGGCCTGGGGCTCAACTCCTGCATTGTCTGGCTGCTCGTCCGCCTGGGCCTGGCCTATGAGTTTGCCATGCCCGTGGCCGTGGTGCTGGTTCCGGTCTTTGTCTACCTGCTCTGCAAATACTGGGTCTTCCGCCGAACGCGGGAGCTGGCCGGACCCGCCGCAACAACTCCGGAGGCAAAGAAACCGTGAGCGCTCCCGCCGTATCCGTGATCATGAACTGCCTGAACAGCGCCCGCGATCTGCGCGCGGCCCTGGACAGCCTCATGGCCCAGACCTTTGAGGATTTTGAAGTCATCTTCTGGGACAACGGCTCCACGGACGACAGTCCGGCCATTGCCCAAAGCTACGGCCCCAAGCTGCGCTATTTTCGCGGCGAGGCCACAGTGCCCCTGGGCGCGGCGCGCAACCTGGCCCTGATGCGGGCGCGCGGCCGCTACCTGGCCTTTCTGGATTGCGACGATCTCTGGCGGCCGCGCAAGCTGGAAGCGCAGGTGGCCCTGTTCGAGGCCGATCCCCGGGTGGGCCTGGTCTGCACGGATACGGAGATTTTTGACGGCAAACGCGAGCTCAAGCGCCTTTTTGCCGAGGCCCGGCCTGTGCGCGGCATGGTTTTCGGCGAACTCATGGAACGGCAGTGGATTTCCATGTCCTCGGCCGTGATCCGGCGCGAAGCCCTGGCCGGTCTGGCCGCTGACCCCGGCGCGTGGGACGGCGGCTGGTTTGACGAAAGCCTCAATGTCTGCGAGGAGGCCGACGTCTTTTACCGCATCGCCCATGACTGGAAGCTGGATTTCGTGGACGAGCCCCTGACCCTCTGGCGGGTGCACGGGGCCAACACCACCTTCCGCAAGTTCGGCCAATTCGCGGACGAAACCCTGCGCATTCTGGACAAACACCGCCGTCTCTATCCCGGCTATGACGCGGAGCACGCCGGTCTGGTGGCCCTGTTGACCCGGCGGGCGGCTTTTCAGAAGGCCGTGGCCCTCTGGCGCGAGGGGCGCAATGCCGAGGCCCGCGCCTGCATCGCGACCTGGCGGAACAGTTCGCGCAAATATCGTCTGTTCTGGTGGGTCAGTTTTCTGCCCGGCTCTCTTTTCGACCTGGCGGCACGGGTTTATTTCGCCCTGCCCGCCGGTCTGCGGCGCTGAAGGCGCCTTGCGCCTTTCCGTGTTCCGCGCGTTTTGGCCGAACCTCTTTTTTGCGTAATATCGCTTCCTTATTTAATATGGTGGGATAAATCTGTTGATTTATCCCACCGTTAGGATAGGGTTGAAACAGTGGGACGGCTGTACGGTTCCATCGTGCGGCGGCTTGCCTGACAAGCCGGTTTTGACCCCGTGCCGCACGATATTGAGCATTCCGGCTTTGAAATGCTGCCCAGAGACAAAAAGAGCGCGGCCATGAACGCCATTCGCCGATTCTGCCTTTTCTGCGGAATATGCATGGGGATCGTTACGATCTTCCTGCTGACCTGTGGACGGAATGCTCCGGCCCGGTCCCTGGAGCTTGTAAAGTTCACGCCGTTCATGGAATCCGGCGTTTTCCGCGCTCTCCCCGCCTTTTCCGTTTCCTTTCGGCAGCCGGAAAACAAACAGCGCCACCGCTCCGCATCAGACGGCCCGGAACCGGGATCGCCCGCCCGTGTTGCCGCCCGGCTTGTTTTTCCGTCCCGCGTTCTCGCGCGGGTCGCTTTTCCCCGCACCAAGGAACATATCCCCGGTCCCCGTGAAATCCGGGGTATGTTGCCCTTTCCCCTTGCCCCTCCCGTCAGTCTTTCCTGAACCGGCTTTCTCCATAACCCGCGGAACAGTGTGACTTTTACGTTGATCTGTTCCGGCGGCCCCGCACGCGATTGCAGTCTTCAGCCGTGGTCGGCGATGTTGACTTTGTCCGTATGGCTCATACGTTCGCCTGCGGCCGAAGCCCCCGCGCCGCGACGGATCAATGCGAAGCTGATCCAGTGAATATATTGCGGAAGATGTTCCGGGGCCTTTGTGCAAACCGGATCATCTTTCGCATGGGTTCTGTTCAAACAAGAGATGGACAACATGTAACCGTTGAAGGAGCAAATATGGCCTGGACACAAATTTACAACCCCGCCGGGAGCGCGCTTCTTTCCGCGCTGCTGGCCGGTATTCCTCTTTTTGCCCTTTTTTACATGCTGGCGGTGCGTCGCGCCAAGGGGCATTATGCCGCGGCCACGGCCGTGATCCTTTCTTTTTTGCTGGCGGTTCTGGTCTGGGGCATGCCCGTGGGCACGGCCTTCAGTTCCCTGATCTACGGCGCGGCTTTCGGCCTCTTCCCCATCATCTGGATAGTGATCACCGCGGTCTGGGTCTACAACATGACCGTGGAATCGGGAGAATTCGAGCATATCAAGCAATCCCTGGCCCGTCTTACCGACGACCGGCGCTTGCAGGCCATTTTCATCGCTTTTGCCTTTGGTTCCTTCATTGAAGGCACGGCGGGCTTCGGCACGCCCGTGGCCATCACCGCCGCCATGCTGGTGGGCCTGGGCTTCCAGCCCCTGTACGCGGCGGGTATCTGCCTCATCGCCAATACCGCGCCCGTGGCCTTCGGCGCCATCGGCGTGCCCGTCATCGTGGCCGGACAGGTTTCAGGCTTCTCGGATCTGACCATCAGCCAGATCGTCGGCAGACAGCTGCCTTTCCTTTCCGTCATCGTGCCGCTCTGGCTCTGCGTGGTCATGTGCGGCTTCCGGCGCGCCATGGAAGTGCTGCCCGCCATTGCCGTGGCCGGTGTCAGCTTCGCCGCCTCGCAGTTCCTCTTCTCCAACTTCCATGGCCCGACCCTGCCCGACATCATGTCGGCGCTCATCACCATCGTGGCCCTGGTCCTGCTGCTGCGGGTCTGGAAGCCCGCCCGGATCTGGCGGTTCGCGGGCGAATCCGCCTCCGTGCTGGAAGGGGCCCCGCCGTCGGCCGGTGTTGTGCTGCGGGCCTGGGGACCGTACATCATTCTGGCCGTCATGGTCTTTCTGTGGGGCCTGCCGCAGTTCAAGAACCTGCTGAACGCCATCCCCGGCGCGGTGATCACCTTCGCCTGGCCCGGCCTGGACGGCATGGTGCACAAGGCGGCGCCCATTCTGGCCGCGGGCAAGGATCCCAATTATGCGGCCATGTTCACCTTCAACTGGCTTTCGGCGGGCGGTACGGCCATTCTGCTGGCCGGTTTCTTCTCCGTGCCCTTCATGCCCGGCTATTCCTTCGGCAAGGCCGTGGCCTGCTTCGGCCGCACGGCCGTGCAACTGCGCTTCCCCATTCTGACCATCGCCATGATTCTGGGCTTGGCCTACCTTATGAACTATTCGGGCATGAGCTCTACCCTGGGCATTGCCTTTACCCTGACCGGCTCGCTCTTCCCGCTCTTCTCGCCGCTTCTGGGCTGGCTGGGCGTATTCCTGACCGGTTCGGACACCTCTTCCAACGCGCTCTTCTGCGGCATGCAGCGTTCCACGGCAGAAGTGGTGGGCATGGACCCGCAGCTGGCCGTGGCGGCCAACTCCTCGGGCGGCGTCACGGGCAAGATGATTTCGCCCCAGTCCATCAGCGTGGCCACGGCGGCCACCAATCTGGTGGGACAGGAGGGGAACCTTTTCCGTTTCACTCTCGGCCACAGCGTCGCCATGACCCTGTTCATCTGCGTCCTGACGTACTTGCAGTCCGGGGTGCTGCACTGGATGCTGCCCTGACCTGCTGATACAACTATAAAAGAAGAGCGCCGTTCCTGGGGAGCGGCGCTCTTCTTTTGCCATCCGGACGAAAACTCCCCGCTTAACTGTTTTTCAGCTCCTGGATCAGGCGGGTCAGGCCCTGGGCCTGGCTTGCCAGCTCCTCAACGGCCTTGGCCGCTTCGGTCATGACGACGGCGGTTTCCCTGGCCCTGTCGTTGACCATGACGATGGACTGGTTGATTTCCTGACTGGTAGCGGACTGTTCCTCGCTGGCCGTGGCAATGGCATTGACCTGGTCGGCCGTGGCTTCCACGGTGGCCACGATTTCCTGCAGGGCCATGCCCGAATCGTTGGCCAGACCCGTGGCCTGTCCGATCTGTTCCACGGCGCCGTCCACGGCCTCCATGCTCTTGGCCGTGCTTTCCTGGATGGCCCTGATGGCGTTGCTCACGTCGTTGGTGGATGCCATGGTTTTTTCGGCCAGCTTGCGCACTTCGTCGGCCACCACGGCGAAACCGCGCCCGGCTTCGCCCGCGCGGGCCGCTTCAATGGCCGCGTTCAGGGCCAGCAGATTGGTCTGGTCCGCAATATCCGAGATGACGTTCATGATCTGGGTAATGGCTTGAGCGTGTTCACTGAGCTGGGCCATGTCGTCCTTGATCGTGATGGACATCCGGTGCACTTCTTCAATGCTCCGCACGGCCTTTTCCACAATGCCCGCGCCGGCTTCGGCTTTTTCCCTGGTTTCCGCCGAAGCGGAGGAGGCCGCATTGGCGTTGCGGGCCACATCCTGGACGGTGGCGTCCATTTCGTTCATGGCCGTGGCCGCTTCGGAGAGACGCTCGGCGGCTTCCGCCGCACCCTTGTCGGCCTGTTCGATCTGGGCCGAAAGCTGGGTGGATGCCGAGGAAAGCACATTGCCCATGGCTTCCAGTTTGTCTGCGGCCGTCAGCATGGCCTCGGTTTTGGCCTGAGCGCTTTTGCCCGCGGCCTCGGCCTGCCGCATGGCCGCCTGGGCATTGCGCGACTGTTCTTCGGCTTCGCGGGATTTCTGCTCGGCTTCGCCGATTTTTTCGTTCAGCGCGTCCACCATACTGTCCAGGGCCACGGCGAGTTGGCCGATTTCATCCTTTCTGTCCAGGCGCAACCGCTGGTCCAACTGCCCGGCGGCCACGGCGCGGGCAAAGCCCAAGGCCCGGCCCACCGGAACCGTGATGCCGCGGGTGAGCGCAAGGCCGATCAGCAGGCCCATGATCAGAGCCGCGGCGCTGACCGCATAAATCAGCGTAATGGCATCGCGGACTTCATCATCGGTGGTGCCGATGGCCGAGGTTTGCAATCTGTCGCCGGCTCCGGCGATGCCTTGGGCGGCGCGGATGCCTTCGTCGCAGGCCTGGTTGCGTTGCATGTTAAGTTTGTCGATGCGTTCCCAGATTTGCAGCGTTTTGGCCTGGGCGTCCCGGTATTCCTCAATATGGCCGCGCAGGGCATTCAGGAGCTCTCGCAGGTCGGCGTGCCTGATCCGGGGCAGCAGTTCGTCCACTTGCGTGAGCAGTGCGGGGAAGAGGACCGGCAGATTGTCCTTGGAGTAATCCCGATTGTTTTCCGCCAGGCTGCGCAGCATCCGGATACGCAGATAGTTGATGGCGTCCATGATGCGCTGGCCGTCCTGGACCAGCGGCAGGGCTCTGGCGGCTTCCGCGCTGTCCTGGTCCGCCACGAACTGGTTGAGCACCGTGTTCATCCGCTGAACATAGTCCTGCGTTTCGTTCAACAGCTTCGCGCCGGTTTCATTCATATGATTGCGCAGGGTCACCAGCTCGTCCTGGGCCGCATGCGTTTCCAACAGCGTTTTTTTCAGGCTTTCGAAGGCCGTTCGTCCGGCAGCGGTTTTGCCCGTATCGGGGATGACGGGATTGGCCTTGAGGTGTGCCGCCAGTTTGGTCAGGCTCTGGTCGGTCTGTTCAAGCAGGCGCCGCACGTTGTCCCAGGCTTCGGCCTTGCCGTTCTGGTAGGCGAGCATTTGGCCGGGAATGGCGGTCACCTGCTGATCCAGGCTGTTGGCAAGTTGCTGCAAGGGCGCGAACGCCATTTTGATATTGGTGGTTTCTTCGTCCACGGTTTTCATGACGCTCAGCGACACGGCGCTGATGACCGCGGCCAGCAACAGCATAAGACCGATGCCCGCGGCCATTTTTTGCCAGATTTTCAGATTTTTCATATGACCCGCCCTTTGCCTCCTCCAGAGGTCTTCGTACGTTTCACTACAGAAACGGTGTTGACCGTCGCGCCCCGGCTGTCGTTTTTCAGTGGCTTTGTCGTGGCGTAGCGGATGATGCCTTATGAAAGTGGAAGATACTCTCATTTTCGGCTGGAGGAAGAAAAAAATTAGGGGAAAAGGCCCTTTTTCAGCCTTGAAGGGAATGAAAAATATAGTTGAAGATATCAGAATCCATATAATTATATAATTCGTATGTTGATATTTATATCAACTCTATAGCACAAGAATTTTTTTTTAAAATCTCTCTCTCTCTCTCTCTCTCTCTCTCTCTGGGGAAAATACAGCAAAATTTTATGAAATTCGCAGTGTATGATTATGAGAAACATTCATTATCGAAAATGATAATCCATGCTATAGGGTCAATGCTGTTTATAAAAAAGTGTTTCGCCGCTGAAAGAAAGGGCAGCCTCCAGGGAGACTGCCTCAGTATGGAAAAATGCCTGCGCCTGGTTTCTTTTTCAGAGCCCGTGGCGCACGGCTGAACTACTCGTCGCCCACCTTGAGGGCCGCCAGAAAGGCTTCCTGCGGCAATTCCACATTGCCCATGCGCTTCATGCGCTTTTTGCCTTCCTTCTGTTTTTCCAGCAGCTTGCGTTTGCGGGTGATGTCGCCGCCGTAGCATTTGGCGGTCACGTCCTTGCGGAAGGCCGAAACCGTTTCGCGGGCGATGATCTTCTGGCCGATGGCCGCCTGAATCGCCACCTGGAAGAGTTGGCGCGGAATGGTGCGCTTGAGTTTGAGGGCCAGGGAACGGCCATAGGTATAGGCTTTGTCCCGGTGCACGATGACGGCCAGGGCGTCCACGGGCTCACTGTTCAGCAGAATGTCCAGACGCACCAGATCCGAGGCCCGGTAGTCGATGGGCTGATAGTCCATGGAGGCATAGCCGCGCGTGGCGGATTTGAGACGGTCGAAAAAGTCGTAGACGATTTCGGCAAAGGGCATCTCATAGGTCACCACCACCCGGTTGGCGGCCAGATAGTGCAGGTTTTTCTGCGTGCCGCGTTTTTCCTCGCAGAGCTTCATGACGTTGCCCACGTATTCATTGGGCACATGGATGTCCATGCTCACATAGGGCTCGTACAGGGCGCGGGTCTTGGTCGGGTCCGGCAAATGGCTGGGGTTGTCGATTTCCAGGGTTTTGCCGTCCACGGTGTCCACTTTGTAGACCACAGAGGGTGCCGTGGCGATGAGGCCTACCTCGAATTCGCGTTCCAGGCGCTCCTGAATGATCTCCATGTGCAGCAGACCCAGGAAGCCGCAGCGGAAGCCGAAGCCCAGGGCCTGGGAGGTTTCCGGCTCAAAGCTGAAAGCCGCGTCGTTGAGCTGGAGTTTTTCCAGCGCGGCCTTGAGGTTTTCATAGTCGTCGGATTCCGTGGGGTAAAGCCCGCAGAAGACCATGGGCTTCACTTCCTTGAAACCGGGCACGGGGTCGGCGGCCGGATTGTCGGCCAGAGTGATGGTGTCGCCCACGCGGGCGTCGCCCAGTTCCTTGATGGAGCCGCACAGAAAGCCCACTTCACCGGCGGTCAGCTCGCGCACATCCGCAGCCTCGGGCGAGAAGACGCCCAGACGCAGCACCTCGTATTCCTTGCCGGTGCTCATGAGCCGAATGGTGTCGCCCAGGCGCACCGCGCCGTCCACCACCCGGAAGAGCGTCACCACGCCCTGGTAGCTGTCGTACCAGGAGTCGAAAATCAGGGCCTTGAGCGGCGCGTCCGGGTTGCCCCTGGGAGCGGGCAGGCGCTTCACAATGGCTTCCAGCACCGCGTCCACGCCCATGCCTGTTTTGGCCGACACGGGCAGGGCCTCGGAGCAGTCCAGGCCGATGCTTTCTTCGATTTCAGCCTTGACCCGCTCAACTTCGGCGCTGGGCAGGTCGATCTTGTTCAGCACCGGGATGATTTCGTGGTCGTGGTCCAGAGCCAGGTAGACGTTGGCCAGGGTCTGGGCCTCCACGCCCTGGGTGGCGTCCACCACCAGCAGCGCACCCTCGCAGGCGGCCAGTGAGCGCGAAACCTCATAGTTGAAGTCCACGTGGCCGGGCGTGTCGATGAGATTGAGCTCATACTCCTTGCCGTCGGCCGCCACATAGGGAATGCGCACGGTCTGGGCCTTGATGGTGATGCCGCGCTCCCGCTCCAGATCCATTCTGTCCAGATACTGCTGCCGGGCCTCGCGTGCGCTGACCACCTGCGTGAGTTCCAGAATGCGGTCGGCCAGGGTGGATTTGCCGTGGTCAATATGGGCGATGATGCAAAAATTGCGGATGCGATCCTGTGTGGGCATAGTTTGTCCTGCAAGGGCTGGGAGTATGAAAACAGATTATTTTAGGCGAAAAGTTCCGCGAAGTCCACGTCCGGCGCGGCGCTTGGAGAGCGGCATTTTTCGGGCTTGTACTGTTGCGGGTCTGTGGCGTGACGGGTAAGCGATACCCGTTCAAGCGCAACATGCTGCAAAAAGAAGAGCCGAAGGCAATGCCTCCGGCTCTTCATGCATCCAATCGCAGTGTATGTCAGCGCAGTTGCGCCACATGCAGGCGCGTGACCGCGCGTTGCAGGGCGGCCTCGGCCCGCGTCTGGTCCAGGTTGTCGTCGTGCGCGGACAGGCGTTTTTCGGCCCGTTCCTTGGCGGCCTGAGCCCTGGCGGTGTCAATGTCCGTGGCCAGCTCCGCGGATTCGGCAAGCACGCTCAGCACGTTATTGTTCACGTCGGCAAAGCCGCCGGAAATGAAGACGTTCTCATCCTTGCCGTTGACCCGATAGCGCAGATCGCCGATTTTCAGGGCCGAGAGCATGGAGACGTGCTGCGGCAGCACCCCGAATTCGCCTTCCACCCCGGGGCAGACAGCCATTTCCACCTCGGCGCTGACCACGGTTTTGTCCGGCGTCACCACTTCCAGTTGCAGCGTGCCCATAGTCACTCCTTACGCTCCTGATGTCCCGATACCGGACATGCAAACCATTTTACACCGGCACGTCCTGAAAATTTCCAGGTGCGCTCACAAAGATACATTCTGTTCCCTTGGCCGCGCCCGGCTCCGGACGCGGCTCAAGGGGCAAAAGGCGCGTTTTGCGGGCGCCCCTTAGTTTTCCTCTTGCAGCTTGCGCTGCTCATACTTGGCCACGGCCTGCTCGATACCGCCGAGCATGTAGAAGTCGCCTTCGGCCAGGTGGTCATACTCGCCGTCCAGGATGCCCTTGAAGCCCTTGATGGTGTCTTCCAGCTTCACATACTGGCCGGGGGTGCCCGTGAAGGTCTCGGCCACGTGGAAGGGCTGGGAGAGGAAGCGCTGGATGCGCCGGGCGCGGGCCACGGTGAGCTTGTCCTCGTCCGAGAGTTCGTCCATGCCCAGGATGGCGATGATGTCCTGCAGTTCCTTATACTTCTGCAGCACCATCTGCACCCGCCGGGCCACGCTGTAATGCTCCTCGCCCACCACATTGGGGTCGAGGATGCGCGAGGTGGAGTCCAGCGGGTCCACGGCCGGATAGATGCCCAGTTCCGCGATCTGGCGGGAAAGCACCAGGGTGCCGTCCAGATGCGAGAAGGTCGTGGCCGGGGCGGGGTCGGTCAAGTCGTCGGCGGGCACGTACACGGCCTGCACCGAGGTGATCGAACCCGAGTTGGTGGAGGTGATGCGTTCCTGCAGAGCGCCCAGGTCCGTACCGAGAGTGGGCTGATAGCCCACGGCCGACGGCATGCGGCCCAGCAGGGCGGACACTTCCGAACCCGCCTGGGTGAAGCGGAAGATATTGTCGATGAACAGCAACACGTCCTGATGCTCTTCGTCACGGAAGTATTCGGCGCAGGCCAGAGCCGTGAGGGCCACGCGCGCGCGCGCTCCCGGAGGCTCGTTCATCTGGCCGTAGACAAGCGTGGCGCGTTCCAGAACGCCTGCTTCCTTGAGTTCGTTGTACAGGTCGTTGCCCTCACGGGTGCGCTCGCCCACACCGGCGAACACCGAGGAGCCGCCGTGCTGTTTGGCGATGTTGTTGATCATCTCCATGAGGATAACGGTCTTGCCCACGCCGGCGCCGCCGAAGAGGCCCATCTTGCCGCCCTTGGGGAAGGGAACGAGCAGATCAACGACCTTGATGCCGGTTTCCAGCAGTTCCACCTTGGTGTTCTGGTCCGTGAACCCGGGCGCGGGACGGTGGATGGGGTAGTACTTTTCGGCATTGACCGGGCCCAGTTCGTCCACCGGGCGGCCGATGACGTTGAGGATGCGGCCCACTGCGGCTTTGCCCACGGGCACCATGATGGGCTGGCCCGTGTCCACCACGTCCATGCCGCGCACCAGACCTTCGGTGGCGTCCATGGCGATGGTGCGCACGACGTTGTCGCCCAGGTGCTGCGCCACTTCACAGATCAGATCCGGAGCGTCGCTGTTGTTCGGGTTTTTTATCTCCAGGGCGGTGAAGATATCCGGCAGGTTGCCGTCGCTGAACTCAACGTCCACCACGGCGCCGATAACCTGAACGACTTTACCGATGTTTTTGCTCATGTTTGGGCTCCTTAACCGTTCAGCGCTTCCGCGCCGCCGACGATGTCGATGAGTTCGCTGGTAATGGAAGCCTGCCGCGTCTTGTTGTAGAGCAGGGTCAGCATGTTGATCATCTCGTTGCAGTTGCGCGTGGCGTTGTCCATGGCGGCCATGCGGGCGGCGTGCTCGCTGGCCGAGGTGTCCAGAAGGCCACGATAGACCTGCACTTTGACGTAGCGCGGCAGAAGTTCCGCCAGCAGCTTTTCCTCATGCGGCTCGTACACATACTCGCAACGGGCCTCACCGGCTTCCTCGGCGATTTCCTCGGCCTCCGGCGTTTTTAACGGCAGCAGGCAGAGTGTGCGCGGCGGCTGGTGCCCCATGGACACGAACTCGCCGTACACCAGCCAGACTTCGTCAAAGGCCAGGGTTTCATAGCCGTGGATGACTTCCTGGGCCACGGTGCTGGCCAGGGCGAAGTCAATGCTGCCCATGCGGTCGCCATAGGAGGAGAGCATGGCGTAATCGCTTTTGCGTACCGTGTCGCGGCCCTTGCGGCCCACGCAGGCGAAACTGACCTGCATGCCGGCCGCTGTTTTCTCCTTGGCGAGCTTCAGGGCGGCACTGATGATGTTGCCGTTGAAGCTGCCGCACAGGCCGCGATCCGAGGTGACCATGACGATGGCGCAGTTTTTCTTTTCCTCATGCTCGGCCAGCAGGGGGTGGGCGTTGCCCTCCACCTTGCGCGACAGTTCGCCGAGCACCTGGCGGTATTTGGCCGCGTAGGGTCTGAAGCGCTCGATACGGGCCTGGGCGCCGCGCAGTTTGGCCGAGGCCACCATATTCATGGCCTTGGTGATCTGCTTGGTCTTGCCGACCCCTACGATCTTCATTTTTACGTCTTTGAGTGAAGGCATGCTAGGTCTCCCGTTTGGCGGCCTCAGGCCTGCCAGCCCTGCTTGAAGGCGGCAACGGCTTCGGTGAGCGCGCTTTCCACAGCCTCGTCAATGACTTTTTTGTCTTTAATGGCGTCCAGCACGTCCTTCCTGGTGTCGCGCAGGAAGGTCAGCATCTCGGTTTCAAAGCGGCGGACCTGATCCACCGGCACGTCGTCCATGTGGCCGCGTGTGGCGGCCCAGATGGAAGCCACCTGTTCCTGGGCGGGCATGGGCTGGTACTGGGGCTGTTTGAGCAGCTCCACCAGACGCGCGCCGCGGTCCAGCTTGGCTTTGGTGCCTTTGTCCAGATCCGAGCCGAACTGGGCGAAAGCCGCCAGCTCGCGGTACTGGGCGAGGTCCAGGCGCATGGTGCCCGCCACCTGCTTCATGGCCTTGATCTGAGCCGCGCCGCCCACGCGGGACACGGAAAGCCCCACGTTGATGGCCGGGCGCACACCGGCGTTGAACAGGTTCGGCTCCAGATAAACCTGACCGTCGGTGATGGAGATCACGTTGGTCGGAATGTAGGCGGAGACGTCGCCGGCCTGGGTTTCAATGATCGGCAGAGCCGTCAGGGAACCGGCGCCCAGGCTGTCGTTGACCTTGGCCGCGCGTTCCAACAGGCGCGAGTGCAGGTAGAAGACGTCGCCGGGGAAAGCTTCACGTCCGGGCGGGCGGCGGAGCAGCAGGGACATCTGGCGGTAAGCCACGGCCTGCTTGGAAAGGTCGTCGTAAATAATCAGGGCGTGCTTGCCGCTGTCGCGGTAGTATTCGGCCATGGTGCAGCCGGTATAGGCCGCGATGTACTGCAGCGGCGCCGGGTCGGAGGCCGTGGCCGAAATGATGGTGGTGTACTCCAGCGCGCCGTACTTGCGCAACGTATCGGCCACCAGCGCCACCGAAGCCTTTTTCTGACCGATGGCCACGTAGAAGCAGTGGATGTCGGTCTCTTTCTGGGCCAGGATGGCGTCGAGACACACGGCGGTTTTGCCGGTCTGGCGGTCGCCGATGATCAGCTCGCGCTGGCCGCGCCCGATGGGCGTCATGGCGTCGATGGCTTTCAGACCCGTGGGCATGGGCTCATGCACGCTTTTGCGGGCGATGATGCCGGGGGCCTTGATTTCCACGGGACGCACTTCCGTGGCTTCGATGGGTCCGAGACCGTCGATGGGCTCACCCAGGGGGTTGAGCACACGGCCCATGACCTTGTCGCCCACGGGCACGGAGAAGATCTTGCCGGTACGCTTGACCGGGTCGCCTTCTTTGATGCCCACGTCCGAACCGAGCAGAGCGACACCCACGTTGTCCTCTTCGAGGTTGAGCACCATGCCCATGACGCCGCCGGGGAATTCCAGCAGTTCCATGGACATGGCGTTCTGCACGCCGTGGACGCGGGCGATGCCGTCACCGACGTAGAGGACGGTGCCGGTTTCGCTCATTTCCACGCGCTGCTCGTAGTTTTGGATTTGATCCTCAATGATCTTGCTTATCTCTTCCGCTTTGATCTGCATGTGCTATTCACCCCTCTTGAAAGTCTCCCGCAGGATCCCCAATTGTGCGCGCAGACTTGCGTCCAGCACCCGATCTCCCATGTTGAGCACCATACCCCCAAGGATGTCTTTGTCCACGGCGAAGGTCAGCTCGATGTCGGCGCCGCTTTTTTCCCGCAGCGCGGCCTTGAGCTCAGCCTGTTTGGCGGCGGAAAGTTTCACGGCGGTGGTCAGCCGTCCGCGGATCACGCCTTTGGCCTCGTCCAGCAGTTTGCCGTACCAGTTGGCGATCTCGCGCAGGAAGGCCAGACGTTCTTTGTCTGCCAACAGGAAACAGAAGTTGCGCATGATCTGGTCGGCTTTGAGCTTGTCCAGCAGTTTGCCCATGACCGCCTTTTTCTCTTCCACGCTGATGACAGGACTTTTCAGTGTCATGTCCAGTCCCGGCGCGGCGGCGATCATTCCACCCAGGGTCGCGAGGCAATCCCCGTGCCGGGTGAGGGCGTCGTCCCCTTCCTTACGGCTCAACGCAAAGATGGCGTTGGCGTATCTGCGTGCAACCACGGTGTCAGTCAATGGAGCACCACCTTGTTAAGGGAGTTGGCGATAAGTTTGTCGTGTTCGCCGTCGCCCAGCTTGTCGCGCAGGGCCTTTTCAGCCGCGCCCACGATTTCGTCGGCAAGGGCGGCGCGCACTTCAGCCAGCACGGAGCGCCCTTCGTTCTCTGCGGTGAGGCGGGCCTGTTCCACGATCTGCTCGGCCTGACGGCGCGCCTCTTCCATGATGCCCTGTTTGAGATTTTCGGCCTGGACCCGGCTTTCTTCCAGAATGGCCTTGCGTTCCTCATCCAGGCGGGCAATGCGCGCTTCCACGGCGGCCAGATGCTCTCTGGCCTTGGCGCGGCGCTCTTCCAGGTCGTCCAGGGTGTCCCGGATCAACTGGCGGCGGCCCTTGAAGAACTTTTTGGCCAGCCCGCCCACGAAATACCAGAGGATGCCCGCGAAGATCACGAAGTTGAGCACGCGCCAGCCGAAATCGCCCCAGCGCGGCGCCGCGTGCCCGGCTTCAGCGGCGGCTGCTTGCGTGGCGACCACGGCAAAGGCCAGCGCCAGCGGCAGGACAAGCCCGAAGTGTTTCCATTTGCTCAAAACACACCCCCTAACGGTCTGAGAAATGATCCAAAGCATGCCCGTGCGCCGGGCGCGACAGCCGGGCAACCCCGCGAAAGGGCGCCGGCGGGCCGCAGTGAAAAACCGGGATCAGCCCTTGATCAGGCGGTCGGCCAGGCGAGCGGAAAAGTCGCTCACCTGATTGCGCAACTCGCTCAGCGTGGCCTCGGCCTGGCCCCGCAGACTGCGGCGGGTGTCGGCCAGGATGTCGCGGGCGCTCTTCTGGGCCGTGCCCACGATGCCCTGCTGTTCCGCCAGGCCCGCGTTGCGGCCTTCTTCACGGGTGAGACCGGCGTCCTGACGGGCGCGGGCCAGTTCGGCTTCGTAGTTGGCGAGGCGTTCGGCGGCCTGAGACTCAAAGTTGTCGGCTTCGCCGGCCAGGTCGTCCATGACGCCGTTGCGCTTTTTGATTATTTCGCGGATGGGTCGGATCAGGAGGATGTTGAGTACAAAGATGGCGATAAAGAAGTTCACCAGCTGAAAGACCAGGGTGATATTGAGATCCAGCATGCCGCATCCTCCCTAAAAAATGGCGGTGTGAAGGATTTGATACATAAAGCCCTTGCACCATAGCGCCACAGCCCTGTTATGTCAAAGGGTATTGGTGACAAATTTCGCAAAGTTCACAAAAAAGTTTGTCCGGAAAAGTGGAAAAAAATCTTAAAAGTGGCGCGGAGCAAGTTGTTGCGGGCAGTGAGGCAAAAAAGGGCGAGCGGGCCTTTCAGGAGAGCCACCAGTCCTCGGGGCCGTACCCGGCCTCCGACAGCCAGCGGGCCGCCTCTTCGGCCGAGCCGTGGGCCGTGAGCGCGTTGAGGATGCGGCAGCGTCCCGGTCCGGGCAGGGCCGCGCGGGGCAATACGGCTATGCCGCCCGGGCGGTTGCCGATTTTGCGGGGGTCAATGTCGATATAGGCCGCGGGACGCACGCCGTGTCGCCAGAGCGGGGCCAGCCGCCGTCGGGACACGCGCCCGGCGCCCAGCACCCAGACCTCGGGATGGAAAGGGTTGCTGCGGGCCAGTTCGCGGGCCAGCCAGAAGGCGCGCAGCTCATTGCAGGCCGCTTCGCGGTAGCGGGCGTCGGCGCGGGTGGCGCGTCCGGGCGGGTCGTTCCAGGTCAGGAGGCGCAGCGGCAGCTTTTCCAGGCGCGCGCCCGCGTCCAGCCAGCGCAGCCAGAGCTCCCAGTCCTCGGCAAAATCGCCGTCCGCGTAGCTTCCCCAGCGTTCCACCGCCTCGCGCCGGAACATGACCGAGGGATGGCAGACCGGCGTATCCCGAAAGCGGCTGCGGGCGATGTCCTCCGGTGAGCACAGGCTGTTCTGCCAGTCCACGAAATGGGCGAAGCCGCCGGCCCGGACCGCGTCGCCGCCGAAATCCACCATACCGGCTGAAAGGTGCAGGCCGGGATCAGCGTCCAGATGCGCAACCTGCCGGGCCAGACGCTCCGGGTGGGCAATGTCGTCGGCGTCCATGCGGGCCAGATAACGGCCTCGCGCCGCCGCCAGCCCGGCATTGAGCGTTGCGGCGATGCCCTGATGGGGACGGCGGAGCACGCGCAGCCGGGGCTCTCGCCGGGCGGCGGCATCCAGCAGGGCGGGGCTGCGGTCCGTGGAACCGTCGTCCACGGCCAGCACTTCAAAGGGCGGCAGAGGCGCGTCCGGCGCGGGACGCTGGGCCCAAAGGCTGTACAATGCCGCCTCCAGGCCGGAAGCGGCGTTGTACACAGGCAGGATGACGGAGACTAACGGCGCGGCGGCGCTGGACATGCGGCGGCCGCCCTCAGTTTCGGCCCAGCAGGCGCAAAGCGGCGGCGCAGACGTCGGCCGGTGCCGCCGTGGCATCCAGGATATGGTGGGCGGCGTCCTCATAGAGAGAACGGCGCTCGTCCAGAACTTTTTGCATTTCTTCGGCGATGCCCAGCCCGGTCAGGGAAGGGCGCTGCCCGGCCAGGGGGTCGCGGGCCAGGCGCCGGGCCAGGGCCTCCGCGGGGGCGGCCAGATAGAAAACCGTACCCTGGGCACGCATGAAGCGACGGTTTTCCGGATCCAGAACCATGCCGCCGCCCGTGGCGATGACCGCGCCGCCCCGGGCGTGCAGGGCGGCCACTTCACGCAGGGCCGCGCTTTCGCGGACCCGGAAGCCCGGCCAGCCCTCGGCGGACACCACTTCGGCCACGGAGCGGCCCAGGCGTTCGCGCAAATGCCGGTCCGTGTCCACAAAAGCACAATCGAGCAACCGGGCCAGCTCCAGGCCCACCGTGGTTTTGCCCGCCGCGCGGGCTCCCACCAGAAAAATCGCCGCCATGCGGGCTCCTTTGCTCCGAAACCTTCAGGGGCGCACCCCCGAGCGTCTCGTCATGACTGACGGGATGCGTTACAAAATCCGCACGCCGCCTTCCTCCACCAGGACAGTGTATTCCCAGCGCACGCCGCCCCAGGCGGAATAATACAGGCCCGGCTCCACCGTGACCACCATGCCGGGCTCCAGCACCCCCTCGGCGCGCGGGGACAGGCTGGGGGCCTCGTGGGTTTCCAGGCCCACGCCGTGGCCCAGGCCGTGGGTGAACGCTTCCGCGACCCCGGCTTTTTCAAAAACCGCGCGGGCCAGGGCATAGGCTTCGCGCAGGGGCAGGCCGGGCCGCATTTTTTCCAGGGCCGCTTCCTGGGCCTCGCGCACCAGGGCCAGGGTACGCCTGAACTCCGGCGCGGGCGCGTCGCCCGCCCAGAAAGTGCGGGTCTGGTCCGAGCAATACCCGTCTACCCGGCACCCCACGTCGATGAGCACCGGGCAGTTCTCCGTGACCGCGTCCTCGCCGGGGATGGCGTGGGGCAGGGCCGCATTGCGGCCCACAGCCACAATATTGGCAAAGGCCAGTTCCCCGGCCCCGTTCTCGCGGAAAAAGCGCTCAATGGCCCAACTCAGTTCTTTTTCGGTCCTGCCCGGTTCCAGCTGACCTTCCACCCATTGCAAGAGCTTGTGGTTGAGGGCGAAGGAACGCTCCAGCGCCGCGATTTCGCAGGGTTCCTTGATCCGGCGCAAGTGCTCCACCAGGCCGTCGGCGGCTTCAAACCGGGGGCCGGGCCCGGCCTGGTCCAGTGCCCGGGCAAAGGCCAGACTGACGCCCCGCGCCTCCAGGCCCACGCGTCCGCCGCAGCGCCGCAGGAGGTTATGCAGGTCTTTGGCGGCGTCGCCGCCGTAGATAAAGATGCGTTCCTGATCCCAGAGCCGCGCCGCCGCGTCCAGATAGCGGGCGTCGGTAGCCAGCCAGTCCCGGCCGTCGGCCGTGACGACCAGCCGGCCCGCGCTTTCATTGCACTGCGGATCGTGCAGTTCAAAACCTGAAAGATAAAAACGGTTGGCCGCCTGGCTGACCAGCAGGGCGTCCAGGCCTCTGGCGCGCATGGCCCGGCGCAGACGGTCGCGGCGGGCGGCGTATATGGCTTGCATGGCGTATCTCCTGTTCCTGATGGGGAACGGGGTCATGCTACAGCGTCGGGCCGCGCATGAAAAGCCCCGCGTCGGGATCCGACCAGGGCAATCGCATGAACAGGATGAGTATTGTTGTGTCCGGAGCGAAAGAGAAGAGTCCGCTTGCGTCAGCCTTCCTGTCACGTTACGGTTATTTCACAAACTCCGGCCTGCCCGCACGACAAAACCGCCAATTTTGCAAAATTCCCGTAAAACCGGTCCCCGCTCTCCTGCCGACTGTGTCGGCTGCGTTCGCGGAAACAAGGAAGGCCTGCTGTAAGGATATCCGACGGCTGAAACATTCATTTGATTGTCTTGGGAGGCAGCGCGGCCTTGGTTGACCGTCCCGGCAAGTGGGTTTATAGAACAGAACATGTCCCAGCCGCGCTCTTCATTGCTCACGGTGCTGGATCTGGTGCCCTTCGGCCAGACCGGCCAGGAAAGCCGCTTTTTCGCCCTGCGTCTGACCCATCCCGAATGGGAGCAGTGGCGTCCCGGCCAGTTCGTCATGGTCCGGCCCGCCTCGTTCGGCCTGGAAATTCCCTGGGCCCGTCCCCTGGGCATCTGCCACATGACCGCCCGCCACATGATCTGTTTTTTTCAGGTTCAGGGGCGCGGCACCCGGCGCATGGCCGAACTCAAGGCCGGCGACACGGTGCGGGTCTGGGGGCCCCTGGGCAACAGCTTCGCCGTGGAGCCGGACACGCCCACCCTGCTTCTGGCCGGGGGCATGGGCATTGTGCCTTTTGTGGGCTACGTCAACGAGCACCCCAAGCCCTGGAACGTGACCATGCTCTTCGGCCACCGCGAGCCCATCAGCTGCTATCCGGTGGACAGCATCAACGAGCATGTGCCTCTGGACAGCCTGCGCGAGCACACGCCCGGCGATCTGGACAATTTCATTTTTTCCCTGCAGGAGCGCATGCGCGAATACGCCGAACAGAACGGCCTTGTGCTGGCCTGCGGGCCCCTGCCGTTTTTGCGCACCGTGCAGAAATTCGCCGGGGAACTGGGCGTGCGCGCCCAGCTCTCGCTGGAAAATCGCATGGGCTGCGGCGTGGGCGCCTGCCTCGGCTGCGTGGTCCGCACCACGGATGCCTGGCCGGTGCCCGCCAAGCGCGGCGGCCTGATTCAGGTGTGCAATCAGGGGCCGGTGTTCTGGTCCCATCACATCGAATTGTAGGCGCAACTGCCTTTTGCCCGCTGGCTTTGTCAAACTTCGCTTTTTATTTCGGTCGAGTACCATAAAGAGTACACTCTCTCCGTAAAAAAGCTTGTTTTCCTTGCCGGCGAACAAAAACAGCCGCGCCGATCATGCCGACGCGGTTTGTTGCGTATGCCAGAATGGAACAAAACTGAAGCTCAAGCGTTTTTACAACCGGGAAACAGCATGGATCTTTCCGTCACCCTCAAGGGGCAAACCCACGATCTCAAATTGAAAAATCCGGTGCTCACGGCATCGGGCACCTTCGGCTACGGCGTGGAGTTCGCGCCTTACGGCGATCTGGCGGCCCTGGGCGGCATAGTGGTCAAGGGCCTGTCCCTCAAGCCGCGCGAGGGCAATCCCTGCCCGCGCATTGTGGAAACCACGGCGGGCATGCTCAATGCCGTGGGCCTGCAAAACGACGGGGTGGAGGTCTTCTGCCGGGACAAGCTGCCCCATCTGCCTTGGCGGGAAACGCCGGTCATCGCCAATATGTATGCCACCTCCCCGGCGGAATTCGGGGAACTGGCCGCGCGTCTGGACGGCGAGGAGGGCGTGGCCGCGCTGGAAGTCAATGTTTCCTGCCCCAACGTCAAGGAGGGCGGCGTGCTCTTCGGCCAGGATCCCAAGCTGGCCGCCGCCGTCACCGCCGCCGTGCGCAAGGGCGCGCCGCGCAAGCATGTGATGGTCAAGCTCTCGCCCAATGTCACGGACATCGCGCTCATGGCGCGCAGCGTGGAAGACGCGGGCGCGGACAGCGTTTCCTGCATCAACACCCTGCTGGGCATGGCCGTGGATCTGCGTACCCGGCGTCCGTCTCTGGCCAATGTGGTGGGCGGCCTGTCCGGCCCGGCCATCAAGCCCGTGGCCCTGCGTTGCGTCTGGCAGGCGGCACAGGCCGTGAAGATTCCGGTGGTGGGCATGGGCGGCATCGTCAGCGCCGAGGACGCGCTGGAATTCATCCTGGTGGGCGCGGCCGCCGTGCAGGTGGGCACGGCCAACTTCATGCGCCCGGACAGCGCTTTTGCCCTGGCGGCGGAACTGCCCGCGGCCTGCGAACGCCTGGGAGCGCGCTCGCCCGCCGAACTGCGCGGCGCGTTGCGCATGGACTAGGCCCATGGCCGTCAGCATCATTCCGGTTCGCTCCGAACAGGAGCTGACCACATTTGTGGACCTGCCCTGGACCGTCTACGCGGATCAGCCTCTCTGGGTGCCCCCTATCAAAAGCCAGGACCGCGAGCTGCTCACGCCCGGCGCGCACCCTTTCTGGGAATCGGCCCGGCGCGAGTTGTATCTGGCCCTGCGCGACGGGCGGCCCGTGGGGCGCATCGCGGCCATTGTGGACGAGAAGTACAATGCCTATGCCGGAGAGGCCTGCGGGGCCTTCGGCTTTTTCGAATGCCTGGACGATCCGGAGGCCGCCCACGCCCTGCTGGGCGAAGCCCGGAGCTGGCTGGCCGCCCAGGGCATGAGCTTCATGCGCGGGCCGCTGAACCCCTCCGCCAATTACACCTGCGGCCTGCTGGTGGACGGCTTCGACCTGCCCCCGGTGATCATGATGCCCTGGAATCCTCCCTATTATGCGGAACTGCTGGAAGGCTGGCATCTGCGCAAGGAACAGGATCTTTTCGCCTACCTCATTGAGCGCGATCGCCTGTCGCCGCCGGACTGGCTGCGGGAGGAAGTGGACCGGCTCAAGGCCGAGGCCCGTTTCACCTGCCGTACGTCCAGCAAGGCCACCCTGGCCGCCGACATCCGGACCATGCTGGAGATCTACCGCGAATCCTGGGCCAAGAACTGGGGCTTTTCGCCGCTTTCCGACGGCGAGGCCGAGCACCATGTCAAAGAGCTCAAAGGCATCCTGGATCCGGATTTTTTCGTGCTTTTCTACCACAACGACGAACCCGCCGCGGGCATGGTGGCCCTGCCGGACATGAACCCCCTGCTCAAGCGCCTCAACGGCAAGCTGGGGCTGTCCGCGCTCTGGCACTGGTGGCAGGCGCGGGAGGAAATCCGGGGCGGCTACCGCATCATGCTGTTCGGCATCAAGGAGGAGTTCCGCCTGCTGGGCCTGCCCCTGCTGCTGCTGGACTATATGCTGGAAAAAGCCCGCAGCAAACCGGATTTTCAGTGGGTGGAAGGCTCCTGGGTGCTGGAGGACAATGTGGCCGTGGACGACCTTATTGAGGATTTTTCGGGCCGGATCACCAAGCGCTACCGCATATACCGCCGGGAGATCAGCGTATGACCGGGCCCTCGGACGAACGCTTTTCCCCTCTGGACGGCAAAAAGGTGCTGGTCACCGGCGGCACGGGCTTTGTGGGCCGTCATCTGCTGCCGCGCCTGCTGGCAGCGGGCGCGCGCGTCACCTGCCTGACCCGCGCGGCCTCGCGCACCGGGCATCTGCCTGCGGATGTGGCCGTGGCGCGGGCTGATCTGCGCACGGGGGAGGGGCTGGCCGAAGCCCTGGCCGGGCAGGATGTGGTCATTCACATGGCGGCCCTGCTGTTCGGCCTGGGCTGGCAGGACTATCTGCGGGCCAACGCGCTGGCCGCGCGCGCTCTGGCCGTGGCGCTGGCCGACGTGGAGGCGGCGGCTCAGGGCTCCGGCAAGGGTTTGCCCGCGCGTTTTGTGCTGGTCTCCAGCCTGGCGGCCACCGGCCCTTCCGACTGCCCGCCCGGCGTGGCGGACAATGCCGTGCCCGCGCCGGTTTCCGCCTACGGCTGGTCCAAGCTGCTGGTGGAGCAGATTCTGGGCCGGGCCCTGGGGGACAGGCTGGTGACCCTGCGTCCGCCCATTATTTACGGCTCCGGCGACAAGGGCTTGCTGCCCGTGTTCAAGGGCGCGGCCAGGGGCTTTGCCGTGAGCCCCGGAGCGTTCCGCGATTTTCCCGTGTCCGCCGTGCACGCGCGGGACATGGCCCGGGCCGTGCTGCTCTGCTGCAAGGATACGGCGCGGGGCGTATACCATATCAACGACGGCGGCCTGTACAGCATGGCCCATTTCTGCCGCGTCATGGGCGCGGCCCTGGGCCGCCCCCGGCTGCGCGTGATTCATCTGCCTCTGCCCCTGCTGGCCGTGACGGCGGGACTGGCCTCCGGCGGGGGACTGTTGCGGGCGCGGCTGTCGCGCTGCCTGCCGAGCCGGGCCCCGCAACGCGCGCCCAACTGGAACCTGGACAAATACCGCGAGGCCCGGCAGGTGGGTTGGCTCTGCGACGCCGCCCGCATCCGGCGGGAGCTGGGCTACGAGCCCCGGGTCAGTCTGGCCGAGGGCATGGCCGAGGCCGTGGAAGGCTACCGGCGCGAGGGTTGGCTGTGAAGATAACCATTCAGGAACTTTCCAAATCATTCGGCGGTCGGGACATCTTCAGCAATTTTTCGCTGGAGGTGGATTCCGGCGTGCGGCTCTGCGTCTGCGGTCCCAACGGCACGGGCAAGTCCACCCTGCTGCGCCTGCTGGCCGGGGTGGAATCCGCCGACGGGGGACGGGTGCTTTTGCCCAAGGGCTGCCGCCTGGGTTTTGTGGAGCAGGAGCTGTCCGGGGAAGCCCTGGACACGCCCCTGCTGACTTACGTGCTGGACGTGCTCCACGACTGGAACGATTTCTGGGCCGAGTGGGAGCAGGCGGCCGAATCCGGTGACGAAAGCCGCCTGACCGCGCTCATGCACCGCCAGAGTGAGCTGGAAGCCACGTACGGCTATAATCCCGAGCACCGGGCCAAGGCCGTGCTGTCCGGGCTGGGATTCTCCGAGGCCAAGTGGGGACGCACCCTGCGGGAGCTGTCCGGCGGCTGGCGCGAACGGGCCAAACTGGCCCGCGTGCTCACGGCCGGGGCCGACGTGCTGCTGCTGGACGAGCCCACCAACCACCTGGACATGGAAGCCGTGGAGTGGCTGGAATCCTTTCTGCTGGACTTCAAGGGCGCGCTGGTCTTTGTGGCCCACGACCGCATGTTCATGGACAATGTGGGCACCCATGTGCTCTATCTGGGGCTGTCCCGCCCGGTATTCCGCAAGGCCACCTACACCCAGTTCCTGGCTTTGCAGGAGGAGTACAACGCCCAGCGCGAGCGCGAGGCCCGCGCCCTCCAGGACGAGATCAACCGTAAAATGGCTTTTGTGGAGCGCTTCCGGGCCAAGGCCACCAAGGCCCGCCAGGCCGGTTCGCGCCAGAAGATGGCCAAGAAGCTGGAAAAGGAGCTGGAGGATTATAGGCCCGAACCAAAGCGCAAGGAGCTCAATTTCAGCTGGCCCGAGGCCCCGCACTCGGAAAAGATCGTGCTGGCCGCCGCTGATCTGGCCTTTCATTTCCCGGACGGCAAGAGCATGTGGCCGCCCCTGACCTTCACGCTGTACCGGGGCGGGCGCATCGCCCTGGTGGGGCATAACGGCTGCGGCAAATCCACCCTGCTCCGGATTCTGGCCGGGCAGCTGGAGCGTTGCGGCGGCAATCTGGTCACGGCCTCCCAGATGCGCCTGGGCTACTATACCCAGCACCAGATGGACACCCTGCGCCCGGACACCACGGTGCTGGGCGAAATCCGCCGCCTTTCGGACCCGCACACCACGGAAGAGGAGCTCATGAGCGTGCTGGGCCTCTTTCTGCTGGGCCAGGAATATTTCGACCGCCAGGTCAGCGCCCTGTCCGGCGGCGAAAAAAGCCGCCTGGTTCTGGCCAGCCTGTTTCTGAAACGCTGCAATTTTCTGTTGCTGGACGAGCCCACCAACCATCTGGATCTGGAAAGCCGCGAGGCTCTGGTCCTGGCTTTGCAAAAATTCACCGGCACCCTGCTGATGGTGGCCCATGACCGCTGGCTTTTGTCGCAGGTCGGAGCCGAAGCCTGGGAACTGAATGAAAACGGCATTACGGTCCATGCCGGATTCGCGGCCTACGACGCCGACCGCAGGGCGCGCCTGGCCGGTGCCGGAACGGACGGCCGGGGCGGCGCTGCCCTGAGCGCCGCCGGACTGCCGAAAATGAATTCCGAAACGGCGCGGGAGGCCGCGCCCGGTCTCTCACGCGAGGAACAGAAGCGCCTCAAGCGCGAACAGGCCGAGAAACGCAACGCCCTGCACAAGGAACTCAAACCCCTGCAAAGCAAGTATACGGCTCTGGAAGAGGAACTGGCCCGCGTGCTGGACGAACAGGGCGCGGTGGAAAGTCAGTTGGCTGATCCAGAGGTCTATGCGGATCACAGCCGCTCCGGCGAACTGCTCAAGCGCTTTGAAGAATGCAAGCGGCGCGGCGAGGACCTGCTGGAGGAAATGGCGGGCCTGGAAGAAAAAATAACGGCTATCAAGAAACAGGCCGAAAGCGAGTGATTCATGCCTGAGAGCGGCGACGGCCCGCGGCTGATTGAGGTGGCCGCGGGCATCATCTGGCGGGGCGGGCGTTTTCTGGCCGCGCAGCGGCCCACGGACAAGCCCCTGGAAGGCTATTGGGAATTTCCCGGCGGCAAGCTGGAGAAAGGGGAGAGCCCGGCGGAGGCTCTCGCCCGCGAACTGGCCGAGGAGCTGGGCATCGGCGTGCGCGAGTGCCGCTTCTGGCAGAGCCTGGAACACAGTTATGCGGAGCGCGGCTTTCGTGTGCGTCTGTACTTTTTCCACGTCACGGCCTTCAGCGGCGAGCCCTGCCCGGCGGAAGGCCAGAATCTGCGCTGGGTGACTCCGGCCGAAGCCCCGGAGCTGGGCTTTCTGCCCGCCGATGCGGGCGTGCTGGAACAGTTGCGGGCAGAAGGGCCGCGAATGGCCTGAATGCGTGTGTGCTGAATTTTTTGCAAGCGGTTCAACGGCAATTTGCCGGCCGGAAGGAACCCGCATGGGGCGTATGCGTTTTGCTCATATTCGGCGTCTGTGCGGGCTTGTTCTGGTCCCGCTGATGCTGACGGCCCTGCTTGCGCCGCCCGGGGCGGCCACCGCGGCCTCCAAGCCGCCGCGGTGCCGTGGGGCGGGCATGCCCGCCGACGCCCCCCTCTTTTATTTGGAGCTGATGCCCTATGACGACGCCGAAAAAGCGCGGGAGCTGGAGAGCCTGAAATACGACGAGGAACGAAAAGAGCGGGAGCCGGGCCGTAAACAGACAAAGAAGGGCGCATCCGGGCAGTCCGGTGAAGCGGCCCGGCTTGCGGCGGGCATCCGCCGGGTGGGAACGCCCGGGGCTCGCATCGGGGTGGAAGAAGCCAAGGAACGCTGGAGAGAGCTGGAAATCATCGCCGTTTTGCCGTTTGACCCGGAGCAGCTCACGGCGGAGCATGAAAAAAGAGAAGACTGGCCCCGGCAGCAGCAACTGGAATCCGCGTATCATGGCGAAACCCGTAATATCGTCCCCAGGGATCTCAACCATGACGGCATCATGGATTTCAGCTTCAACGAAGACCCGCTCTTGAATCTGTGGGCAAGCCAGCTTTTTCTGGGTTGCGGGGATAATTTCTACACCCCGCTCGGTTTCTTCATCGCGGGCTACAGTTCCGCTTCGGGCCCGGCGGTGACGGTTAAACAACGCAGTGTCAACGGCCGTTCCTGGGACGCTTTCCACGTCGTGGCCCCGGATCTGCCCACAGGCATGGAAGGCTCCTGCGAGTCCGGCAAGCCGTTGCGCCATTGGGCGGAACGCGTCATTGCCTTTGATCCGGCCAGGGGCGTCTACCGCGAAATTTCCGTCAAGCCTTTACCCTGACCACCGCGGGCCTACCCTTCCTCCCCCAAAATAAATTCCAGCACGGCGTCGGCCAGCAGGGCCGCCGCTTCGGTGACACGCGGGGCCAGGGGCGGGGCCGCGAGCACATCGGTGGTGAAATCCCCGACCAGGGTCAGGCGGCCCAGGCGGCGTTTCCGCATGGCCGGGCCGCCGTAGCCGCCCATGCCCGAGGCGCTGGCCACCATGCGCCCGTCCAGCAGGGCACGTTCCACCAGCATGGTTTTGGCTTCCGGATCGTCCAGGGCCTCCACCCAGATGGGGCAGGCGGGCAGAATTTCCGGCAGATCGGCGGGGCCCAGGCGCAGTCGCCGCGTCTCCACCCGGATGTCCGGATTGAGCTCGCGCAGTATCCCGGCCAGGGCATCCACCTTGGGGCTGCCCAGATGGCGCGGCCAGAACTGCTGGCGGTTGAGATTGGACGGCTCCACCACGTCGTCGTCCACCAGCAGCAGGTTCTCCACCCCGCAACGCGCCAGCATGAGCGCCGCATTGGAGCCCAGGCCGCCGGCTCCGGCCAGGCCCACGCGCGCGGCGCGCAGTTTGTCCAGTTGCTGCGGCGAGAAGTATCGGACCAGGCCCTGGCGCAGACTGTTGCTCATATATTTTCCTTCCGCACTTCGTGGCGGGCAAAGCCATACTCCGGGATGCGAAGAACCCTCAGGCCCACAGAATCTCTTTTGCCCCGGGCTGGCTGGAAAAACCGTGCGGACTCAGCGCGGCGGCATAGGCGCCCGCGTTTTCAAAAACCAGCAGATTGCCCACTACGGCGTTTTCCAGAGGGATGCCGTGGGCCACGGTGTCCATGGCGGTGCACAGGTTGCCGCAGACCGTGACGGTCCGGGCGGGCGCTGGCCGTCCCCAGGCCTTGGGAACAACAGTATTGCAACCGCTCCACAAGGGTTCGCACGGCCCGGCGTATGTCCGCTCAAGCGGCAGAGCATCCATCAGCCCGGCAATGGCCGGGCGCAGAAAATGGTTGAGCAGGCCCGCCGCAATGACAAAAGTCCTGCCGCGTGAGTGCTTGACGTCAACAATGCGGGTAACGAAGACTCCCGCCTTGCCTACCAGAAAACGGCCGCTTTCCATATAGAGGCGCACCGGGGCGGGGCCGCTTTGCGGGATGGTCCGCATCAGGCCCGCCACATGCCTGTGAAGCCGCTCAAGGTCCAAGGGCTGCATTTCTTCGGCGTAAGGGATGCCCAGGCCGCCGCCGAAGTTGACAAACTCAAGAGGCAAGCCAAGGTCGCGTTTCCAGCCGCGCGCCAGCCGCGCCACATGCTCGAAGCAGACGCCCAGGGCCCCGGCGCTGAGCACCTGGCTGCGCGTATAGACATGGATGCCCACGGGGCGCGCATACTTCAGGCCGCGTAAAAAATCCCCATGCGCGGGCAAGTCTTCCTCATCTTCACCGAATTTGTCGGGCAGGCCGGGACAGACGGCCGGGCAAGACCCGGGCCCGTAAGAAATATCCGGGCTGACGCGCAGGCCGACCGGACGGGTCATGCCCCGCCCGGCGCAAAGGGCGTCGATTCTTTGCAGCTCATTGTAGGAATCCGCGATGATCAGACAGTTGTCCAGCGTTTCCCGCAGGTCGTCATCGCTTTTGCCGGGCGCGGAAAACAAGATCTTATCGCTGGGAACGCCCAGAAAATGCGCCGCGAGCACTTCATTTTTCGAGGCCGCGTCGATGCCCAGGCCGTGCGCCGTTATATGGCGGCAGACGGCATCGTTGCTGTTGCACTTCATGGAATACAGGATATCGAAGCCGTTGAAGACCTCTTTCAGACGGGAAATCCGACCGGATATCGCCTCGCTGTCATAAATATACAAGGGAAATCCATGTCGGTTCAGCAGTGTTTCCACATCCGTCATCCGCATAGGAGCAATCCTCCCTGGCGCGCGGCTGCAAGCAGCGTGCCCGCGGGTGCCGTCCGCGAGCACGCTGCTTGCGAAGTCAGGCCGCCGCCGGGTCTTCCCAATCCTTGATCACCGCCTGGTAACCATTGGCCGCCAGGGCAGCGCTCATTTCCTCAAGGCTGCGGTGGTCGGTGATCTCGAACTGGCCGGGATTGTGCATGTCCTCCGTGGCCCGGCCGCCCACGGCCGTGGACACTCCGGCGGACACGCGGGTGACGCCCAGAGGCACCAGGTGGTCGCGCATGAAGGCGCTTTCGCGGCTGGAGCAGGTGATGCCCGCGCGCGGCAAAAAGCAACGCGTCGCGGTGACGTATTGCACCAGGTGGCGGTCATCCACCGCATGCTGCACGTCGAAGTCGCCCTCGTGCGGGCAGATGCGCGGAATGGACACGCTTACGTCCACGCCGGGGAAGTTGCGTTGCAGCCACCAGGCGTGCAGGCCCGTGCCGAAGGCGTCCTGCTCGAAAGATTCCAGGCCCAGCAGCGCGCCCACGCCCAGAGAGCGCATGCCCGCGCGCGCGGCGCGTTCCGGCGCGTTGAGGCGGAAGCCGTAGTCGTGCTTGGGGCCCACGGGATGCAGCCAGGCGTAGAGTTCGGGATTGTAGGTCTCCTGGAACATGGTCATGGAGTCCACGCCCGCCTCCGCCAGCAGGGAATATTCCTCCACGGTGAGGGAATAGACCTCAACGCCTACGGAAGCGAACAACGGCTTGATCCGCCGCGCCACCGAGGCGATATACTCCGGCGAGGAGAGCTTGGGCGCGTCGCCCGTGAGCAGCAGGATGTGCTGAAAACCCATCTCCGCGATGGCCCTGGCCTCGGCATAGGCTTCGTCCACGCTGAGATGGCGGCGCGGCTGCTTGTTTTTGGCGTTGAAACCGCAGTAGCGGCACTGGTTGGTGCACACGTCGGAAATGTACAACGGCGTGAAGATATTAACGGCCCGCCCGAAATAGCGCAGGGTCAGGTCGTGGGCCTTCCGGGCCAGGGCTTCGAGACATTCCCCGGCGGCGGGCGAGAGCAGGGTCAGAAAATCGGCGGGCTGCAGCACGTCCTTGTCCAGCACGGCCAGCACGTTGGCCGGGGTGACGTCGGCCACGCCCTCGGCCCGGCGCTCGGCGGGCCAGGCCTGCAAAAATTCCTGGAAATTTTTCATCTGTGTGATCCTCTATCTGAGAAAACCTGTGAGCGGCGAGGATGCCTCAGCCCCCTCGCCCCGCGCCATGACCGCGCCCGCTCCGGCCAACCAGGCGTTGCGTCCGGCTTCCACGGCGGCCCTGAAGGCTCCGGCCATGCGTACCGGATCGTCGGAAGAGGCGATGGCCGTGTTCACCAGACAGGCCGCCGCGCCCATCTCCATGGCCTCGCAGGCCTGGGAGGGACGGCCGATGCCCGCGTCCACCACGATGGGCAGGTCCAGCTCCTCAATGAGGATGGCGATCATTTCCCTGGTGCGCAGGCCCCGGTTGGTGCCGATGGGCGCGCCCAGCGGCATGACCGCCGCGGCACCGGCCTCCGCGCAGGCACGGGCCACGTAGAGATCCGGATTGATGTAGGGCAGCACGGTGAAGCCTTCCTTAACCAGAATTTCCGTGGCCCTGGCGGTTTCATAGCCGTCGGGCAACAGATGGCGGGTGTCGGAAATAACCTCGATTTTGACCCAGTCGCCGCAGCCCGCGGCGCGGGCCAGGCGGGCCAGGCGCACGGCCTCGTCGGCGGTGCGCGCCCCCGAGGTGTTGGGCAGCAGGCGCATGGTTTTGGGAATATGGCCCATAATGCCCTGCTGACCTTTTTCCACCCGGCGCATGGCCACGGTGATGACTTCCGCGCCGCTGGCCTCGGCCACCGCCGGAATCAGGCTGTCGGCGCTGTACTTGCCCGTGCCGATGAACAGACGGCTTTTGAGGGTCACGCCGCCGACCACAAAGGGATCATTCATATGTTTCTCCGTCAGGATGCTCTGATGCCGGAAAAGGGAAAACGGCCTCAACCTCTCCCACCGGACCGTGCCGTCCGGCGGGAAAAGAGAATGTCGTTCCAGGGGCTGTTTCTAAATTGGTTCTTTTACCTTCCAGCTTCGTCAGAGGTCGCTTTTCACTCTGGCCGAATACCGGACGCTGCTGTCCTCATTCGTAAGCAGCTTCGCTGCAACGGCTGAGACAAGAGTATACTCCCGTCGTAACAGGCTCGTTTTCCTCGCCGGAAAGGCAAAACTCCCTAATTTGGAAACAGCTCCTAGCCGCCGCCTACAAACTGCACAATTTCGAGCACGTCGCCGCCGTGCAGTTGCGTGGCCGCGAAAGCGTCGGCGGGGACGATGTTCCCGTTGCGCTCCACGACCACAGTTTTGGGGTCATGGCCGCGCGTTTGCAGCAGATCCGCCACGCTGGCGGCTTCCGCGCAGGTTTCGGCTCCGCCGTTGACGATCACATCCATGTCGAACCTCCAGAAAACAAAAAAGCCCGCGGACCGGAATGTCTGCGGGCGAGCGCGAACCTGCGGCGGCAGGTCGGCCAGCTTCCCTTCGTCAGCACTATCTGCGTCAGGTGCAGAGCCGCGCGTTTGCGCGGTTCTAGGGGTCAGGGCGCTAACACCCTTTCTCAGCCGTGACGGCTCCCCCAGCCGGTAGGAAAAAACGATAGTCTCTGCGCCGCAAGAATGCAAGGGATGTTTACGCGGCCCTGCGGCGGGATTTTTTCAGGCGGATGAACAGCTCGCGCAATTCCCGGCGGGAAAGGCCCAGCACTTGGGGCACGGCCAGGCAGAGGCCCAGGCAGAGCAGGCTGTAAAGCACGCCGGAAATGAAGAAGCGGCGGAAGGAGTCCAGATCGCCGAAGCCCAGATCGATGGTCAGCTCGCGGCAGGCAAAGGCCAGCAGCAGCAGAGCGGCAAGGCTCCAGAGCTGATGGGCGAAATTGCGCCAGAAGTTCAGGGGAATGAAGCGCGAGGCCAGCCAGAGATACAAATTCACGGTCAGGCATTGCACGCACACGGTTTTCAGGGCCAGGCCCACAGCCCCGAGGTTGAGGCCCAACAGGTCCGGCGGGGCCAGCAGAAACCAGGCCGTGGCAAAGCCGTACACGCACTCCAGGGCCGCGATATTGCGCAGCACGCGCGTGCGCCCCGTGGCGTGAAAGACCGACCCGGCCAGCTGGCCGTAGGCCTGGTGCAAGGGATAGAGGGCCATGATCTGCACGGGCAGGATGGCCGCCGTGAATTCCGCGCCGCCGAAGATGTTCACCAGGGCCGGGCCCTCGGCCAGGGTAAAGCAGGAAAAATAGGCCGCCACCACGTAAAGCAGGGGGGCGAAACGGGTCAGCAGCCGGGCCATGGCCACGCGGTCCTTCTGGCCCCAGGCGATGGAAAGCTCGCGCATGATCAGGGGGGTCATGGCGGAGACAAAAAGAAAACAGGCCATGCTGACTTTCTGGGACAGGGCGAAGAAGCCCTGTTCCGCGCTGCCGTCAAACCATTGCAGCAGCCAGCGCTCGGCGGTGAGCAGCAGAAAGGAAAGCAGGGCCTGGACGAAAAGCGGGTGGCTGTAGTCGAAAAATTCGCGGCAATAGGCCCGGTTCTGCGCCTTGCTCAGATGGAAGCGCAGGCTTTCCTCGCGCTCGCGCCAGTGGCGGCGCGTGACCAGCCAGTAGCCCAGGGCCGTGGCCCCGAGCATGAGATATTGCTGGGCGAAGAGGCTGTGGATGTTCAGCCAGTCGCCCCAGAACAGCACGCCCAGCAGAGCCACGGCCAGCAGCGAGATCACGGTGCGCACCATTTCCGAGGAGACTGTGGCCCCCACGGCGTCGTTCATGGAGCGCAGCACCCGGCCCCACCAGGTCAGAAAAGCCCAGAGCGCGGCCAGGGGCGCGAGCCAGAGCGGTACGTCGGGCATGAGTAGCCCCCCCACCGGCGGAATCAGCATGCAGAGGGCGGCCAACAGGCTGATCAGGGCCACCAGCAGG
The DNA here is from genome assembly GCF_018379785.1 of Desulfovibrio sp. Classification (GTDB taxonomy): domain Bacteria; phylum Desulfobacterota; class Desulfovibrionia; order Desulfovibrionales; family Desulfovibrionaceae; genus Desulfovibrio. Next base: position 52,979 of record NZ_JAGZUV010000008.1, read on the forward strand.
CTGATGCGGAAGTAAAAGCCGATAAGGCCGGTTTCGTTCTGGCGGCGGGACAGGGCGTTGTAAAAGCAGGTGGAGGTGCCCATGTCCAGAAAGCCGGAAAGCTGCTGAAAGAGATTGGTGGCAAAGCTGTAGTTGCCGTACATGCGCGGGCCGAGAGCGCGCGGCAGAATGGCCTCCATGGCCAGGTACACCGGCACGGAAGCCACGTTGGCCAGCAGCTTGAAGGCATAGCGGCGGGCCAGGGTGGGCGTGGAGCTTTGCATGTGGGCAATCTACACATTTTCTCAAAAAGCCTAAAGGGCTTTTTGCAGAAAGCGCCTGTCGCCCGCCCGCGCGGGAGGCGGCGGAAACCGGGCCGGGAAGCGGCGGATTTTATGGCCGAAGAAAAATATTGACATTTGTTCGTGGGCGAACTAATTTGGCCGCATGGGTTAGTTCGCCCACGAACCAATTGGAGTGGCAAGACTATGGAACAGAGTACGGATGCCGTCATCGCCCTGGCCGCCGCCGTGCGCGAGCAGGCCAACGCCTTTTTGCTCAGGGCCCTGGCCGAACGCGGCGTCACGGATCTGCTGCCCGCCCACGGCGCGGTGCTGCACGCGCTGTTCCGCCAGGGCCCTCTGAGCATGGGCGCCTTGGCGGAGGCCATCGACAGGCGGAAAAACACCGTCACCGGCCTGATCAAAACCCTGGAAGAGCGGGGCTATTGCCGCCGGGAGCCCGATCCCGCGGACGCGCGGGTGCAGCGCATCGTGCTGACCGCCAGGGGCGAGGGCCTGCGCGGCATGCAGGAGGAAATCTCCGCTGCCATGTTGCGTACGGCTTGGCGCGGCATGGACCGGGAAGAGCGGGAGGCCTGCGTCAGGGGCCTTTGCGCGGTACTGGAAAATCTGAAACGGGACGCAATACTCCCGCCGCAAGGAGAATGTCATGAGTAAGGAATTGCAGGAAATTTCGCGGATTCTGTCGGAAACGCCCATGTGCTTCATCGCCACCATGGACGGCACGCAGCCCAGGGTGCGCGCTTTTCAGTTCCAGTTTGAGCAGGACGGGAAGCTCTGGTTCTGCACGGCCAGAAACAAGGATGTGTTCAAGCAGTTGCAGGCCAATCCGGCGGTGGAAATCTGCGCCGTGAAACAGGACATGACCTGGCTGCGCCTGACGGGCAAGATGGCGCTGACGGACGACATGGCCGTGAAGGAGCGCGTCCTGGCTGCCCAGCCGCTGATCAAGGGCATCTACGGCAGCGCGGACAATCCGGTGTTCGCCTCGCTTTGTCTTGAACACGGCGAATACGTCATTGCCGATTTTTCCGGCAACCCGCCTCGCAAGGGCACGTTTTAACCGCAACAAAGGCGCGCGGCTTCCGCTTTGACGCCGGAACCGCGCGCGTATCCGAAGGAACAGCTATGACAACAGATCAGGACAATGCCGGGGAAGAACTGCGCGAAAAAATCGAAATGTACCGCGAATCCATCATCCACGCGGACAAGCCGGAACTGGCGGAACAGGTCTGGGACACTGCGCCGGAAACTTCCTTTATCCATCCGCGCGGGCATGAGCGCGGCTGGGAAGCCATCCGGGACAACTTTTATACCAAAACCATGGCGAATACCTTTTCCAGGCGTGAACTCAGGCTCACGGGTGAGCCGGCCATCCATCTTTACGGCGACGCGGCCGTGGCGGAATTCGACTGGGAGTTCACGGCCACCAGACGCGCCGACAACGGCGAGCGGCACACCAGCGGCCGGGAAAGCCAGGTCTATGTCCGGCGGCCCGGTCGGGGATGGCGGCTCGTGCACGTGCATTATTCCGGCCCGGCGGCCACGGCCTGAGTTTGTTTCCGGCCGTCGGCCGCGCATAGGTTTCGCCCGGTGGATGCGGGCGGCAATCCGGCCCGGCGACGGCGTGGTGATCCGCTATGACGGCCCGCGCGGCGGGCAGACGCATCTAATAAGTCTTATTCCTGATAGATTGGGGAACGAACAAAAAAGAGGCGAAGTCACCTTTGCTCCGCCGGAGCGAAGCGCAGGCGGATGGCTGGTGCCGGGAGAATCCTAAAATCCGTAGCTTCCTGCGTCGCAACGGCTGAAGCAAGATTTTTGCGTGCTGGCAAGGAAAATGGCACTTTTTGCGCGGAGTGTACTCAAGTACATGAGCAGCAAAAAGCGCCGGATGACGCAGCCAGCACACAAAAGGCTGGGTTTGACGGATCATCACGGCAAATAAGAGACCCGCAAAACCTGGAATTAGATGCGTCTGCCTTGGGCCCGCGCGCCGCGCGTGTTTACGGGCGCGGACTTTTGCCGTATGACAAATCCGTTGCCCGGCATGCCGAGATCGCGCCGGGTCGTGTTGTTTTTTACCTCAAAGGATTGCCGCCATGGATGATGCTCGCAGCAAAAAGATGAAGAGCGGGCTGGAAAAAGCCCCGCACCGTTCCCTGCTCTACGCCCTGGGGCTGACCAGGGAGGAAATGGAACGCCCCCTGGTGGGCGTGGTCAACGCCGCCAGCGAGGTGGTGCCCGGCCACATGCATTTGGATGCCCTGGCCTCGGCCGTCAAGGCCGGTGTGCGCATGGCCGGCGGCACGCCCCTGGAGTTTCCGGCCATTGCCGTGTGCGACGGCATCGCCATGAACCACGAGGGCATGCGTTTTTCCCTGCCGTCGCGCGAATTCATCGCGGATTCCATTGAAATCATGGCCAGGGGCCACGCCTTTGATGCCCTGGTCTTCATCCCCAACTGCGACAAATGCGTGCCCGGCATGCTCATGGCCATGATGCGCCTGAACCTGCCCTCGGTGCTGGTTTCCGGCGGGCCCATGCTGCCCGGCAATCTCGGGCCGCACACGCGCGGCGACCTGATCACGGTCTTCGAGGCCGTGGGCCGGGTGCGCAGCGGCACTCTGAGCGAGGACGAGCTGGAGCGCATGGCCGAGCGGGCCTGTCCCGGCTGCGGGGCCTGCGCGGGCATGTTCACGGCCAACTCCATGAACTGCCTGGCCGAAACCATCGGCGTAGCCCTGCCCGGCAACGGCACCATCCCGGCGGTGAGCGCGGCGCGCGTGCGCCTGGCCAAAACCGCGGGCATGCGGGTCATGGATCTGCTCAAGAACAATATCCGTCCGCTGGACATCGTCACCCCCGAATCCGTGGCCAATGCCGTGGCCGTGGACATGGCCCTGGGCTGCTCCACCAATACGGTGCTGCATCTGCCCGCCGTGTTCGGCGAGGCGGGCCTGGACATGGGCCTGGAAGTTTTCGACGAGGTCAGCCGCAAGAGCCCCAATCTCTGCAAACTTTCCCCGGCGGGCAAGCATTTCATGGTCGATCTGGACAATGCCGGGGGCATCCCGGCGGTCATGAGCGAACTGGACAAGCTGGGGCTGATCCATAAGGACTGTCTGACCGTCACCGGCAAAACCGTGGGTGAGAACCTCAAGGCGCTTAATGCCCGCATTGAGGATCCGGACGTGATCCATCCCATCGGCCAGGCCTATTCCAAACAGGGCGGCATCGCCATTCTGCGCGGCAGCCTCGCGCCCGGCGGCGCGGTGGTCAAGCAGTCGGCCGTGGCTCCGGAAATGATGCGCCGCGACGTGCGCGCCCGGGTGTTCGAATCCGAAGAGGATGCCATGCAGGCCATTCTGGACGGCAAGATCCGGCCCGGCGACGGCGTGGTGATCCGCTATGAAGGCCCGCGCGGCGGGCCGGGCATGCGCGAAATGCTTTCGCCCACCGCCGCCATCACCGGCATGGGCCTGGGCAAGGACGTGGCCCTGCTCACGGACGGCCGCTTTTCCGGCGGCACCAACGGCGCGGCCATCGGCCACATCTCGCCGGAAGCCGCCGACGGCGGGATCATCGCCCTGGTGCGCGAGGGCGATATGATCCGCATCGACATTCCGGGCCGTAAGCTGGATCTGCTGGTGGAAGAGGCTGAACTGGAAAAACGCCGCGCCGGACTGGTCCGGCCCCAAAAGGACTGCCCTTATCCGGTGCTGCGGCGCTACGCCTATCTGGTCAGCTCGGCGGCCAACGGCGGCCGCTACAAGGATATTTAAGGAAACGCCGGGTAATGGCCTTTTTGCCTTCCGCCCGCCTTATGGTCGTCCATGAGGCGGGCGGACTGCATTGTACGGCATATTGGGCTGACGCTAAAATTCCAGATTGCCCGGCGTACGCGGGAAGGGAATCACGTCGCGGATATTGGTGATGCCCGTGAGCAGCATCAGCAGGCGCTCGAAGCCCAGGCCGAAGCCCGCGTGCGGCACGCTGCCGAAGCGGCGCAGGTCCAGATACCACCAGTAATCCTCGGGATTCTGGCCCAGCTCGCGGATGCGGGCTTCCAGCCGGTCCAGGCGCTCCTCGCGCTGGGAGCCGCCGATAAGCTCGCCGATGCGCGGCACCAGCATGTCCATGGCCGCCACGGTCTCATTGTCGTCGTTGGCCCGCATGTAGAACGCTTTGATTTCTTTGGGATAGTCGTAAACGATGACCGGCCGCTGAAAATGCTCCTCGGCCAGATAACGCTCGTGCTCGGTTTGCAGGTCCACGCCGAAGGTCACGGGAAAGGCGAATTCCTTGCCGCTGTCCTCCAGAATCCGGATGGCCTCGGCATAGGGCACGCGGGCGAAGGGCTGGCGCAGCATGCCTTGCAGGCGTTCCAGAAGGCCCTTGTCCACGAAGTTGTCGAAGAGCTTCACGTCCGCCTCGCAGTGCGCCAGCACATGTTCGATGACGTGGCGGGTGAGGCTTTCGCCCAGTTCCATGAGGTCGGTGAGGTCCGCGAAGGCCATTTCCGGCTCGATCATCCAGAATTCGGCGGCATGGCGCGGAGTGTTGGAATTTTCGGCCCGGAAGGTGGGCCCGAAGGTGTAGACGCGCCCCAGGCCCAGAGCCAGGGCTTCTGCCTCCAGCTGGCCGGACACGGTGAGATTGCACGGGCGGTTGAAAAAGTCGCCGTCCGCGCTCTTCTCGCCCGGCGCGAGGGTGGTCACGCGGAACATTTCGCCCGCGCCCTCGCAGTCCGAGCCGGTGAGCACCGGGGTGTGCACCCAGGCGAAGCGCCGCCCGTGGAAAAAGTCGTGCACGGCGCGTCCGGCTTCGGAGCGGATGCGGAAGGCGGCCCCGTATTTGTTGGTGCGCGCGCGCAAGTGCGCGATGCCGCGCAGAAATTCGTCGGAATGGCGCTTTTTCTGAAGCGGGAAGGCTTCCGGATCGGCCAGGCCGAAGACCGTCACGCTTTTGGCCCGCACTTCCCATGTCTGGCCCTTGCCCGGCGAGGGCACCAGCTCGCCGACCACGGCCAGGGCCGCGCCGGTATTGGCTTCGCCCAGAGCCGCGTGGGCCTCGGTACCTTCGTCCACAATGCACTGCATGTTGGCGAGGCAGGAGCCGTCGTTGATCTCCACAAAGGAAAAGCCCTTGGCGTCGCGGCGGGTGCGCACCCAGCCGCAGATGGTAATGGCGTTTTGCGCCTTTTCGGCGTTGAGGGCGTCGATGATCAGGGTTCGCTGCATGGGATGGCTCCTTGCGGATGGATTTCGCTCAGGAAGAACCTTGGCAGTGTAGCCTTTCCGCGCGCGCGGCTCAAGGGCGGGACGCGGCAAACCTCCGTCGCGGGCCACACAAAACGTCGCCTTTGCGACAGGCCCAAGGGATCCTTGACTACCGCCCAAAAATGTGTTGCCCTGCCTTTCACAGGTGCTTCAAAACATCTTTATTCCTTGGCGGCCCGCCGTCCCGAAAGCATGGCTTTTTTTGCGCCTTTCTTCTGGCGCATTCTCTGTCATCTCTTCCGGGTGTGGGCTAATGCAATACCGGCTTGCCGGAAATATGCCCGCCGTTCCAAGGACGGTTTTGAGCACCCGGAGCTTTTCATATTGAAGGCCCATCAAAAAAATCCTTGAAGGCATCGTATGCCCAGTTCTTCCCCGAGCCGTCAGCGTTCACAGGCCCGGCCCGCCCCACCTGCCCCCATCGCTCTGGCGGCCATGCTCCAGAATGCGGCCCAGGCCCTGCTCAGCTCCCCCGCCCCACGGGAATCTCCTTCCCCCGACGATGAAGGCGACGACCGGCCCCGAGAGGAAATCCGCTCTTATCGCTTTTCCCCCTTGGCGTTGCGTGGCGAAAAAGAGCTGTTGGAGGAACAGAACGCGGAAGGGCTGCGGGAACTGGTTTCCATGGCCTCTTCCTCGGTCATGGGCTTTGCCTCCCTCTTGGAATTGATGGATGAGGCCGCCAAAGTGGACGGCTTCGTGATTCATATTCTGGCGCGCGAATTACAGCGCATCGGGGATCTGCTTTTCAAGATCCAGGATGTGTACAGCACTGTTGAACTCGTGGAAACTTAAGCTGAAAACCTCAGGCCCTTCAGCGTGACCGCAAGGCCCGTTTCGCGGGCCTTGCGCAGCGTCAATCTGCTTTCCGCTCGTTGGCAGAGTGACTTTGCCCAACGCTGGCGCGGAGCGGCCTTACAAGTAGTTGTGCATGTAACTATTTTAAATAATATATAAATTATGATATCTTAGTCGCCTCTGTCCGGAGCGTCCATCCCTCTTGGCCTTTTTCTAAAGATTGTATAGAATTGGTTCGCATGAGCATATGCCGCCCATCTCTGCCTGGGGCATGGTCAACGGCGGCTGGTCATAATTTCTGTTGTACTGAGGAAAAACCATATGAAAAAATTGTTCGGTGCCTTGGCCTTCATCTGCGTTCTGGCTCTTGCGGGCACGGCCTTGGCGGCCACGCCCGCCGCGCCTCAGGCGGGCAAACCCGTCCAGGACAAGCCGGAAAAAGGCGTGGACCGCGTCACCTTGATCAGCGTGCAGATCGAGGGCGACGACAGCATCGGCGCGCGCCTGAGCACCAAGCTCAAGGAGCGTTTCAACCAGAGCAATCTGTTCACGCTCAATGCCGATGAAGAAAAGGACGCGCCAGAGTTGCGCCTTTTGCTGAGTACGGCCCCGGAATTCAAGGACCGCCCCAATGTGGGATCGGTCTACAGCGTGTGCTGGGTCTTCAGCCAGGGCAAGGGCTATCTCGGCTATTTGCTCGCGCGGGAAGTGGGCACGATCAATTACGACGACCTTGACGCCAAAGTGGACAAGCTGGTGGAGCGCACCGACGCTATTGCGGCCAAGTACGGCAATTTGTGGAAATAAGCCGCGCGGTTTTTTACCGCCGGTTTTCCTGAAACCTGCATCGCAAAAAGCTCCCCTCGTGGCGGGGAGCTTTTTTGTCCGCTTTGTCCGGCGCCGGACCGCGCCGGCCCGAAAAATAGCAATGCTGTCTGCAAGGAAGGCTATGTCCAGGAGCGTGTTCGCGTGGGGCAACCGGCGGCTGATCGCCTATCTGGCGTTTCTGAGCGCCTTTGCTCCGCTTTCCACGGATATGTATCTGCCCGCCCTGCCGCACATGGCCGAGGCCCTGAACACCACCTACAGCCTGACCAGCCTCACGGTGAGCGGTTTTCTGCTGCTCTTTGCCCTGTCCATGCTGGCCTGGGGCCCGCTCAGCGACAAATACGGCCGCAGGCCGGTGCTGCTCGCCGGCGGCGTGTTCTATGTCCTGTCCAGCGTGGGTATCGCCCTGGCCGGTTCCATCGGCCCCTTGCTGTTCTGGCGCGGCCTCCAGGCCGTGAGCAGCGGCGCCGTCAGCTCCATGTCCCTGGCCGTGGTCAAGGACATTCTGCGGGGGGCGGCCATGGAAAAAGTGGTCACCTGGATTCAGACCGTGACCATCCTGGCCCCCATGCTGGCCCCTGTGGCGGGCGGCGGCCTGCTGTTGCTCACCGACTGGCGCGGCATCTTCTGGTGTCTGGCCGGCTGCGGGCTTCTGGCTCTGGCCGGAGGCCTGGCCCTGAGGGAAACCAGGGCCAGGGCCACCCAGGGTTCCGTCTTCAAGGCCCTGGGGCGGATTTTCGTGGTTCTGCGTACGCCGGGCTTCGGCGCGCCCCTGCTGCTCTTTTCAGCCATGAGCATGCCTTTCATGGCCTATCTGGCGGTCTCGTCCTATGTCTTCCAGACCCGGTTCGGCCTGTCCGCCCAGGAATACAGCTGGTTTTTCGCTTTCAACGCGGGCATGAGCCTGCTGGGGCCGCTGCTGCACATGCGCTTTTTCCGGCATTGGCGGCGCGGCCTTGTTATTGCCGTCCATCTGCTGCTGGTCTGCGTGGCCGGGGGCCTGCTCCTGCTCTTCGGCAACGCGGGGCCGTGGCATTTCGCGCTGCTCTATGTGCCGGTGAGTTTTTGCGGCAGCGCCATCCGGCCGCCGTCCACGGTGCTGCTGATGCAATGCGTGCGGGGGGACAACGGCGCGGTGACCTCGCTCATCAACAGCGGAGCCCTGCTCTGCGGCAGCCTGTCCATGCTGCTCTGTTCCCTGCCGTTCTGGAGCGGGCCGGTGACCGCCGCGGGCAGCATCTCCTGCCTGGTGGCCGGGGCGGCCTTTCTGGGCTGGCTGCGGCTGGCGCGGCGTTTCTCGTAACGGAACCGTTCACGCAGGGAATGCGTCAATTGCGCATATATTCTCATAGATGAAACATAGATGTGGACGTTGCGCGGCCCCGGCCCGGACCGGCGGCGCGCCGTCCGGGAGAGGAACTCATGCCTGACGTGCCGATTCTTGAAACAGAGCGCCCTGTCCTGAGGGATTTTGCGGCGGACGACGGCCCCGCGCTGTTCCGGATTATGAGCGACAGGGAAACCAACGTCTTTCTGCCCATGTTTCCACTGGAGCGACCAGAGGAAGCGGCCGCTCTTCTGTGCGCGGGCAGTGCATGGAGAGGGGCGGCGGCGCGCTGTTGGGCCGTCTGCCCGAAATCCGCAGGCACGCCCGTAAGCTATGTGCGGGTGGCCGCGGATGCAAGTCATGATCTTGGCTACGCCCTGCGGCGGGAGTTCTGGGGCCGGGGCTTCATGACGGAAGCCTGCCGGGCCGTGCTGGAGGAACTGCGTCGGGAGGGGACGCCTTATGCCACGGCCACGCATGACGTGAATAACTCCGCCAGCGGCGCGGTTATGAAAAAGATCGGCATGACCTATTGTTACTCCTATCGCGAGCGCCGGCAGCCCAAGGACATCCTGGTCATTTTCCGCATGTGGCAGGTGAACCTGGACGGAAGAGATGAGCGGATTTTCAGAAAATACTGGGACAATGCGTCTGTCCGTTTTGTGGAACAGGATGTTTGACGGGGGTCGGCCGGGGTGTGGCCGCTTAGCGGTTCCGGGGCACGGCGTCCCGGCGCAGCACGAAGAGCCGCGCGGCCAGGGCCTCCAGCACGCGGGCCGGAGTGACGCCGTACTGGAGCATATCCTGGGCTTCGGCCAGCCAGCGGCAGCATACGGCCCGGCCGCGCGCGTCCAGATCGGCCAGGGCCGTGTCCAGCGGGCTCTCGGCCTCGTCGGCCAATACGCGGCTCAGGGATTTTTGCCCGGCCAGGAGCAGGCGGCCCGCTAGGGCCGCGTCCATGGCTCCACGGGCTGAAACCTTGTCCAGAAAGCCCTGCCCGTCGCGCAGAAAGACGGCCAGAGCCTCTTCCCAGGGGGCCAGAGCCGCGTCCCGCGCCCGGCTGTCCGGCCAGGGCAGAGTCAGGCAGAAGGAACGGGAAACCAGGGTGGGCAGGAGCTGTTCACGCTGCGGGGCCAGGAGCACGAAAACAGTGGTGGGCGAGGGTTCTTCCAGGGCTTTGAGCAGAGCGTTGGCCGCTTCGTCGCGGTTCAGGCTCAGACCCATGAGCAGGACCACCCGGCGGCCCTGACCGTGGGGCGCGTCGCGCAGACGGCTTTTCAGCTCGCGCACCCGCTGCATGTTGAAAGCCCGCACCAGACCGGGATTTTCCTCATCCTCGCGGTTGCTGATGCGGCCGTCATAGGCCGCCAGATCCAGATATTCGCCCGAGGCGATCTGCAGGCAGACCGGGCAGGCCAGACAGGGCGCGCCGCTTTCGCCGCGCAGGGCCTGAGGGCAGTTGCAGCGCAAGGCCCAGTAGCGGGCCAGATCCAGGCGCTGCTCCTCGCTGCCGCCTTCCAGCAGCAGAACCTGGGGCGGGGCTTGGCCCAGCCGGTCCAGCACGGCCTTGAGGCGGTCAAAGTCCGGGTCCGCCACAGCGGGGAGCAGGCTTGCGTTCATGGCTGCCGCGCGGCGCGGGTTCAGCGCACGATGGTCTGGCGGCGGTCCGCGCCTACGGAAATCATGGAGACCTTCACGCCGCTGAGTTCCTCAATACGCCGGATATAGCCCTGCACAGTGCCCGGCAATTCCTCAAACGCGGTACATTCGGAAATGTCGTCCTCAAAGCCGGGCAGTTCCTCATACACGGGCGTCACCCGGCCCAGCGCGCCTTCTTCCTGCGGCAGGTATTCCAGGCGCTTGCCGTCCAGCTCGTAGGCCACGCAGATCTGCAGGGCGGGCAGATTCTGGAGCACGTCCAGCTTGGTCAGCGCGATATCCGTGAGGCCGTTGAGGCGCACGGTTTCGCGCAGCACCACGGCGTCCAGCCAGCCGCAACGGCGGGGGCGGCCCGTGGTGGCCCCGAATTCATGTCCCTTGGTGCGCAGGTAGCTGCCGGTGTCGTCCAGCAGTTCGGTGGGGAAGGGTCCGGAACCCACGCGGGTGGTGTAGGCCTTGACGATGCCCACGATGCGGTTCAGCGTACCGGGTGCCACGCCGCTGCCCGCCGCCGCGTTGCCCGCCACGGTGTTGGAGGAGGTCACAAAGGGGTAGGTGCCGTGGTCGATGTCCAGATGGATGCCCTGGGCGCCCTCGAAGAGCACGTTCTGTCCTGCCAGCATGGTCTCATGGATGCGGGCGTCCACATCCGTGAGATAGGGCAGCAGGCGCGGGGCCAGGCCCAGCAGTTCGTCGCAGACCGCGTTTTCGTCCAGGGGCTCGAATTTGTAGAGATCGCGCAGCAGGACGTTTTTTTCCAGCAGGGCGTGGCGCACTTTTTCGCGCACCAGGCCGGGATCGGCCAAATCCCCGGCGCGCAGGCCCACGCGGGCGGCCTTGTCCTCGTAGCAGGGGCCGATGCCCCGGCCCGTGGTGCCGATCTTGTGCCCGGCGCGCTTGGCTTCGCGGGCTTTGTCCAGGCTTTTGTGGTAGGGCATGATCAGATGGGTCTTTTTGCTGATGCCCAGGCGCGTGGGAGCCACGTCAATGCTGCGGGCCGCCAGATGGTCCACCTCGCTGAGAAAGACCGCCGGGTCCAGTACCACGCCGTTGCCGATCAGACAGATTTTGCCGTCGTGCAGGATGCCGGAAGGGATGAGGTGCAGAATGGTTTCCTCGCCCTTGACCTTGATGGTGTGCCCGGCGTTGTTGCCGCCCTGAAAGCGGACAATGACCTGGCTCCGGGCGCTGAGCATGTCCACAATCTTGCCCTTGCCCTCGTCGCCCCACTGCGCGCCGATGATGACCGTGTTCGCCATTGTTTCACCTGCCTGGAATCCGCCTGCGGCGGTCTGGTTGTAAAATGGGCGTCACGTGCGGCGAGAGCGGGTCGACGCTGAAAGGCCGGGCCGCTCGCAGGCGTCCGCGCAAGGGCGGACACAACACGCAAAACCGTAATGATACCTATCCCGGATGGCAAGGCAAGTCAAATGGCGGTGGCGGCGTCAGTCCGACTGCCGCCCGCAGACTTTTGCTGTTCGCGCTGGCTATCTCCGGACGCGGAAAAGACGCTGGAACGGACAAAGTATTTCCCGGGAGGGGCTGGTGTCGTTTGACGCGGCGCTAGTCGTCCGTGCCCGGCTTGCCGGAGTCCGCAGGGGCGGTTGGGGTGGAAGACTCGGCGGCACCGTCGCCGGGCGCGGGGTGAAACGCCAGAACCCGGCAGCGCCGCGCGGGCCGGCCGCCCAGGTCGCCCTGTCCGCCTGTTTGCCCGGCGGCGGGGACTTCGGCGGACTCCAATCCGAAGTCCGGCGCAAGGCTTTCAGGGGCCTCAATCTGGTCCTGCGCGCCGGGGCGGCTCTGCTGCGACCAGTAGTAGTTGAAAAGCTGATTCTTCCAGCGCTTGGCCTGGATCAGCGAAAAGATCAGGGTCGCTTCCTCCCAGCGCTTGGTGGGCTCGAAGCGGCTGGCGGTCGTGGCGTATTTGCTCCACAGCGACATGAGCGAAGCTTCATCAATGGCGTCCAGTTGTTGTGCCAGCCGGGCGAGCAGCTTTTCCATGTGACCTCCTGGGCAGTGTGGTGACAGTGTCAGACTGATGAAAAAGGCCGTATGACCCTTTCCCGGCACCGCCGGCAAGAGCGTGCTCTCGCCGACTCCCGCGAAAAAGCGCCTTCCCGCGCCGTCACCTTTTCGGTCGCCCGGTCTTCGTGAGATGTCCGCCTCACCTGTCGGTTCGACGTGAAGATCGCACAGCAAAAAACGCGGTTTTCGCTGTGCTCACGGCGCCCTTGCCGCCGCGCCGGGCCCCACGGCCCGTTTCCTACCGGGTTGTTATGTATGTTGTTGCGCCCGGTTCGTCAACGCGCCCGCCCCGGCCGGAAAGGCGGCTCTGGCCCCTGGAGGCTTTTTGTGCTATGCAGGCGCTTCCGCGACCGGCGACAACATCGGAGGCAGCATGTCGGATCTCAAGGCCATGTACAGCACTGTCCGCAAGGACGCTTTTCCCGAAACCATGACCATCATCCTGGGCGAGGAGAAACTCGTCTATGAAAAACGCGTCTGGACCCTGGACCAGGAAGAAAAAGGCCTGCGCTACGGCGAAAATCCCGATCAGCCCGCCGCGCTCTATGCCCTGAAGCGGGGTTCCCTGACCTGCGGCGGCCTGACTTGGCGCGGGCCGGGCAACGGCATTGTTTCCGCCCTTACCGAAGCCCAGATGATCCAGGCCGGAAAGCATCCAGGCAAGACCAACCTCACCGACGTGGACAACGGGGCCAACATTCTGCAATACCTCGCCGAACGTCCGGCGGCCGTGATTCTCAAGCACAACAATCCCTGCGGCGCGGCCTGGGCCGACGACGGCGTGGCCGTCGCTCTGGAGCGGGCCTTCTGGTGCGACCGCATCGCGGCTTTCGGCGGCGCGGTGGTGGTCAACCGGCCCTTCAGCCGCGAGGCCGCTGAAATGGTGGCGGCCAATTATTTCGAAGTGGTGGCCGCGCCCGCTTTCGAAGACGGCGCGGTGGAGATTCTCAAGCGCCGCAAGAACCTGCGCATCATGGAATTGCCCGGCCTGGGCCGCTTGGACGAGCTGACCCGCTCGGCCTTCCTGGATATCAAGAGTCTGGCCGACGGCGGCGTCATTGTGCAGAAATCCTTTGTGAACCGCATCCTCACGGACGCCGACTTCCTGCCCGCCACGGCTTCCACCAAGGAAGGCCTTGAGGTGGCGACGCGCGCGCCGGACAAGGCCGAACTGGCCGACCTGCGCTTCGCCTGGGCCGTGGAAGCGGGCGTGACCTCCAATTCCGTGATTTTCGCCCGTGACGGGGCCACCCTGGCCATCGGCACCGGCGAGCAGGACCGCGTGGGCTGCGTGGAACTGGCCGTGCACAAGGCCTACACCAAGTACGCCGACACTCTTGCCTTCAAGGAACTGGGCCTTTCGCTCTACGAGCTCAAACAGAAGGCCGCGAGCGACGCCGCCCTGAACGACACGCTGACCGACATCGGCCTGCGCACGCGCGAGGCGCGCGGCGGGCTGCTCGGTTCGCGTCTGGTTTCCGACGGCTTTTTCCCCTTCCGCGACGGCGTGGACGCCGCCGTGGCCCAGGGCGTGTCGGCCATTGCCCAGCCCGGCGGCTCATTGCGCGACGCCGAGGTGATCATGGCCTGCAACCAGGCGCGGCCGCAGGTGGCGATGGTGTTTACGGGGCAGCGCTCCTTCAAACATTAGGCGGCATGGAACCTTTTTGCCGCTGGCGGCGTCAGGCGTCGCGGCCCGGCTTGGTTACGTAGACGGCTACGCGCCCGCGCCGGGCCGCTTGCCTTTCTTGCCAGCGACAAAAAATTTCCATGCCGGGAATAAGGAGTCGTATGCCGCTTCCCACCTCCTTCAGCACAGCGCCACCCCAAGCGGCTTTCCCCCGGCTCTGCGTGTCCGCGCTGTCCGGCGGGGGCGGCAAGACCCTGCTTTCCCTGGGGCTGGCGCGGGCGGCATCCGCCGCCGGGGTGGCGGTCAAGCCCTTCAAGAAGGGGCCGGATTATATTGACGCGGCCTGGCTGGCCCTGGCCGCCGGGCGGCCCGCCACCAATCTGGACCCCTACTTTCTGCCGCCCGCGCGGCTGCGCGCGCTTTTTATCCAGGCCATGGAGGCGCTGCTCCGTGGCGATCCGGTCGAAACAGGCCCGCCAAAGGTGCTGGGTCTGGTGGAAGGCAACCGGGGCCTGTTCGACGGCCTGGACGTGGAGGGTTCCTGCTCCACGGCTGAACTGGCCCGCGCTCTGGACTGTCCCATCCTGCTCAGCCTGGACTGCACCAAGATGACCCGCACGGCGGCGGCTCTGGTCCAGGGCATGCTCCATTTTGAAGAGGGCCTCCGCTTTTGCGGCGTGGTGCTCAATCAGGTGGGCTCGGCCCGTCATGAAAGCGTGCTGCGCCGCGTCCTGGAAACCTACACGGACGTGCCCGTGCTGGGTACGCTGCCGCGCCTGGCGGAAAATCCCCTGCCTGAACGGCATATGGGCATTGCCTGCCGCGGGGATTCCCTGGCCGTGGACGCGGAATGCCGTCTGGACGATCTGGCCGCCCTGGTGCGCGCGCACCTTGATCTTCCGGCCGTGCTGGCGGCGGCACGGGATGTTTCTCCCTTGGGCGGGGAAGAACCCGTGGAAGGAGAAGACGCCGAAAACGGCGTGGAGATTCTCTCCGCGCCCAGGGATCGCGGCGATGCTATGACCAGCCTTCTTCCGCCGCCGCGCATCGGGTATGTGCGTGATGCGGCGCTCTGGTTTTACTATCAGGAAAATCTGGAGGCGCTGACCCGCGCGGGCGCGGAGCTGGTCCGTCTTTCCCTCCTGGACGGCGGCGAGAACTCCGGCCCTGATCCCTGGGAGGGGCTGGACGGCCTGTACCTGGGCGGCGGTTTTCCCGAAGACTGCGCGCCGGAGTTGAGCCGCTCGCCGCGCTTGCCCCTGCTGGCCCGCCTGGCCCGGGAGGGCCTGCCCATTTATGCGGAATGCGGCGGCTTCATGCTGCTGGCCCGGGGCATAGAGCGGGAGGGCAGGCTCTGGCCCATGAGCAACGTCTTTCCGGCGACGGCCCGCTTTTGCGCCAAGCCCCAGGGCCTGGGCTACGTACAGGGCACGGTGCGGGCGGAAAATCCTTTTTTCCCGCTGGGCCTGAGCCTGCGCGGGCATGAATTTCACTATTCGCGCTGCCGGTGGGAAGGCCCGGCGCCTTCCTGCGCTCTGGAGCTCACGCGGGGCAAGGGGATGGGCCATATCGAGGGCATGGCCCGCGACGGCCTGACGCGGGCACGGGTCTGGGCCGCTTATACCCATATTTTCGCACCAGCCGTGCCGTGCTGGGCGGATAATTTCGTGGCCGCCGCCCGACGCTTCCGCGAGGAGCGGAACGGCGGGGTCTGAGCGAGTAAGGGAGGCGGCATGCGTGTTTCCGTAATCATCCCGGTCTGGAATCTCTGGCAGATGACGGCGGCCTGTCTGCGTTCCCTGGCGACGCACTCCGCCGGTCAGGATCTGGAAGTGCTGGTGGTGGATAACGGCTCCACGGACGCCACGGTCGGTGAGCTTGAGCCTCTGGGGCAAAGCCTCTGGGGCGCGGGCTTCAAGGCGTTGCGTCTGCCGGAAAACCTGGGTTTCGCCAAAGCCTGCAATCTGGGCGCGCGCGCCGCCGCGGGCGAACTGCTCTTTTTTCTGAATAACGACACCACCTGCACGGCCGGCTGGCTGCCGCCGCTGCGCGCGGCTTTTGAGAATGCCCGCCTGGGCGCGGCCGGGCCGTTGCTGCTTTATCCCGACGGCACGGCGCAGCATTGCGGCATCAGTTTTTCACCTTTCTGCAAAGTCAGCCATATTTACGAGCATTTTCCCGGCAACCATCCCGTACTACGGAAAAAGCGCCCCCTGCAGGCCATTACCGGCGCGGCCCTGATGCTGCGGCGGCAGGTATTTGAGGCCTGCGGCGGCTTTTTTGAAGGCTACCGCAACGGTTGTGAAGATGTGGATCTCTGTTTTGCCGTACGGCGGCAGGGCCTCCGCCTGGCCGTGATCGGGGAAAGCGTGTTATATCACCACACCAGCCAGACGCCGGGCCGTTTTGAGCATGATCTGCAGAACGGCAAGCTCTTTTATCAGCGTTGGCGCCAGAATCTGACGGCGGATATGCACCGTCTGGCCCGGATGGACGGCTATGAGCTGCACATCGGGCCCATGCTTTCCTGCCGACTGGGCCTGCCCGAGGTACGGGAGCGGGAACTGAACGCGGCCTTTGCCGGTGCCGCATTCGACGCGGCGGCCTATGCCGCGCAGTTGGAACGGGAACCGCTCTGGCGCGGGGGCTGGCTCCGGCTCATGGACCAGTTGGAGGCCCAGGGCCGGGGATCTGAAGCCCTGCGGGCGGGCATACGCGCCCTTTCCCTTTTTTCTTCGCCGGATGTGCAGAGCCGCTTGCTGCGCCTGTTGCGGAAAGAGGGTCTGCAGGAACAGCTGGCGGAATTCATGCGCGGCCTGGAAGAGGGCAGGGACGCCGGGGAAGACAGCGCGTCGCGTCGCGCCCTTGTTCAGGCGGCCCGGCGCAAGGCCTATGCCGACGGTGACACGGTCCTGGCCGATTTGCTTAACGCCTGGCTGCTGGATTACGGCAAAATCCGGAATTAGAGCCTTTCAGATTTGAAATGCTCCAATGCCAATCAAAACCACCCGCATAGCGGGTGGTTTGCTCCAGCCCTATAAGGGCTTGTTACCGGCGAGCGTCTAAAGGCGCCGGCTTTCACTTTGTTCAAGCCCAGAGCCTTTGTCGCTTTGGCTTACCCCTGGA
>NZ_JAGZUV010000075.1:0-13905 GCF_018379785.1 Desulfovibrio sp.
CAGGCGGGGATAAGTGGGAAATATTTGGGAGAGGTGGAGCGTGGAGAGGTGAATGTATCAGTGGTTATTTTATCAAAGATTGCGCTTGTTTTTGGCGTATCTATGAATGATATATTGACATTTGACCATTTATCAACGCGAGAAGATATGGAATCAGAGCTTTTTAAAATAATCAACACAGCAGATGAAAAGAGCATTCAGCAGATATATCGCATTATTACAGCGATAACAAAATAAGATTTCATCCATATTGCACTTTTATATTTTTAATATGCTGATATATTTAAGAAAAAATCGTCCCATATTCAAAAGGACGATTTTTTCGTGAAGTGGCAAGGATCAGAAACGAGAAAAGGGAACCTGATTTCTCAAGTTCCCTTTGGGGTAATCTCATAACTGGTCGGGATGAAAGGATTTGAACCTTCGACCCCTTGAACCCCATTTTTTGTTTTTTTAATCTTCGCGCCGCAGCACCAGAGCCACCAAAGGCGGCAGATACAGGGTCACGTCCTGTTCATGGCGGTCGGGCAGGGGCTTGGTGAAATGTTCCACCGGCGGGCGCGTCACGCTCAGGTTGCCGTGCCCGGCAAAGCGCGTTTCGTCGGAGGAGAGCAGCTCCACATACTTGCCCGGCGTCACGGCAAAGGTCAGGTCCTGCCTGGCCTCCAGCTCATGGAAGTTGAAGGCGAAGAGCAGCCGCCCGCGCTCAAAGGCCAGCAGGCGTTCTTCCTCATGGATGAAGCGGAACAGCGGAGCCTGCTGGAAATCCTCCATGTGCGCGGCCGCCAGATCCCACAACTGGGCCTTGTCCCAGGCCGCCAGGCCCGCATACTTGAGGTCGGGCCGGTCCGCCAGATACCACTGACGGTGGGCGTGGGCCTCGGCGTCCAGCCATTCCGGATGCCCGAACTCATTGCCCATGAAGTTGAGATAGCCCGCGTCCGCCGTGGCCAGGGTGATCAACCGCATCAGGCGGTAAAAGGCCAGCCCGCGCGATACATTCCAGCTCTCCGTGCCCACGGACATATAGTGATACATATCCTCGCCCAGCAGCCGCCAGATCATGGCGTCATCGCCGTTGATGCACTGGTCGTGGCATTCCACATAGCTGATGGTGCGGTCATAGGGGCGGTGATTGGTCATCTCGTACCACAGGCTGCCCATGTCGCGCGGGGCCTCAATGCACTTTTCCCAGTAGTCGGGAATGCCCATGGCAAAGCGGTAGTCAAAGCCCAGGCCGCCTTCCTGCGGCGGGCAGGTCAGGCCGGGCATGCCGGAAAATTCCTCGGCAATGGTCACGGCCTGGGGCCGCAGTTCGTGGGTCAGGGCGTTGGCAAGGCAGAGATAGAGCTCGCCGTCCTCATCCGCGCGCGGCTCGCCGTCCTTGCCGTAAAAGCAGCGCCCCACATGCGAAAAATCATCGTCCACGCCGTGGTCGCGGTAGAGCATATTGCCCACCGCGTCAAAGCGGAAGCCGTCCACGCGGAATTCCTCCAGCCAGTAACGGCAGTTGGAGAGCAGAAAGCGCCGCGTCATCTCCCGGCTGTAATCAAAGGAGGGCGTGCCCCACTGATTGAATTTTTCGCTGAAAAAATACCGGCTGCCGTCATAGCGGGCCAGGCCCTGCTCCGTATTGGGGCAGGCATGGCCGTGGGTGATATCCAGAATCACGGCCAGGCCCAGGCCGTGCGCCGTATCCACCAGGGCCTTGAACTGGTCCGGCGTGCCGTAGCGCGAGCTGGGCGCGAAATAGCTGCTGACCTGATAGCCGAAAGAGCGGTACAGGGGATGCTCCAGAATGCCCATGAGCTGCACGGCGGTATAGCCGTCGGCCTTGATCCGGGGCAGAACGGAACCGCTGAACTCGTCGTAGCTGCCCACGCTTTCGTCGTGATGGGTCAGGGAGGACTGGGCCATGCCCACATGGGCCTCATAGATACGGGGAAAGACCGGCGCGCCGGGGCGGCGGTGGCGGAAGCGGTAAGGCTGCCCGGGGGTCCAGAGCCGCGCGCACCATTGGGTGGGCACAACTTTATCCTGCTCCACCCAATGGGCAAAGGCGGGCACGCGGCGCAACGGCGGCGTGCCGGACCTGCCCGCAGTCAGGTCCGGCTGATTCCGCGCCTCAAGGGGCAGTACGCGCAGTTCCAGGTAGTCGCCGTGCGCGAGCGCATCAAGCGGCAGGGTCAGCTCGAAGATGCCGTCCTGTTTGCGTTGGAAACAGTGGCTGGCATGGCGCTGAAAATTCAGTTTGTCCGTGGTCAGCCAGACGGCCTCGGCCTGGGGCATGTACTCGCGCCAGCGCCAGCGGGTTTCGCCCCTGGCATTGCCGACGCGGTGCAGGCCCAGGCTGGTGTGCAGATTGGCATAGGCGCGCAATGAGCCGTATTGCGTGGTGATGCGCAGCAGCTCGTCCGTGAAACGGCGGCTGCGGCGCAGCAAAAAAGCCCGGTAGGGTTCCAGGGCCGGGTCTTCCAGTGGATTCTGAGGCGGGAGAATGGGCATGGCGGCCTCACAAAGACGTCTGTCAGCGTGGTTGCAGCCCGACAGCAGCGGGGCTCAGGCGCGGCATGCGGCGGTCCCGGCCGACGTCCCGGCATGGTGCGGATGTCGGCCGGGCTGGGCAAAGATTATTCGTGCTTGCGCCATTCCTTGCCGGAAAGCGTGGCCAAGCACTGGATCAGAGCCTGTGTGCCCAGGCGGCCGTGGCCCTGGGCCTGCATCATGCGGTAGAACTCCTCGGCCAGGGTCACGCCCGGCAGCACCAGGCGCATGCGGCGGCATTCCTCCAGGCAGAGCCCCAGATCCTTGATGAAATGGTCGATGAAGAAGCCGGGGGCATAATCGGTCTTGAGCAGGCGACGGCCCAGCGTGCCCATGGCCGTGCTGCCTGCCGCGCCGGGCACCACCAATTCCAGCCATTGGGCCACATCCAGGCCCGCTTCCTGGGCAAAGAGCAGGGATTCGCAAACGCTGAACATCACCCCGGCCACAGCCACCTGATTGGCCAGTTTGGCCTTCTGGCCGGAACCGGCCGGGCCGCAGTGCATCAGGCGCTGGCCCATCTTGGAAAAGCAGGGTTCAACGCGCTCAAAGGCCGCCTTGTCGCCGCCCACGAAAATGGAGAGCCGGGCTTCACGCGCGCCCACGTCGCCGCCGGTCACGGGCGCGTCCAGAGCGGCGCAGCCCTGGGCGGCAGCCGCTTCGGCTATGCGCTGGGCCAGAGCCGGGCTGGAGGTGGTCATGTCGCAGACGATGCCGCCCTTGTTCAGGCCGCGCAACGCACCGTTTTCGCCCAGCATGACTTCTTCCACATCCTTGGGAAAACCCACAATGGAAAAAACAATATCCGAGGCGGCGGCCACGGCGCGCGGACTCTCGGCCCATTGCGCGCCCTGGGCGAGCAGAGTGTCGACCTTGGCCTTGGTGCGGCTGTAAACGGTCAGCGGCCAGCCGGCCGCCAGCAGATGACCGGCCATGGACGAACCCATGACGCCGGTGCCGATCCAGCCGATACGCAATTTTTCCGCCATTGTCGTGCTCCTTTGCTACTGGAAACGGCGTTCCAGAATTTCCTTTTGCATGGCCTCGCGCGCGAGCGGTTTGTTCTTGCGGAACAAATCCACGTGGTTGCGGAACAAAGTCAGATTGCGGCGCATATTTTCATTAAAGGGATCGCTGCCGCTGAAATCCTTGCCGAGCGATTCCTCGGCGGCGGTCAGGGCGTCCGGCGCAAGCTGCGTGCCGTCTTCCACCTTGCTGCGGTAGAAAGTCAGAGACTTGTCCAGGCTGGTGTCCAGCATGGCAAGGCCTCTACGGGCAGTATCCATGATCTGGCGCAGTTTTTCAAGGGTCTGCCCCTTGGCGGCCTTGCTGTCGCGCTCCATGCTCTGCAACTGGCTTTGCAGGCTGTTGCGGCGGCTGGCGTAATTGCGGATGGTTTCAATCATGTAGACGCCGGTGCGCAGCAGGGATTGGGCCTCCAACTGCTTTTGCCGCTCCAGCATGATGTTGTTTTCCTTGATGGTGTCGCGCAGCTTCTGCAGATTGCTTTTGACAGCCGGGTCCTGGGCCAGGGCCAGCATGCGGTCCAGTTCCTCCAGGGGATTGCGGGCCGCCTGCATGCCGGGAGTCATGCTTTCACCGGCCTTGTTCCATTCGGCCAGCAGTTCCTCGGGGCGGTTGCCGCCCGGCGTGTTGATGCCTGAAATCACCGGCCTGAAGCCCAGATCGCGGGCGTGAGCCGGTCCATCGGCCAGGAAAAAAGGCGTTTCCTCGCGGCGGCCCGGCAGAATTTCCGCATCGCCGGAGAGAAAGGAGCCGCCCTTGCGCACAAAGCCCCCGGCGGAACCGTGCAGGCGTCCGGCCAGAGAAAAGCGGAAGCTGTCCAGCACCATTTCCGCCGCATTGCCCGCCGTATCGTAAAGTCCCAGAGGATTGGGCTTGCGCGAGCCGATGC
Organism: Desulfovibrio sp.; assembly: GCF_018379785.1. GTDB lineage: Bacteria > Desulfobacterota > Desulfovibrionia > Desulfovibrionales > Desulfovibrionaceae > Desulfovibrio. The sequence goes on from NZ_JAGZUV010000075.1 coordinate 4,460, forward strand.
GGGCCGTGCTTTCGGGAATATGGGCCGCGCCTTCGGGGCGGTACACAGCGTAATCCCCTTTGCCGGCCCCTTGGGGCAGGGGGAAGAAATCCTCCTGCAAGAGTTGCTGGCTGCCCGCTGTCTGGCCGCCGCGCGCCGCATATTCCCATTCGGTTTCCGTGGGCAGGCGCACGAAACCCACATTGCGGCTGTCTCCGGCGAAACGGGGCAGGGCGTCCGGCGCGTTTTTCAGCAACCATGCCGTGTAGCGGCGGGTGAAGTCCACGGCGTCGTACCAGCTCACGTCGGTCACGGGCCTAGCCGCGTCCGCCGGAAGATTCTGACTGTCCGGGCAGGAGGCGTCCATGACGGCTTGCCATTGCAGGTTAGTGACTTCGTATTTGGCGATAAGATAGTAGTAATTCTGCCCCTGCGGAGCTGGCTTGCGCCAGGCGGCGGGCAGGTCCTCCAGGGAGAAGGGGCCGGAAAGAGCGGCGTTGTAGCGCCGGTCGTAAAACGCCCGCCCGGCGTTGGCGCTGTCGTCCAGGCCGGGGCGCACGGGCATGTCCCAGAGAAATCCCTTGGCCGGTACGGCCACCAGCTTGAAGACCATGCTCAGGCCGCAGGGCATGGGCAGTACGATATCGTCGTCAGCGGGCTGGGGGTTATAGGCATCGGTCAGGTTGACGCTGCCTTTACGGGCCAGGGCCGCATCGGCGGGACGGACGCCGCCGAGGATCAGGCCCAGCGCCAGAAGGCAAAGACAGAGCGGCCGAAGACGGCGCTTTACATCAGACATCGCGGATCACCTCCGAAGGTTCCACACGCGCGGCGCGCAGGGCGGGCCCCAGGGCGGCCAGCAGGGAAAGCCCGGCCACCAGGGCGAAGGCCAGCAGAAAATGCCCGGGCAGCAGGCGGCAGACCTGCTCCATGCCGTTGAGGCTGGCAGCGAAAAGATGGTTGATGACCGCCGCGGCCACGGCGTAGATGCCTGAGGCCAGGGCCGTGCCCAGCAGGGCGGTGAGCAGAGCCTGCATCAGGGGAAAGAGCATCAGCGCGCCCGTGGCAAAGCCCGTGAGCCGCAGCAGACCCAGAATCCGTTCCTTGCGCTTGACTCCGGCCAGGGCGCTGCTGGCTGTGGAGGCCAGAAAACCGGCGGCCGCCGCCGCGCAGATCAGGCCGAAGATCAGATTCAAGGCTTGGGCCAGGGTACTGACCTGCTCAATTTCCTCGGCGTGGGTATACACGTCCAGCTTTTGCCGGGCAAAGCCCTGGCGCAGGCTGCTCACCGCCGCCAGATTGCGGGCGTACAGGCGGAAGCCGGGATACACGCGCGGGCCGTCGGGCCGGGGCTCGCCCGTCCAGCCGTTGCCCGCGCCCAGCTCCGGCACGGCGCGCCCGTCGCGGAAGTCCTCGGCGGCTTCCAGCAGAGGCAGGGGCACATAGGCCACATCCTTCTGCTGCGCCGCCAGGGGCAGCACGGCAACTACCCGCAGGGGCACGCGGGCGCTCTGCGCCTGTCCCTGATAGCGGCGTTCCACCCGCCCAAGCAGCGGGTCGCCCTGGCGCACGCCCAGCTTTTCGGCGGCGGTGGCGGAAAGCGCCACGCCGATGGGCGTGAGGGCCGGGGACGCTGCATCACCGTCCGCATTACTTTTTCCCACGGCTGTGGGCATGGCCGGGACGGTCGCATGGTAGCGGGCCAGAAGGGGGTCGCCGGGGGCTGTGGGCTCCAGAGAGGCCACCAGAGTTTTACGCGTCTGCCCCTCGCCGTGGCTGAGATCCATGGTGGCGGCAATGGAGCGGGTACGCGGCAGCACAAAGCTCACATCCGGGTGCGCGGCCAGGCGGGCCAGATAGTCGGGCGTATAACGTCCGCTGGTCACTGGCGAGATTTCCAGCGTGCGCGGGTCCTCCAGCAGGCGGTCCGTAAGGGTCTGGACCACGCCGAACTTGACCCCGTAAAGCACCAGCAGCGGCGTGAGCACGGCGGCCAGTCCCAGCACGGAACAGGCCGACAGCAGGCCTTCATGGGCATAATCTCTGAGCGCCAGCAGGCAGGCGCGGGCGACTGTCCGCATACGCTTACCCCCTTCCGGCTTTATGGCGCACATCGGCCACAACGCCGTCGGGACCGGATTCCACGGCAAAGCGGACCAGGGTGAAACCAACATCCGCCGCCATGTCCGGGGCGTGCGTAACCATGATCATGGTAATGCCCAATTCCCGCGTCAGATCCGTGAACAGATGCAGCACATTGCGGGCGTGCCAGGGGTCCAGGGCGGCGGTGGGTTCGTCGGCCAGCACCACGCCGGGGCCGTGAGCCAGAGCACGGGCGATAGCCACCCGCTGGCGTTCTCCCACGGAAAGCGTGCCCGGATATTGCCCGAGCAGATGGCGGATGCCCAGGCGTTCCACAATGGCGTCCACGGCTTCCCCGCGCTGTCTGACAATGCCCAGGCTGCGGCAGTGCAGGAGGATGTTCTCCCTGGCGGACAAGAAGGGCAGCAGGCCGCCGGTCTGCAAAACATAGCCCAGATGCCGCAGGCGCAGGGCCGCCAGAGCATCCGTGCCGCCGCGCCGCCAGGCGGCCAGCACGTCCTCACGCCGTTCAGGCGTGGGGGCGAAGGAAAAGCGGGTGTTGTCGCGTTCCGCACCCGCCGCCGGAATATCCGGCCTGAGTATGCAGGCCAGCAGATCCAGCGCCGTGCTTTTGCCGCAACCGCTGGGCCCGGCCAGGGCGAGCAGACTGCCGCGCGGCGCGTCAAAGGCCGCGAGACGCAGATGAAAACCCTCATGGCCGGGACGGCGTTTGCTCACGCCGCGCAGGGAAAAGACCAGATCGCCCGTATCTTCCATATCCTTGGTCCGGGCTACGGCAGCATGTTCAGGGGCACACGGTAGACCCAGTCTCCGGCGTTGGGCTGGCCGAAGCTCTCCCAGTTGGCGCGGTCCCGGTCATACTCCTCGTAGCGGGCCAGACGGGACTTGAGGCGGTTGATGAAGGCCGTCTGCTCGCCGATGCTCATGCGGTACCAGTCCTCTTCGCGCAGCAGCATGATGTCGCTTTTGTAGGGCAGGCCGTCCAGGAATTCGGACAGCACGCCCAGCTCGGCCAGATTTTTGCCCTGCGTGGGCAGATTGGGATCGCGGGCCATGCGCGTGGAGGCCGAGAGAATGCCCTGGAAGAAGTCGCGCGAGTCGGTCTTCTTGGTGCGTTCGGCATTGTCGATAATGGCCTTGAGCTGCGCGCTGAGGTCGTTGAGCTGATTTTTGGTCAGCAGTACGGCCACTTCCACGCTGGGACTCTGTTCATGTTTGGCCAGCCGCTTGAGGTCCATATCCGCAATCCAGGAATTGACCACGCTGGGGGCCTGATTCTCGCGCGCGCGGCCCAGATATTCCAGTTGCATGGCGTACCCCAGGGTGGCGGCCAGTTGCTCCGCCCGCTGCTCGGGCGTGGCCTGCTGCGGCGTTTCATCCTTGGGGCGGGTCATGATCTTGCCGGCGGCCGTATTTTTGACCATGTCCACCATGCCGGAGGCCAGGGCCTTGGCCACAGCCGCGAACTGGCGCGCGCCCTCCGCCGGGGTGGGCGCGGCCACGGCCTGGTAGTTGGAGCGGTTGCCGGAAAGTTTGCTCAGAGCGCGGTAGCTCTGTTCGGCGTAGCCGTGATTTTTGGCGCCGCCGGGGCTTTTGATATGCAGCACCGTAATCCAGATGCCTTTCTGGCGCGCGAAGTCGTTGAGTTCGTTGACGCCCATTGTCACCGAGGCGTATTTGTCCCCGCTTTTCAGGGGGCCCGCGTCGGTGATCAGGAGGATCAGACGCGAGGAATAATCGCTCCAGTTCAGGGCTTCCACGGCCTTGTACACCCCGGCGAGAGAGTCTTCGTTAAAGTCGTGGCTGGAAACCGCGGCCTCCCGCACCTGAGCCAGTTTGTCTTCCAGAGTCTTGCGGTTTTTGGCCGTGGCGAAGTCGCTGACCACTTTCGACACGTATTCCAGGCCGGGCGTGGCCGTGGTGCTGCTGCGGAAAGCCACCACCGCGAAACCCACATTGTCGGCCATCTTGTCCGCTTCAATCTTGTCGTAGATCTGGCGGACCACATTGAGGCTCTGCTCAATGTAGGGTTTCATGGAAATGGATGTGTCGATGACCAGGGCGATGCCGGTTTTGGGCGGCCCGTTTTTGCCGCCGTTCTTGTTTTTCGCATAGTCGCCGGGGTCAATGGAGGCCACGCGCAGGAATTTCACTCCGTCAAAGGGGTCCTGCATGGCCAGAATGGGCATGAGATAAAAACGCTTTTCCGAAACGGCCCCCTGACTTCCCTCAGGTTCGCTGGCCACAATGGGCAGGTCGGCGGGGACCGTCCCCCCCTTGGCGGCCTGGGCCGCGGCGGACAGCAGAATGTCCAGCCGCTTCTCCATATCGGCGGCCGCGCAGAGGGCATTGAGATCCTGTTCGGTTTTGAAAAAAAGCACCGGGTCGCGTCCCGTGCGCGGGGTGAACAGCAGGGTCAGGGACTGGTTCCAGTCCGTGGCTTTGGCCGCCTCCAGCCACCCGGCAGGCTGGGTGGTGGAGGGGCCCACCTGAAGCCATGCGTCCTTGCGGGCATAGACATAGAGCACGGTAAAGGGGACGACCGCTTCCCGCAGCACTTTGGCGTCGGCCTTGGGCTCTGCCAGCAGTTTGGCCCCCGGATGGCTGACCACCCGCTGGAAAAGGCTTTTTTTGCCCTGTTGCAGCAAGGGGCTGACGGAAACCGGAGACGGCTCGGCCTGAACCGCCATGGCGGCCAGACTCAGACACAAGGCCGCAAGCAGCGCCGGCCACAGACGGACGGACATACGCATTATTTTCTCCCGGCGCGCCGTGTGCGACACGCTCTTAAACCAGACTGGCTCTGTAGAGTTAACAATCTCAAAGTGAAAGAGTTCTAGAGAGTGTCGTCATGGGATGGATTTTCGTGTTATATCAAGGAGAACGAGCCTATTATGAAAGGAGTGTACTTTTTTGGTACTCGCCTGGAATAAAAGGCGAAGTTCGACGCAGAGATAACCGAAAAGACACTCATGACGACACTCTCTAATTCCAGTTTTGCAGCAGATTTCGGGCCTCAATATTGCCCTTGTCCGCTTCGGCCCGTGCATGGGCGCGCAGGGCGTCCAGAGCTTCGGCCGCTTCGGCCTGACCTTTCTGTCCGGCCTGTTTGTACCAGTGTTTGGCCTGTCCCATATCCACGGGAATGCTGCCGCGCGGCAAGGAACTGACCGGGTCGTAAAATTGCCCTACCAGCAGCATGGCCTCGGCATTGCCCTTCTGGGCCGCGTCTTCCAACAGCAGAAAGGCCGCGTCGCTTTCTTCCGCTCCGGCTCCGGCCTTGCGCATGGGTTTGGCCAGGGCCAGACTCATTTCAGGCCGGGCTTCGCCGCGCAATTGTTCGCGGGCGGCAGCCAGGGGAGATTGATTTGCGGATGCGGCGGGGGCTGTCTGGTTTTGAGCCGCCGTGGGGGCCGACGGCAGAGGCGGTTTTTCCGGCGTGCGCAGCACAAACCACCACACAGCGACACCCGCCAGTAGCACAAGCAGCACAATGCCGGTCAGCAGGCCGCCTTTGCCGCTTTTTTCCCCGCCCGGTTCCCGGGCCATCTGCAAGGGAGGTTCCGCAACAACAGGAGCCGGGGCGGGGAGCGGTTCCGGACTATCCTCCGGCGCCGGTTCGGGCTCTTCTACTGTTTCCATTGCGGGCTCCGTTTCCGGCATGGCCTGCAAAGGCTCGGGCGGCGGCGCATAGACGCCCACGCCTTGTCCGCCGCTGATATGCGAATAGGCCAGATTCTGAACCACCAGCACGCAGGCGCCCGCGCCGGGCAGGCTGATGCGGTAGGCGTCCAGATTGTCCATCTCATCGACCACGGCCGGGCCCACGGCCAGGCGCAGGCTGCCGCCGTCATTGTCCCAGGCGTCGGGCGTGAGTGCCGTTTCGCTTTCCTGCCAGCCGCCGCTGGAAAGTGTTTTGCCGTCCGAGCCCCGGCGCAACACGAAAGCGGGGGCGGATACATTGCCCGTGTCGTGGATTTCAATAATGCCGTAACCGGGACCGCGCGAAGGGTCCGCTGTGATTGTGGCGCGCATGCGCTAGTCCTTGAACGCCCGCAAAATATCATGCAGGCGGTTGTTTTGTTCCGGGTTGACGGTCTGTCGGCCGTCAAAGTCCACATTGGCCGTCACGCTGTAGGCCAGGGCCCGCAACCAGTCCGTATACCAGAGGCGGTCATAGGGCGATTCTTCTTCCGCGATATGCGGCTCGCCCGTGATGACCGGCGGCGGATTGAACAGACTGACGCTTTTGCCGCCGAACAAAACTGTACGCGCCGCCTGATCGTTGAAGCGCGGGTCAAAGCCCAGCCAGTCCACAAAGGCGTTGATGGCGTCGGCTGCCAGGCTGACCTGCTTCCAGACCAGGCGTTCGCGGGCCATATTGCTGTAGGCCGAACTTCGCCGCAGCTCGGTTTCCAGGTTTTCGCGCAGCTTGCAGCGCGCGGCGGCCGTGATCAGTTCGTGGCAGAACTGGTCCAGCTCCTTGGCGGGCAGGCCGAAATAGTTGCGGGCCTCCGCATCACCGGCCAGATCGCGCAGCCGTCCGATCCAGTGCTCCAGCGCCAGATTGGCGAAAATGGCGGCTGTGTCGCGGGCGCGCTCCTCTTCTTTTACTGCGGATATCGCCGGTACGGCCTGGGCGTCGCCGAAAATGTCGCCCAGAATGTCATCGGCGGAAACCCGCGCGCCCACCACCGGCGCGGGCGCAACGGAAGCCGTCCCCTGCTCCGGGCTTTGTCCGGCCCGGAAGCAGATTTCATAAAGGTCAAAGTCCCGCACCTGCAGGGCGCGCAGAAATTCGCCGAAAAGCTGCTTCTCCGCCAGCCGGGCCAGCAAGGTCACAAGGGCGCGCGAAAGCTGTTCCTGCCGGCGGCGCAATTCCTCGCGGTCGTCGCTTTTATAAAAGGGTGTGAGCTTGGTCAGGACCTGCTCGCGTTTTTCGTCCAGGCTGACCGTGATCTGACGGCGTTTGAGCTCGGGATTGCAGAGCGGACGCAGTTTTTCGCGCAGCAGGGCCACGCCGCCGTCATTGAGGGTCATGGCCGCCTGCCAGACAATTTCCGGCTCGGCCACGTGGCGCTGGACCAGGGGCGACTGCAAAAAGGCCTGGCGCACCTCTTCCACGTACAGTGTCTGTTCCGGGCGGATGCCGCTCTCCTTGTCGCCGTCAAAGCTGAAAATGGCTTCGCTGCGGAAATTGGGATTGCGCAGCAGAAAAACATTACTGAAAGGATGGCTGCCGTCCCAGTTTTCCGGCCAGTCGTGCTGTTTGCCGAAGAAGTCCAGAAGGGAGGATTGCAGGCGCGTGGTCCAGCGCGTTTCCACGGAGGGCATGCCTTTTTTCTTTTCAAACTCCATATCCATCTTGGTCAGCACAAAGAAGAGAGCCGGAGCCTTGCCCGCGCGGTGGGCCGGGTTTTCGCCGTGGGTGGAGCAGATCCATTCGTACACGGCGCGGGGCAGGTCCTGCACCTCCTGATTGCCGGGTCCGATGCAGAGCAGCATGCTGGTAAGTTCCTTTTCCTCGCAGTAGCGCTCGAAAAGGTAGGCCACCTTGCCCCGCAGGAAGAGATTTTCCAGCGTGCCGGGGCGTTCCAGCTCCTGATTGAGATTTTCGAGTTTCAGGCGCGACCGGTAGCCGGGGAAGTCCAGCAGGTCGGTGTGGTCAAAGAAGTCGTCCGGCTTTTCGCGCATGTGGATGGTAATTTCGGCGGTCAGGGCCGTGACCACCGCGCGCGGCAGAGATGCCTTGCGGCCCTCGGCCCCCAGAATCGTCAGCATGTCCGTGGCGGGTTCGCTGAGTCCGTGCAGCAGAGCCACGTCGATGATGCTGGTCTTGCGCGGAATCAGGGCCTCAATGGGACATCCGGCTTCCGCCGGATTGCCCAGATCGCGCAGCGCTCCGCAGAGTTGCAGATAGAGGTTCTGGAATTGCGGCACATTGTCCCAGATCAGGCCCAGCAGTTGCGCCCTGTCTTCCAGGCCCAGGCACGGAGCCAGCTCCACGGCCCGCAGCCAGAATCCTTTTTGCAGCATCTGCACGCGCGGTCGCGAACTGAAATTTTTGTTAATGTAATCCCTTAAGTCTTCCACGCCATCGCCGCTCAGCCCGCCCGCGCTGACAGGAGATTGGACTGCGCGGGTTTCCAGGGCATCCAGAGCCGCTGCCAGGGCTTCGGGCTGTGGGGCTTCTTTGTGTTCGCAATCGGCGTAATAGGTATTGGCCAGCACGCGGGCCACGTCCGTCTCCGTAAGCAGACGCAGGCGGATGGGAAAGCCTTCGCTCAGACCTTCGGGCGGCGTTGTGGTGAAGCGGGTCACCAGGCCGGTGGATTCCTTGCCGCCCTCGGGATTGATCTGGGTGATGAAATCATAGGACTTGCCCCCGAAGTCCGCCAGCAAGGAGCCTTTGGCATCGCGGGCCAGAGCCGAAATAAGATAGGATTTGCCGGACTGGCTGGGACCAAAAACGCCCACGCACATCTTGCGGCGCGCGGCCTGCTCGCATTTGTGGAAAAAGCGGGCGGCGTGGCGCATGTCCTTTTGCAGGGCCGCGCATTCGTTGCCCACCAGTTCGCAATTGTCCTGAAGCCAACCCACGGCCTGGCGGGATTCCTTCGCCAGATCGCGACAAAGCCGGGCCAGATCGGTATCCTGCTGCTGCATGGTCATCCTCGTTTAGCCGGCGTCGGTCACAATACCGGTATCCAGCCAGTAGCCTTCGTCCAGTTTCAGGGTTTGCAGACGGATTTCCAGATCGCGGCGGTCCACGCTGCGGCCCTGGTTGTCCGTAATGGCGTCAATGCTGAATTCGCCCTCGCTACGGCGTTCCTTGTCGTCGTCCGTGCGCGGGGCGTCATCCCAGACGTCCTCCACGCGCAGGCGTACTTCCGCCGTGTAGGGCAACCGTCCGGAAGCGCGGGAGCGGGCTTCCTCGCTGGCAAAAGCCAGCAGATGATAACGCGTGGTGGGCCAGCGTTCGGCGTCCAACTGGCGGTAACCAATGGACAGCGGGCCGCTGAAGGCCACCTGGCGGCTCTGTTCCGTGCCGTCCTTGCTTTCCACATCCACTTCAAACCAGACCTTGGGACGTTTGAGCTGGCTGTTGATGTCCATCTCGCCGATATAACGGGCTGTGGAGGTCAGGCGCAGCGCGCCGGAATCAAAGGAAAAGCCCTCCAAATGGCCGTCGGCCAGAGCGCAGAGAATGGCCCCCACCACAACCGTGGTTTTGGGGTCCGTGATCCGGCCCAGGGCGTCGGCAAAAGGATACCAGCCGCCCACATGATACTGGCGCATGGGAATGATCCTGTCCGGCGGCACGGGCAGCTTGGCGAGCACCGGCGCGATGACGCCCTGCCAGG